>NZ_JAQPCH010000007.1:0-237396 GCF_028464205.1 Maribacter sp. PR66
TAGCAGTTAGCAGTTAGCAGTTAGCAGTTAGCAGTTAGCAGTTAGCAGTTAGCAAAAAAACACTTTTTATTTTTCACTTTTAGTTTTTCAGTTAAAACTTATAACCAGTCCCTTAAAACTTTTCACTATGAAATCCTTACATTGAGGCTTTAAACTAAATGAGAACGACACTATGAAAAATTGCATCGGCGTAATCGCCTTTCTCCTCTGTGTAACGACCGTATCGGCGCAGACCAAAACCAACCTCGAACTCACGGATATCTTTGAATATGAGTTTGTTTCGGACCCGCAGATATCGCCCGATGGCTCTAAAATCATCTATGTGCGCAACTTTAAGGATATCATGACCGATAAAAACCTGTCCAACCTTTGGATCGTGAATTTTGACGGCAGCCAAAACCGACCGTTGACTACAGGGAACCAGAACGATTACTATCCCCGTTGGTCGCACGACGGTAAAAAGATCATCTTCAAATCGAATAGGGCCGATGACAAGATGAAACTCTACCTCATGTGGCTGGATACCAAGGAAACGGCCCCGTTGACCAATACGCCAAAAGCGCCCGGAGCGGTAAGCTGGTCGCACGATGACCGCTTTGTAGCTTTTAACATGTTCGTGCCTGCAACGGACGCATCCCTCATTAAAATGCCCTCAAAACCGGAAGGTGCCAAATGGAACACCCCACCAACATATATCGATAAAATGAACTATCGGGGCGACGGTCAGGGCTATTTAAAAGCAGGCAACGACCAACTGTTTACGCTGTCCATCAACGGCGGTACCCCAAAGCAGTTGACCTCCTCCGAATTTGATCATGGTGCACCGGTATGGTCCAAGGATGGCAAAAGCCTGTATTTCTCGGCCAATTTCCACCCCGAAGAAGCCTTTGAACCGGCCAACTCTGAGGTCTATAAATTAGACCTTAGCGATAATAGCATAACCGCGCTCACAGACCGTTTTGGTCCAGATGGTTCCCCTACCCTTTCTCCAGACGGTTCACTGATTGCCTATACGGGGAACGACGATACCTTTCAAGGCTATGAATTGACCCAATTGTACGTAATGAATACTGATGGTAGCAATTCCCGTTTGCTTTCGGCGGATTTTGACCGGGACATTGGCAATGTACAATGGGCAGCGGACGGAAAAGGGCTGTATTTTCAGTATGATTCCGAAGGAGATTCCAAAATTGGACACATCACGTTGGATGGCAAAGTCACCACCATCGCCGAAGGCCTTGGGGGACTCTCCTTGGGAAGACCTTATAATCAGGCCGACTTTACCGTGTCCAACAAAGGTACCTTTGCCTATACCTTGGGCGGTACGCAACACCCGTCCGATTTGGCCGTAGCCGATAAAAAAGGAACAAAACGGCTTACCTATTTGAACGATGATTTATTTTCCTTCCGCAATGTGGGCGAAGTGGAGGAAATCTGGTGGAACTCCTCCTTCGATGACCGAAAAATTCAAGGGTGGATCGTAACCCCACCCAACTTTGACCCGAACAAAAAATATCCCTTTATCCTAGAAATACATGGTGGACCCTTCCAAAGCTATGGTTCCGTCTATAGTGCCGAGATTCAGGCCTATGCCGCAGCAGGCTACGTGGTGTTGTATTCTAATCCGCGTGGGAGTACCAGTTACGGGGCGGAATTTGGGAACCTCATCCACCACGATTATCCCAACCATGATTATGAGGATTTAATGAGCGGTGTGGACGCTGTTATCGCCAAAGGCTATGTGGATACCAATAACCTGTTTGTGACCGGTGGTAGCGGTGGCGGCGTATTGACGGCGTGGATCGTGGGCAAAACGGACCGCTTTAAGGCCGCCGTGGTAGCCAAGCCCGTCATCAACTGGACGAGTTTTGTACTCTATGCGGACAGTCCTGCTTTCTTCTCAAAATACTGGTTCGGGAAGAAACCTTGGGAAGACCCGGAAAACTATTTTAGACGCTCACCGCTAAATTATGTCGGGAATGTGACCACCCCAACCATGTTGCTGACGGGAGAGGAAGACTATAGAACCCCTATTGCGGAATCGGAGCAATTCTATACGGCATTAAAGTTGGAAGGTGTTGAAACCGCCATGGTACGTATTCCCGGTTCCGGACATGGCATTGCGAACCGGCCCAGCAATTTGGTCGCCAAAATTGCCTCGGTATTGGCCTGGTTCAACAAATACAAAACAGATTAGTCTTGCGATCATGATGAGAAATGTATTTTTTGTGGTTTTTACGGTATGTATGGCTGTAGTTGGACAGGCACAGGAATTCAAAGTGATGTCCTACAACATCAAGTATGACAACGTCAACGATACCGTAAACAACTGGAATTTTAGAAAGGAGGCTATGGTGCGGCTTGTGCAACACTATGGCCCCCAATTTGTAGGCATGCAGGAGGTTTTGCTTAACCAGTTGGACTATCTGGACGAGCACCTACCGGATTACAGTTATATTGGCGTAGGCCGGGACGATGGCAAACAAAAGGGCGAGTACTCCCCTATTTTGTACAATAGTCAACATTTTGAACTGATAAGCACCAATACCTTTTGGCTCTCCCCCACCCCGGAAAAAGTTTCTAAAGGTTGGGATGCCGCCTTGGAGCGTATCTGTACTTACGGAAGGTTCAAGGACATACAAAGCGGGAAGGAACTCTATGTATTCAATACCCATTTTGACCATGTAGGCACCGAAGCCCGAAAGCAGAGCGTGAACCTCATCTTACAAAAGATCAAGGCGGTCAATACCCAAAACTTGCCCGTGGTGGTGACGGGGGATTTTAATTTGGAGCCGGACTCCGAACCCATACAATTAATGCAACGGGAGCTTACGGACGGGCAGCAAGCCACCCAAGCGCCTTTTTATGGCCCTACAGGTACCTTTAACGGCTTTGACCCGGATATGGTCTTGGACCGGCGTATTGACTATATTTTTGTGGAAAATTTAGAGGTGCAACGCTACCTCCATATTGATGACCGAATGGAAAACAACAAACATATCTCGGATCATTTACCCGTGTTGGCAACGTTGAGTATTGAGTAAAAAATATTTTCTATTTTTTGAATGCATATCCCGAAGGGTAAGCACTATACATCTTTTTGTAACACGGATTATTTTCAGTCATTTACTTGAACCAACTTTCCTTCTGGCATACTCATATCCCGATGTCCGCCAATTACAAGCCACTTACCATTTTCCTTTACCATAAAATCACTCCATCGTAAGGTTCCTCTAAAAGTATTTCCCTTTGTTAGTCCATCAGGCGTATCCTCACCGTAATAAGTGAATGTTTCAGTATGTGTGTAGTGAGCAATTGCTGATTTACCACTATCCAGTATTTCAATTTCTATGGGGGTAACCTCCATTTCCAAACACTCTTCTTCCGTCTTCATAATTTCCCAAAATTTGGCCATTCCTTCCTTTGTTGTCAATTCATTTTTTCTTGACTCCCATTTCTTCCAATCGGGATGATGATAGGCCATATAAGTTTCAAAATCGTTTTCCTTCCACGATATAAATCTACCTTTAATGGCATCCCAGACTTCTTGTTCAACCTGTTCTTGACTTAACTCTTGAATGTTAATGGTATCTGATGTTTTTTCGGTTTCATTGCATGAATACACTAGAACAATCCAAATAATGACGAAGTAAAATAAATATTTCATGTTTCTATTTTTATGTGGTACAACTGTATAGGCCATCAATAGCTGCGTGGTTTAGCACTAAACTTTGCAAGTAAACACGAAACTGAAAATCCTCTCGGAATTTCAGAAGTAAGCGAGAACAAGCAATTACTTATAACCATTGTTAGCAGTAGTTTTTAAATAATCATTTACCAATTCATATGTTTCTATCATTAGATTTTCTCGCTTATCGGAATTTGAATTTAAAAATAGAATAATAGTTAGGGGTTCATCTAATCTTCTTACAACCATTGTTCTCGTGCCATACCAACTTCCTCTATGAGTCGCCATGTCGTCTGTAACAATCCAAGCCATGCCATATCCTATTTCTTTATTTTTAAAGAAGGGATAGAGGTCAATCATCTCGTGCCCCGTATTAGGCCATTCTCCATCAATGTTAGAACTCGGTTTAAAAATTAATTCATGTGCCTTTTTCGAAAGTAATTCTTCGTTTCGCAATGTTTTATCATATTCCAAGTAATCATTAACACTGGTGTAAACTGCACCATCTCCTAAAATACCATTCATAAAAAAACCATCTACTTTTCCCCAATTTCCAAGACTATCCTTTTCATAGCAATATGCTCTTTCTTTAATTTCAATAGGCTTGGCGAGGTTGTAAAAATTAGTATTTTCCATGCCTGCTTTGTTGAAAATGTTTTCCTTGGCAAAGGATGAAAATTCTTGCCCACTTACTTTTTCTACCAACAGAGCTAAAACCAGATATGCAGTATTTGAATATTCCCAACCATTTCCAGGCTCAAACAATGGTTTGGGATTAGTCTCAAGCCATTTTAAAATATCTTTATTTTCGACAATCTTTGATTTATCCCATCTCTCTAAGAAATAGGGTTCTTCGTAATCTGCCAGTCCAGAGGTGTGATTAAGTAAATGTTCAACCGTAATATCCTTGAAAACAGGAAAGTCCCAAAATTTACTTATAGTATCATTTAAAGAAAGTAAATCTTTATCTATAAGGCTTAATATGCATAGCGCTGTAAATTGCTTACTAACTGAGGCCATTCTCATATTAGTATTGAGAGTAATAGGTTCCTTTTTTTCTAAATCTCTTAATCCGTAGCCTTTACCGAAAATTAATTCTTGACCATATGAAATTGCAATTGCAGCACCAGGTTCATTTTCTCCGATTTCGGAATTAAAGAGTGAATCTATTTTTGCCTGAAGTTTTTCTAAACCAATTGGACTTGTTTCAGCTTTATTATCAGTCGAATTCTTACAGGAAATGCAAGCAGTAATTAAAAATAGAATCAAAAGGTTTTTCATAGTCTTGGTTTAAATTACTGCTAACGGCCCGTGTATGGTGTCGTAGCATCCCGAAGGGTGCTATGCACTATACCCATTGTTGTGCTTTCGTTATTTATTCCTTAAGAATTGTTCTATTCTCTTATTAAGTATATATGCTCTTCTCTTACTAGATTGAAGTTGCCTTTCAATAGAATAAGTGTAAGTTAGTTCTTGGTTAATTAAGCTATGAAATTCATCGGTTTTTAATTTTCTTAAAATTCTTGGAATTTCAATTGTATTAATGCTATCCGGATAATTTGAATTATACACTTTAATTCCATTCACATAGGTGGCATAATCACTTCTTATATTACTCAAATATTCCTTTAAAAAATCCTTACCAGCATAATATTCTACAATTAATTCTCGTATGCTGTCATTGGATATTGAACTTAAATTTCCTGTACTGACCAATTCACTATAGGTACGAGAAGAACCTATAAAAGATGCTCTACTATTTATTCCACCAAAACCAACAATATTTATAAATTGAAGTGTATCTATTGGACTATAATTTCCCATCACATAGCTTCTAGCCAGTTCTAAACTCTTAATTTTTTTTTGCCGATTATTAAACCAGCCTCTTTCAAGGGACAGAGAATCATTGATAATTTCTTTATTAAGGTTTGATAAATATTTATTTTCCCTTTCTGTGTTTTTTCTTATTTCGTTCCAATTATTGATTTGAAGTGCAATCAAAATTCCAATAACCACAAGAACTATTTCTCCGACTGCATAAATCAGATATTTACTGAATTTATTTTCAGAGAGTAGTTTTTGTCTAATTTTTCTAAAGAATTTTATCATTGGTTATTGGTTGGTCATAATGAAGCACAACGGTCCAGGCTATGGCCCGGCGCCTCAATGCCCAGACCTTTCCAGGTATAATTAATAATCTCTAATGTAGGAAAAATTACCCATCCTTGGCCGGCGATGGGCTATAGCTGTTGTTGTGCTTTCGTTATTTTTTATTTTTCTAATTTCCGTTCAATATCATTAATTATACTTTCTTGAATATCAATTAATTTTGTCGCCCGTTCATAAATCATTTCTGCATTTATATTCCTCAATTTAACTTGATTCTCAAAAACAGGGTTTGACAAAATTGATTTTTGATTAACTGAAAAATAGCTTTCGTCACCCTGTAATAGAGAGTGTTTGAAATTTTTTAATTGATAATTTTTTGTCATAAATGGATAAATATGACTATTAAATTGGTTATAAGTTATCTTTAAACTGTAGCTATACAATTCGTAAGTTAATCTCCAGTTTGCTATTTCATTTTTGAGTTGATAATCATTAATCAATTCAAGTTTTTCTGAAGATATCATTGAGTTAAGAGCTTTAAATTCGGGTATAAAAGCCACTGCCCACATCAAAGTATCAAGTTTGCTTGGAGAAATATCTTTCGGATTAGGATTTATTAAGTCTGATAGTTCTTTTGTCTTTAATTTTACGAATCTATGGTATGCATTAATTCTTTTTAATTCTTCTTGATTTGTTTCAAATTCAGCTAATAAATTAGTCAAGTACTCTCTTTCCTCAGTGTCTTTTTTATTCCCTTCATTCCAATTATTTATTCCCAATGCAATCAATATTCCTATAACGACAAGTATTATTTCTCCGATTGCGTAAATCAAATACTTACTGAATTTATTTTCAGAGATTAATTCTTGTCTAATTTTTCTAAAGAATTTTATCATTGGTTAGTGGTTTCAGATAATGAAGCACAACAAGTGTATAAACTTACCTAGGTACGTTTATTTCTATTTTAGGGGAAGTGCCTTAAAAGTCTTATAAAAATTTGGTTTGTACAATTAAAAGGGGAGAATATGTGCGTTCGACTACGCTCACCCACCGGAAAAAAGACTCCCCCTTGACTTTAGTTTACCTTGAGCTTTACCAAAAGGCCCAGAGCTGGCTGCTCAGGCACCGAAAACATATTTGCCTAATGATAAAAATAAGCCGGAGGGTGAGCGTAGTCGAACCCTAAGGCGGCGAGGTGTCATCAGCTTTGGTTACCTAGAGCTTAGCCGAAAGGCTCAGGGAGGGCTACTCGGTCACCTATTTGTAATCATCTTTTTAAGCAACGAAATTTGACCAAGATGGTAATAGCTATGTTCGATCAGGCCTTCAATGTTTCTGGCATACGTACCGTATTTTTCGTCTATAAAAACCGAATCCAGTTGGGTCTGGGTGAGATTGGAAACCGCTTCCACGAAAGCCTCTGAATTTGCAATGAACTCGGTTGTCATGCGTTCCCAATCGACTTGGGATTCTAATTTAGGAAGCTGAAAACTGAATTTGTCACGGATTTCAAGTGAACCTCCTTTCAAGACAGGCAGCATACCGCCTATATAATAATTCACATGATAGGTAAGCGCGGCAATCGAATTCAGCCCCCCTATTTTTTGAGTTGCCTGTTTCCAGGTCAGATTCTCCAATAGCTCCTTGTAATTGGTATTTGCAACCCATCGGCCGCTTAGAAGCACTTCTGCTAGCCTATCGGCCAATTCCTTATTCCTCGCCATGTCATGATTATTAGCTATTCCTATTGAGTGTGTTGCCTTCATTTCATAAAACAAACTTTCGGGCAGCACCTCTTAGCTAAAATTCGAATAAATTATTTACCTCGGCAAGGAAAAGGGCGAATAGATGGGTCAATCTTCGCTAGGTATTCGGCAATCTATATCTACAGTAGGGCTTTGAATATAATGCGTTAATCGCTATTAATTGGCGTACAGATTTCAATAAGAAATCCGTTATTGTCTCGTACATATCCTACCTTTTGCCCCCAAGGCTTTTCAATAATTGGTTCATATTCCGTTGCTCCTGATGCTAGCGCATTTTTAAAATCCTCCTCAATTGTTTCCGTAGTAAACACCAACTCCGCACCCATGGGCTTTTTGTCTTTCACTATCTTTTGAAATCCATTTTTAAAATTGGAATTACCAAGTTTCTCTGAAGCAAAGGCGATGGTGGTTTCGCCGGAAATCAATTCACCATAATCATGTTCAGGTGTTACAAATTTACGGGCAAAGCCAAAGGCGCTTTCATAGAATTCAAGGGTTTTGGAAACGTTCTTAACATAAAGTATCGTATAGGCGTATTTCATGTGTTTTTGTTTAACCAGTATGGGCCACATTAAAATTAGTGGTCTCCTACGGGAATCTTCTAAAATTCTACAAAAAAATGATTTGGTCAAGAAAAAGGAGAAATATGTGGGTTCGACTACGCTCACCCACCGAAAGCGACTCCTTTTCGACTTTAGTTTACCTTGAGCATTGGGTGAAAAGAAAATATATTTTCTTTGAGCGCACCTTGCGTAGCAAAACGAAAGGCTCATCCTCCTTAAAACCGGCTACTCAGGCATCACATATTACTAGGGGACATTGGTGTATCGTATATCGTTCAACTTATTTTTCAATCCGTTTTTGCACTTTTCCTCTCTTAATGACGGTATTAATGGCCATTGTATTGCGAATCTCGTCCAGTGGATTCTTGTCCAACAGCACCATATTTGCGATTTTGCCCATTTCAATGGACCCCAAACTATCTTGGGCATGCATCATTTCCGCAGCATTATAGGTACCCATCTTAATAATATCCAAGGGTTCCATACCCCCCATCTCAAGCAACTGCATTTCTTCGTGTAAACTATAACCGGGCATTACAAAAAAACCGGTATCGGTACCTAAGGCGAAACGTATTCCGTTTTCAGACAGAGCTATTATATCCTCCACTTGGAAGGCCGCAATATCAGCTAACTTGACACTATCTTTCTGAAAATAATCCCTCCAGAATCCCATATTTTGTTCAGCCCGTGCTAAGAACTCGGGTTTGTTCGCATTTTCAAAATACGCTTCATCAAATACGTTTTCTTGGCGAAGGTCGGCCACCCATTCAGGGAACAAAGGATATAAAAAGCCCTTATCGATCATAAAGGTTGTGATAAAGGAAGGCCTCACCTGATATATTTTTTCCAAAAGGACCGTATCTCTTTGAAAGTCAATATCTATACCTGTCCAATGTACAATGTTTTGAATACCCGCATCCATCGCCATTTCAAGTTCCACATTGTCACTAACATGGGCAAAAACCTCCGTATCGTAATTCATTGCCTCTTTCTGAACCTTGTTGATAAAAGCTTGCGGCATTCGCTCCACCCAAGGAGGATGGGGTCCATCTTCAATCGTGAGCTTAATTCCAATTATGGGGTACTGGGTTACCTCTTTTACCAAATTTTCTATTTGAAGCGTGTCATTAAGCAAGAAAACCGTTTTACCGTCTTCCCAGTTTCCTTGGTATGTTTTCAACGGATGCCGGCCCTCCATGGTAAAATGTTGACTTGTATGAAACACTATTGGGGCAGGTAATGTGTCCTGATTGCCATAAGAGCGCATACTGGCATAATATTCATTGGTGCATGAACTTCCACCGGTTATGAATATAGATGTAACCCCATAATGCATAAATCTAGGAAAGTCTTTTTCGAATTCACTGGTATGCACATGACAGTCGAACAAACCAGGAATAAGGAACTTTCCCGTACCATCGATACTGTTTTTGGCACCTTCAATTGACACTGAATCTATGGCGGTTACTCTTCCATCCTTTATGCCTATAGAAACATTGGATTGTATTGGTTTTCCAGTTCCGTCAATGAGGTTGACATTTGAAATGACCAAGTCAAATCGATGCTGTTGATTAGAGGTACAGGCAACAAAACAACAAACTAAAACGAGATAAATCAGATACCTCATAATAAAAATGTATTTAAAGATGAATACTACTATGACCTTCAAAGGCGATGGCCAAATTTAATTTTGGGGGAAGTCCCTTAACAATCCTACAAAAAATTGGTTTGGGCAAGGAAAAGGGAGAATATGTGGGTTCGCTTTCACTTCGGCTCCGCTCAGTGACCGCGCTCAGGTACCACATCTTGTAACGAAGCTCAGGGCAGGCTGCTCAGTGACCGCGCTCAGGCACCGAAAACATATTAATTAAGTCCAATGATAAAAGATAAGCCGGAGGGTGAGCGGAGTCGAACCCTAAGTCGGCAAAGTGCCTTCCACTTTAAACTATCTTGAGCATTGAGTGAAAAAAACATAGGTTTTCTTCGCACTCACCTATCGAAACAAACCGATGGTTTGACACCCAAAGCATAGGCAATATTGTATAATGCTGTTTTTGGGGGCAACGTATTTTACAGTAAATACTTTTGATATTTAACTCCACGATAATTATCGTGACTAACTATGTCAAAATTTAATTTGATAACTTCAAACCTCGTTATTTTTCCATAACCTGTTTTAGTTCCTTTACATTCCAATGGTCATTTTCCTTAATAAATAGCTCAAACATTGCCGCATGACTGGACCCTACCAAAACCATAATTCTTTGGTCGGATTCCGTTACATTTTTTTGAATTAAGGACCACATATATAAATTTCTTTTATACCATTCCGATGCCAATAAAGGTCCGGAAAAATCCTGTATACCACCGGCCAAAAGCATTAAGTTGATATGAAAATTATTGGACATTTTTCGCATCTCTTGACTATTTAAAAAGTAAGTAAGTTCCGTAAGAGAAGTTCCAGATTCAATTTTTTGGTCAAAATCAACCGTAAATTTAGAGATACCTTCCTCAATTTGCCTTTTAAGTTCAGTCTGATTGTTTTCTTCAATTTCCTTCATAACATCCTCAAAAGGAAATGAAGTCGAATAATCTATTGCATATAATTTTTCAAGGTCATTCTCTTTTGCAACCCTAAATGCCAGTTGAAAAATTTCATTTTTTAAATAAAAATCGGAAAGACTATCGTTGTCAAAATATGTACCATTTCTGTATAATTTATATAGGGAGTCTAATTCCTTTTGCTCTTCATGTGGCCATTCTACAAATATTTTAGTTGGATTGTATGCTGTTATTTTTGTACTTATTTCTTTCAACTCCAATTGGGAATCATTGTTAAGAATGTCGAATGATTTGGTTTTGGCTACATCCGCACCAGGATTATTATAATGAAATGTACCAATAAGTAATACTTCCTTAGTATTCGTATTTTCATTGAATTTTGTTTCTGATTCCTCTTGTCTATTTCCACAACATATAATAAGAAAGGCGAGCGCTATAATTGAAAAGTATTTCATAGTACGTTGAATTGATAAATTATTCAGTTTGGTTACTACTTCTAAAGACGCTAAAAGTTCTTAAATGGTTGCCCGAAAGGCTTCAGTTTTTTAGCAATGCACCTACTATATATGTTCGCAAGCTTCGGTAAAAGTATACACACCGAACCTTACGAATTAAGCAATACCCTTTTAATAACTTATTGAAATCAAGTAATATCACACCAGAACAAACACCAGCTCTGCCTAAGCATAGTCGTAATATCTTTTTTCATGGATAAAGTAATTTCAAAATCCTCTAAAAAATTGGTCTGGGCAAGGAAAAGGGGAAATATGTGGGTTCGACTACGCTCACCCACCGAAAGCGACTCCCCTTCGACTTTAGTTTACCTTGAGCTTAGCTGAAAGGCTCAGGGCAGGCTCCTCGGGCATCAAATAATTAACCCCCTGCAGGCACTTTAATTAATTTGGATTGTTATTCCTTTGAGTATTCCAACAGGTCCCCAGGTTGGCAATCCAAAGCCACACAAACGGCTTCCAATGTGCTAAACCTAATGGCCTTGACTTTCCCTGTTTTAAGTTTGGATAGATTCGCCAAGGTAATATTGACCGTTTCGGACAATTCATTAAGCGACATTTTACGCTTTGCCATCATTACATCCAAGTTTACAATAATTGCCATAGTCTATACCGTTTCTTCCAGTTCTTCTTGATACTCCACTCCTTTGGAAAATATTGTTCCAATAATATAAATAACGGCCGCCATCAATATGAATGCCTGACTGTCTGCCCAGAACGCATCCAAATGATTCAATGTAAAACCATTGTGTCCCAAATCCATTGCCAACTTCCTCGCAATAAAACTTAATAATCCAATGGAGAGCGTATAGTAGCTTATCTTAAGAATTTGCTTGGAAACCCAGCTATTGAAGGGTTTGGGCAGGTCAATTTTAGTTACCAATAAAACAACCTGGTAGAATAGGACGGCCTTTAATATGGATACGGTAAGAACAAACCCGTACATTCCAAAAAAAGCCAACTTACTACTTTGATATAACTGACTCATATCCAGTTTCTGATAAAGGTTCTGGATAAATTCTGGACGGAGAAGACTAAAAATAAAATTGACGATTAGGCCACCTGCTTCCACCGAGAGCCCCACAAAAATTATCCAAGAAATGATTTTCAAACCTTTAAATATGAGATTTTTTGCTTTAACCCGTGTTTTCATGATTAATAGTATTAGATGGAATAAAAGTAACTAATTATTTATTGATAAACAATAAATATTTTTCACTTTATGATAAATACTAGTAATGATATTCTTTTAGGCTTGGCTTGGTTATTGGCATGAAAATGAGGAAATATATATCATCGAATCCCCTTCGACTTTAATCTACCTTGAGCATTGGGTGAAAAGAAAACATATTTTTTTTGAACGCAACTTACAGAGCAAAACGAAAGGCTCAAATACTCTTTGGGGGCAGGCTGTTTAGGACGAACCGCACAGTAAAAAAATAAAAGCTGGAGCTAATTGGTTTTTTGAAGTTTATGAAAGGACACGTAAGAGGCGATCAGTATTCCCAAAATAATTAAAGGGAAAAAGGATTGGAAATCCATACCGTCCACCGCAAAATGGCTGATACTGGCAAATATAAAGTCGAAAGCAAATCCAGCATAGGCCCATTCCTTGATTCGTGCAGGGACTTGGGGAATGATCAAGGTAAGTGCTCCCAATACCTTAAATACGACCAAAGTGTTCCCAAAATATTCCGGGTATCCCAAATGTCGTATACCCTCCTTGGCGAGCTCGGTTTGGGAAGTCAGTGCGGGCATGACCCCTTCCATTAAAAAAATAATAATGGTGGTGGTCCAGAAGATGATTTTGTTGGTTTTTGTGGTTGCCATTTGGATGGTTTTAGGTTGATTCCAAATATAATTCAGATTTTGATTCGTTAGATCCGAATTTTAGAAACGATAATATGAAAATAACACCGCTAGTTGAAAAGGTATTTCCCCATTCCATTTTGGAAATGAGGATTTAGTATTCAGCAGCACTCGATATGAATATGGTAGAGGTAAATTGATATGGAGACGAAGAGATTAAAAATACCAAAGGCGGACAAATCACATAGTACATAAATCGATTCTATTCCAATTGTCTATTCTGCTCTTAGTCCCATATTAGGGGCCTATCAACATTCATGGCCCTTAAATAGGATAAAAATTGACCGGCATGGACAGCTTCGTGGTATCCAATCCGTAAGATATATTTTCCGAGGGCTTTTCTTTCCCCGTTTCCCGGATGCACTACCTGGAATTCGCTTAATTCGGTATCCGAAAATTGCCGTACACTTTTTAAAAATTGATTTCTATAAGGTTCGGCAAATGCCAGTTCGTCCACAACGTTAATGAAGGGTCGTTGCTTCCAAGGTGTTTCATAATGGGCCATGGAGCCATTGTTGATTATTATGTTCCACCCATAATCCGCTTCCAAAACATGTCTTACCATTTCTATTGCGGTCATCGCGCTTTCGTCAGGTTTCCAACGGTAATACTGTTCAGGAAGTGCTTTCCAAAGCTTTATGCTTCTTCTCCGGATTTCCGTAAGGTTTAAAATTATAAGTTCAGCCTGAGTCATTTTCTTACCGTATCCCATGTTGTTAAACCAATTTTTGTTTTCACAACATTTCCTGCCAAAATATAGGGACAAAGTTCCAAAATCCCCAAAATTTTATTTTTTGCAAGTGATAATTTGAATGTGTTACAACGCTCTATGGAAAGGGTTTGTTATCCTAAAATAAGGACCATCATTTTCGTTACCAAAGTCGATTTTCACAAGGCCTGTTAAAAAGTATATTGGAGCGGCACAACTATTTTTTTCGGTGATGATGTTTCAGTAAACCTCTAGTTTATTGGGAGTTTAAGGACCAATAAAGTTTTAATTTGGTAGCACATAAGTCAGGCTTTAACACCGTCCAAAACCTTTTTCTTCCTTTTGTAGGTTCGCCCATACCACAACAAAGCACCGGTTACAGGTAAACTAGCGGTCAATAGGCTTATTAAAAAGGCAATAATTTTTCCAACAATCCCACCAATCGCGCCAATATGGATATCATAATTCATGCGTAGGATTTTTTCGGCAACCCCTGCATTTTCATATTTTCCATAGATACTAGGGGTTTCTATCTCCTCCAAGGTGTTCTGGTCAAAAAATCTATAATCCGCATCGTAATAAAGACCTTTACTATGGGATACCTCCACATAAATACTTTCCTCCGATGTATGAGGATAATGAAGCTCAAAACTTTCCGCATCGGGATTTTCGATAGAAAGTTTCGTTATCAAATAATCCATTGGTAAAACATCTTCCTTTTCGTCCGCTTTACTGATGTTTTCCGGTATCATGAAAACAGGTTCCTTTTCGCCACCTACGGACTTATATACTGCATATTTAAGCCAGTTATAAGACATCAATGAGCCCGTAAAGGCCAGTACCAATGAAAATGCACAAATATAAAAGCCAATAACCGTATGTAGATCAAAGTTTTTACGTTTCCATCTTGTAGTACTTTTCCAATCAAATTTTAAGCGCTGCCTTAAGTTTTTACGTTTTTTGGGCAACCATAATATGAAACCTGAAATAATTATGAAAATGAAAATCAAAATTGAAACGCCAACTATCTGCTCGCCAATATTTTTTGGTAACCAAAGTCGCATGTGCCCTTTTAAAACAAATGCGAAAAAACCGGATAGATGGTCATCCACCTGGATAACCTCGCCAGAGTATGGGTTTAAAAAAACGCTTTGATAAAATTCAGGTTCGGCATCGTAAAATATTACTTCAATGGCATCGTCCTTTTTTTTGAACAAAGTTCCATGAACCGTGTTATCGGGAAAAATTTGCTTCGCGAGATCCTTTGCCTTGGTTGGTGTTAGTATGGGACGGTTTTCCGGAACAACCTTTTTGTAATCGTCATATAGACTCTCAATTTCTTCTTTAAAGGCCCAACCACATCCCGTGATGGCAACGATGAACACCACTAGTCCGGTCGAAAGCCCCAATATCTTGTGAAGTTGAAATATGATTTTTTTAAATGTCATCCTTAGTAAACTTAAAAAGGACAAAAGCGTTTTATCGCCTTTGCCCTTTCTTAAAATTATGTTTAGAATCTGTACGAAAAATTTGCCAACAATGCCCTTGGTTGTTGTGGGTTTATGGTTGTCCAACCTTTATAATATTCCTTATTGAACGCGTTGTTCAGTTTTAGCCCAATTCTATAATTTACGGATTGGTAATAAAGGGATGCATTGGCAATGGTATAACTTGGCAAAATAAATTCTCCGGTAGATTCATAATTTATGGCAAAGCGTTCGCTTGCCCCATTGAACCCCAATCCCATTCCAAAACCGTTCAAAGCTCCCTCTTGAAACTCATAGTTTGCCCAAAAGTTATATAACGTTTCGGGACCTGCCTCAAGAGGTCTTCTGTTCAAAATTTGAGCATTGTCAGATTTGGTAGTTTCACTGTCATTATTGCTAAATCCGCCCCTAATATCCAAACCATTTACAGGGTTGGCGTTTATTTCTATTTCAAATCCACTACTTACTACTTCACCACCCTGAATTCTATTGAAAGGCGAAGAAGGGTCTGTGATGACGCGATCAATAACCTTGATATCATAGTAACTAACGGTAGCATTCAGTCGGTTATCGAAAAGATTGGTTTTGAAACCGAATTCAATCTGGTTTGCCTGTTCGGGGTCAAAGGTTTTCAAAGTTTGAGGTCCTTCATTGGGATCTCCTACCAACTGGGGAGCTACGTTGGTAAAGCCATTTTGGTAGTTTCCAAAAATGGATAACCTGTCCTTGATGGGCTGGTACAATAAGCCGAATTTTGGTGAAAGTGTGGTCTGGTCAAAATCATCGCCCTGGTTCTGTAAATTACCTTCATTGTCAAAATGATCCACCCTTAGACCGATCATCGCCGAAAGGTTATCCGTAAAATTGATTACATCCGAAGCATACAAACTGTAAATATGATATTTGGATTTCACATTGCTGACCCCCTGCGAAGCGAGCGCGGCATCAACTCCTGAAGTGGAAAGAGGAAAAAGGTCATCTTCTACCTCCTGTGTAAATGGGTCGTCCCCGTTTGAACCTCCATTAGGGGTAATATTGCCATAGAATGCGTAACCTGTACTATTGTTGGTCTGTGTTTCGTTGAAATAATCAATACCTATCACCATTCGATTCCTTAAGGAAGCCAGTTTAAAGTCTCCAATGAAGTTTTGCTGAATATCGGTTGTTTGTGTATTTGCGTTTTGTTTATTGATAAATCGGGTATAGGTATTTCCCTCCAAGATACCATAATCAAAGAGATACGAGTAATAACCTTTTGTAGAAGTAGAACTTTTGGAAAGGAGCGTTTGCGATTGCCAGGAATCGGAAAGCTTATAATCCATTTCAATACGGTAGTTCTGCGTTGGGTTCTGTAAGGATAGATCATTGCTGGTAAATGATAACTTGTTATTATATCCCAGTTCCTCTAGATTGGATGCCACTGTAGGTGCGCTTCTGTTTAAAAATAAGAAGGTGGGATTTGTCTGCTCTGCCTGGGTAATTTCACCATAAAAAGAAAATGAGAGTCTATTGTTTACTTTGTATGATAAGGACGGAGCAATAAAAAAGGACTTTCTAAAACCTGCATCCTGAAAACTCTCCTCGGTCGTGTAAGCGGTATTCAACCTAAAATATAAATTGTCCGCCTTACTCAGGGGGGTATTGAAATCTCCTACAATTTGATTTAGGCCATAGGTACCGGAAGTAAACGACAGCTCCCCTCCTGTACCCACGTAGGGTTTTTTGGTAACTACATTGATAAGTCCTCCATAAGAACTAACTGCATTGCCAAACAACGTTGCGGAAGGGCCCTTTAATACTTCAATCCGTTCTATGTTTGCAGGATTGATGGTACCATTTGTCAGTCCGGGCAGTCCATTCACCAATTGCGGTTGAATGGAAAAACCGCGAAGCGAATAATATCCTGCACCGTCCCCGCCCCTACCGGTAGAAGTCCAAAGTTGCTCAACGCCCGTTGCATTTTTTAATGCATCATCAAAATTTGTAACTATTTGCGATTTTAAAATTTCGTTGGTAACGGTACTATATACTTGAGTATTTTCAATGTCCTTTAAAGGAAGCTTTGCGACATAAGCCGTTTTCTTTCTAGAAAACTTATTGGTACGCCCCTGTACGGTAACTTCACTTAGTATTTCATTGCCTTCGTACAAGATAATATCAAGATCGACAGTTTTATTATTTGATATTGAAATGGGAATTTCGCGAGTTCTATAACCCAAGTAGGAAACGGAAAGTATATAGTCGCCATTGGCAATATTGGAGATTTCAAAAGCACCGGCTTCATTAGTCTGTGCACCTTTTGGAGTATTTACCAGCGACACGTTTACACCCCAAAGTGGTAATTGGTCATTGTCTTTTACCGTTCCTGAAATTGCTCCATTTTGGGCAAGGGTTACCCTTGAAATGAACAATAAGGTCAGGATACAAAAAAGTTTTTTCATTTGGTTTTATTTAGACTTAATATAAATTATAAGAACAAGACAAAAATATATGTGCGTTCTGACATGCGCAACTTATTTATATTAAATCTAAATAAATTTTCTTAATGGTCTGATTATGTGATGCTGGTGATAAGCAAATTTTATAGCGTGAAGCACAATTTCAGGAATATATAGTATGTTTCCTAATCCATATTGTAGGATTAAATAATTCCAATGGCCTGTTGGCTTGACCATATTCTAACCCGATTATGGCAATTCCCTAAAAGCAAACAATTTATTCCTTGTTATTTTTGTCCAATCCCTTTTTAGCAACGAATACACCGCTAATCAATATAACCCCAAATACAATTCCCGAATAGGAATTAAATTTGTTGACCTCCGAAAAATGGAGATAAACACCCAATGCGATGCTTAAAATTCCAATTGCAAAAAGTAGATTTTGAGCAGGTTTTTTCATAAAGAATCTTTAATGGGTTAAAAACAAGTATGCCCTTTTGAGATAGGTGGATTGAATTGCTTGATTACAATGTTAGTTTATCTATAATTAAATCTCAAAATACCCCATAATTTTTTGATTCTGGCCAAAACTTGAAACTTTCTTTCAAATCTAATTTTTGGCATGATAGAAGGAAGATTTGCCTTAGGTCATTCTTGCACTAGGGAAGCATCGGTAAGTATAAGAGCATATGCTCCCTCCAATTCTGAGAGTGCATTAAAACGCCATACATCATCCACTATGGGCTGTTGTTCATAGGTTTTAATTAAGTCGCCATTTTCTGCCTTTCGGTAGAGAATTACCTTATCAAAAGCAATACCGCTGAACGGTTTCACAAATACGACCCAATCCACTACAGAACCTATAAATTGTTTTGTACCCTCTTTAATAACTACTTCACCGGCAGTTTCTGATATCCATATCAATTCAGTACTTGAATCGTTTTGAATATAAAACTCAGTACGTAAAACAGGTTCATCGTCAGACTCACATTGGGTGGACATTAAAAGGGATGCCAAGAACAACACGTATATTTTCTTCATGGGACAACAAGTTTAACCTTATACAACTTAGTTCTTAAAACACTATCTAAAAACGTAAAAAAATTGTTATAAATACAAAAATTTAGAAATACGAAAGCTAAGATCCGGCGGCACTGCGAATGTTCAATTCCTCCTTTGTAGTCCAAAGTCATAAGGTGCATCCACCAATCGCTTGATAGTTGCCATTTGCCCGCAATGCCACATGGTATGTTTTATGTTCCAATCGATGACCTCAAACTTGGTTTTGGCCACGGGGTGTGGTACTTTGGTCGGTTCCACGGGTTGCCACAGGTCGGATTCTGACAACGAGTTGATGACCTCCAAGGATGTGTTTTGCATCCGTTGTAAATCGGACCAAAGGGCAGCTGGGGTCCAGGTTCCCTTCATTTCTTTTGCAAACGTATCGTAGCCACATAATTTGGTATACGATCGTAGGTCCAATTTTTCCAAAAGTTCCGGTAAATGCCCCACCGTGGTCATGATGGAATGGTAGTAGATACTCACGACCAGATGACCTATCTGCCAGCTAAGATTTGAGCCTAAAGCTTCGGGGATGATTTCCCATTTCTCGGCAGGAACGGAATCCATTAATTTATGGGTCCAATCATAGGCCGTTTCCGTTTGTTTATTGAGGATTTCCAGTTCGGACATTTGAATTGATTTTACCAATCCAAGATATTTAAACTATTGTTTATGAATTAATTATAATTTTAATAAAAAAGAGCCTCTTAAAAAGGCCCTTTTTGCTTCTTAGGTATCCCACTTATTTTTTAAGGAAAGAAATCAAAATTTCGTTCAACTCCTTCGCATGGGTGATGTTCAATCCATGGGGCGCACCTTTGATAATTTCATACGTATTATCAGCTATACCCTTGGCAGCCTGCTCCGCCGAAGTTTCAATAGGTACTGTACTATCGGCATCACCGTGTACAATCAATGTAGGTACGTCCACATTCTTGAGTTCCGATCTAAAATCGGTGTGCATCCATGCCAAGGCAGCCTGTATGGTACCTCTAGGCGAGGCATGCGAGGCCACGATAAAGTCATATTCCAATTGTCCCTCGCTGACCTTGTTCTTATTATCGTCATAATTGTAAAATCCTTTGTGAAAGGTCTTCAAGAATCCAACTCGATCTTTCTGCAAAGCATCCTTGATATTGTCCAAGACATTTTCGGGCACCCCGGCCGGATTGTCGTCCTTCTTTTTTACCAATGGAATGATGGAACTAATCAGGGCGGCCTTGGCAATCTTATCGCTTCCATAATCCGTCAAATAACGTACCACTTCGCCCCCGCCCATGGAGAAACCTACAATAATGGCATCCGTCAGTTCCAGTTTCTCAATAATTGTATGCAGGTCACTGGCCAGGGCGGAATAGTCGTAATCGCCCCAAGGTGCGGAGGAAATTCCAAAACCCCTGCGGTCATAGGATATACAACGGTATCCTTCTTCAACGATTTTCCAAACCTGTTGCTCCCACGACTTTCGGCTCAAAGGCCAACCGTGAATTAAAATAACCGGTTGTCCTTCCCCGTAGTCCTCATAAAATATGTCAACAATTTCCTTTCCTTTTTTGTTCGTTATAAATGGCATCTTAGTTCTATTTTAAGTTTGGAGTAAAGTACCCTTTAAAAATAAATTTGCTTAACGCGTTCACTTAGATTGTTACCTGAATCAATGTTTTGCTACTTTTATGGTATGTATACGCCCAAACACTATAAAAACGAGGACCTTGCTAGCGTAAAGGAATTTATAAAAGCGAACAGCTTTGGAATTTTGGTAAATCAGGTCGATGGAAAACCTTGGGCCACCCATATACCCATGGAATTGGATACCGATGCCGATGGAAACGAGGCACTGGTGACCCATATAGCTAAGGCCAACCCTCAGTGGCGACATTTTACGGAGACTGATGAAGTGCTTTGCATCTTTAACGGTCCCCATTCCTACGTGTCCTCCTCTTGGTATGCCGATGAAGAAGTACCAACTTGGAACTATATCGCCGTGCATGTATACGGTCGAATCCGTATTTTATCGGAAGATGAAGTGTTGGCCTCCATGCATCGATTGGTGGACAAATATGAAAAGGATTCCAAGCATCCCATTTCGTTGCACGATATGTCCCCAAAGACCCTGGCACAGATACGCGGTGTAGTCGGATTTAAAATTTTGATTACTGACATCCAGGCAACCTATAAATTGTCACAAGGTAGGGAACACGACCATTCCAAGATCATATCGGAGTTGAAGGATCGTGATGCGGGTGCCAGGGCAATTGCGGTTGAAATGGAAAAAAAGACGTAACAATGCAAAAGCGCGGTATACATTTGGTTTTGCTCTACCTATTCCTATGGGTAGCAACGTTTGTATATTTCCTGGTCCGGTTTTCCCGAAGAAATGAAAACCTTTCTGAATATATCTCCTTTTTCTTTGAACTGGCCTCCCGCAAGTTCATCCTCATAGGTTTCCACATCCTTTTTCTACTTTGTTGCTTGCTTTATTTAGTACTTGTCCATTTTGTAAATGTGGGCAGAAAAAAAGGTAGTCGTACCGCGTGGCGTCAATTTTCATTCCGATTTTTACTGCCCATCGTTTTTCTGGTCGTTGGTTTTAAAACAGTGGTCTTCATCAATGCCAATGAGGGACATGATTTTCAATGGGACCATAGCGCCATGAACACATCGGGGAAGGCAAATCATTATTATGAAATTGACAAAAAGCACAGGGGCGCGAGTGTCTCTGGTTGGTCGGACGACAATACGGAAGCCATAGCGAATCTGATAAAAGCAAACGTGGAGTGGGTGGCCGTCGTTCCCTTTTTACATCAGGAAAACGAGAAGACAACCCAAATGGAAGTCCCTGAATCTATGGAAACCTATGACCGAAGGGATTCCAGCATCGTAAGGGCCATCAACGACCTGCACAATAAAGGACTCCACGTGCACTTAAAACCCCATTTATGGATGAACGAAGGTTGGCGGGCCAACATCCAATTAAAGGATGACCATGCTTGGGACCAATGGTTTGAAAGTTACCGAAAAAACATGCTCAAGTATGCCAAAATAGCCCAAGAAACGAACACGGAACTATTTTGTGTGGGAACGGAACTAAAAACTTCCATCAAAAAACAACCCGAAAAATGGAGATCACTCATTTCGGAAATCCGTACCCTTTACGATGGCAAACTCACCTATGCCGCCAACTGGCACGACGAATATGAGCATATCGATTTTTGGGACCAACTGGACTATATTGGCATACAGGCCTATTTCCCACTTACCAAAGAGGAACACCCCACTTTGGAGAGCATCGAAAAAGGCTGGGACAAACATTTGGCCGCTTTAGAGGCCCTTCACACAAAATACGGCAAACCCGTCCTTTTTACGGAAGTGGGCTATAAAAGCACCCCGGATGCTACCATAAAACCATGGGAATGGGGTTCCTATTTTAATAAGTATACCATGAAGAAATCAGACCAGACCCAACAACTGGCCTATGAGGCCATGTTCAAAAAGAATTGGGACAAACCTTGGTTTGCGGGCATTTATATCTGGGAATGGCAAAATAGGACCACTGCGGAAAGTGCAAAAACCGACCTTGATTTCTCCCCCCGGTACAAACCTGCCGAAAATGTGATTGCCAAGTGGTTTGGTAAAAAACCTTAATCACACATTAAGACAATGGAGGTAGTAATAAATAAAAAAGACGGTTAAGGACCGTCTTTTTTATTTCTGAATGCTTCGTTCCTGAATCAGCTTTCCTTAAGCGATTTCATGTCGATAACGAATCGATATTTCACATCCGATTTTTGCAAACGGTCGTACGCTTCATTGATATCCTGGATATTGATCATTTCAATATCGCTCACCACGTTATGTTCGCCACAGAAGTCGAGCATTTCCTGTGTTTCCTTTATACCGCCTATCAATGAACCTGCAATACTTTTTCTTCCCATGATCAATCCGCCGCCATGCAAAGGGTCCAAAGGTTCCACAGCCCCAACGATGACCATACTGGCGTCGCGCTTCAACAGGTTCAAATAAGGGTTCATGTCATGCCCAACAGGAATGGTGTTCAAAAGAAAGTCGAAGCTGCCTGCGTGTTTTTTCATTTCGTCTTCGTTTTTTGAAATGAGAACTTCATCCGCCCCCAATTTTTTGGCATCACTACTCTTGTCTGGAGAGGTGGTGATCATGACCGTATGGGCACCCATGGCATGGGCGAACTTGATACCCATATGGCCCAAACCTCCTAAACCGATCACGCCCACCTTATCACCCTTCTTTACCCCCCAATGGGCCAACGGGGAATAGGTAGTAATTCCCGCGCAAAGTAGCGGAGCGGCCGCTTTGGCATCCAAATTTTCAGGAATTCGCAATACAAAATCCTTATCGACCACAATGCTTTCCGAATACCCCCCAAAAGTATGTCCACCAAGGTGTTTATCCTTACTATTGTAGGTCATGGTGGCGCCATTCTCACAAAATTGTTCCAAATCATCCTTACATGAGCTACACGTTTTGCAGGAGTCTACCATACAGCCCACGCCCACCAAATCGCCTTTCTTAAAATTGGAAACGTTCTCTCCTACTTCCACGACTTTTCCAATGATTTCATGCCCGGGAACCACGGGATATTGGGAATTTTTCCAGTCGTTGCGTACCTGATGTAAATCGCTATGGCAAACCCCACAATATAGAATATCGATTTTGATATCATCAGGGGTGATATTCCGCCTATTTATTTCAAAAGGTTTTAAATCCGCCTCCTTTGAAGAAGCTGCGTATGCTTTTAGTGCCGTCATTGTTTGTGCTTTAATTTTTGTAAAGTTGAAAAAAATAAAGGGAGTTCGTTGATCTATATGCTAAAATCGTGGATGCATATTGTTCAAATTTCGTTTTACAATTCCTAAAATTTTGTTAAATTAAACTTAAGCTAACTTTTATTAATCAAACACTGACAGATGGTCCGTGTACGACAATTTTTCAAGAAAATTTTAAAACCTTACGAAGTGCAGGGAATACTTCCCAATATATTGTTATTACTTCCTAGGGTCATAATGGGCTGTTTATTAACCTTTATTTTCTCCAAGGAACTACTTGGCACCCCATGGGCAGATGAAGGTTTAGAGCTTTTACAGGTGGCGCCCTGGTTTGTGGAAAAAGTATCGAATTTTGGTATTCCCTTTAGTCTTATGCCAAAAACCTTTGCTTGGTCTGCAGGTTTTACAACAGCCATGGGAGGTATTTTGTTGATTATGGGTGCAAATACCAGAATCACCGCCTTTTTTATCATTTGTATGATGCTGATAACCATCCTTTTTAGATCATGGGACGGCAGTTGGGATATTCTCCCCGTATTCAGCTTCTTTTGTTTCGGACTTTTCTTTTTGGGCTTTGGCGCCGGAAAATATAGTTTTGATTACTATTTTTCCAGATATGTTCTTTAGAGGTTGTTCAACTGATTGCTATTGTTATCCTGGCTGATGGTCCAAAAGAAACCGACAAAAAAGAAGGTATCCGCATTTGGACGGATGGTACGTCTTTCAAAAAACCCCAGATCATTGGGTGAATCCGCATATTGATATCCATTAACATTGTTGAATCCTGCCACATTGCTGATTGAAAAGTATAGGATTTTCTGTTGGGACAGTAAATAGGCCCAATTGATGCTCAAATTGTTAAAGGGTTTGGTTTTTTCACTTAGGTATTCGGTTTTGTTGGGGTCGTTGTACGGTCTTCCGGAACCATAATTGTACGAAAACCCTACCTGGGAACGCAAATCCTCCACCCAATATTTGGTAACCAGCGAGAAACTATGTTTAGGTGCAAAATTGGGAGTGGCCCTTTCCCTGAAATTTCGGTAATCCCTTTCGGTGTCCAAAAAGGAATAGGAAATCCAGTAGTCCAAGTTTTTGATACTCTTATTGTCCCGCCAGAAAAGGTCCAGCCCCGTTGCATAGCCGCCTCCGTTGTTATTGAATACGGAATTGAACCCGGGCATATCCGTATTGAACTTCACCAATCCGTCATAATTCTTATAATACCCCTCCGCCCTGAAGGTTTTCCCGTTATCCAAGTATTGATAATTTAGGATGTAGTGCGACGTTTTTTCGGCCTCTAGGTTCTGGTCAAACTTCAGGTTCTCAGACCATGGGTTTTGATAGAAGTCCCCATAAGCCAACGAAAATTGTCCCTTTTCGCCACTTTTATAGGCCAATGAAAATCGGGGTGAGAGCGTGGTCTGGTCCAATAGCGCACTGTGCTCCATGCGTCCGCCCAATTTCATGGCAAACCGATTGCTGAAGTAGACATCCGTTTCCGCAAAACCGGCCCATAATCCGTCGTCAAAACCATATTGAAAGGGGTCTACTCCAGCACTGCCGAAACTTTCATCAAAGTCTTGCACAAAATATTCCGTACCAAAATTCAATTGGAGTCGGTTCGTAAAGCTCTTTCCCATTTTGGCCTTGAGGTGTACGGCGGTTTCCTTGGAGTCAATCGCATTGTTCAGCACATTGATATCGTTAGTATCATTGGAGATACTTGCGCCCGTGGTAAGCGTCCATTCCTTATCGAAAAAATGTTTGTAGGAAGCGTTCAAGTACAAATTGTTGTTTTTCAGACTAAAAGGCACAAATTCCTCAAAATTGATATCGGCCTGCGCAATGTCCAAATTGGAATGATTGAAACCCGTATACAGCTTGAACATACTTTTGTCCCCCAGACTACGAAACACCGCTTCCCCAGAAATGGATTCAAAAGGTTTGTTCCATCGCATATCCTGATCGGAAGGTACCAAGACCTGGTACGGGGCCAAATTGATGTAATTGGCATTGATGCTCAGGGATTCCTGGCCCCAAATTTCAGTATGGCCCAGTCCACCACCAACGGACATAAGGGAAATATCCGTCTTTTCTTGATCCGTGATATCCGTAGTGTTCAACAAAAGTACACTGGAAAGTGCCTGACCGTATTCCGCGGAATATCCACCGGTACTAAAGGTAATCCCCTTGAACAAAAAGGGGGAAAATCTACCCCGTGTAGGAATATTGTTCGCAGTGGCATTGAAAGGCTGAAAAACCCGTAGGCCATCAATGAAGACTTGGGTTTCCCCGGCGGCACCTCCCCGTACGAACAACCTACCGTCCTCGTTTACGGTACTGGTTCCTGGAAGCGTTTGTAGGGCGGCCACAAAATCGCCTGCAGCCCCTGCCGTGGTAACGATATCCAAAGGTTTTAATACCGAAGCCTTTGAATTGTCGCCCGCCTTGAAACTCCCGGCAGTTAGGGTAACCCCTGTAAGTTCGTTCAAAGCTTCGTACAAGGTTATCTTAAGGTCCTTCAAATAGGAAACGTCCCCCGCTTGGGAATACGTTTCATAGGAAAGCATGGAAACCAGTAAGTGCTGTGTGCCCGTTTCGGTGGTTTCAAAACTGAAACTACCTTGGGCATCCGTAGAGGCACCGTCATAGGTTCCTTCCAAATAAACATTTGCGCCTTCTATTGGACTGTTCTTTGCATCCAGCACCACTCCAGATACTACGGTTTGTGCAAAGGTCCCTGAGGTAATTAGTATGCATATAAACTGATATAAAATTCTCATGATGTTTTTATTCCGATTGATTACGGCACAAAACTCCCCAAATGGAAAAAGTTGTCAAACTTGGCTTGACCGAAGTGTGGAATTTCCCACCTGAACTGTTCCAAAAAAACAGGTCAACAACTCACTCCAAAAATTCAACAATTGGGTAGGTGCGTTTTTTTTGTGGTTTGGATATAACGCAATTTTGAGGCATCGAATAACTTTAAAAACCGAAAACATGAAAAAATTAGGATTTATTTTAGGATTGGTACTGACAAGCGTAATGACCGGATATGCCCAAGAAAAAAGGGGCGTAAACATTACCGTAACCATTGAAAACGTACTCTCAAGCGAAGGACAGGTCATTGGTTCCCTGCACACCGCCCATACCTTTATGAAAGGGGCCGGCATCCAAAATCAAAGTGTGGATGCAAGCACAGGTGAAGTGACACTTACCTTTACCGATGTTGAACCCGGCACCTTTGCACTTATGTTGATGCACGATGCCAACGGCAACCAACGTATGGATTTTGAGCCAACAGGTATGCCCAAGGAGAGTTACGCCACAACAGGGGAATTGACCTATGGTCCCCCTAGTTTTGAAAGTTCCAAGTTTGAGGTAGCCGATACCGATTTGGAATTCAGGATACGGTTCTAAAATAAAACAGCGATCATAAACAAAAAGACTTCCATTTGGAGGTCTTCTTTATGGAATGAATTTCCTAATCTTAAATCTATATCCTAGATGGCACCTTCCTATTTCAACCATGATCAAGGCTTCCGATTTTGAGAGCTATGTTGCCCATTTTCCTATAGAAATACAGGAGCAATTACGGGTACTGCAGAAACTGGTCAAAGAAACCGCTCCTCAGGCCGTGGAAGGAATAAGTTATGGAATACCGGCGTACAAACTGAACGGGAAGCCTTTGGTATACTTCGCGGCCCATAAGAAGCATTTTGGGTTTTATGCCACCCCTTCCGCACATGCGGCATTTGAGACGGAATTGGCAGGCTACAAGAAAGGGAAAGGTTCCGTTCAGTTTCCCTTTGACGAAAAACTTCCTTTGGGGCTCATAAAAAAAATGGTCAGTTATAAAATTCGAGAACTTAATAACTGACCAATTCGCATGCTTTATACCCATTAAATGTCTTCTGCCAGCCAAGCCTTCATCATCCAAACCGTTTTTTCCTGTTCCGTAATGAAGTCGCTCATCATGGAATTAGTTCCTTCATCATCAGCCTCGCCCGAGACTTTTAAAATACCTCTTTCGATACTTAGCAATTCCTTTAACGAATTGACAATCAAACGAATTGCTTCATCATCCTTGGTAATATTCTTGCCTACAGGTACCGAGGCCATATCAATGTAGTCCTCGAAAGTATGCATAGGGACACCGCCCAAGGTTAATATACGCTCTGCCAACATATCTACTTTAGCGTTTGCGTCGGTGTATAACTCTTCAAACTTTAAGTGCAAGTCAAAGAATCTTTTGCCCTTAATATTCCAATGTATTCCACGTAAGTTTTGATAATACCTTTGAAAATTGGCCAAAAGCAAATTTAAATCCTTACTAATCTCTTCGGATTTGTCGGTTTCTAAGCCTATACTATTTAATTTCATATCTGTTTATTTATATATTAAGTTATCAATTACAATACTAAGTATAAAGATATTGAATAAAAATGACGATAGTCATAAATAATATTGATAGTTTTAATACCTTTATCGTTAAAATCGTTAGCATGACAATTACCCAATTAAGATACGTATTGGCAGTCGCGGAATATCAAAACTTCACCTTGGCGGCAGAGAAAAGCTTCGTGACACAGCCTACTTTAAGTATGCAGGTTCAAAAACTTGAGGATGAGTTGGATGTACAAATTTTTGACCGTGGAAAAAAACCGATTTCGGTGACAGAAGTCGGCCAAAAAATTGTGGCCCAGGCAAAGAATATCGTCAACGAGGCTAACAGGATCAAGGATATTGTTGACCAGGAAAAAGGATATATTGGTGGTGATTACACCGTGGGCATCATCCCTACCATTATGCCCACCTTGTTGCCCATGTTCCTAAAAACCTTCATCAACAAATACCCAAAGGTGAACCTCATCATCAAGGAGCAGAATACCGAAACCCTGATCGAAAATCTCCAGGACGGCCATTTGGACGCTGCAATTGCCGCCACGCCCTTGGAGGTGGACACTATCATAGAGAGACCGCTATACTATGAACCCTTTGTGGGCTACGTCCCTAAAAATCACAGGTTGGGCAGTTATTCGACCTTGGAAGTAGAAGATCTGGATGTATCCGATATATTATTATTACAGGACGGCCATTGCTTCCGGGAAGGCGTATTAAACCTCTGCAAAGCTCCAAAAAAATTGGGCGGTGACCACTTTCAATTACAGAGTGGAAGCTTTGAGACCTTGATCAACCTGTCCAATGAAGGCCTTGGTATGACCTTACTTCCATTTCTAAATACCTTGGAATTGGAAGCAGATAAAAAAGAGAACCTAAAGTACTTTAAGGAACCATCCCCGGCACGGGAAGTAAGCCTAATTTATCATAAAAGCGAACTGAAAATACAAATTACGGAAGCCCTGCGAGATGTTATTTCTGGAGTGGTTCGCGGGGCCATTGCTTTTCAGGACGTAAAAATCATAAGCCCCCTAAACAAGTAATCAAATTCAAAGTGGTGGTTAGTAAACCTAGTTTATCCTCTTGGTTCAAAAAAAAAGCCACTTTTCAGTGGCTTTTCGATTATTTATTAAGATACATTAAACTTGGTCTAAGTTCCGGTTTGTCATCTACGAAAGACTCCAACCAGACCTTTAATTCGGCTACCTCCTCGGGCAGCAATCTCTCAAGGGCCTTTTTAAGCTCCTTGTAAAACAATTTGGCATCAAAACTAACCTTTTGGAGTACCGTCTTACTGTACTCCAACATTGTTCTTTTCATCTAAACACGTTTTTAAATTAGTTGTTGTGTAAATTTAAACCCCAAAGCGAATATAAAATTGCATTCAAAAAGTTAAAATCGATTAAAAAATGTTAAACCGTCTTTGGAAATTTATTTTAGGAAAATACAAAAAGTAAAAACTATATCCTAAAATATTGGATAACAATAAAATACATAATAGTTACATGCGAAAAATATCCCTGCTATTGTTGCTCTCAGCCCTTGTATTTGGTTGCGCCAGCGTTAAAAAAAGAACGGAAAAATCGATTGGTACAACCTTGAATTCCCCTTTTTTTGATAACCAATTTACCGGGTTATTAGTCCTTGACCCAATTGCAAAGGATACCCTATATAGTTATAACAGCGACAAATATTTTACGCCGGCCAGTAACACCAAAATCTTCACCTTGTACACGGCCCTAAAAACATTGCCAAAACAGGCACCTGCACTTAGGTATCTTCAAAAAAACGACACTCTATTTTTTGAAGGAACGGGCGATCCCTCCTTGCTGCACCATTACCTAAAGGACAGTACAGCCTATTCGTTCTTAAAAAACACCATAAATCTGGCATACCACTACTCCAACTTTCAGGATACGAGGATGGGTCCGGGATGGTCTTGGGACGATTTTGCTTGGTATTATTCCCCGGAGCGAAGTGCTCTACCTATTTTTGGAAATACGGTGATGATCTATGATACTCCGGATTATAAAGTAACTCCTGCCTATTTTAAGGATAGTGTGTTGCAAATCCAACATTCATGGAACCGAGAAGAGAAAAGGAACCTCTTTTATTTTGATTCGGCCGAAAGGGATTCCCTTGAAATTCCTTTTATAACCGATGCCAATACGGTTAAAAGTGTTTTGGAAGGTTTGTTTGCTAGGCCGATAACCTTGATCAATGAAATGCCCAAGGGGGAAAAGAAAACCCTTTACGGCATCGAGATGGATTCCTTGTATGTCCGACTCATGCATGAAAGTGATAATTTTATTGCCGAACAGTTGCTCATCATGGCCTCTGGCGTATTGACGGATACCCTGAACTCGGAAAATGCCCGCAACCATATCTTAAAAAACCAATTGAAGGACCTTCCCCAGCAACCCCGTTGGGTGGACGGCTCGGGATTATCAAGATACAACCTGTTTACGCCCAAATCCATGGTGTATGTGTTAAACGAGTTGTATCAAGAAGTTCCCGAAGAACGTCTTTTCAGTATTTTTCCAGCGGGCGGTGTTTCGGGTACGTTGAACTCTTGGTATGGTGGAGAGGAAGCGCCGTACATCTTTGCAAAGTCGGGAAGCTTGGGCAATAATTATTGTCTGAGCGGGTATCTCAGAACCAAAAAAGGCCGTTTATTGATTTTTAGTTTTATGAACAATCACTTTAGGCACTCCCCATCCGAAGTAAAAGAGCAAATGCAAACTATTTTTGAGGCACTACGGGAGGGGTATTAGGTGCTGGCTTTTGGCAATTAGCAGTTAGCAGTTAGCAGTTAGCAGTTAGCAGTTAGCAGTTAGCAGTTAGCAGTTAGCAGTTAGCAGTTAGCAGTTAGCAGTTAGCAAAGAAAAACTTTTCATTTTTCATTTTCGACTTTTCATTTTTCAATTCCCACCTGAAACTTGAAACTTATAACTATGAACTCCTAGTCCTTGACTTTTCTATAAGATCTAATTACTCGGTTTTGCTTTACCCCTTGATTTATATCATTTAGAAAGACATCTGGCATGTCCAGATGGATTCTGTCGTTAGTCAGCTCCATTATTTTCCAATATTTAAACTTTCTAGACTTTTCAATAGGAAACAATATTGTTTCGGAATCTGCCGATAAAATCCAATCTGTTTTGACGACGCTTATCCCATCCCCGGCATGGATATTTTCTTTCATTATCTCGAATTTTTCAAATTTAAAAGCGAAACTCTCGGGAGGTCTAGGAACTGGAAGGTCATTTGAAAGTTTCCACGTTCCAATTAATTTTTCCCTTATGCCCTCTTCGGGCTTTATCATTTCTAATTCATAGTTACTAAATTTTGTATCGATAACGCTGACGTAAACAGATTCGGTTCTAACAGAATCAATTAAAATAGGTTGTGGCGCATCAATTTGATTTAAAACTAGAAATGTATAATCTTCAAAATTTTCGGTCCACCATTCCTTTGAATGATAATCTTTCTGACCAATACTATGTTCAATCATCAAAGTATCACTAAAAAAGTCCCAGTATGCTTCACCGTTATTTCCAATAAATCGAAAACTTTTATTCCTTACATCCCAGTTTCTAGAAGACTTTAAAGGAAGTCTCTTATAAACAAATTTCAAATTACTTGTGGTATCATATACCTGAACTACCATACTATCCTTGGACAGTGTAACTATTTCAAAAGTATTATCGTTTAAACCTCTGAAATAAAGCTTATTACCTTTCCGTTTAAACGAAAAAACCTGTTCTTTTGATTCAACTCCTGTATCTGGCCTCTTGCACTCAAGGGTTTTCCATTTAGAACCTTCAATTGATAAGAAAGCACAGTCATTATTTATAGACTGATCCTGACCATTAACTGTAATGTAATAGGCCAATATCCAATCCCCTTCCATTTCTTCATATGGACTACATGAGTATTGGCAAAGGACTAAAATAAATAAGAGTAATACTTTCTTCATTTAAACAATTAATGCTAATCGCTGATTTCAATATTACAACGAATTTGAATTTAGAAATTGAATTATTTCCAATTCACTCCCAACTTAAAACTTGAAACCTGAAACTTAGGACTATGAACTTTTAACTTAAACTCCTAATCCCTAACTTCGTATACCCCTAACAACTTATTTAGCTGCGCATACTGCAACAGCATCACGGTCTTGGCATCACGGATTTCACCTGTAGCCATCATGTGCAAGGCCTTTTCGAAAGGGATTTCAAGAACTTCAATATTTTCGGTCTCATGTTCGGCACCGCCACCCTCTTCAATTTTCATGGCGTCTTCGTAGGCACCAACAAACAGATAGAGTTTCTGGGTCACGGAACCCGGGCACATATAGGTGACCAATACCTGCGTCACTTCGGTCAGCTGATAGCCCGTTTCCTCAAGGATTTCCTTTAAGATGCACTCTTCCGGCGTGAGTCCGTCCAGCAAACCCGCACAGACCTCCACCATCATTCCGTTCGTATTCCCATTGACATAGGTGGGCATCCTAAATTGGCGGGTAAGCACCACGGTCCCTTTATTGGTATTGTAGAGCAGGACGGCGGCACCATCGCCACAGTCATAGGATTCCCGTTTTTGAACCTCCCAGCTGCCATCGAACTTCTGATATTCAAAAGTGTATTTGTTAAGGGTGTACCAATTATCGGAAAGTATTTCGTGTTCAATATTTTTTATTCTGCTGTTTTCCATGTGCTAAATTTAACGAACATAATCCGCATAAATTGCTATCTTTCTCAACTAGACCAAACCTGTTTTTTATGCTATGAGGACCCAATTCGGCCATTGGCTATTATGTTTCCTATTTAATTTCTCCGTCTCAGCGCAAGATTTAGGGGAAAGCTACCTAGCTGCTTGGAAGGCATTTTATCCTTCCGAAGCATTGGAAGCGGGTATGCGACCTTCTGTATTTCAATATGAGGACCTATCCCAAGAAAATATAAAACAATGGATTGGCTTCAACGAAAACTTTTTGGTCCTAATTGCCCAACCCACTGCCAATATTGACCCTAAAGACGGCAGGTTGTTACGTGTTCAGGCCCAATCGGAAATCGATACCTGGAAAAACCTCGCCAGACACACCCATTCCCTAAACTTGTATGCGAAGCTCATTTTGGATGCTATCCCATCGGTGGCAAAGGCCGATTATCTTCTGGACAACGAAAAAGTAGATATTATTTGCCATCGGCTTATAGCCATTGAAAAATTGGCGTCGGCTGCACAAATAAACCTGAAAAACGTTTCAAAAATCGATTTGGAGAGCGGTCTGGAAAATTTATCCGATGCGCTCACCTATCTATCGCAAGACAAGTATGAAAATTTGGGTTGGGATCAAATCTCCCAACTTTGTCCGGAAATGGCGAACGCGATAAAGAGTATCGAAGCCTTAAAAACTTTTGCCTTAGAAAGCTTGAAGGATACTTCGCTGCCCGATACTTCCATATTGGGAAAACAGGAATACGACCGAAGGTTAAAATTATATACGGACAGCGAACTGACTTCGACCGAATTGGCCCAAATGGCCCTTGACGAAATTGAATCGGTACGTAAACTCATCGCCCAAGTGTCCACACAGTACCTTATTGAGACCTATCCCACAAAAAACCTTCCTAAAACCGATTTGGAGATTATTGGTTTGGCCTTTGCCGATATGGAAAAGGATGCTCCCTTGAACAGTGCGGATTATCTGGAATTTTGGCAAGAGCTGGCCGATAGGGCCGTTGATTTCATCGCTGCAAATGATATTGCCACCTTACCTAAAAATCAGACCCTACGCATTCAAACAGCGCCTGAAAGTGCAGGTCCCGCGGCCCGCATTGGTTGGGTGGCGAGCGCGCCCCCGTTCGACCCCAATCCCATGACCACGCTCAATTTGCCTTCCATTCCGGATACCCTGCCCCAACAGGAACAAGTCGATTTTTGGGCTTCCTTCAACAAGCCCTTTAACCGTATGATCGTCATCCATGAGCTTTTTCCAGGGCATTACATGCAATTAAAAATCAGTCGGGAAACCCCACACCCCGTTCGATTGCTCTTTCCTTACGGGATTTATATCGAGGGTTGGGCCACATTTACGGAAAAAGTCCTCTTGGACGCAGGCTGGGAGGCTGAAAATAAACTCACTCTTTTGGCGCATCTGCGAAAACGCTTGGAAAATGCAAATAGGGCATACACATCCGTGCAAGTGCATTGTAACGGGTGGAACCAAGATCAAGTTTTAGAATTCTCGACCGAAACTTCCTTATTGGCACCACAGTTCGCCAAAAGTCTTTGGGGACGAATCATAAACAGTCCCTTACAGCTTACCTCCTACTATTTGGGAGGAGCCCAATTCACGCAATTACTAAAAACCGAAAAGGAACGTTTGGGCGACAATTTCGATTTGAAATATTTTATGGATACCATTATGAAGGCAGGACCTATACCCATTGATGAATTTTATGACATTTTTAAAAATACAAGCCCCAATTAATCCATGAAACGAATAGAATTACAACCCGGATATACCATTTCAAGGGTGATCAAAGGTGGATGGCACTTGGCGGGAGGTCACGGAAATATCTCAGAAGAACAAGCCTTGGTCGATATGCGTCATTTCGTAAAAGCGGGTATAACCACGTTCGATTGTGCCGATATTTATACAGGGGTAGAAGAACTCATCGGCAAGTTTAGAAAAAAATATAAGGATCAATTCCGTTCGGGAGAATTGTCACCGATTCAAGTGCACACCAAATATGTTCCGGACTACAATGCCCTGGCAACGCTCAAGAAAGAGGATACGATCCGGATAATCGATCGTTCGCTTAAACGCCTTGGTGTAGAACAATTGGATTTGGTACAATTCGCTTGGTGGGATTATCAATTCCCGAAATATTTGGAAACTGCTGTCCACCTTTCGGAATTGCAAAAAAGCGGAAAAATACGATTTCTAGGGGTTACCAACTTTGATACGAAGCACATTCAGGAAATGCTGGATGCCGGTGTAACCATATCATCCAATCAAGTGCAATATTCCGTATTAGATCAGCGTGTTGAAAAGAATATGACCGCCCTGGCCAAAGAACACAACATTCCCTATCTCTGCTACGGCACTGTGGCAGGTGGGTTCCTGAGTGACCGTTATCTTAACGCACCAGACCCTGTTCCCCCTTATGAAAATCGTTCCCTGACCAAATACAGATTGATCATTGATGAATTTGGAGGTTATGAACTTTTTCAAGAGGCACTTCAGGTCCTTAGAACGATTGCCGACCAATATCAGGTAGGTATCGCTGAAGTTGCTTGTAAATATATCCTACAAAAGCCGATGGTAGGTGGCGTCATTGTAGGTGCAAGAAACCGTAATCATCTAGAGAGTCTACAGAAATTGGACAGTTTTGCCTTAAACCAGAATGACCTTGCCAAAATAGAATCAATTGTTTCCCGAAGCAAAGGCCCTAACGGGCCCTTTTATGAATTGGAACGCGATAAGACCGGCAAACATGGTTCCATTATGAAATATAATCTTAACGAAGACTAAGTTTGAAACTTGACGAAACACAGGAAGCCCTTCCAAAAATTGAATTCTATGGTGGCACCTTAGGGACCTTGTTGCCCTTTTTTGTTTTTGTTTCCGGAGTTATTGGCATTGCCCTCTCAGGTGCTCCGGACGAGCGTGGATTTTGGCCCATTTTAATATTGGCCTTGGGTTTAGGTCTTTTGCTTTGTAAGGACCGAACCGCATTTTCCGAAGTCGTCATTGCTGGAATGTCCCAAAAAATAGTGATGATCATGATCACCGCTTGGATCTTGGCATCCATCATAGGAGTGCTTATGACACTTACGGGTTTTGTGGAAGCCTTGATTTGGCTTACCGATCAGGTAAAACTTTCAGGCCCAGGTTTTATCATTTCTACGTTCATCATTTGTTGTATCGTTTCCTTGTCTACGGGTTCAAGTTTCGCTACCATATTGATTTGTAGTCCACTACTCTACCCTACTGGAGGTGTTTTAGGGGCACATCTACCCTCCTTGGCAGGGGCCATTATTGGCGGAGCCACCTTTGGGGATTTTATCGCTCCTATTTCAGACACGACCATTGCCAGCGCCCTAAGTCAAGATGCCAAAATCGGCCCTACCATAAAAAGCCGATTGAAATATGTTTTTCCTGCAGCATTGTTTGCTTTGGTCTCCTATGGTGTGATGGCCTACAACAACGTAGGTTCAAGCATTGCTGATATAGGTGGGTTGGGCAATCCGAAAGGACTCCCTATGTTATTGGTGCCTGCATTCATAATCTATCTTTTCCTGAAAGGAAAACATCTTTTACACGGACTTTTATTTGGATTACTTTTTGGAACAGTTTTAAGTCTAGTATTTAGACTTTTGCCATTCGATAAGGTCATTGCCCTGGATATCGAAAATTTCACCACCAAAAGTTTTGTTATCGATGGTATCAACAGGGCCGTTGGACTCAGTTTTTTTACCATACTCTTAATGGGCCTGGTAGCAACGTTAAAGGCCAGTGGACTTATGAACCGTTTGGTGGATTTTGCCGCTGCCAAAGCGAAAACCGAAAAGCATGCCGAAGGTTGGATCGTTACGGTCATGAGTATGGCCGTGTTATTGACTACCCATAGCATTGTCGCTATTTTAATGGTCGCCGACTTTACAAAAAAAACAGGCGAACGATTAGGGGTATCTAAAATTAGACGCGCCAATCTCTTAAGCTTGATCGCCTGTATATTCCCGTTTTTGATACCCTATTTTATTCCTGTAATATTAATGGCGAATATGACCAAAACCGGCCAAGAATATGATATCCCGCAAGTGAGTCCGTTAGAGGTAGGTTTGTTCAACTTTATGTCTTGGGGCTTATTGCTCATGGCAGTTATAACCCTAATTTTTGGCTGGGGAAAATTTAATGAAAGAAAAGATTAAAAATGAAAACAGAAAGTGAACTGAGAGATGATCAATTTGAACTTTACGATTTAACTGTGGTCGTTGAGAACATTGTCGGTAACTGCACCTGTAATATGAAAGTTGGCGATAAATTTCACCTAAAAGGTGGAAAACTGTCCATGCCGGATAAGGCCGATTTTTGTTTGTATGCCCTACAATCCACCATACCTCTCTTACCCACAAAACAGCGAAAAAACCATCCGGCAGACTGGATGGAAACCGATGCCCGAGTCGTCTGCCCAGACCCTGAGTGCAAACTGGTCATGCGAATAGATCGTGATAGCCTGAGAGTTCTAAACCACGATGACGTTAGCCCTGTTAAATGGGAAAAATAAAAATGTAAACCGATAGTTTAAGGAAAAAGATAAAAGCATTTCAGGATTTCAATATTCAGAAATCCCAAGCACCAAGTTCCAAAAACCAAAATGGTAGCTTGTAAAGAGATTCATTTTTGGTAAATTCCAAATTCTTAGTTAAGGCCGAAAAACAACACCCCACTTTAAGGGCATAACCCTAATAAGTGAGGTGGATTTTTTTAGAAGAAACGAGTATTGATACCTGTAGTTGAACAGGCTATATTTCTACAAATTACTAAACAACCGGTACGAGTTTCCTTTTACAGACTCCAACGATTACCTACTTCGGAAAGTGGCTTACAAGGTTCGTAAGTTCCAGGAATGGGGTCATAGCTCAATACATTTTCTCCCATTTCCTCGGATGTAAAATAAGCCCAAATAGCCATGGATTTCATTGATCTGTAAAATCCTACAGGTTGTTGGTCCCCTACCGTGGTTCCCCAAACACCGGGATTGAATTTTGGAGAGCTCGCTTCTGCCTCTTTCAGTACGGCCGTTTTGTCGGCATCACTTAGTTCCGGAAAAATAGCTCCATATTTTTCCTTACAGGAAGCATTAAACTCGGCAATCGCATTGCGCATATTTTGTTGTCCTTCGCCATCATATGTTTGGGCAACAACTTTGTCTATGAACATATCGGCCTTTACATCCAATCCACCAGGGGTATCGGTAGTTGGTAAAATAGTATCTATTAAAGCGGAAATGGTCTTGGCTTCGTCCTCGGTAAAGAACTCAGGTTGCCAATCCAGCCTTGTTTCATTTTTACAAGATTGTAAAAGGGAAAAAAGGGATGGCATCGCAATCGTTGCCCCTGCCAATAGGCCCGCTTTCTTAAGTGCTTTTCTTCTATCCATGATTTTAGATATTAAATTTTTTCAATTCGGATACGGCATGATCCGCAGCTCTGGCAGTTAACGCCATGTAAGTCAATGATGGATTAACACAAGACGAGGAAGTCATACACGCGCCATCCGTTACAAAGACGTTTTTGGCCGCATGTACTTGGTTAAATCCATTTAGTACAGATGTTTTTGGGTCCCTACCCATTCTGGCCGTTCCCATTTCATGTACCCCATATCCCGGTGGATGTTCCTTATCAAAGCCCATCACATCTTTGAGTCCGGCTGTTTCCAACATTTCAACAGCGTCCTCTTGAATCTGCTTGTTCAAGGCCTTTTCATTTTCCTTAAACTCGGCATCTATGGTCAAGGTGGGTTGTCCCCATTTATCCAACACATCTTTATTAAGACTGATTTTGTTGTCATGGTACGGTAAACATTCCGCAAAACCGGTGATAAAGAACTCCCAATCGCCCGGCTTCAAGATACTGTCCTTAAAGTCGGCCCCAAAGGATTCTATATTCGCCGGATTTCCACCTCGATAACCACTACCTTGGAAACCAAATCCACGTACAAACTTATCCGATTTGGATTTTTCATCAATATTTACATATCTAGGGATATAGATACCATTTGGCCTTCTTCCCTTGTAGTATTTATCCTCAAAACCTTCAACCTTACCTATAGCACCAACCCTGTAGGTATGATCCATTAAGTTATGGCCCAATTCACCACTGTCATTGCCCAAACCGTTCTCAAAACGCTTTGAGGTAGAATTCATAAGTATATGTGCCGTACTTAATGCCGAGGCATTAACAAAGATAATCTTCGAAGAATAGTCGATAACCTCATTCGTTTCCGCGTCAATGATACGAACTCCCGTGGCCTTCCCTTTGGCGTCATCATAAATAACCTCTTGCACAATGGAATATGGCCTAATGGTCAAATTTCCCGTGGCATTCGCCGCTGGTAAGGTTACCGCATTACTACTAAAGTAGGCTCCGTAAGGACACCCCCTACTACATCGATTACGGTTTTGGCACTGTCCCCTTCCATTATGAGGCTGGGTCAAATGGGCAACCCTACCAATAATCATGTTTCTACCTTCAAAATTCTTCTCGATTCGTTCCTTAACATGTTTTTCCACACAGTTCAGTTCCATGGGAGGAAGGAAATGACTATCGGGCAATTGTGGTAATCCTAAGGCTTCCCCACTAATTCCCGCAAATTTCTCCACGTAAGTGTACCATGGTTCAATATCCTTATATCGTATAGGCCAGTCTACACCGTGACCATCTTTTGCATTAGCCTCAAAGTCCAAATCGCTCCAACGATACGTCTGTTTTCCCCATAGAAGTGATTTACCTCCCATTTGGTGACCCCTCAACCATAAGAATGGTTTTTCTTCCGTGTACGGATTGGCTTCATCATCCGCCCAAAAATGTTCGGTATCCTTGCCCACCCATCCTGAGCGGATGTTCTTGTAATGCTTCTTTTTTTCTTCGGGAGTGAGACCTCCGCGGTATTCCATGTCCCAAGGATCCCAATTCATAGTAGGGTAATCCACTACATGCTCCACTATGGGGCCTCGTTCAAGAACCAGGGTTTTAAGCCCTTTTTCACAAAGTTCCTTTGCTGCCCATCCACCACTGATTCCAGACCCTACGACAATGGCGTCATAGGTCATGTCCTTTTTTGCATCTATATTAAAATTGGCCATAAAAAATTATAAAATTAACCCAATAAAGATAGGGTTATTCGAGGATATGACAAGAGAATGCCCGTCCATCAAACAAAAATTAGTAGTATTTTTAACGAAACTTAAGATACCCTTATGAAAAAAATTGTCCTCTTATTTGTCCTTTCCCTTTTTAGCTTTATAGGGTGCAAAAACCAATCCGAAAAGATAACAGAACAAAAAGAGCTGCCAAAAATCGCCATTGCCGGTATCGGTATTGAATCCAGTACATTTTCCCCGGCACAAACCGAGGAAGCCGCTTTTCATGCTAGAATCGGAGATTCCATTTTCGGGCGTTATTCTTTTTTTGATGCAGATAGCGATATTCGCCAACGGGCCGATTGGGTACCAACGCTTCTTGGTAAATCTATTCCTGGAGGTATTGTAACCAGGGAAGCCTACGAATCCATGGTTGATAAAACCTTGAAAATGCTAAAAGAAAATGGTCCTTATGACGGTATTTGGTTCGATATTCACGGGGCCATGAGCGTCGTTGGTCTGGAGGATGCTGAGGGTGATTTAATTACACGTATCCGAGAGGTAGTTGGCCCAGATGTTTTGGTTTCAACCTCCATGGATTTACATGGTAACGTTTCGGAAACTTTGGCCAAACAGAGTGACCTTATCACTTGCTATAGAATGGCCCCGCATGAAGATGCTTTGGAATCTAAAGAGCGTTCCATACGTCTCCTTTTGGAACGCTTGGAAAATGGTAAAGGAAAACCAGCCTATAAAGCATGGGTACCCGTTCCAATTTTGCTGCCAGGGGAAAAAACAAGCACCCGCATCGAACCCGGTAAAAGTCTATATGCCAAAGTTCCTGAAGTAGCTGATCAGGACGGTGTCATAGACGCCGCTATTTGGATAGGATATGCTTGGGCAGATGAACCTAGGAATCATGCCGTAGTGATGGTAACGGGAGATGATAAGGAAAAGGTGACCCAAGGAGCCGAAAAATTGGCAAATGCCTTTTGGGAGGTACGTAATGATTTTGAATTTGTAGCCCCTGTCGGTACGCTGGAAGAAAGTTTGGCGTTGGCGCTTAAGAGTGATAAAAAACCTTTCATGATCAGTGACATGGGCGATAATCCCACGGCCGGTGGCGCAGGCGATGTAACATGGACCTTGCAACAGATTTTAAATCGGCCCGAGTTTAAATCCGAAAATGGTCCTTCCCTTATCTATGCCTCTATTCCTGGGCCAGAATTGGTGGAAAAAGCTCTGGAAGTAGGCGTTGGCGGAAAAATAAGTGCAACCGCCGGAGCGGACGTGGATGACCGATTTGCCCCACCTCTGGAAATCACCGGAACAATCGAAGCAATAAAAGAGGGAGACCGAGATGCCGAAGTGGAAGTTGTGGTTAAGGTAGGAAGCGTACATGTAATAGTTACTAAAAAAAGAAAACCCTATCACCATAAAAGTGATTTCACAAATTTGGGCCTAAACCCCATGGAAACGGACATTATCGTAGTAAAAATAGGTTATCTGGTTCCTGAACTATATGATATGCGGGGTGATTGGATTATGGCCTTGACACCTGGAGGCGTGGACCAAGATTTGGAGCGTTTAGGTTATAAAAATATCAAGCGTCCCATGTTTCCATTGGATGCCGATATGGAAACGCCCGACTTAAGCGCAAGATTAATTCCGGCCTCCAACGAATAGCATTTAAACGGTAATGGCCTTGTTAAGATATGTTCGAAAGGGAAGCATTTCCTTATAGACACCGAAAACCTTTTCGTTGAAATTATCTTGAAACAGCAAGGTATTATCAAATTTTGCCATCACGGCAAAGGTTTTGTGTTTGAGCAAATCGATATGGGGATGGTCCTCAGAAAAACCTTTGGGAGGCCTTGTGAGTTTTACATCCTCAACCAGACCACCGAATTTCCTTTTAAAGGATGGTTTTTGGAGAATGACTTTTAGTTCCTCTCCATTATAATCAATGGCATCGCGAACACTGGCCAATCTTTTGGAATCTGGTCGCCAGAGACCCCCGGCGAACATGGATTCCTCCATTCCGATTTCGATATAAAAATCGCCCGTATTGGGTTTTTTGTCCAAACCTGCTCCAAAATGGTCCTTATAAATGGACCGTTTTGGATGATATAGTAAATTATTATTGATACGGTTGATTCCCTTTTTACCTGGCGTATCATAATAATCATCATACTGCCGTAGAAGATTATCGTTCAGTTCATCAAGCCATCCAACAAATTCATTCCGAACTTGGTGATACCACTTTCTATTGGCATCCATCCATTCCTTATTGTTGTTTTTGTTTAGTTCTTGGAGAAAAGTAATTAAGTTTTTGAAATCCACTTGTTTCGTTGTTGGTTTATAGCTTTGGGCTTTTGACTTTAGCCCTTAGTTTTTGGCTCAAAACTAACAACTTAAATCTTTTAACTCCAAACTCTAAACTTGAACTTGATTCTTGCGTTTGAACTTGTATTTGTGTTTTAAAACCTATTATCACCGTCCAGCAAATCGCCTAGGCCACCTAGAATACTTCCTTCTCCCTTATCCTTTCCGCCTCCCTTAGGTGCAGCAGCCCAAACACGACCGGCCAAGCGACTAAATGGTAAAGATTGAATGTAAACGGTCCCGGGGCCTCTTAGCTTGGCAAAGAAAAGTCCCTCACCTCCGAAAACCGTATTTCGTATTCCCCCAATAAACTCAATATCATAATCCACATCCTTGGTAAACCCAACGATACAACCGGTATCGACTTTTAAAACCTCACCGGGACCCAACGTCTTTTTGGCCAAGGTCCCCCCTGCATGTACGAAGGTCATACCGTCGCCCTCCAATTTTTGCATAATGAAACCTTCACCCCCAAAGAGCCCGCGGCCCAATCGTTTTGAGAATTCAATTCCGACAGAGACGCCTTTAGCTGCACATAAAAAGGCATCTTTTTGACAAATGAACCTGCCGCCCAGTTCAGATAAGTCGATGGGCACAATTTTACCGGGATAGGGAGAGGCAAAGCTCACCTTCTTTTTACCTTGACCTATATTTAGGAAGGCGGTCATAAAAAGGCTTTCACCCGTTAGCATGCGCTTACCTGCCGAAAATATTTTACCCAATACGCTATTATCCTGGTTGCTACCGTCCCCAAAAATGGTATTCATCTTAATATCGGTGTCCATCATCATAAAGCTACCGGCTTCGGCTACGACGGCCTCTTGCGGATCTAGCTCTATCTCCACATATTGCATTTCTTCCCCAAAAATCTCGTAATCTATTTCGTGTGCGTTCATAGTTTGTAATTTTTTTCTTTCCCGTGAAGTCGGGAATCTTTGTTTTTTCTTGATAGTTATTGGTTGTTAATTTGAAAAATTTGTTACAGAAGATTCTATATTGAATTCTATCAGAACATTATTAAAATAGTTTTGTGGAAATTTTTCAACTAACGACATGGATTATAAAACAAGAAGCTTTAATTCTATTGCTTCAACTTTACCGTCCACTCAAAATTAAAAGTACTCACCACTACCCCATCGGTATTCACACCAACCGATTTCATCCAGACCGTTTGTCCTTCTCCCGTAGCAATCGTTTTCTCCAAAGCTTCTTTGATGAGTATCCCATCCTCACATGTAAATGTGATTTTTCCAGTGGCCTTTTTTGAGAAATTGGCGTTGTTGTTGGCCACTAGCATGGAAATTTTTTTGCCCGTGGCATTAATCTGATCGATCATCATGGCCCCTGTGGAGAGTTCTGCGGCCATACCCTGCACTGCCCAAAACATGGAATTAAAGGGATTTTGATTGAACCATCTATGCTTAACCGTTACTACGGCCTTCTGCTGGTCCAAATATTTTAAACGTACACCACACCACCAGGCAGAAGGTAACTTAAAAAAGGTGAAGGTATTGAATTTACGGATGTTTACGGCCATTGTTGTTCTGTTTATTTTCTAAAAATATCGATAAAAATCAATATCCTAAAATGTTAATAAAAAGTTAATTTTAAGTACTATGTGTTGCATAGTACCATCTTTTAACTATATATTTGCATTGTAAGTTATTATGCAATCAATATATTCTTATAAAACCTAGTAACATAAAATAGCATCAAATTAAAGAACGAACCATGACCGAATCACTATCAAAACACGAAAGAAACCTCTCCGCATTGATACATGCGAGTACGTTTTCCAAATTCTTTATCCCTTTTGGGAATTTTATTGTGCCATTGATATTATGGACAGCCAACAAAAAGGAATATGACTTTGTGGACCATAATGGAAAACAGGCCTTGAATTTTCAGATTAGTCTCCTACTCTATTCCATTGTTTTGGGAATTATTAGTATTCCCTTTTTCATAGGCTTTTTTCCAAACATCTTCGATTTCGATTTTTTTGGTTTCGGGCATTTGAACAAATGGAACAATCTTAACTTTCACTTGGATAGTGACGATTTTAGGTTTGGTACTTGGTTGGTACCTGTTGGAATTACAGGACTATTACAGGGCGCATTATTCGTAGTGAATATTGTCTATACCATATTGGCAACCATCAGAACCAATGAGGGACAAACTTTTCAGTATCCCATAACTATTAAATTCATAAAATAATGAACCTTTTGAAAATAATCATATATAGCATCGTTGCTTTTTTTACAAGCATGGCATTTGGGCAGGTTTCAAAGGATTCTGAACTGTACAGAACCATTCTGGAATTGGACAACACCTACTTCACCGCTTATAATACATGTGATATGGAAACACAGACGGCCATTTTTGACGAAGACTTGGAATTCTATCATGATAAAGGCGGTTTGGCAACGGACAAAAAAGCAATTTTAAAAAGTATTGAAAACAATATTTGTGGGAAGGTAACCAGAACCCTGGTCGAGGATAGTGTAGAGGTCCATGCCATAAACGATTTTGGGGCAGTTCAGATAGGAATGCACACTTTTTTTAATAAAGAAGAACCGGACGCAGAATCAAAACCATTGAAGTTTATAGCCATTTGGAAAAATACGGACGACCATTGGCTAATGCACAGAGTAATAAGTTTACATTAAAATAATCAGGGTACTCATCACACCCATTGGAGTTTATGAATCAATCAAAAATGAATCAAAAATCAATCAAGGATGTTTATTCATCTCCCGATAGCTATCGGGAAAAAAACGAACCGTTAACCCATGCAGACCACAACAACGCGGACAGAGCAATCTCCACTTGGAAAGTGGCCGCATAAAAAAGAAAAAGACAATATGAATGTAGAAAATACAAAAGCGCAGATGCGTAAGGGAGTCCTGGAGTACTGCATCCTGTCCATTTTAAACGGACAAGACAAGTACGCCTCGGAAATCCTGGATACGCTAAAAGATGCCAAAATGCTGGTGGTGGAAGGTACCATTTACCCGCTATTGACAAGGTTAAAAAATGCCGGGCTACTAAACTATCGTTGGGAAGAATCCACATCCGGACCACCAAGAAAATATTATACCCTAACGGAGACCGGTAAACTTTTCCTAAAGGAACTGGACACCACCTGGGATGAATTGAGAAAAGCCACCAATCTGGTAACCAACACAAAAAACAGCTAACAATGAACAAGACAGTAAATATAAATCTAGCGAATACGCTATTCCATATAGACGAGGATGCGTACAACAAAATGCGTAGGTATTTGGAGAGTGTAAAACGCTCCTTTGCCAATACGCCGGGAAGCGATGAAATTTTAGCCGATATAGAGGCCAGGATCGCAGAACTTTTCTACGAAAAATTGGAGAACGAAAGACAGGTAATCACCCAAAAGCAGGTGGACGAGGTAATCGCCATTATGGGTCAGCCCGAAGATTATGTGGTGGACGAGGACATTTTTGAGGACGAACCAAAGTCCAAAACTACGGGTCCGGCCCCACGTGTAAAAAAGCTGTACCGTGATACCGAACAAAAATATGTAGCAGGGTTATCCTCGGGTCTGGCTCATTACTTGGGAATAGATCCGTTATGGATACGAATCCTTTGGGTCTTTTTGACCATAGGTTCCGGCGGAGGCTTTATCCTACTCTATGGACTTCTATGGATATTGATACCAGAAGCGACTACCACGGCACAAAAACTGGATATGCGGGGTGAAGCTGTGAATATCAGCAATATTGAGCGAAAAGTAAAGGAGGGTTTTGAGGACGTTGCGGATCGTGTAAAAAGTGTTGACTACGAAAAAGTGGGCAATACCGTCAAAAAAGGAGGCAAAACATTCTTTGATACCCTTGGGGACATTATTATGTTCCTATTCAAGATTTTTGGAAAATTCATAGGAATCTTATTGATTATCATAGGGGCTTCTACCTTGATAGGGCTGTTCGTAGGATTGATTTCCGTGGGGGTAATGGACATGGTGAACGTACCGGGCATAGACTTCTACAATGTGGTCAACTCCAGCAATATGCCCATCTGGTTGGTATCCCTATTGGCCTTTTTCGCCATTGGAATCCCGTTCTTTTTCCTGCTGTATTTAGGGTTGAAGATTTTGGTCAAAAACCTGAAATCCATCGGGAACATTGCCAAATTCAGTCTCTTGGGTCTTTGGCTGATCTCCATCATCGTATTGATAATCTTTGGTGTTAGGGAAGCGGCATCGCATGCCTATTCCGGTAGCGATACCTCAGAACGGGAAATCTATTTTGAAAATACCCTGGACACCTTGGACATACGCCTGGCCACGTTCGACTATGACCGGGACCGTAAAATGCATATGGGAAATATGATTATCACCCACGATGACAATGGAGAGCGGATTTTGGTATCCGAAAACGTTCGGTTCAGGATTCGTAAATCTACCGATACCATTTTTAGGATCGAGGTGCGGCGGGAAGCCAACGGCCCCTCATTTGCAAAGGCCAAGGAAACTGCGGAAGCCATCGATTATGATTACAGCGTGTCCGGCAATAGCCTAGTTTTGGACAACTACCTGCAAATACCGGGAGACAGTAAGTTCAATGACCAAGAAGTACGGGTAAATCTTTTTGTTCCCGTGGGAACCGTTCTTACCTATAATCGCGGGGAAGGTCGCAGTTGGGTCATGCGTGCCGATACCGATCGAGATACGAACGACTTGGACGGCTATACCTGGCAAATGGAAAACGATAACGAACTACGTTGCCTTGATTGCCCCGCCGATATGGAATTTGACGAAGGCTCCAACAACAGGGTGCGTATCAATGAAGATGGCATCGATATCAACATCAATGATACCGATGGGGAATCGTTTAAAATGAAAATCGATGAAAACGGGGTCCGTATCAATGCGAAGGACAACGACGAAGAAAAAGTGGATATCAACATCGATGCAAATGAAAGCAAGATAGAGATACAGGCACAGGACGGTGATACTACGATGCGAAAGACCATTTCCAAGAATTAATTTCAAAGATTACAGTTCAGAAAGAGAAAACGACAGATCGGTAGCAATCATTTACTAAAAAGAATACAAAACATCAATTTTACATCAATCAAAAAAGCAACAACCTAAAAAACAACAATCATGACAACACTAGTTAGAGTAACCATCGCATTCGTACTTGCACTATTTCTTAGCTCCTGTGGCTTCGACATAAACTTTGGGGACTTTGGGTCTGGCAAGGCCGGGAACGGCGTAGTAGTGGAAGAATCCAGGGAAGTAACGGAGGATTTCAATGAGGTCCATGCTTCGGAAGGTATACAGGTCTATGTTACCCAGGCATCGGACTTTAGCATTTCAGTAGAAGGTGACGAAAATATCATCGACCTCATCGGTACGGATATCCGCAACGGAAAATTAAAAATCCACGCTATTGAGAACATTGGAAGGGCTACCAAAAAGGTATTTGTTTCCCTACCGGAGATTACTTCCTTGGAAAGCTCCAGCGGGGCGCAGCTAACGACCCAAAACCTAATTAATGGAGACCATATCAATGTAGATTCCAGTAGCGGTTCCATTTTGAATATAGAGGTGAACGCCAATCACATGGACATAGATGCAAGCAGTGGCGCCAATATTGAAATTACAGGAAACGCCAAGCAAGTGTATGTAGACGGCAGCAGCGGTGCGAATATTAAGGCGAAGGACTTGATTTCCGAAGAATGCCGTGCCGAAGCCAGCAGCGGTTCCAACATCAGCGTGAACGTGTCCGACCTTCTTACGGCGGATGCCAGTAGTGGAGGCAATATATCCTATAAAGGCGACCCAACGGTGAAAAAGAACAAATCGGTTTCCGGAAGTGTACATAAGTATTAGAAACTGTCTTTCATCAATCAATCAACCAACGGACCCACTGAAAAATCAGTGGGTTTTTCTTTGTATTTCTCCCAATTTGGTCTTGGAAACCTGATTGGTCTTTTGCATCTTCGTGTAAAGATTTGACCCATGCAGATACAGCTTCAAAAACACATCCTTGCCCTGCGGCACACCTTCAGCATTTCTAGGGAATCCCATGATTTTCAGGATACCTTGATTGTGTCTCTTAGCTTAAACGGACATACAGGGTTTGGGGAGGCCACGAGCAATCCGTACTATAAAATTACCATAGAGAGCATGATGGCCGAAATAGAAGCCGTTCGAAAAGAGGTGGCGGCATATGATTTTCAAAATCCAGAGGACTTCCATGGATTTCTAAGGGCAAGGGGCCTTTCCAATTTTGCGCTTTGTGCCATGGATCTGGCAGCCCATGACCTTTATGGAAAATTAAGGGGCAAGCCTTTATACGAACTTTGGGGGACACAAAACGACCGTTACCCACTTACCAATTACACCATTGGTATAGCGCCCGTGGAGGATATGGTGGCCAAAATGATGGAAATGCCCTGGCCCATCTATAAAATCAAGTTGGGAACACAGGACGATGTCGCCATCGTACGGGAGCTACGAAAACATACCGATGCCGTTTTTAGGATAGACGCCAATTGTGCTTGGACGGCCAAGGAGACCATAGCAAATGCCCCGGTGCTGAAGGAACTTGGCGTGGAATTTCTGGAACAGCCCTTAAAGGCCGATGATTGGGAGGGTATGGAAAAAGTAGCACATCATAGTGTCCTACCCGTTATTGCCGATGAAAGTTGCATTGTGGAAACCGATGTGGAAAAATGTGCCTTACATTTTAATGGAATCAACATTAAGCTCACTAAGTGTGGAGGTCTCACTCCTGCCCTGCGCATGATTAAAAAGGGTAAAGAATTGGGACTAAAAGTCATGGTAGGATGTATGACGGAATCTTCCGTTGGTATTTCGGCCATTGCACAGTTATTACCACAATTGGATTACGTGGATATGGACGGAGCAATGCTTTTAAAGGAAGATATTGCCAAGGGCGTGGAGATACAGGAGAACGGAAAGGTCATTTTTCCGGAATTGGCCGGTAGCGGTATAACCCTATTATAAGCTTCATGGCCTTGTACATCGATTCATTTCCCGGAAGACAGATTACGATAGCGGATGAAAAATACCTGTACTTTGGCGGGACTTCCTATTTGGGGCTCCAAGACTACGAACCCTTTCAAGAGCTATTTATCAAAAATATCCGGAAATACGGCACCAATTATAGTGCTTCCAGAAAATCAAACGTCCGGTTCTCGGTATTTGCACTAGCAGAGGACTATCTTGCAGATTTGGTGGGCAGTGAAGCTTGTATAACACAATCATCCGGTTATTTGGCGGGACAGTTTTTATCGGATTATATCCACAATAAATCCTACAAGCCCTTTTTTGCACCCAATACCCACTCTGCACTTTTCAGGAACAAGGTCAAGAACTATGTAACCTATGCCAGCTTGAACATAGCGCTGCGAAATTACCTGAATGAACCCAACGCCAAAACACCGGTACTTTTCATGGACGCCATTGATTTTTCAGGTGGTGGTTTTCCCAATTTTGAAAGTTTGAAAATACTTCCCTTAAAAGATATAGTCATCGTGGCGGACGATTCCCATGGCATTGGTATTATTGGAAATAACGGGAGCGGTGTCTATCGTTCTTTGGAGGCGTTGAACCCTAAAAAATTATTTGTATGTTGCTCCTTGGGAAAGGGGTTTGGGATACAAGCGGGCGCTATTTTTGGAAACAAGGAAGACTTGCTACAAATGGAAAACAGTTCGTTTTATGGCGGGGCAAGTCCGGCAAGTCCTGCCGCGGTGGCCACCTTTTTGGAAGCAACGCCCATCTATTATGAAAGACGAACAATACTGCAGGAAAATCTAGCCCGATTTTTGGAGAAGTTGGAATCGCTGAAGCATTTTAGGTACATGGATGGGCACCCAACATTTACCTTTCTAAATCCGAAGTTGGTGGAATTCCTTGAAATGCAAAAGATGGTGATTACCAACTTCAATTATCCCGATGATGCTTCAGACAATATGAGCCGTATTGTGCTTTCTGCCTCGCACCGCTCTTCAGATATCGAGTTGCTTGTAAATACCTTAAATTCATTTAAACAGTAGAATCCAGATAAAACATTAATGAATATTTTGTAATTATTATATATAAATTTTGTTAAATTATTAATATTATTTGTATCTTTTATGGTATTAATAATCATTAAATAATTTGGCCATGAAAAAATTAATTGGGTCGGTTTTTTTGATGTTTATATTGGTTACCCTTACCAGTATTGCCTCCACAAAACTGCAAACACCAAATTCCCTGGAAGGGACTTGGGAGCTAATCAACCGATATAATTATGATGAACAAGGTGTTTCGGACACCTTACAAAACGTAAATGGATATCGGCAAGTAAAAATCTACAGTAAAGGCAAAGTAATGTGGACTCGCTACTCACCTGACGATCCAGTAGAATGGTTTGGATATGGGTCCTATACCAATACTGAAGACGAGTTGGAAGAGCGTTTGGAGTTTGCCTCCGCAGAAATGATGAAGGTTCAGGACACCGTGAAAGTCTTTAAGTTTGAACTGGTGTTGGACGAAAACAATTACAGCCAGATTACCTTGGACGATAACGGCAATAGAATTTATGCCGAAAATTATAAACGAATCGACTAAAAACTAAAACCTTGAAATAAAAAAAGCGCCAAAAGGCGCTTTTTTTATGTACCATTCTATATTACCTAAATATTATAGTTGTCCGCTACGGTCTCAGCTACAGAACCAATGGTTGCAAGATATCGTTCTGCATCCAATGCGGCCATACAGCCTGTACCAGCAGCCGTTACAGCTTGCCTGTATTCCTTATCCTGGGCGTCTCCGGAGGCAAAAACCCCGGGAACATTGGTTTTGGTTGATTTGCCCTTGGTAATGATATAGCCCGTTTCGTCCATATCCAATTGACCCTTGAAAATATCCGTGTTGGGCTTGTGCCCAATGGCAATGAACAGACCGGTGATGGCAATCTCCTCCTTTTCCCCGGTTTGGTTGTTCACCATTCTAAGTCCTTCCACCACTTGGTCTCCCAGTACCTCGTCCACTTCCGTATTGTATTTTATTTCGATGTTCTTAAGGCTCTGCACCCTGTGCTGCATGGCCTTTGAAGCCCTCATGTAGTCCTTACGCACCAACATGGTCACTTTGTTACAGATATTTGCCAAATATGAGGCTTCTTCTGCAGCGGTATCCCCTGCACCCACAATAGCGACGTCCTGTCCCTTATAGAAAAATCCGTCACAAACGGCACAGGCGGAAACTCCGCCGCCGCGTAATCTCTGTTCACTTGGAATGTTTAGATATTTGGCCGAAGCCCCGGTGGAGATTATTACGGTCTCCGCCTCGATTATCTTATCATTGTCCACGGTAATTTTGTGGATATCGCCCTCTTTTTTTCCGAATTCCGCCTTGGTAACCATCCCAATGCGTACTTCCGTTCCAAAACGCTCCGCCTGCTGCTGTAACTGCACCATCATGGAAGGTCCGTCTATTCCTTCTGGATATCCGGGGAAGTTGTCCACCTCCGTGGTCGTGGTAAGTTGTCCGCCCGGCTCCATACCTGTATACAAAACCGGCTTTAGGTCGGCCCTTGCCGCATAGATGGCGGCTGTGTATCCCGCAGGACCGGAACCTATAATTAATGTTTTAACTCGCTCTATTGCATCCGACATAATAATACGCTTTCATTTAGTTCTACAAAAGTAAGTTTTTGGACAAAAACCTTACACCTAAGTTATCAAAAGTTTTCACAGGCTACAATTGTTCCCAAGGATGAAAACATGGATTGAACGAAACCTTAAAATAAAAAAGTGAACCTAGTTGAAAAAACCCCGTATATAAGGCAGAAACCTATTTGAAGCTATTATGAAAACACTGCATTGTGCTGTAGTGGAGGATTCTAAAATCCATCTCAAGATATTGGAAAAAAATATTGATTTGAATCCCCACCTTGAACTAATAAAATCCTTTAGAAACGGTAAAGAGGCAAGGGATTTTTTGAAACTTAACCCGATAAACCTGCTGTTTCTTGATCTAGAACTACCGGATATCAACGGATTTGAAGTTTTGGAACATCTTAATGGTGACTTTTCCACCATTGTAACCTCAGCAAATCCAAACTATGCCATAAGGGCCTTCGATTTTAATGTAAATGATTATTTATTAAAACCATTTTCCTTAGAACGATTTAACAAAGCAATACATAAGGTTATTACGAACATCAACCTTTCTAAGGAAATTGAAACTGATGAAAACAGTATATTGGTTCGATGCAATTTAAAGGAAGTTCGGCTAAAACCCAAGAACATTCTTTGGGTGGAGGCCTTGGGAGACTATATAAAGATTGTCACTCAAGAAAAGAAGTTAGTCGTACTCTCTTCCATGAAGGCCTTTATGGAAAAACTGCCCTATGACAAATTCTTACGAATACATAAATCCTATATCGTCAATATAGAAAAAATAGAAATGTATAATCATGCCCATGTTCAAGTAAGGGACAAAAGACTACCCATAAGCAGAAACAATAACCTCGCCTTGGACAAATTGCTCAATTATTGGAACTGACCGTGATTATTCAAGCATGGCTGCAGTGGCGACCGTCCTAAATCCCGTATGTTCCAATGAGGAATCCATACTGGAGCCCATCCTGGCGGAAACGCGATAGCTTGCGCAGTAGGAAGCGCTACATAAAAAAGAACCACCTTTGATTACCCTTTCCTTGGCCAAGGGGTTATTTGGAGTAAACGGGGCTTTGGCACCTTGTGGATTTCTTTGAACCATGCCCGAAGCTTTGGCCTCCTTATAATAATTTGTATTATACCAATCACTGGTCCATTCCCAAACATTGCCGGCCATGTCATATAGCCCATAATCATTGGGGGGATAGGACTTCACAGGAGCCCTCAATTCAAAGCCATCGGCTTTTGTATTCGTAACGGGAAATTCCCCTTCCCACGTATTGGCTCGGTCCTTTAGAACCGTAATATCATCGCCCCAAAAGAAGGTGGTTCCGACTTGTCCGGCTCTGGCTGCCAGTTCCCATTCCGCCTCGGTAGGTAGGCGTCTACCGGCCCATTCGCAATAGGCCATGGCATCTTCAAAGGAAATCTGAACCACGGGATAGTCGTCCTTACCTACAATGGAACTACCGGGACCATTGGGGTGTTTCCAATCCGCACCAATGGTCCAATTCCACCATTGTGAAAAATCATACAGATTGGGTACAGATGTTTTCGTTTTTTTAAAGGTAAGTGCCCCGGGCTGCAGAACCGAGTCATGGGGTTTCTCCGTGCCCTCCGGCACCTGTTTTTTTAACTCCTCCCAATCTATGGCTCTTTCGGCGGTCGTAATGTATCCCGTTTCGGAGACGAAATTTTTGAATTGGGCATTGGTGACCTCTGTAACATCCATAAAAAATCCATCCACCAACACATCAATGGCAGGTTTCTCATGCTGCATGGCCATTTTGTCCTGTTGAACGGCCCCTTGTTTCAATTGCCCGCCAGGTATCCAGACCATACCTTCCGGTGTGGAAATACTTTCTGGTTTCTTTACCAGTATACTAGCCGCTGTTGCGGCGATAGGACTAGGTTCATTTTCAGTTTTCGGGCCATCTGCAGGTTTTTTTGCCTCCTCTTTGCATCCTAAAAGAATTAGTGAGATTACTATCGGGATATAAACTATGAAGAATTTTTGCATCCTAAATGTATTAATCATCCGTAAATCTACATATTATGCCACAGGAAGACAATAGCAATACCTTATTACACCTAACAAAAAACACCTGGCCTGTCCAGGTGTTTTTGTATGCTATTTTCAATGAAACCCTCATGGAGGGATTTGTTATGGTAAGATAAATACCACACAAAAGTAAGCGTTTAAATATCAGGCTGTTTACCCAATTTTAAATGCGTGAACTATTAGTTTCCTTTCTTGTAATCTTCCAAGAATTTGGCCAAACCACTATCTGTTAAAGGGTGCTTTAAAAGTCCTTTTATAGCGGATAATGGGCCCGTCATCACATCTGCACCTATTTTTGCACAATCCAAAACGTGCATTACGTGACGCACGGATGCGGCCAAAATTTCCGTTTCAAAGCCATAGTTGTCGTAAATCAAGCGGATATCCGAAATCAGTCCAAGTCCGTCCGTGGAGATATCGTCCAACCTACCAATGAATGGCGAAACGTAGGTAGCTCCTGCTTTGGCGGCCAATAATGCCTGTCCGGCAGAAAAAACCAACGTTACATTGGTTTTGATTCCTTTATCTGAAAAATACTTACAGGCCTTTACACCATCGGCGATCATGGGCAGTTTCACCACTATCTGCGAGTTCAAGGCCGCCAACTTCTCCCCTTCTTCGACCATTCCGTCAAAATCTGTGGAAATGACTTCCGCGCTCACATGTCCGTCCACCAAATCACAGATTTTTTTGTAGTGGTTAAGGATGTTCTCTTTTCCTGTAATGCCTTCTTTGGCCATTAAGGAGGGATTGGTAGTAACCCCATCCAGTACCCCCATATCCTGGGCCTCTTTAATTTCGTCGAGGTTTGCCGTATCTATAAAAAATTTCATCGTTCGTTATTTTATTTGTTTAAAAATTCTATCACCTCAGTATACACTTGATCTCCCGTAAATCCAAATTTTTCGTCCAAAACTGTTGCCGGAGCGGAATATCCAAAGTGGTCAAGTCCGAAAACCTTGCCATTTGGCCCTGCCAAACCTTCTAGGTTTACGGGCAAACCTGCAGTAAGTCCAAAAACGGGCTTATTGCTTGGAATCACTTTTTCCTGGTATTCCTTAGACTGTTGTCTAAAAATACCTTCGGATGGTATGGAGGCTATATTCACCCTAAGCCCTTTCTTTTCCTCCAACAGTTTGGAAGCGTCCATTAAGGTAGAAACCTCGGAACCATTGGCTATTAGTATTACATCCGGATCCTTGGATTCTTTGACCAAATACCCACCTTTTTCTGCACCAAGAGCAGCTTCATAGCGACTACCGGACTGCGCAGCAACGTCCTTGATATTCTGTCTGGATAAAATAAGCCCCGTGGGCGTCTTTTTGTTCTCCATGGCCATTTTCCAAGCAACGTTGGTCTCTTGCGAATCCGCCGGACGCAAGGCCACAAAGCTTTGCGCATGACTGTGGTTCTTCAATTTTTCCAATAATCGAATTTGAGCCTCCTGTTCAATGGGTTGGTGCGTTGGACCATCTTCCCCTACCCTAAAGGCATCGTGGGTCCAAACATACTTGACAGGTAATTCCTGAATTGCACTCAAACGTATGGCAGGTTTCATATAATCCGAGAAAACAAAAAACGTTGCCACAACGGGTATAACGCCTCCATGTAACGCAATTCCATTGGCAACGGCGGCCATGGTAAGCTCAGCTACTCCAGCCTGTAAAAAGGCTCCGGAGAAATCCCCATTTTTAAGAATGGTCGTCTTTTTTAGGAAACCATCCGTTTTATCGCTGTTGGACAGATCCGCAGAGGAAACAATCATGTTCTCCACGTTCTCAGCCAAATATGCCAACACATTCGAGGATGCAGCCCTGGTAGCCTGACCCTCCTTTTGGGCTATGGAACCAAAATCAAGTTCTGGTAACTTACCGTCAAAAAAGCCATCCAATTTACTGGAAAGCTCGATATTTTCTGACCTCCAGGCATCGATTTCCTTTTTCTTGGCATGTGCAGCGGCTCTTTTTCTTCCAAGGACATCCTCATAGAACTCGGCCACTTTCTTGAAAATCTCAAACGGATTTTCAACATCGGCACCCAAGTTTTTCAAGGTCATTTCATAATCCGCCCCGGTGTCACCAATAGGTTTTCCATGCAGTTCCGTATGACCTTCGTAAGGCGCACCATCAGCGGTGACACAGCCTTTGCCCATGATGGTCCTACCAATTATTAAGGTGGGTTTCTCCGTTTCCGCATTGGCATCGGCTAGGGCCTTTCTGATTTGGTCATGGTCATGACCATCAATAGTTACCACTTTCCACCCCCATGCTTCGTATTTCTTGGCGGTATCTTCCGAGGTTACCTCATCAGTCTTCGAAGATAGCTGAACATCGTTTGCATCGTAGAACATAATGAAATTGTTCAAGCCCAAATGCCCTGCCAAACGGCCAGCTCCCTGGGATATTTCCTCTTGAACACCACCATCAGAAATAAATCCATATACCTTATGGTTCATCCAATCCCCAAAACGAGCTTGTAGAAACTTGGCCGCAATAGCAGCACCAACGCCCATGGTATGTCCCTGACCTAGTGGTCCTGAAGTATTTTCAACCCCTCTTGCCACATCAACTTCGGGGTGGCCGGGAGTCACTGAACCCCACTGTCTAAAATTGGCAATATCCTCTTTCTTATAGTTTCCCAGCAAATAGTATTGGGCATACATCAAGGTAGATAAGTGACCCGCATCCATGAAGAAGCGATCACGGAACGGCCAATGCATATCTGCAGGGTCATAATTAAAGAATTCGGAGTACAGAATATGCATAAAATCGGCCCCGCCCATGGGTCCGCCCGGATGTCCGGAATTTGCCTTTTCTACCATGGCTACGGCCAGCGCCCTAATGTTGTCCGCTGCCAATTGATCAATTTCCTGGTTCATGTATTAAAAGGTTGTTTGAATTTTACTTGTTGCTTTTAAACTTCTCGCCCCAAATATACCCCATTTGGAGCGCTATTTAAAATTAATATAGCAGATATAACAAATATTATGTGTAATATATACATTTAAAAAGCATGGTTTTTTACCAGTATTCTCATTGGTCTCTTTTGTGCAACTATTTGAGCATAAAAAAACCCACAAAAGTGGGTTTAGTATTTGTTCTAAAATGTTGTGTTATTGTTGTGCCATCTCCAAGTTAATTGTCAAATCGATTTCACTGCCAATAGCAGCACTGGCTTCACCAACTCCAAATTCGGTTCTATCTAGCGTACCGGTCAATTTGAGTCCGGCCTTAAGCTTTTGGCTTCGTTGATCGGTGATGACACCGTTGACCTTTCCCTCTAGTGTAACTGGTTTTGTAACTCCATGCATGGTAAGGTCTCCCATCATTTTAAAGGTATTATCACCTGTTTTTTCAACGGAAGTTGTCTTAAAAGTCATTTTGGGATGGGCTTCTACGTCAAAAAAGTCGGCACTTTTTAAATGTCCGTCCCTTCTTTCATTGTCGGTATCAACACTAGCGGTATTGATAGAAACTTCAAAGGATGGGTCCATGAACGAATCTCCTGCAGTGGCGGAAATTTCGAATTCGTCAAAATTGCCATCCACCTCGGATATTAGTAAGTGGGTAACCGCAAAACCAATTTTTGAGTGTGCCTTGTCCGCGGTCCAAGTTGATTGGGCACCAACAGCCAAGCTAGAAAGAAGTATTAATAGGAATAGTTTGTTTTTCATAATGTTCTAAAATTAAGTTGTTTGTCAATGGAATAGGACCATAAAGAAATCGAATGGTTTAATATGAATATGTTAAATGTTTCATAATTAAATAGTATGCTATTCGACTAATATTCAGTTTTTTAAACCCTTGCCACATCCAACCGAACAAAATGCCTCCCACAACAGGAATTACCGTTTTAAAATCATAACTTTAGAAGCTATCGTAAAGAATAATTCCAGGAATGAATCACATTTCGGTCCAATAGAATTTTCTTTTGCGGTATTTGTAAATGGGTTTGTTTTTTATAAAACCTCAAAGAAATTATTGTCGACCAATTGAAATTTGTATCCAACGTAAACCATGAGAAAAATTAGACCCTTCCTTTTCGTATTTTTTATCTGTATGTCATTGACATTTGCACAGCGTGATTTTAGTGATGTGGCCATAACCTCGGAAAAACTCACCGAAAACGTTTACGTACTTTTTGGTGCCGGAGGCAATATAGGACTGGCCGTTGGTGAAGATGCCGCTTATCTCATCGACGACCAATTTGGTCCCCTGACCGAAAAGATTGTGGCGCATGTTCAAACGATTACGGACAAACCCATTAATTTCGTACTGAATACCCATGTGCACGGTGACCACACGGGCGGTAATGAAAACTTGGCCAATGCCGGAGCCATGATCATTGCCCACGAGAACGTTCGCAAGCGGATGGTTGAAGCCGATGAACCCAGATCCCAAGAGGCGTGGCCCGTTGTTACCTTTAACCACAAAATGACCTTATACCTCGATAACGGCAAAAGCGTGCACGCCATGCATGTGAATCCTGCCCACACGGACGGTGACACCTATTATTACTTTCCACAGGACAATGTCATCCATATGGGCGACAATTTTTTTAGCGGTCGCTACCCCTACATTGACTTGGATTCTGGGGGCGACATCGATGGGTTGATATCCAACACCACTATGGCCTTGGAGCTTATTGATGAAGAAACCAAAATCATACCCGGCCATGGGTCCGTTTCCTCAAAGACCGATTTAAAGGAGTATACGGATATTTTGACTACCTTGAGGGAACGTATCATAGCGGCTAGAAGTGATGGAAAATCTTTGGAGGAGGTCCAAAAAATGGGAATTTCCAAAGAATGGGACGAAACCCACGGACAAGGCTTTATCAATGCGGACCGGATTGTTGAATTCATTTATAAATCTGCCGATTAAAAACTTAGTAATATGAAAGAGTTACGAAAAGAAGACATCAAACAGGAGGTATTTGACCTATATGACGATTACGCCCACAACCGGGTAAGTAGAAGGTTGTTCATAGACAAACTTTCCACCTATGCCGTGGGTGGTATTACGGTATCCTCCTTGTTGAGTTTTATATCTCCGGATTACGTTAAAAAAATTCAGATACAGGCCGATGACCCCAATTTAAAATCGGAATACATCCATTACGACTCGCCCAAAGGAGGTGGTTCCATCAAGGCCTTGCTTTCAAGACCGGCCGATGCAAAAGAACAACTCCCCGGTATCGTAGTCGTTCACGAAAACAGGGGGCTGAATCCGCATATTGAAGATGTGGGCAGACGCGCCGGACTGGCCGGATTCATTTCCGTTGCCCCTGATGCCCTTACCCCCCTTGGGGGCTATCCGGGCAATGACGACGATGGCAGGGAACTGCAGCGGAAGCGGGATCGGGACGAAATGCTGGAGGACTTCATCGCGGCTTTCGAATACCTCAAAAACCATCCGGAATGTAATGGTAACGTGGGTGTCGTAGGATTTTGTTTTGGCGGATGGATTTCAAATATGATGGCCGTTAAGGTTCCGGACCTTGGTGCCGCTGTACCCTTTTACGGAGGTCAGCCTACGGAGGATATCGATAAAATAAACGCACCCTTGCTTCTTCATTTTGGCGAATTGGACAAACGGGTCAATGAAGGTTGGCCTGCATATGAAGCAGCACTTAAGAATCATGGAAAGCGGTACGAAGCCTATATGTACGAAAACGCCAATCACGGCTTTCATAACGACACTACCCCAAGGTTTGACCGGGAAGCCGCTGAGTTGGCCTGGAAAAGAACAATCGATTTTTTCAAGAAGGAATTGACCTAATTTACGCGGGCAATATCTACGGACACTTTAAGCTTGCTTTTTCCGCTTCCATAGACCACTCCTTTTAAGGGAGGTACGTCATAGTAATCCCTGCCCCAACCCACCACAATATGCTGGTCCTTGGGGATTTGGTTGTTCGTTGGGTCAAAATCAACCCATCCAAAACCGGGAATGAAGATGGAGAACCAAGCATGCGAAGCATCGGCACCCACTAACTTCTCCTTACCAGGTGGTGGTAATGTTTCAATATACCCGCTCACATAGCGTGCAGGCAGCCCCACTGATCGTATGCAGGCGATGGCAATCTGCGCGAAATCCTGACAGACCCCCTTTTTTTCTTTCATGACCTCTTCCACCGGTGTAGAGATACTGGTGAAGCCGGACACAAAATCGAAATCGGTATAAATACGCTGCATCAGCTCATGGGCGGCATCAAAAACGGACCGGCTTGCTTGAAATGAAAGCTCCGCATATTCCCTAATATTTTTATCGGTACGCCTAATAAATATGGATTCCAGTACAAACTGTTTCGCCTCCATGGTGGCAGGGTCATTTTCGTTCAGGGCATTGAGCGCCTGGGTCATGGTAATACTTCTACAGGCATCGGAAAAGAACGAATCATGTATGGTCCCATAGTGCCTAATAATCTTGCTCTTGGTCGTAACCTTAAGGGTATCGTGCTCCGCTTGTATGGAAAATCGGGTTATATAATTTCCGAAAAAATCCAATCGCTCCGTTATCTCCGCAGGTTTGGGGCTGATGTTTATTTTATAGTCCAACAATTCCTGTCCGTCAGATTTTCGTGGCCTCAGCGTGGCGATATTATGGCAGTAATTGACCGGGGCATTGTATTTATAGGTGGTGATATGAGTAACGTTAAAGACCATGCTTATATGGGAAATGACTGGGTGAACATTTGTGTCTGTCTATCCGTATGGTTGAAATAGGTGCTCGTTAAGGATTGGGAGGTTTTATATAACAAATCGGAAAGCTCCCCGAGAAGACTGTCCAAATCCTCCCTGACCACATCGTTCTTGGATCTTGTCATGCATAATTTGTTCGATTCCGATAGCCGTAACTTGGAAAATGCGCTGAAAACATATTTCTGGTAGCTGGTAAGCTGTTGGTCCTTTCTGGAGTGTGGCAAACGAGCGATATCCTTTTGAAGCCTTTTGATCATAAACGTGAGGGACCTCGCATATTCAACGTCCAAAATCACCAAATCCAGCACGTGCTCCAATTGAATGTGCGACCGATAACTGTATCTGTAAATATTCAAGCTTTCGTGACTCGTAAGCAGATACTCCAATAGATCATACTCTACCTGCGATTCATATTTTACGGCCAATAAGGATCGGCATTTGGATATGGTCAACATACTTTGTTCCAATTGCAGACCTATGAAATAAAGTAAAAGTCCTTGCTGCACCATGATACTCTCCTCGATCAGTCCCATAAAGGCGATCAAGCGGGTAATCAGTTGGTTCAGGACTTTTAGAATTTTTAGGATGGACGGATTCTCGTCCTCCAAAAAGCCCTGCCATAGCTTTTGGATGTTCTCAAAAACACGCCACATGTCCGAAGACCACAGGTTGCGAATGGAATAGTAGGAATTACTGAACATTCCAATAGTATGGGCCAAACTACCCACCCTATTTTTGTCCCGTATAACGGAAAGCATTTCCTCATAAGGACTGTCCATGGCCGGATTGCTCTCCTTGTTTTTTTCGGCAAAGCCGGGATAGGTGCCCGTTAAATGGGTAACGGTCTTTAAAAGTACTTGTAGTTTTAGGGCTTCCGGCTTTTCATCCCTGTTCTGCACCATGGCCAACTGACGCATTACCGTTCTTATAAATCGGGCATTTACGAGGGTTCTACCCACATAACGGCCGGCCCAATATAGGTTTTCGGCCGTTAGGCTTGGCAAATCGTCCAGACCGGATATGGCTATAGCCGATTTCTGTTCCCAATTTTTATTTTTATCCTCCTTAACCACTTGGTCCTCAACCACCCAAAAATCCTTGCTTGTACCTCCCCTTTGATTGGAAACCCGAACGGTCCTACTGTCCGGCGCCACCCGTACCAATCCGCCGGGCATGATACTGTAGTGGTCGCCCGTTGCAATGGAAAAAGCCCGCGTTACCACGTTTCTAGGCTCTAGGATGTTTCCCGATAGATTGGGCGCTGTGGAGAAATTGATTTGTTCCTGGGCCACGAACCTATAGGGCCGTTCCAATATTTGCGCTTTTAGGGATTCCAATTCGCTATCGCTCAAAAACTTACCAAAATAAATACTCTCCCTATTGGTGCGGTCTATGCGCTTGACCACCAAATTGGAAAGGTTATTGAGTACGTAGTTCTTTTCCTTTTCCTGCCCGCACCACCAGGATGCTATTTGCGGAAGTATTAAATCTTCGTTTAAAAAATATTTGGAAATGGCATGCATGAAGGGAATCAAACCGGGGTTTTCAATGACCCCGCTGCCTACAGGGTTAATGACGGATACATTTTTTCTTCGGACTACATCCAACAATCCTGCAACCCCAAGGTGCGAATCCTCCCGCAGTTCCAAGGGGTCCGAAAAGGCATCATCTACCCTTCGCAATACCACATCAATCTTTTTGAGGCCCTGCAAGGACTTCATCCAAAGGAATCCATCGCGCACCACTAAATCATTACCCTGCACGAGTGGGTATCCTAAAAAAGATGCCATGTAGGCGTGTTCAAAATAGGTTTCGTTATGTGATCCTGGGGTAAGGATTACAATATTTGGATTGTCCTTTTTTCCGGGTGCGGCATGTATCAACATCTGATGGAACTCCTTAAAAAAGGTGGACAATCGGGTCACGTTCATTTTGGAGTACATCTCCGGAAGAATCCTACTTGTGGTGGACCGGTTTTCCAATGCATAGCCCATACCGGAAGGGGCCTCGGTCCTATCGTTCACCACCCAAAGACGACCGTCCGTTCCACGGGCCAAATCGGCCGCATAAATTGAAAGGAGCTTATCCGTAGTATATTCGATTCCGGCACACTGGCGCAAAAAACCCCTGTGACCGTAGATAATTTCATGCGGTATGATGCCGTCCTTGATCAATCTACGTTCCCCATAGGCATCTTTAAGCACTAGGTTCAACAACTCCGCCCGTTGCTTGAGTCCGGCCTCCACATTTTGCCATTCGTTCCGGTGCATGACCAAGGGAACTACATTAAGGTTCCATGGTCTGTGCATTCCCTGCGGGTCATTGTATACATTATAGGTGACCCCATTTTCTAGAAGCAACCAATCGATATCCTTTTGGCGTCCGGAAAGTCCGTTTTCTCCTAATTTATCAAAGCCCGTGAACAGCTTTTTCCAATAGGTCTTTACATCATTATTTGCGGTGAACAACTCGTCGTTCCCAAACTTTGTTTCATAGCTATTTAACCAGCTCGCCTTCGTAGTTGTGGACATTAAAATCTGCTAATTACTTCTTTCTTAAATCCGTTACATGAGGATATTCCGGATTTATAGGTATCTCTTTGTATGCAAATGTATTGGAAGCCGACTTAGGTTGTACCATTCTACCAGCAAAATTTGATGAAGGAACGACTTCCATCGGTACAACTTCACCTTGGGTATGGCCAAACTCCCAAAAACGGTTAATTCTTCTAGATTCCGCCTCATAACTATTTACCGGATAGGTATCATAGGAACGGCCTCCCGGATGCGAAACAAAATAGGTACAGCCCCCAATCGATTTTTTGTTCCAGTCATCCACAATATCAAAAACCAAGGGTGTATCCACACCTATGGTGGGATGCAAGGCGGACCAAGGTTGCCATGCCTTGAACCGTACCCCAGCCACATATTCCCCTTTGGTTCCCGTTGGGCTCAATTCCACCTTGATTCCATTGCACGTTAAGGTATAACGTTGTTCCGTAAAGTTTTTCAATTTTACCTGTACCCGTTCCAAGGAGGAATCCACATACCGCGCCGTTCCCCTTCCGGACATCTCTTCGCCCAGGACATTCCAGGGCTCAATGGCCATGCGTAGCTCCAATTGCATCCCGTTGATCTCAACCATGCCATACAGGGGAAACCTAAATTCAAAAAATGGGTCGAACCAATCCAATTTAAAGGGATATCCCGCCTCGTTCAACTGCCCCACTATATCCCTAATATCCTCTTTTACATAGTGTTCCAAAAGGAATTTGTCATGCAGTTCCGTACCCCAACGTACCAAATCATGTTTATATGGTTTTTTCCAAAACCAGGAGACCAAGGTGCGTACCAATAACATTTGCATCAGGCTCATTTGGGCGTGTGGAGGCATATCAAAGGCCCTAAGTTCCAGAATGCCCAACCGCCCGGAAGAAGAATCGGGCGAGTATAGCTTATCAATGCAGAACTCGGCCCTGTGAGTATTTCCTGTGATATCGGTTAACAAATGCCTAAAGAGTCGGTCCGTCAACCAAAAAGGAACTTCCTTGTCCTCAGGAATTTGCGAAAAGGCGATTTCCAATTCATACAAATTCTCCAGACGTGCTTCGTCCACACGGGGCGCCTGACTTGTAGGTCCAATAAACGCTCCTGAAAACAGGTAGGAAAGCCCGGGATGGTGCTGCCAAAAAGTGAGTAAACTGCGAAGCAATTGCGGATTTCTTAATAGCGGACTATCCGCAGGGGTTGATCCGCCAAGGGTGACGTGGTTTCCACCGCCGGTACCGGTGTGCTTGCCGTCCAGCATAAACTTTTCGGTGCCCAAACGCGACTTTTTCGCTTCCTCGTAGAGTGTAAGGGTATTTTCGGTCAGTTCTTTCCAATTGTTGGCAGGATGCACGTTCACCTCAATAACGCCCGGATCCGGGGTAACTTTTAAAACTTCCAATCGGTTGTCCCTTGGAGGTTCATATCCTTCCAGAATAACGGGCACTTGAAGCTCCTTGGCCGTTGCCTCGATACTGGCCACCAAATCCAAGAAATCATCGGCACTGTCCAAGGGAGGTAGGAATAAAAACAGTTTATCCTCCCGCACTTCGGCGCAAATGGCGGTGCGAACGTACGGATGGTTTTTATCGGAATTTATTACATCACTTTTCAACCGTTCATTCAAATCTGAGGCATACGCTTTTAGATGTGGTTTGGCCTCGAACAATTCCGGTTCTGCCGTGGGTTCCGAGGGTATCTCCGGATTTTTGGGCAGGGATTCCAACGGCAAACGCAGTCCTATGGGCGAATTCCCAGGACTTAAAAAGAGATGTGTTCCCCGAAATTTCCACGGATTTGTAATCCACCGATTCCCTTTTTTACTCAATGGCAATACATGCCCAACACTTTTCCCGACACCCTGTTCCAGCACTTCGCCCAATTTCTTACGTAAGGCAGAATCCTTTTCGTTGTATTTCTTTGGGTCGATATCCACGGGTAGTTTCCGTTCCTCCCACAAAAAGTAAAAGGCATCCTCGTAAGCCGGGATAATGGAATCATCAGGACACTTCAAATAGGTAGTAAGGGTTTTTAGAAATTTGGAGGTAATATCATTCGGCAGCTCATATTTTTTGGTGAAGGATGCCAATAAATCGGGTTCCTTCCAAATGGTATCGCCGTCCTTTCGCCAATGTACCCCGATCAACCACCTTGGGAGGGCCTCGCCGGGATACCATTTTCCCTGGGCATGGTGCAGCATCCCGCCTTTGCCAAAAGTTTCCAATAATCTGACCGAGAGGGAACTGGCCAATTGACGTTTATGCGCACCATCCGCAGCGGTATTCCATTCCTCGGATTCCATGTCGTCTATGGATACAAAAGTGGGCTCCCCACCCATCGTGAGCCGTACATCGTTTTCCTGCAATTCTTCCTCAACGGCAAAACCTAGATTGTAAATGGCCTGCCACTGATCTTCCGTATACGGTTTTGTAACGCGGGGGGATTCAAAGATTCGGGTTACGGAATTCTCGAACTCGAATTGGGTCTCGCAGGGATCGGTGAGTCCATATACAGGAGAGGCACTTTCAAAGGATGGCGTACAGGCCAGTGGGATATGTCCTTCCCCAGCTAACAGACCGGACGTGGCATCCAAGCCTATCCACCCAGCACCGGGGAGATATACCTCAGCCCAGGCGTGCAGATCGGTGAAATCCTCTTCGGGACCGGACGGACCGTCCAGGGATTTTTCATCAGCCTTCAACTGTACCAAATATCCCGAAACGAACCGGGCCGCTAGGCCTAAATGCCTAAGGGTCTGTACCAACAGCCAAGCAAAATCCCTACAGGAACCCAGCTTTCTGGCCAAGGTTTCCTCGCAGGTCTGGACGCCCGGTTCCATACGGATCGTATAGTTCAAATACTTGTAAAGGCCTTGATTGAGACTCGTTAAAAAATCGATACTGCGTCTGGGTGTTTTGTCTATTTTGGATAACCATTCCTGTAAAAGGGGCCCTTCTTCCGTAATTTCAAGATAGGGCAACAGTTCCTTTTTCAGTTCGGGTTTATAGGTGAAAGGAAAATTCTCCACCGATTCCTCCACGAAAAAATCGAAGGGATTGATGGTCTTCATATCGGCAATGATTTCCACATCAATGGAAAGTTCGTCCGTTTTTTCAGGAAAGACCAAACGGGCCAAATAATTTCCAAAGGGATCCTGTTGCCAATTGAAAAAATGGTTTTCCGGCTTTATTTTGATTGAATACGCCTCAATGGGTGTTCTGCTATGCGGAGCCGGTCGCAGTCTAAATATGTGGGGGGACAGATTGACCCTTCTATCGTATTTGTATCGGGTGTAATGTTTAATCGCTACTTTTAAAGCCATATACTTATAAATTTCAAGCCTAACTAAGATAAAAACTTAATTCCCAATTACAGATTTTTAGAAAGGTTTCCATTCTATTTTTATCCAAATCATAGTTCTTGGGATTATTTTTGAATTTATCATAATTTGTAACCCAGAACTAAATAAGTTAAATCAATACTTACTAAAGGAAAGAACCGATCTTGATTTCATAGTGCGAATTGCTATCTTGTGATTATCAACGTAGGATCTAATTCTAGATTTGAAACCTTTTGACAGTGGAAACATACGTGAAATAACCCTTAAATAGTACCATTCGTGAAAATAAAATTAGCCCTTGCGATAATCGCCTTTTCAACTTCAATACGAAGTTTCTCCCAAGAACCAGACTGGGAAAAACTATACAAGGAATCCCAAAAAACAGAAGTGTATGAACCCGTTCCTCCCAAAGTGGATGCCGGGAAATGCTACGGCGAGCCACCGTCCGATGCGGTTGTAATTTTTGACGGAACCGATTTAGAAAAGTGGACCTATGACAACCCTGAAAATTCCGAAACTTGGAAGGTGGAAAACGGCATTATGACCGTCAATAAAAAAGCAGGTAGTCTCACGACGAGAGACAGCTACCTGGATTACCAATTGCATTTGGAATACCTAATCCCTGAGAATATTACGGGCGAACGCCAAAGCAGGGGCAATAGCGGAATTTTCCTAGCCTATCTGGGACTTGATGAAACCGGGTTGTTCGAGGACGGGTATGAAATACAGATATTGGACAACTACGATAACGATACCTACGTCAATGGCCAGGTAGGGTCTATGTACAAACAATCCATTCCATTGGCCAATGCCGCCAGAAAACCCGGCGAGTGGCAGACCTATGACATCGTTTGGAAAGGCCCACGTTTTAATGAGGATGGCACACTAAAATCGGCCGCAAGTGTTACGGCATTTCACAATGGGGTTTTGGTTCAGAACAATTACGAACTTAAGGGAATCACCCCTTGGATAGGCCCACCAAGCTATAGAAAACATGGCCCATCCCCTATCCGACTTCAGGCACACGGCGACCCCAGTGAACCGATAAGTTTTAGAAACATATGGCTCAGAGAGTTATAACATAAAAATATCCACTATTTCCTATGTCCGAACCGAAAAAACACCGTATCTACACCATGTCCTTCGCAGGCGTATATCCCCATTATATTGCCAAGGCCGAAAAAAAAGGGAGAACAAAAGAGGATGTGGACACTATAATTTTCTGGCTAACAGGTTATGATAGGGAAGCCTTGGCCAATATTATTGAGAACAAAACAAATTTTGAGACCTTTTTTGACGAGGCTCCCAAACTAAATCCCAATGTTTCCAAAATCACCGGTGTCATATGTGGGTACCGCGTGGAGGAAGTTGAGGACAAACTGTTGCAAAAAGTACGCTATCTGGATAAATTGGTGGATGAACTCGCCAAGGGTAAAGCCATGGACAAGATTTTGAGGAAATAGGGATATTGGGATGCGTAAACCGTTTTAGATTCATAGTTTTCCATAAAGAATGGGGTCGAATTTTAAATATCCGGCCGAAACCTCTGTAACAAAAGTTACCCAGATAACGGTTTATATAGTTTATTTTTGCAGTAAAATACACGGTATGTTCGGCAAAGGTTCCAAAATCTATAGTATTCTATTTTTAAAATGTCCTAGATGTCATGAAGGGGCTTTTCTAGAGGCGAACCCCTATAAATTGAGCAACTTCAATAAAGTGAAGGAGCATTGTCCCAAATGCAATCTTAAGTACAGCATAGAGCCCAGTTTTTATTATGGCAGTATGTATGTTTCCTATGCCGTAGGCGTAGCGGTTGCCGTTGCGGTATATGTTCTAACGTTGCTCTTGGGTCTTGACCTGAGTATTTTGGGAATATTTGGGGCCATAGTGACCGTTTTGGTCCTGACCATGCCCTGGATTGCGGCCGTGTCAAAGTCGATCTGGGCAAATTTTTTCTTCAACTATAATAAGGAAATTGCCGATAAGGTTAAATAATCTCATCAATGATACAGGAACTTACAGAAAGTTATGGGTCGATTTTTGAAAAGGATCTCATTAATGAAATCGTACAGGTAGGTACCTTTAAAGAAGTCCCCGAAGGATACAAACTCATTGAAATTGGTGATTACATCAAGGGAATGCCACTCTTGATTTCAGGAGCCATCAAAATCCTAAGGGAGGACAATGATGGGGACGAGCTTCTGTTGTATTATTTGGAAAAAGGGGACACCTGCTCCATGACCTTGGCCTGCTGTATGGGAGATTCCAAAAGTGAAATCAGGGCCATTACGGAAACCGATAGCAAGCTTATTATGGTGCCCATGCAAAAAATGGAGGAATGGACCGTAAAATACAAGAGCTGGCGAAATTTTGTGTTCAACAGCTATCACGAAAGGCTGAACGAATTGTTGAGTACCTTAGACAGTATCGCATTCGATAAAATGGATGCCCGCTTGATCAGTTATCTCAAGGAAAAGGCTAGAATCAACAAGGGGGACATCATCAACAACACCCATCAAGAAATAGCCTACGAACTGCATAGCTCCAGGGTCGTGATTTCCAGATTGCTAAAAAAACTGGAACAGATGGGCTCCATTGAGCTGCATCGCAACTACATTAAAATTTTGGATTTGTAATCCTTTGTAACCAATGTTACTGCAAGGCTTCTGTAGGTGCTATAGCTTCGCACCTGTAATTGTAAATGTTACATGGAAGTGCTACACATATTTGGTTACATCAGCGCGTTAATCATTGGAATATCCCTAGGTCTCATTGGCGGTGGAGGTTCCATTTTGGCCGTACCCGTACTGGCCTACCTATTTTCCGTAAATGAAAAAGTGGCCACGGCCTACTCCCTTTTTATTGTCGGGGCAAGTGCCTTGGTAGGCGGTTGGAAACAACATCTAAAAGGATATGTGAACTGGCGAACGGCGATTGTTTTTGGTATACCCGCTATTATAGGGGTAACCTTGGTAAGGCACTATCTCGTTCCCATTTTACCGGATGTTTTGTTTGAAATAGGTGATTTTCAGTTTACACGTCGCATGGGTATGTTCGGGTTGTTTGCAATCCTAATGATTCCTGCCGCATATTCCATGTTAAAAACAAAAAAGGAAGCCCCAAAGAAAGTGACTGGCGTTGTAAAATACAATTACCCCCTCATTTTGGCAGAAGGCTTGTTGGTTGGTGGTATCACTGGCCTTATTGGGGCCGGGGGCGGTTTTCTGATCATTCCAGCGCTCGTTATCTTGGCCAATGTAGAAATGAAGGTCGCCGTGGGAACCTCCTTGATCATTATTGCGGTAAAATCCTTAATGGGTTTCTTTTTGGGGGATGCGTTGACCATGGAAATCAACTGGTTTTTCCTTCTCATTTTTACAGGTCTTTCCTTTTTGGGAATCTTTATAGGAAGTTATATGGGCAACTTTATCGACGGTAATAAGCTGAAGAAAGGCTTCGGATATTTTATTCTGTTGATGGCCGTATTCATTTTTTACATGGAGTTCTTCACCCTTTCCTAGACGCGCATTTTTCAAGTTTTACTGCATTTTCCCTACCGCGACAATTTTTCGGCTTATGTAACAAAAGTCACTGTATCCTTTTTTGGGAATCCCTACTTTTAAAAAGTAAACCATTAAATATCAGCAATTATGAAAGTAGAACAGATCTATACAGGATGTTTGGCGCATGCCGCCTACTATATTGAAAGTAAAGGTGAAGCCGCCGTATTTGATCCCTTGCGGGAAGTTCAACCATATCTCGATAGGGCAAAAAAGGACAATGCCAAAATCAAATATGTCTTTGAGACCCATTTCCATGCAGACTTTGTAAGCGGTCACTTGGACCTTCAGAAAAAAGCCAATGCCAAGATCGTTTTTGGACCGGGGGCAAAACCTGCCTACGAAGCCATTACCGCCGAAGACGGGCAAATTTTTGAAGTAGGCGATTACAAGGTAAAGGTTATCCATACCCCGGGCCATACCATGGAAAGTACCACCTATTTACTTATCGATGAAAAAGGAAACGAACACGGAATTATTACGGGCGATACCTTGTTCATTGGCGATGTGGGAAGACCCGATTTGGCCCAGCACGTAGTATCCGAACTGACCGAGGAAAAATTAGCGGGGCATTTGTACGATTCCCTTCGAAACAAAATCATGCCCTTGAGCGATGGCCTAATCGTGTATCCCAACCATGGAGCCGGTTCCGCATGTGGTAAAATGATGAGCAAGGAAACCACGGATACCCTAGGGAACCAAAAAAAAGTAAACTACGCCCTCCGAGCCGATATGACCAAGGAGGAGTTCATAAAGGAATTGCTAACCGGACTTACCACCCCACCGGGCTATTTCCCAAAGAACGTATTGATGAACATCAAGGGCTACGAAAGTTTGGACAATATAATGGACAGGGCCACAACCCCTTACTCGCCCCAAGCCTTTGAGGCCGTGGCCAATGAAACTGGAGCCTTGGTTTTGGACACAAGGGATGCGGCCGATTTTGCGAAGGGTTTTATTCCCAACAGCATCAACATTGGTCTGGAAGGTAGTTTTGCCCAATGGGTGGGCGAAATGATTCCGGATATCAAACAGGAAATTCTGCTGGTGACCTACGATGGAAAAGAGGAAGAGGCCATTACGCGCTTATCTAGGGTGGGCTATGACAACACCGTAGGCTTCTTGAAGGGGGGCTTTGAGGCCTGGAAAGATTCTGGTAAGGAATTTGAGATGGTCAACCGCATTTCGGCCACGGAACTGGAAAAAGCCATGAAAGACGAAATACCATTAATAATCGATGTTCGCAAAAAAAGCGAATTTGATTCCGAGCATTTGATCGGTGCGGTGAACATTCCATTGAATGAGATAAACCAACATTTGGCGGAATTTCCCAAGGACAGCACATTTGTGATACACTGTGCGGGCGGTTATAGAAGTATGATTGCAGCATCCATACTGAAACAACGGGGATGGCAGGATTTTGCGGATGTAGAGGGAGGCTTCGCCGACCTTGCCAAAACGGCACTTCCAAAGTCGGAATACGTATGCCCGTCCACCATGTTATAATTCATTGAAAACTATAAAAAAGCCCCTTTTATAGGGGCTTTTTGTTTGCGGCAAATGTAACCTTTGTTACCTATTTAGTAAATTACAATTAGTAATTTTGTCTTCAATTAAAAACTGTGTACTCATGAAATGAGCCATAACAAGTTTTGATACCTACTGAAACCAAGGGTTCACGAACACCTGTTTCGAAAATAGACAAGCTTCGTGAGTAAATTGTTATTGGCGCATTGCATCTGACCTATTAAAAACAATAAAAATAAACAGATGAAAGTTGAACAGATTTATACAGGTTGCCTAGCTCAGGGAGCTTATTATATAGAAAGTAAAGGAGAGGTAGCCATTATAGACCCGCTACGGGAGGTAAAACCGTATATCAATAGGGCGAAACTGGATGATGCAAAAATCAAGTATATTTTTGAAACACATTTTCATGCCGATTTCGTGAGCGGACACCTTACCTTGGCCAAGGAGACCGGGGCACCCATCGTTTTCGGGCCCAACGCGAACCCAAATTTTGAAGCCATTATTGCAAAGGACAACCAGGAATTCAAACTGGGGGAGGTAACCATAAAGGTACTTCACACCCCCGGGCATACCATGGAAAGCACCACTTATCTACTAAAGGACAAAGATGGAAAGGACCATGCTATTTTTAGCGGTGACACCCTGTTCTTGGGAGATGTAGGTAGACCGGACCTTGCCCAAAAAATGGGCGTATTGACGGAAAGGGACCTCGCCGGGTTCCTATACGATAGCCTTCGGGAAAAAATAATGCCACTCGCCGATGATGTAATCGTATATCCCGCCCACGGTGCAGGTTCCGCATGTGGAAAGAACATGATGAAGGAAACCGTGGATACCTTGGGAAATCAGAAAAAAATGAACTATGCCCTTCGAGCGGACATGACCAAGGAGGAATTTATCGAAGAAGTTACGGACGGATTATTGCCTCCGCCACAATATTTCCCCTTAAACGTAAAAATGAACAAGGAAGGATACGAGGATATCGACCAGATTCTTGAAAGAGGAACAAGGGCCCTGTCCCCAAAAGCCTTTGAAGCGGCAGCCAATGAAACTGGAGCCATTGTATTGGATGTTCGCAATGCGGCCAACTTTGCCAAAGGACATATCCCACGATCCATATTCATAGGGCTTGATGGTAGCTTCGCCCCATGGGTGGGAGCCTTGATCGCAGATGTACAACAACCCATTCTATTGGTGGCACCAAAAGGTTTGGAAGAAGAAGCCGTTACCAGATTATCCCGAGTCGGTTTTGACAATACCCTTGGTTATTTGGAAGGCGGGTTTGAGGCTTGGAAAAAGGCCTCCATGGAATATGATACGGTTAGTCAGGTCGATGCTTCGGAATTAAAATCACAGATGGAAAAGGAAAATATTCCTGTTTTCGATGTCCGAAAGAACAGCGAATATCTTTCCGAACATGTATTGGAAGCACATAACACGCCCTTGGATTATTTGAACGATTACTTGGCCGAATTTCCGGATCACGATACATTTTATGTTCATTGTGCCGGAGGTTACAGGAGCATGATTGCCGCCAGCATCTTAAAAAGTAGGGGCATCCATAACTTGATCGATGTAAAGGGCGGTTTTAAAGCCATCAATGAAGTCGGAATACCAGTTTCCGAATATGTTTGCCCATCTACTTTGTAAATTAATGTAAATCAAATACCTTCATAGAACTTTTAGTTAGTTAGAGACCCACGGAAAGATTCATTTCATGATTTTTGTGGGTCTTTTTTTTACCTCAAAGGCAGGTATTCCTAAATTTTTCGATTTTTTTTCCTTGTGTAACTATAGTTACTGTGGGTGCCCGGATTACATTATACCTTTAGGGCACTATAGTAATACAACTGTAGTAACATGAATCCGATCGATATTTAGGGATAGGTATTGATCCGATTGTTTTTAATTGGTTGGTTGTTTAAAGGAGGCAGGCCAGAAAGTCTGTCTCCTTTTAAAAATTCTCACTTTAAAATTCGTAACAAATGTCATTTCTAAGCGCACTATTTGGTTCCAAGAACACTACCGATACGGGAAACATCTTCATTTTGGACAAAAACGCATATGCCACTGCCATCAGCGGCCCAAAAGTACAGTTGGTGGATGTAAGGACCCCTTCTGAATATAACGGCGGACACATAAAAAAGGCCCTTAACATCGATTTTTTCAATGCCTCGAACTTCAGGACGGCTTTTGAGAAATTGGATAAAAATAAACCTGTATATGTTTACTGCAGATCCGGCGCTAGAAGCCAAAAGGCGGCAAAGAAGCTGGTAGCTATGGGTTTTAACGAAATTTACGATCTACGGGGAGGCTATAATTCCTGGAACTGAACATAATAAAAGTACTGGTATGAAGGCTACATTAGTGGTGCAGAACCTTAAATGTGGGGGCTGTGCAAAAACGATCATCAGTAAAGTATCTGAATTGGATTCGGTTTCCAATGTTTCTGTGGACGTAGAAACTTCCTCCGTTTCCTTTGAATACCAGGATTTGGACGATGCCCTACTGGTTAAGGAAAAGCTTCGGAAAATTGGATATCCGTCGGTGGATATGGAAAATTCAAAGATGGCACAATTCAAGTCCTATGTTAGCTGTGCTACAGGTAAAATGAAATAGCGCTTTAAAATGGTATTTTGATGCCGATGTTTCATTTGGAATGACCAGTAATCCATATCAACGAAGGGATATTTTTAGTCTTCCCACAAATACCTAGGAAGCCGGTGCAAGCCTATTTAATTCAAAAAATCAATCCGATGAAAAAAATCCTATTCATAATCTCGCTTCTATATTTAGCAAGCTGCAAGAATTCAGGGAATACTGATAAATCGATTTCCGAGGTAGCAATAGAAAAGCCAGCATTTAACCAACAAGATGTTTTATTGGGCAAGGAACTTATGGAAGCCAAATGCTATGTATGTCATGGTCCCGATGCCAGCGAGGATGCACGGATCGCCCCGCCCATGGTCGCCATTAAGGCTAGATACCTCATGGACAGCCCCACCAAGGAAGAATTTGTGGATGCCATTTGGAACTTTGTGGAAAAACCCAGCCTGGAAAAAGGAAAGATGAAAGGTGCCCTAAAAAGATTCGGGGTAATGCCATATCAACCCTATTCGGAGGAGGATATCAGAATTATATCGGAGTATCTGTTTGACTATAAAATTGAGGAACCCAGCTGGTTTAAGGAGCACTGGGAACAAGGACACGGTTCCGGAAACTTTGAGCAGCAGGGAAAAGTGCTAAAGGAGGCGGACGCCCCTCAAAAATCGGCAAAACAAATAGGCTTGGAGATTGCCCAAAGTACCCAAAAGGTATTGGGCAAGAACCTCATGGGAAAAATGCAAAAGGAAGGTTCGGTCGCGGCATTGAAGTTTTGCAATGAAAGGGCCTATCCGTTAACGGATAGCATGGCGATCGTACATAACGCCAAAATCAAAAGAGTTTCGGACAAGACCAGAAATCTTAGAAACAAGGCCAATGCCCAAGAAATGGAGCACATTGCCTTTTTCAAGGATAAAATTAGGGCAAATGAAGTTTATGAGCCCATAGTAATCGAAAACGGCGATAAAACACACTTCTACGCGCCTATTGTCACCAACGATATGTGCCTGAAATGTCATGGGAATCCATCTAAGGATATACCTTCAGAAGTGGTCTCCATATTAAACGAACGCTACCCTGAGGATGCCGCTACGGGATATTCCACCAATGAGGTACGGGGTATTTGGAGTATTACTTTTCAGAAGGAAGAGCCTTAAGAACGGCGGGGTTCAAAGGTGAAAGGATGAAAAATCTTTGACTTGGGAAAAATATACCTTTAACTTTAAACTCATTACCTTATTCTCTATTTCCTTGGCTACAAAAGTCCCGGTCCAGTCTGCGCTTCCTAATAAATCATGGCAGTGAACAATTAAAAATTAGCTTGGTTCAAAACCAAAATAGGAACATCTGCATGGTTTACCATTCCCTTGGTTTCAGATTTCCTAAATAAATCCAACAGTTTATCATGTTTTTTGGCTACAAGGCAAAGAAGATCTGCCCTACGGCTCTTAGTGAACAACCGGGCACCCATAGCGACACCTACCCCGTCCAGTTCAAAAAAATCACTGTTTTCTTCTTTTAAAAGAGTCTGTAGATAGGACTTGGCCGTAATTTGGGTGCCGCTCAACCCTTTTCGTTGCTCATCCAAGAACAGCACTGCAATGCGTGCATTATGATCCCTCCTAAGATCCAGCAAGGGTGCAAGTCCCTTTTCAGAATAGTCAACCTCGAAATCGGTAGCAAAGACCAATTCTTCGATGTTCTGGAAACTATAATTCTCTGGTACGGCTAGGACCGCCGCCAGTACTTTTCCCAAAAGGCTACTGGTATTGCTTCCCAAGGTCATCTCTTTAAGACCGGAGGCCCCTTTGGTACCCATGATTACATAATGAATGTCCTTTTCCTCAATAAACTTTTCAATAGTATTAAAAAAAGAGCCCTTTAGGGAACATGGCACGAAAGTGTGTTCCTCTGCTATGCCCTGTGCCTTAAGATCGGCCATGGTGGTCTCCAAACCTTCATTGGACTGCTCCAACAGTGATTTATTGATGGTCTCTGCCATCCTTTTGGTACCTATGCCAGTAGTACTATAGGGGACGGCCCCATCCATGACATTTACCAAATAAAACGTTGTGGTGTTCCCCTTAAAAAGATTTTGGGCGTAGGCAATTGCCTTTTGGGCATTGGGTGAAAAATCGGTGGGCAAAATAACATTTCTCATACTTGACATTTTTATTTAGCCACAAACTACTTAATAAAATAATACTAAAACCTGACAATTGTCATGTACACATCCTTGATTGGGAAAGTTAGTAGAACTATTTAATAATCATTAAAACTTACGTGATTGGAGTTTTATAACCTTCGTTAACAAGGACTTACCCTACCTTTTTCTTCCAGCGAAATCCATAAAACAATTGCCCAAAAAAATCTTTTGGTAGGGACTCCTCACCAGCAAAGCCAAGTTCCACGGTACCACTATCTTCTGGAACATAATCGGTTTTGAAAATATAATCCCAAAGACTTAAACTGATGCCGAAATTTACGCCATATCGCTTATCCGAGGGCAGGTTGTAGGCATGATGGTATAGATGCATCACCGGATTGTTCAAAAGGTATTTCAAGGGTCCCCAGGTAATCTTGATATTGGAATGATTCAAGTGCCCGATAGCAATGGCGAAAAAGTGGACAATATAGGCCTGTTCCGGCTCAAAACCGCCCAATAGCATTACACCAAAGGTTTTTAGAGGCTTGTATAGGATGTTTTCCATCCAGTGATAGCGCAAATGTGCCGCAAAGCCCATTTCCTTAACGCTGTGGTGTACCTTGTGAAAATTCCATAGTACCTCATATCTGTGCAAAAGTATATGGGTAAACCATTGAACAAAATCCAAAATCAGGAAAAAAACGAACAATTGCGCCCAAGAAGGCCATGCGGTAAAATCTATTAGGGCCAAACTCTTGGCAGTAATGCCCATTTCTTCAAAGAACAACTGAAGAACTTTATATACCCCGCTGATGACAATCGCAAAAAGGAAAAAGTTGAAAAACATATAGAAGGCGTCCAACCAAAAATCCTTTCTGAAAATACCCTGATTCTTTCGCCAAGGAAAGACTATTTCCAATGCCCAAACAAGCAAAGAAATCACGATGAGTCCCCAAAAATAATTCGTATGCCAAGGAACCTCAAATAGGATGGATTTCCAGGTCCAGTTGAGGGTTCCCAAAAAAGCATCGTAAAAAGCTTTTAGATATTTCATAGTCCAAATTTATAAGGTCAAAGATAATTTCTTGCTCCGTAAGGTTTGGTAACCAAAGTTACAAAACTTGACCGATAATATCACTATATTAGAGTCAATTTTGAATCGTAACGCATTAACTACCAAAATGTAACGGAAACATCACCGACTTGAACAGTTGGTTGGGATTTTAAAACAATAGGAACAAATTAAACTTTTAATCATGAAAAAAAATATGGGAAGTGCGGATAAAACTATCCGAATCATTATTGCATTGGCAGTGTTTGCCCTGTACTATTTTAATGTCATCGGGGGAACCTTAGCCTATGTATTGATGGCCTTGGCCGCCATTTTTGTATTGACGAGTCTCGTCAGTTTTTGTCCTCTGTATACGCTCTTCGGGATCAGTACCTGCAAAACAAAATAATTATCATTTTAATCATTTTGTAAAGACCGATTTCTAACGAAGGAATCGGTCTTTTTTATGACCGCTATCATATAAATTCAAGGCTCTGTAACTTTTGTTACACAATTCGTAAAAAATACCCTATATATTTAACAGGTTGAATAAAAATTTACAATAAATGAGCTCACATCATCAAATTCTTGTTATTGGAGGGGGTACTGCCGGCATCATGGTGGCGTCGCAACTGATAAAGCAAAAGAAAGCCAAGGACGTAGCCGTCATTGAACCATCGGACACCCATTACTACCAACCCGCGTGGACCTTGGTGGGCGCAGGTGCCTATGATTTTGATAAGACCGCACGGCCAATGTCATCCGTTATGCCCAAGGAAGCTACCTGGATTAAAGACAAGGCGACCGGGTTTGACCCTGAAAATAACATCGTTCAAACGGCCGCTAGCGGAGACATATCCTATGACTATTTGGTGGTCGTGCCCGGTTTGGCCTACGATTATAGCTTGGTTCCCGGTCTAGGAGAGGCCATGGACAAAGGCGTGGTGTGCAGCAATTATACGGACCCCAACCATACTTGGGACGTAATCAAAAACTTTAAGGGCGGCACCGCCCTATTTACCCAGCCCACCACCCCGATAAAATGCGGTGGGGCTCCCCAAAAAATCATGTATCTCGCAGAAAGCCATTTTAGAAAAAGTGGCGTAAGGGACAAAACAGATGTCGTTTTTGCAACCAGTGGAACGGTCATATTTGGGGTTAAGGAAGTGGCCAAAACATTAATGGAAGTTGTGGACAGAAAGGATATCAACCTGCGCTTTTACCACAAGTTGGTGGCTGTGGATGCCGATAAAAAAATTGCATGGTACGAACTGGGCAAGGATATAACCGCAGGTGGTTGTGTGGTAATGGCCGGTGAGGACGATGACCGACTTCTGGACGACTCCTTCCAATACAACTACAAGGACGTGAAGGTAACCGTTGATGGTAACCGCTACGGTATCCATTATGATATGCTCCATACGGCACCCCCTTCGGTGGCGCCAAAGTTCGTGAAGGATTCCATTTTGGTGAACGAGGCAGGCTGGTTGGATGTGGACCATAAAACCATGCAGCACAATACCTATCCCAATATTTTTGGATTGGGCGATGTAGCCGCTTTGCCAACGGCAAAAACGGGGGCTGCCATTCGCAAACAGGTTCCCATCGTTGTGGATAACATCGATAAACTGATTAAAACAAATTCCATGGGCTCAAAAGTCTACAATGGATATTCTTCCTGTCCCTTAGTAACCGATTATGGTAAGATGGTCTTGGCAGAATTTGACTATAACAACAATTTTACACCGGATCCTAAATTAAAACAGATGTTGGTTTTTGACTCTTCGAAAGAACATTGGAGACTATGGATGCTAAAAAAATACGGACTCCCTTATTTATACTGGAACAAGATGATGAAGGGACAGGACGTTTAATAAATAAACTCCCCAATATTAAGAAAACGATGAGGCCAAAAACCTCATCTTTTTTATTTGGTCGAATCCTTCTAAAAATTGTAGTTGAGGATAAAATCCACGTGGAGCATATCCACCTTATTGAAGAAAAAGTTCGGGTTGTTGGGAATATCCCCGTTCCCTATTTTACTGGTAACCAATAGTTCTGGTTTTAAGTTGGTTAACCCCTTTATATTAAAAAAAAGGTCCAAGTTGATATGGGTGTAATCCGGTATAGCGTATTTGTTCCTTTCGGCATCGATAACGGATGGCTTCCAGTGCCTGCCCAAGCTCACAATCGACCTAATATCCAGATCATTTTTGAGGACAGGAAAGGTAGTATCATACGTCAATACAAGGGCATGATTTTTTGCTGTGCCCTCGCTGCGTTCCCGTTTCTGGAAACTGAACAGGTCTTCCCTGCCCCACTCGCGCGGAAACAAAAACTGTCCGCCGGGCAATATATAATCATAGCCCAATGAAATATTGGTTTTATTATGAGTATACCCCCATTGGAGCCCTAAAATATCCGAGGACGGCTGGCCGAAATATTGCAATTCATCCAAGGCATTTCCGCCGTTCCCTAACTTGTTTTGATGCAACCACTCGGCTTCCAGGGTCCATGCTTCGTTCAATCTGTATCGGGGCTTTACGTAAACGGTATTAAAGACATTGTCCACGTAATAGTTCCAAATACCCAATTGTAGGTTTTCCATGAGTTTTACATCGGAATTGAATAAAATAATATAGTCCGATTCCGTATTCCCAGCATAGCGGCTTTCCGCACCAAATATGGACCTTCCCACGGGATAAGTCCCTATGCTTTCCCCGATTCCAAAAAAACCTCCGGTAGATCTTGGCGCAATGGCATTGAGAATACCAAATTGAAACGTACTACCCGGATTTGGTTTATATCTATGCCAAAAACCTTGCACCAAGGTGGGTATCATCCTGCCATCCTGCGGGTTTATCATGGGCGTATTGATTTTCATACGACCTAAAGTGAAGTGGTGCTTTTTTATCTTATATTCCAAGTACAACTCGCCCAATAGGAATATTGCATCATTTTCAAGGTCCAAGCGGTCAAACTGTCCCTCCTCGTACCTACTCAACCTTCCCGTAATCGCATCCGGAACGGTCAAATCCTGAAGTCCCAGGTTGGTTGAATTATACAAGGCGGCGCCCACTGTAAAGTTGTTGCCTACATTCAACCGGTATTTTAAATGACCACCTGTGGCCAAGGCCCTAAAATCCTTTAAGTCGCCTTTGTTCGCGGTATGCATAAAATAATTTCGCCACTGTCCGGAAAGCTGTCCCTGCACAAAAGGCCTGGACGTATCTTGAGAATGGAGAAAGAGGGGCAGTATGAGTAAAATGACGATTTTTCGCATGGGCCCTTATTTCACCTTTTCAATATTGTAATTCTCTTTATAGTATTCCATGATGGGCTGAAAGGGACCAAACTGATGCTGTTCCTGGGAAAAATCGTCCGCCCAGGGACCGTAAGAAGTGGACACGGGTTTTAGTTTCTTATCCGGATAATCGGCCTCCGTGTTTGCCTTTATCGGTCGTACAAAACTATTGATGTAACCTGCGACGTGGTAGGCCTCTTCATCGGTAAGCTTCGGATTTTTGTAAGTGGCCAACCCAAAGGGCATGTTGCTCTTGATAAATTCCGCAGCCGTGATTACTCGATGCATACCAGCACCGTTGTTAAAGCTATCCATGCCCCACAGCGGCGGATAGAGATAGCCTTTGGAAGTATCGGTTTTTTTGATTCCCTGCCCGTCGGCTCCATGACATACGAGACACTCCCTATCGTACACGGATTTACCCTTCTCCAAATCGACCCGTACTTCTGGTATTTTAATTTTTGGAAAACCCTTGAACTCATTCTCCCGTTCTTGGGGCAAATCCTCCCCCAACCACTCCATGTAGGCCACAATGGCCAAGATTTCCTGGGAATCTTTTGGTAATTTTTTTCCGTTCATACTACGCTCCATACATCCATTGATGCGATCTTGTAGATCGCCCACAGCATTCGCCCTACCGCCAAATTGTGGAAAACGATTCGCTACGCCCACCCAAGACCCCGAACCTGCTTGGGTTCCAAATTGCAGATGGCAATTGGTGCAGGAAAGATTGTTACCGGCATATCGCTTGTTTGGGTCCGGGGCCTGTGGGCCAATATTTTCGGGAGATTCGGATACCAAAAGAAATCCGACTTTAACCCTTTGGGGCGTACTTCCGTCCTCCAAAGCGGCCAATACATTTTTGGGCTGCCATTCCGAATTAGAGACAGTAAGGGATACGGTTTTGCTAGGGATGGTAGTTTCGGTCCGATAGGTAAGCAATGTGATAAAAAGCACGGTAATCAAGGAGAGTACGGTGACAAAGAGCCAAAAAAGACGTCTTACCAAATATCCAAAATGCTCCATAACCTTATGCACAACCCTTTAAAAGACCAACGAAAATAATTGGTAACCTTAGAAAATACAGTAACAATTGTTACAAATAAACCCAAAATGAAACGATATTTTCGTAAACTTATCGAGAAATTTACAAAGGGATGGGAAGTAAATATTGGTCCCTTTAAAAGCAAATCGATCCAATTCCAAAAACTAGAAACAAACTATATGAAATCAGTATTAAGTCTTTTGACCGCCCTCTTCTGTATTGGAGTCTCCTTGGGCCAGGAATGGGAAACCCCAATTATTAAGGGCTATGGTAAGATCAAAAATTTCAAGGATGTGACCGTACAGCCCGATGCCTCCTTGGAGTACAAATTGGTATTCGATATTACCAGCGATTCTGAAATGGATGGCGTGAACAAGGGGCTTTGGAAAATAGCCAGGGTCATTAACATGTTGGGTTCGGCCGGTATTCCTTCGGATAAGGTACATATGGTAGCGGCCATACATGGGGCCGCCACCTTTGCCACATTGAAAGATGCCAAACACCAAGAAATGTATAGCAAGGTCAACCCGAATACGGAACTGTTGCAGCTATTGAAGGAATATGGCGTTGAACTATTTGTCTGCGCACAGGCCACGGCTGCCCGGAATATCAGGGCAGAAGACCTCAACCCGAATACGGAATTGGCCCTATCCGCAATGACCGTTTTGGCCAATTATCAATTGCAAGGCTATGCCTTAATGCCCTAGTTTTTTTGATGAAGGATTTTTGGAACCAGCGATATTCCGGGGAAACGTTCGCCTACGGGACGGAGCCAAACCAATTTTTTAAGCAAGAACTGGATAAACTGCAACCTGCATCCATTTTACTCCCCGCCGAAGGCGAGGGCAGAAATGCCCTCTATGCCCTTCAAAAAGGTTGGCAGGTACATTGTTTTGACTATAGCGAATCTGCCAAGGATAAGGCCCTCGATTTAATACATCCGTCCGGTTTTGACCCGGATTACCAAGTATGTGATGTTCTGGAGTATCGCACGGAAAAGCAGTTTGATGTGCTTGGGTTCAGCTATGTCCATTTTCCGATAGATATTCGGTATCAAGCACATCAACACCTACTTTCATTTTTAAGGCCGGGTGGCAAGATCATTTTTGAGGCCTTTTCAAAATCGCAGCTGGGCAAACCATCCGGAGGTCCCAAAAATTTGGACTTGCTGTTCTCCGTTGCCGAAGTCAAAAAAGAATTTACAGGAATCCGTTTTTCTTATCTTGAAGCACTGACCATAGAACTAAAAGAAGGCCTTTACCATGTGGGCGAAGCCTCTGTAATTCGATTTGTAGGTGAAAAAGGGAACTAATTTATAGTTCCCTTTTTCCATATTCCTTATTCTTATTTAAAATGTCCCTTTATAATTCTAGAATTTATACTGTAAAAAAGCGGAAAAATTCCTTCCGGGATCATTGATGGGCACATTGGTGAAACCTGCCTGATTATTGAAGGCGAAATTTAAGTGGTTGTTGTAGGAGGCATCCAACACGTTTAACATCGCCACGCCCAAGGACACATTCGTAACAGGAATTATGCCCAAACGAATATCCAAAACCTCGTAACCGGGAGTACTCCGTTCCCCAAAGGAAGGGGCGATATCATCCTGTCTGGACGTTATGGTATAGTTCACATTGGTCCAAAACCTATCCACCTCATAACCCAACCTGAATCGTGTATTCAAGGGAGGAACCAGTGGCAAGGATTCGTTCAAGTCCTTATTTTTTGCGTACACATAGGCCAATTCTGTCGTAAAATTGAAATGGTCCCAAAAGTCAAAGCCCACCATAGCCTCAAATCCTGTTTTATAGGCTTCGTCCAAATTGCGAAAGACTTTGGGATTGCGAGGTTCGTTGCCCGGCATGAACTTTCGGGTCAAGGTTTCGTCTATGACCGGAACGATGTAATTTTCATACAATGAATAGTAAAATGAAGTGCTATAGCTAAATGTCCCCGAACTTTCTTCAGAAAGTGGTAGCCTACCTTTAAATCCTAGTTCGAACTGGTTGTTCACTTCGGCATCCAAATTAGGATTGCCTATATATTCGAAAGGATCCTGTCCTACCGTAAAATGATTGATGACACGTTCAATCATATTGGCGGAACGCACCCCCCTGCCATAGGCGACCTCCATGATAAATTCCGCCGAAGGCGCATATTTCAATGAGGTCGTAGCGCTTACGTTATGTTCGGTACGCTTCTCCAAATCTGGGTACAAGGCCGCAAAATCGGCCTCCGGGTCCTTGATTTTGGAGCGTACGTTGTCATACCGAACACCGGCTGTCCAAATCGTATTTTGGGTCAGGGAATACTTGCTTTCAGCAAATAGGCCAAGGTCGTTTATGTAGGAATCCTGCCATACCTTATCCACAAATTGCACGGGCGTTGGCAAGGGCCCCATCATGTTCCGTTTTACCAAACGGGTACGGGCACCGTCACGGGCAATATGCAAGAGGTCCAAACCTGTATAGAGTGAAAGCTTTGCATTGGGAACCAGCTTGAACTCCAGTTTTCCACCAGATGTGGTCGCATCTATTTCAGAAATGGCTTCGGTCATCATGAAAGAAGGCCTTTTGGTATTTGACATGATATGGTCCACATAGCTGTAGTAGGCCTTTGCAGTTACCTCTTTGAGCGATCCGCTACGTCCCGTCAATTTATAATCCAGGGAAAACATACTACTATTATCCTCGTCCGTATCCATGGGCAGACCTGCATGCAAAACATCCCTACCATAGGATTGTCTCCAATTGGCCTGCAACCTTTGGTCCTCGCTAAAATTATATCCGGCCCTTACCCCATATTCCAGACTCCTGAAGGAGGAGGGAATTTCCGTGCCATCGCCGTCCTGATAATTACCAAAATCCTTATACCCTATGGTTCCGCCAATATCATATTTTGAAGTAGCCTGTTGAATTTGGGCCGATGAAACCATAGAGCCCCCGTTGCTCTCATAACCTGCGTTTATTTGTCCGCTAAGACCATACATGGCCGATGGTTTTTGGGTCACCATGTTCACCACACCTCCAAAAGTAGCTCCATAGCGCACGGTGTAAGGACCCTTGATGATTTCTATCTTTTCTATTTCCTCAGGATTTACGTGGGTCGTTATGGGGTCCATTCTATTGGGACAGGCATGCATAACCTTTGTTCCCCCATCGAACTGAACGTTCAGCTGTTCATATTGCGCAGCCCTAAAACTGGGATCGATGGCATAGTTGCCACGTTTTATCAAGGAGAACCCATTGACATCCGAAAAAAGGTCGGCCACATTCCGTGGTTGGACAATTTTCCTCACATAGTCATTCGTTTGCATGGTAAGGACGGGGTCGTTCTGAAGCTGCCCCGTAACCAGGACACCCTGAATCTGGATGGGTGCCTCTTTTAGGGCAATCCGCATAATCTCGTTGGAGGGCCTTACCTCAATTTCCTTGGTCCCATATCCCATAAATGATATTACAAGGGTCTCTCCCTCTGGGTCCACCTGAATTCTGAACGTGCCGTAAGCATCCGTGTACGTGGAGCTGCCGCCCTTTATTTGTATATGGGCACCCGATAGCGTTTCGTTGTTGTTTTCAGATACTACCTGGCCTTTAAAATTTTGTGCATTGAGTAGGTTTGCCAGTAGCAACGCCGCTAGCAACCCAAAAAACTTTAGATTCATTTTTAAGCTTTAATAATTATACATAGAAGAGGTACCATGAGTCTTGGAAACTCCGGTAAGCGGAAATGGAAAAAACCTATTTCCAGGGAGGTATAACTATATGCTGGATGTACCTGAACCGGTATAAATTGATGTGACGAAACTTGTTCCTTCTTACAATTGGAAAAGTTTCAAAGCGCACGGACGATACGTTTTCCAAAAAGAGTATCGTTTCCGTTTTCAACCAATCCAAATTGATGGGTTCCCTTTCCTCCTGCTTCTTCTGTGCCAACATTTTGGAAAGGGCGCATTTACCATCGCATTGCAACTCCGGTCTTTCCTTGTTTTCGCAATAACGTTCTATAAAGTCTTCCGTAAAAAGCGCATAATATCCCAATGTGCCCGCAATTTTTAGGCTACTGGCAACGGTAATGGCCAAAAACAGGCAAGTTATACCCAAGGATTTTAGTTGCATCCGGCAAAAGTAAATCGACAAATAGTTTTACAAAGTGACTTTTGTCACAAAAGGGAAGAAAAATAAAAATGGATAAAAAAAGGAAAAAAGTTCAAAAAATGTTAAAAAGACAGCTATGTAACCCAGGTTACTTCGGAATGAAAATCGATAATATAAATTTATCAAAAATTAAATTAACAATAATAAATATCTATTATGAGTACTGAAAATGTCAATTCTGAAAATGTGAATCCCATGCCAAGAATTGGGGACCAAGCACCCGATTTTACAGCTATAACAACAAAAGGTAAAATCAAATTTTCTGATTTCGCCAAAGACAAATGGGTGGTGATGTTCTCCCATCCAGCGGATTTTACACCCGTTTGTACTACTGAAATGAGCGGTTTTGCCACTAGAAAGGGAGAATTCGATGCCCTTGATACAGAACTCTTGGGTTTAAGTATCGATAGCATTCACGCGCACTTGGGCTGGGTGCAAAATGTACGGGTAAACACAGGTGTCTATTTTGATTTTCCGATTATTGCCGACTTGGATATGAAAGTGTCCAAACTGTATGGAATGCTCCAACCCAATGAAAGTGAAACCGCAGCCGTACGTGCCGTATTCTTTATTGACCCAAGTAAAAAAATACGGTTAATAATGTATTACCCCTTAAATGTTGGTAGGAATATGGACGAAATCCTTAGGGCCTTGGAAGCACTACAGACTTCTGATAAGCATAAAGTGGCCATGCCCTTGGATTGGAAAAAAGGTGATAAGGTCATCGTTGGACCTCCAAAAACCTTGGATGAGCTGAATGAACGCATTAATGACGATTCCTTGGAAAAAGTGGATTGGTATTTAGCCAAAAAAAGCATTTAATCCTCATTACCATCGGTCGATTTAAGAGAGCCTGTTTAAATTGGCCGATTTTTTTTGGGCTTCATTTTGAGAAAGAACTAAATGTTAAATTTTCCAATTTGTAACCCATATTACAGAACAAAATATATCTCAATTGTAATTTTATATCAAAGCTATCATCATGGATGTAGAGATTCTCGCCAGAATTCAATTCGCTTTCACAGTAGCCTTTCATTACATCTATCCACCCTTGAGCATAGGAATAGGCTTGATAATGGTGGTTTTGGAAGGACTGTACCTAAAAACGGGCAACAAACAATATGAGGTCCTAACTAGGTTTTGGTTGAAAATATTTGCCATCACCTTTGGTATTGGCGTGGCCACAGGTATCATTATGGAGTTTGAATTCGGTACCAATTGGTCCGTGTACTCCAAATATGTAGGTGATATTTTTGGAAGCGCGCTGGCCGCCGAAGGGCTCTTTGCCTTTGGTCTGGAAAGTACCTTTTTGGGTATCTTGATTTTCGGCTGGAACCGCGTTTCGCCAAAAGTGCACTTCATTTCCACGATCGGTGTTTTTTTGGGTTCCATGTTTTCCGCCATTTGGATCGTGGTGGCCAATAGTTGGCAACAGACCCCTGCCGGATATCATATTGTGGGCGAAGGTCTGAACGCACGGGCCGAGGTAACGGATTTTTGGGCCATGGTTTTCAATCCGTCGAGTATGGATAGAATAATCCATGTTTGGCAGGGTGCCTTTTTGGCCGGTGCTTTTATGGTCTTGAGCGTACATGCCTATTACCTTTTAAAGGGAAGGTATATAGAGATTTCCAAAAAGGCATTCAAGATTTCCTTGGCGATAGCAACGATCGTATCATTGATGCAATTGGTCTCCGGTCATAGTTCTGCGGATGGCGTCGCCAAAAACCAGCCCGCTAAATTGGCCGCAATGGAAGGTCACTATAATGCATCCGAAGCAGCGGATCTCTATCTATTTGGTTGGGTGGACAACGAATCCCAAAAAGTTACCGGTATGGGAATCCCTGGTGGATTGTCCTATTTGGTACATCAGGATTTTGAGGCGCCTATAAAGGGTTTGAATGCTTTTCCCAAGGATGAAATACCTACACAGGTCAATGCGGTATTTCAGTTTTACCATATTATGGTCTCCATTGGAATGTTTTTGATCTTGTTGACCCTTTATGCAAGCTTTTTGTGGTGGCGGGGTACTTTGTTCGAGAAAAAATGGTTGCTGCGCATTTTTATGTTTTCGGTATTGCTACCGCAGATAGCCAATCAGGTGGGCTGGTTTGCCGCGGAAATGGGAAGGCAACCTTGGGTGGTCTATGGCCACTTAAAAACCAGTGAGGCCTTTTCACAGGAAGTATCGGCAAATCAAATTCTTTTCTCGCTGATTTTATTTCTAGTCGTTTATGCCATCCTATTTTTATTGTTTTTGTACTCCTTGAACAAGAAAATAAAACACGGGCCCTATGAAGAGGCCAAAAACCCAGATGAATTTTTGAAATACACATAAACCCGACATGATGGAAACATTTCTAGGAATTGATTACCCCACTTTATGGTACTTGGTCGTTGGGCTTTTGTTTTCCGGCTATGCGATTTTGGAAGGCTTTGATTACGGTGCAGGTGCTTGGCATCTCTTTTTTAGAAAGGACTTGAGCAGGCGCATCGCCATAAACGCCATTGGTCCGCTGTGGGACGCAAACCAAGTCTGGTTGATTATAGGTGGAGGTGCCCTCTTCGCGGGCTTTCCTGTCATGTATGCAACCATGCTTTCGGCCATGTATATACCCTTCATGTTGTTTTTGATGCTGCTTGTGCTTCGTTCGGCCGCCATAAAATTTAGAAGTTCGGAAGAAATGACCTGGTGGCGAAAAACTTGGGATATCGTCTATTTTGTCTCAAATACGCTTATAGGTTTTCTTTTGGGCGTTGTTCTTGGAAACATTCTACAAGGCTTTGAGCTTCATGCAAATTTTGAATACAGGGGCGGAATCTTTTTTACCTTTTTAAATCCCTATGCGCTAATGACAGGCCTCACTACCTTATCCATTTTTATGACCCAAGGGGCGATTTTCTTGTTGTTAAAGACCGAAGGAAAGCTGCACGACAGGCTGTCCTACCTTCTGAAAAAGGGTATGGTATTCTTTATCATTAGCTTTGCCATTACCTCTTTGTACACCCTAACATTCCTTCATGGAGTAACCGATAAATTCAAGGAACAACCAATCTTTTTCCTTCTCCCCGTTATGGCTTTTTTGGCCGTTGCCAACGTTCCAAGATTGGTCTCCAAAAAAAAGTATTCCCAGGCATTGGTCTTTTCATCGCTGATCATGGCGTTTTTGTTGATGTTGGTGGCATTCCAGCTCTATCCAGTACTCCTACCCTCTACCATAGATCCTGAATACAGTGTAAACATTTACAATGCGGCATCCTCCCAAAAATCATTGGGCATTATGCTGACCATCGTTTTGATCGGAGCGCCACTTTTGGCGGGGTACTTTTTATTTTTATACAAAACCTTCCACGGAAAGGTAAAATTGGACGATACCAGTTATTGAGGTATGAGCAATGGCTGTTTTTTGAGGAGCACCAACTTTGGTGCTCTTTTTTTTGTGTAACATTGGTAACTGTGGGCAAACCGACTTGGTTTTATATTTAATGTAAAATTAAGACCATGTCCAAAATAGTCATATTAGGTGCCGGTATCGCCGGCCACGTTGCGGCGACCCACCTGCGAAGAAAACTGCCCAAAGAACATGAGGTAGTCGTAGTATCGCCCAACAGCAATTACCAATGGATTCCCTCCAATATTTGGGTGGGCATTGGAAGGATGCGATCAAAGGAAATCCTCTTTCCGCTGGAGCCCCTTTATAAGAAAAAAGGCATCGGTTACAAACAGGCAAAGGTCATGACCTTTTTTCCGGAAGGGGATTTGGAAACAGACAAACCTTTTGTAACAATAGAATATGTGGCCGGGGAAAAAAGGGGAAAAACCGAAAAGGTCACCTATGACTACCTAATCAATGCGACCGGGCCTAAACTTGCCTTTGAAATGACGGAGGGATTAAACCCCGGAATCAACAAGGCATATTCCGTGTGCACGTATTCGCACGCAGAACATGCTTGGCATGCACTTGATGATTTGATCAAGCAAATGAAGCAGGGTGTAAAAACGAAGATTCTCATTGGTACGGGCCATGCAAAATCGACCTGTCAAGGTGCCGCGTTTGAGTACATCCTCAATGTGGAACAGGAACTAAGGCGACACAAGGTTAGGGATAAGGCAGAGATAGTCTGGATATCAAACGAACCCAAATTAGGGGACTTTGGCATGGACGGAATGCTCCTAAGCTATGGAAGCAATATCATGAAATCCAGTGAAATGGTAGAAATGGTCTTTGAGGACCGGGGCATCCAATGGATTTTGGGGGCCGGAGTGAACAAAATAGAGGACGGAGTGGCGCATTACGAAAATCTGGAAGGGGAGTTCAAATCAGAAACCTATGACTTTGCTATGCTCATACCGGCCTTTTCCGGACACGGATTCAAAGCGTATGATAAAAATCAAAATGATATTACCGAAAAACTTTTCAATGGTTTTATGATCGTGGATGCCGATTATACACCAAAACCCTATGAGGAATGGAGCGTTCAGGATTGGCCAGAAACCTATCAAAACCCGTCCTACGCCAATATATTTGCTCCGGGCATCGCTTTTGCGCCTCCCCATGCCATTTCAAGACCTAGGGTAAGCAGAAACGGAACCACCATTTCTCCTGCACCACCAAGGACAGGAATGCCATCAGGAATTACCGCCAAGCTGGTAGCGGACAATATTATCGATACCATTAAGGGCAAAAAGGAACTCCACCACAAAGGTTCGCTCGGGAATATGGGAGCGGCCTGTATCGCGTCCGCTGGATACGGTATGACCCAAGGTAGTGGCATAAGCATAACCACTTATCCCATTGTGCCGGACTACAAAAAGTACCCGGATACCCAGGGAAGACAACTTAAAAAAACCTTTGGGGAAATAGGTCTGGCGGGCCATTGGCTAAAACTGGCACTACATTACGCATTTCTTTATAAAGCCAAAATGAGGCCGTTTTGGTGGCTCATTCCGGAATAACTATAAACTTTCAATTCAATCCAATCCTTGATGCAATGACACAACGAATTTCAAAATCCAAGCGCTTTTTCATGATGAACCCCGTTATCCAATTTTTTAAGTTTATTTGGTTGAGCCTAAAAATATTGGTCATCGTTGCGGGCGGCCATGGAGGTACCAGGAACATTTCTTGAAATGACTGAATTATTCGGTCACAATTGGATTCCCTGTTCCTAAATTAAATCAACTTCGGAGCATATACAAGTGATTTTCTTTGGACTGTTTACAATACACGAAAGTTTGGTTTTCCATACAGCATAGCTTTCCTATTGTGGGCCCAGGCAGTGATGTGTAACTATTGTTACATACAAAAACCTGATCAAAGTCATATATTTGTGCCATAATAGTTGCTATGGACTGGATTTATGAACCTTGGCCTTGGTATGTCTCCGGGCCCATGATCGCCTTGGTCATGTTTTTGTTATTGATGGTAGGGAAGAATTTTGGGATGTCTTCCAATTTAAGGACCCTATGTACCATCTGTGGTGCCGGAAAGAAATCGGATTTTTTTAGATTTGATTGGAAGGCACAACGTTGGAACCTGATAGTTGTACTAGGGGCCATTATAGGTGGCTTTATCGGTTCACATTTTATGACCACCGATGCCGCGGTCGCCATCAATCCAGATACGGTAGCTACCCTTAACGAATTAGGTTTTAGTAGTGCCGGAAAGGCCTATTTACCCACAGAACTATTTGATATGAATGCCTTGACCGATATAAAAAGTATTCTACTATTAACAGTTGGTGGTATTTTGGTCGGATTTGGAACACGCTATGCCGGAGGTTGTACTTCTGGCCATGCTATCTCCGGCCTTAGCAATCTACAATTGCCTTCCTTAATAGCGGTTGTCGGTTTTTTTATTGGAGGTTTGGTTATGATACATCTTATTTTCCCCTTACTTTTTTAAACTATGAGAACACTAGCGTATTTGTTTATCGGAATCATATTCGGAATCACCATGTTCAAATCTGAAGCGGCCTCCTGGTTCAGGATCTATGAAATGTTCAAATTTGAATCCTTCCATATGTACGGGATTATCGGTTCTACGGTAATCATTGGGATTATTCTGGTACAATTGATTAAGAGAGTTCCCATTAAATCTTTTTATGGGGAGACGATTCAACTACCGCCCAAGGCCAAAAGTTTTAGCCGATATATGATTGGGGGTATCCTTTTTGGATTGGGCTGGGCCTTGGCCGGTGCTTGTCCAGGACCCATGTTTACTTTGGTAGGAGTAGGTTATGTTCCCATCATTGTGGTAATCATCGCATCTATTTTCGGGACATTTTTGTACGGATTGATGAAGGATAGACTACCGCACTAAAGGTAGGTCATAAAACTACTCGTTTTTTCAATACTGCAAAACAGGAAAAACGTACAACCTATTAATTTTACGGTTGATTTGGTATGACTTTTATCATGCCCTAATCCAATAGTTTTGAATAGTTTGTAGGAAACCCAAAAAGTAAACCTATGACCATTCTTTACGCCACAGATTGCAATGAGAACTCGGTATCAGCTTTACGATATGCCCAAAAATTATCGCTTCAGCTGAACGCTCAATTGGTTCTTCTCTATGTGTACGATATTCCACCAGTAGCCGGAAGAACCATTAAAACTGAGGAACAGTTACAGCGTAGCCTCAAAGGAGAAAAATTGGAGCTGTTAACCCGATATTACAGGGAAAACGGGATAAAGGACCAACAAAAACTTTCAATCCACTTTTGGGCCGAATATGGTATTTCGATTGCCGATACCATTTTGGAATACGCCTTAACCTTAAACTGTGAACTTGTACTGGTGGGCATGAAGGACGAACATACCAAGAGAGGGATGTTCTCTGGAAATATTGCCAATAAGCTGCTCAAGAATGTCAATTGCAAATTATTGATCGTACCTAACACCTTTGAATATTCGACCATTACCTCGATTGCCTATGCCACCGATTTTGAGAACGCGGATGTCCGCGCAATTTCTGAATTGAAACAGCTTTTTCCTCACAAAGAAGTTACTGTTAAAATTGTCCATGTGACTACCGATGAAAACACTAAAGAAGGTGAACAAATGGAATGGTTCAAGGAAATCTTGCTTGAAAAAATACCAGGAGAAAGCATATCCTTTCACCTTATTAATGCCCAAACGGTACCCCTTGGGTTAAGGATGTTCATTGGTGATGAAAACTCAAGCATGATTGCATTATTGGAGCGGGAAGAGCAATCAGTTTTCAAAAGACTGTTCCATAAAGATTTGATTAAATCCATGGAATCGCAGATAAAAATTCCTATTCTTTCCATTAATCCTAAATCATTGAATTAATCAATTCAAACTGTAGTATATCTGTACTATAACCTACTATACTGCAATTGATAGTAAGTATTAGGACAATATATTATTATTAGTACTCCTAAAACAAATCTGAATTCATGTATACTTTATGGTCTAGACAAAAGTTCAACGAAAGATCTACAATGCATTATTTTTTAAATTCATTGCTGTAGGCTTAAGAATTCTAATAAAGTTGGCTTCAACAAAAATGGAATTCTTCGGGAATAGTTTCTAAGTGGGCGTTAATCAAACTACTGATGGTTTAACTTTTCAATTAATCCTCGAAGGCGGATGGTGATTTTCTATAGATGAAAGGTTTTTTTTGATAGACCTATGACTACAAGAAACTACCACAATATATTTACTTTTATATTGTTATATTTTCCTACACCTTTAAAATGAAACAAAGGTCGAATATACTACTAATTCTGGCACTCTTTATTGGGGTGGGCTTTCACGGTTCTAGTATTTTCTTCACACTGGAATCAACCTATGATGCATTGATCCATTTGTTCTTTGCAGACCATTACGCCCAAAGCTGGTTTGAACCTTGGGATTACAGGTGGTATACCGGATTTACGGTACAGTCCTATCCTCCTCTGGTACATCAGACCATAGGCATTTTATCCTATTTAGGCGGTCTTAAATTTGGTATGTTTACTGTGGCCTTGATAGGAATAGTTCTCTTTATTACGGGTGCATACCGGTTTGGACTATTAATTACAGGTGATAGGAAAATCGCAGGGTACACCTCGCTCTTGGCTGTATTCTCATCAACCTTCATTGAAACCTTGCATATTTTTGGGCAATTACCCAGTATTTTGGCCCTATCTATATTACTGCATGCCTTACCGGAAATATATTTATGGATAAAATCTGGAAAACTAAGGTACTTGGCCACTAGTTTATCGCTAATTGCCGTAACGGTAACCTCTCATCACGTGACGCCCATTTTTGGAATGGTATTCTTCATATTTCCACTGATTGGTATGGTGGTTATGGATGCCACTAAAGATCAAGTACAGCATAATAGGGCTATCACTTTCAAGGTTTTCTGGTTTCAATTTAAAAAGCTTTTTTGGCGAATCGTAATTTTTGGATTTGGATCTCTTATTTTATTTGTTTTCTGTATTCTACCCTATTGGTTGAATTCAAAGAAAAACCCCATTACTCAAGTCCCCATACCCCATGGATCCAGGGACAATTTTCTAGAGGTTACATCATCGGGTCTGGTTTTCTTTCTTATTCCTTGGGGCATATTGTTGTTTTTACTTCCCTATATATTTTATAGGTTTTATAGTAAACGTTACCTTTTCTTTGGCTTGTCCTTTACCATCCTTACAATCTTGGGTACGGGTGGTACTACACCAATACCACGGCTGGCTTTAGGTGAAACCGCATTTAATATTCTAACCTTGGATAGGTTCACGCTTTGGGCAACCATTATGGCGCTTCCCATTTTTGGTGAATTTGTTTTTCGGTTGGTAGAAGGGGATTTAAGGGTATACATCCAAGACCGTTTTGGGTCCATCTACCACAAAATTGTTGGTGGGTCGATTGCTGGAGGTATTTTGCTCATGGTCGTCTTTACAATGAGCCTAGATTATTTTAGGCCATCCCAACCACAAAAAATTAACATGCTACCCATCGTAAATTTTTTAGGGCAGGACCAACATGATCAGTGGCGTTACCTACCTCTTGGCTTTGGAGATCAGATGGCTTGGCTATCTGCCCAAACCAATGCCATGACCGTTGATGGTAATTATCATTCGGCCAGAAGACTACCTGAACTTACAACAAGGGCCATTGAACGTTTGGAAAATTCTAAATTTAGGGGTGTTGAAGGTATTGGGTCGTTACAACAATTTTTAACCGTTCCTGAAAAATATAATTTGAAATATATCTTCTCAAATGACAAATTCTATGACCCAATTTTATATTTCTGTGGATGGCAACGCTTGCAACAATTAGAAAACGGTATTATGGTCTGGGAAAAGCTAAATGTTCCACCCATACCAGCTAATATATCAAAAGAGGACGTTTCCAATTGGTTAAAAATAATTTGGGGCATTATTCCTTTATTAACCGTTATTGTTGCGTTTATTATAAATATCCAATGGGTCTGGCTACGTGCTTTGAAGTCAAAAAAATTACCTGAAGGTTTGTTTTTGAAGTATGCCGTATCCTATGATAAATTTTCACCCAAAATTGTGTTTACAAGCCATATTTGGGCATTTTTCTTACTAATTGTATTTGTTTATGGTGGATATCAAGCTTATTTGAACCACGCAGAACAAATTGCCCCCAAAAATGTCTTAATGGCCTATTTTGACGCACTGGATTTCAAAGAATTTACAAGGGCCCATTCCTATATTGACCCAAATGACCAGGTAAGCCTTTCCCAATATATGTTGGAAGTATCCGTAACTGACGGTATTTTAAGCTCGTATGCCAAATTGGATTCAATTGGCGTAGATATTATTGAAGAATCTGATAATTATGCAAAGGCCAATGTTCATACCCAATGGATTACCCCTTTGGAAAAAATAAAGAAGGATTATGAACACGACCTAATAAAGGTAAATGGTAAATGGTTCATACATGCCAAAGGTTTTGATAATGATTTACCTCCAGATCAATTCCTATCATCCAATGGCACAAGTTATTTTAATCATGGCAGAAGGCGCATTACAACGCAACAAACAAATCATGAAGATGTATTGAAGCAACCGGTACTCGAGATATTAAAGGCAAAGCTGGTAAAATTCGACAACGGATACAGTATCATTGGAGAACTACAAAACGTTGACGATATTCCATCGGATGTGGTTCTTAAAGCCACGCTCTATAATGATGAAAACCAAGAACTGGCAAACTATAATGCAAAATATCAAATGAAGCATAAGTTAATGCCAAAGGAAATAACGAGTTTTAGGGTAGATTTTGAAGGTATAGCCTGGTCCTCCACCAAAGATACCATCCCCCCTACTTTTGACCCCGATGAATTTACACCGGTTTCGCTCTCAGAGCAACCTACAAAATTCAACTTACAGTGCGCCGGTAATTCCGCTACAACAGATCTCTACAAAAGCGTGGCCCTTCAAGAACTCCACATAGAAGAAAATTCAATTAGGGGTACCTTGTTCAATTTTGGCATCCAAGAAGTGACCATACCGCAGTTATTGCTTTCCTACTACAATTCTGATAAGGAATTGATATGGGTAGACCATCGTTTTTTAAAGGAAGGGGTCCGCATCCAAAGAAAACAGACTTTCGATTTTTCGTTAAACGACCTAAATGGAATTCAGACCATTAACAACAGTCTTGAAAACTGTTTTGTCAATGGATTACCCAATGCATCTATTTCCAGAAAGATGTTCCCTAACAGGATTCCATCACATCAGGAAAATCTTTTTCAACCTACTCCAGGACGCGGTTTTGATTTTATTAAAGTTGAAGTAAACGGTTACATAGGCAATCCAAGATAGTTTTGAAATTTATTAGGTACATAGCACTAGCAACTATCCTTTTGACAGGATGCAGGGAGAACAAATCACCTGTGGTCAGTAATGAAAATGGGTCGTTCCAACTATTGACACCAGTTACCGAAGTTGTGGCCGGTCACGCTATTACCGTAAAATTTAGGGCAAACGTAGTCGATGATGTGTATTTACTCTTGAACAATGCAACAGGTTCGACACTTGTGCCCCCTAATGTCGAAGGGGATACACTATCGTACACTTTTCCTTCATCATTCAAAAACAAAGCCGGAATTTGCTCATGGAATCTGGTTTACAACGGCTTATCTCACGAGGAGGGGCAATTAAACATACTCCCTAATAATTCGTATCCCGTTTTGGAGACCTATCTGGGCCCAAGAAGCATCTCTGCAGGTAATAGGGATTTCTCTATGTTGGTCATTGCACCCACAGATAGCTATGACAATCCTCTATTGGATAGTACCAGGATAGATTATAGTTTCCAGTTCAAGGAAGCTATTCAAAACGAGTTCGTTTATACCAAAAATCTTATAGGTTGGGAAAGAATATTTAGTCCAAAGGAATCCGGACAGATATTGGTAGCTGCATCCTATGATAATGTAAATAGCAAGGAATTTGTAACAAAGGTCTATCCATCCATTCCAACTGATTTTAGGATTATCTTTGAAAGAAACCATAAGTTTGCCGATGGCAATCAACAGATAGCCTTTATAACGGATATCATTAAAGATGAATTTGGAAATGTAATCACAGATGGGACCATGGTTACATTTAACATTGAAAGTTCAGAAAACATGATACTGCAAACAGTGGGCACCACGCTAAACGGAATCGCAAAAGGCAAAATATTACACCCAAATAAAGAACAGCGATGGAACGTGACCGCCTATGTAATTGGTGCTGCGCAGAGTAATACACTCGTTGTGGATTTTGAAAAAGCCATTAAGAGTTTTGACATCGAAATTTCAAAAGACAGCACTACGGTATTCGTTAAGAACATGAAAAGTTTCATGCAACAATTGGTGCCAGACGGTATCCCCATTACAATGATTATCAGCAAACCTAACGGTGAACTTATAGAAACCAAAACAACCACTACCCGCTTTGGTAAAGGTTCTTTTAGCCTTACCAAAGACTTCTTAATAAAAGGCTCATATGAAATTAGAATTGAAAGTGCCGGCATTACTAAAACTGAAAACTTGGAGATAGAATGAGATTGAACCGTACCATCTACCAAACCTTACTTATTATATCTTTTTTGGCACTTAACGCTTTGATTATCTTTGGAATAAGCGCTGTTTGGTCCTATTTAAATTCGGGTGCCGACCGTTCAAAAATGCTCCACCTTCCTGAAAAGCTTACCGCTTCTTACTTACCAAAGGTTCAATGGAATTTGGAAAACAACGAAGGTCGCCCCATAGAGGAACAAACTTTAAACGAAATTGAAAGGGATTATGTAAAGTCTTGGCAGGTAAAAAGTATTGCTCTGGAAACAAATAATCGTTACGGTATTTCAGATTATTTTACAGACAGTGCCCGTGTAAAATTGTACGATTTAATCGAACTGAACCAATCCCAAAATATAACCATAAAGACAACTTCCATAAAGCATAACCCAAAACTAGAGTTTTACAGTGCAGACGGCAAACTAGCCGTTCTTACCGATCATAATGTGGAGCACTATCAAGAGACCTACCTACAAGATAGACTTCTACATTCCCAAAATTCTACGAACACCTATCAAATTTTACTTTTATTGGAGGATGGTTTTTGGAGAGTTCGTCATATGGTACAAATGGATGCGGGTAAGAAAAAAAATATAGCCAACACCATACAAAATTTGGATGAAAGTTTGCTCTCCAAAGTAAAAGGTGTCAATTACTACCCAAAGGACCATGCCTGGGATATGTTCGGGAGCAATTTCAAGGACAGCATTATTTACAAGGATTTTAAAAAAATTAAGGATTTAGGCCTTAATTCCATCAGGATTTTCGTGCCTTACGAGTCTTTTGGTAAAGCTGAGGTCGATAGCGTTAAATTGGGTCAACTTTCAACAACCTTGGATATTGCCCAAAAATTTAACCTAAAGGTAATTGTAACGCTATTTGACTTTTACGGGGACTATGGGATACAGGACTGGACCCTGACCCATAGGCATGCGGAGCAAATTGTTGAAGCGCTTAAAAACCATGAAGCCTTGCTAGGTTGGGACCTTAAGAATGAGCCGGATTTGGATTTTGAATCACGTGGTAAATCCAATGTACTAGCATGGCTAAGGAACACTTTGGAAGAAATCAAGGAATGGGATTCTGAGCATCCTATCACCATTGGTTGGTCAAATGCAAAGGCGGCCCAAAACCTGTCGGAAGAGGTTGATTATGTATCGTTTCATTATTATCTCGACCCTGATAATTTTACAGAGGCTTATTCGCTACTTAAAACAGCCGTACCGGATAAACCCATTGTTCTACAAGAATATGGATATTCCTCATATAGTGGCTTTTGGAACGCCTACATGGGATCAGAAAGGAAACAGTCCTCCTATTTTAAGAAAATACAAGAGGGCATTGAATCCCAAGGTATTCCAAGCATTTTTTGGACGTTGTATGATTTTGACCTTGTACCCAATTCCGTAGTGGGCCGATTACCCTGGAGAAAATCCAAACAAAAATATTTTGGCTTATTGGATAAAAATGGCAATCCAAAGGAAGTCGTAAAAGTAATAGTGGATAAATAAAAAAGGAGTGACCAACTGTGGTCAATCCTTTCATTTACAACTAATCAAAAATTAAACCGCCACTTTTTCTTCTTTAGTCAAGTCATTCAATTTAAAACCATTGGCCTTGGCCTTCTGAATGGCCTTAAAGTAATCTATGTACATCTGGGTAATTGAAGACATTGGGAGTGAACATGCAGCATTATAATTGGCCCTACCAAGGCTAACCCTGTATTGTTCGTCATATAATATCTTCTCGATGGCATTGGCCAAGGAAGACGGATCGTAGGCATCAAAAAACTCACCTCTATATCCTTCTTCTTGAACTAGGGTACTAAGGTCTCCCAAATCTGGAAGAGCTACGGCATTTCCATAACTGCCTGCTTGGTGTAATACCCCTGAACTACCTGTTGTTGAGGTATACGGGAATACGGTTACCGCGCTATCGCCAAATAGCATGGGTACATCCTCTTCCGCTACATAGCCTGTAAATGTAAGCTGTTCCACATCATTATATTTCTCCTTGATAGCATCCAGATATCCCGGTGTATTTGGACTATCTGTACCCGCAATTACGATCTCAATGTCTATGTTGCTTCGCTTTCTTATTAATTCTACGGCATCGATTAATATTTCGACCTTCTTATAGGTTCCGAACTTACCGAATGCCATAACTTTCTTTGGCCCTAAGGGAAGTTCAAAACTAGGCTCGGGTGGAGTTTCAAAAGATCCGTGTGGGATGAGGGCAACATTACGTACTTTGTATTTCTCCTCCAAAATACCAACATATTTGCTCATGGTTACGGCGAGAATATCCGAAGAAAGGACGAAGCGCATCAAAGTTGTGCCTATAAGATTATAGGCCCATTGTAAGAATCTATTCTTAGTAAACCCGGCATTTTCCAAATCAACTTTCTCCAAAATATTGTGTAGCAGCGAAATTGTTGGTATTCCCCTGGTCTTACAGATAAATGGAAGCATTAACCCCAATGCCGCAGGAATCTTCTTGTCCCCAAATTTTAAAAACTGAAGATTAAAAAGTACCGCATCTGGTTTTGATTGGGAAATAGCCTTATTGATGGTATATATATTTTTGTAACTATTAAATTTCCAACATTCCTTTACTGTTATCTTACAACCTTCCTCCTCAAAATCAATTTCCTTTGGTTGTTGGGTATAATCTGTAATCAAGATAAGCTCTGTCACTTCTTGCTGAAGCCTAAAGTGCTTCACCAAATAATAGCCATATTCGGTCAAGGTTACTTTACTAGGGGGGTACGCGGTTACGATTGCTAGTTTCATAGGGTATCAAATATTTCTGTTTATACTTCTTTTGTATTTACATCATTGCTCCCACGAGACGCACTGGTCTTGTTGGATGCAAAAAAGAATAGTATTTGTGCAAACAACAAAATCATCATTGCAAGGATTTGTACATGCACTACCATAGCCAAATCTGAGTGAAAAAAGGTGATCAAAAATACCTGTGACAATCCCAATACCCCGGAAAGTATTACGGGCATATACTGATTCAAGGATAGAAAATAGTAGGCAAAGATATTGGATACGGCAAAGAGCGACGTGGCCAGCGCATATTTCCATAGTAGACCTGAAATAGGGAGGTAGGACTCACCGAACATTACTGTAATAATGAACTCAGGCATCAAAGAACAGGCTATTACTATGGTTGCTGATAAAGCACCAATCAACAATACGTATCTTAATAGGACAGGTTTGGTAGGCTCACCATCCTTTTGCTTTTGTATTACCGTAGGCATCAATAGCATTACGAACATCCAAGCCACAAAATATACCACCCTACCAATTAAGGCCAAGGATGAATAGAGACCTGCCTTATAATTATCAAAATAATGCTTCACCAACAAGATGTCACTATTATTGATTATTATCTGGGTAAGTTCATAACCCGCAGTAAGGCCAATGAACACCCAAACCTCCGTAAGTTGTGTTCTGTTAAGATGAAAATTAGACCTGAAATTGGCCATTTTTATTCCGGATGGAAATAAACCAAAACAAAAGGATAATCCAATACCTAATGCTATTACAATCCCAGACTCGAAAGGCAAAAGCCATAAAGCAATGAATGTCAAAAGTAACCTACTCCACATCTCTGTCTGGTAGGTAGCTGCCAACTTGCCAAATTCCTGACGCCCTTGAAATCTCCCCCTATTGACACTCATTAGAAAATAAAGCGGCACGGCCAACCCAAAAAGAACAAAGATTAGTGAACTACGAGTTTGGAAAATATCTTGTAACTGACTGGAAAACAATATGATTAATACCCCGACTGTAATACCAAAAAAGGCGGCATACCTATACATGATGTTCTTAAAGGCGATCCAAACATCACCTGAATAAACCACGGCAAATTTTGTCGTGGCCAATTGAAAGGTCATTCCTATAAATGAAAGCACCAATAATAACGTTACCAACAGGGCGGCATCCGCAAAAGCACCGGGTCCCAGGATCCTACCCAAAAGCAAATTGTAGAGATAATTTCCACCATTTACCAAAATGGCACTTATCATGAACATTTGTTGGGGCGAAACCTTTTTTAAAACCAGTTTGACGGAGGTCATTACTATTGTTGTATTGGGATGAATATTGAAGGTAGTTCCTATCTATACGAAATGGCTATTTTGGCTAATTGCCCCACAATCTTAACAGAATCCTTCATGGACAATTTTGAACCGTCTGCGTGAATCCAACGTTTTAATGGCTGTTCACAAATCATTTCCTTGGCTTTGGTTTTACCAAAATGCTTTCTTATCCTCATAAAGATTTCCACATCGAACAACCATCTTGTTATAAAAGGCTTTTCAAACAATAAAGGGACCAAGGAACTCTTCATGACCTTGGCTCCGCATTGGGTATCATTAAAGGGCATTCTCAATATGGTCCTGATAATTAGGTTAATGGTCATACTTATGATTTTCCTGGCAGACTCCTTGGTAATATTGGCCCCCATCCTACTCATTCTTGAACCACTCACTATTTCAAAATCTGATTGATCAAGCGTTTCCACCAAATCATCAAAATCCCTAAAATCTGTGGAAAGATCCGCATCTAAAAAGCCAATACAATCCAATTGCTGATCTTTGGCCAGGTGCAGCATACCTTGGCGAACAGCTTCGGCCTTACCACCATTTTTCTCACAATCAAATACGCTTATATTATTGTCACTTTCCTCTTCTAGCTTCCTAAGCACTTCCAGGGTATTGTCCGTACTCCCGTCGTTAACAAAACAGAGATGGTAACCAAGGTTTTTATGGGCAAAGTCCTTGAATTCCTCACTCAATAATCGTTCTTCTTCATTATAACAGGGAATTACAACACCTACACAGTTCTTTTGTAAAATCCTGCTATCGTTTTTATGGGAGGTCGTTGTGGTTTCAATATTGGGCGCTCCTATAATTCGCTTTACCCTGGCGGCCATTTCATCCAAACTAATAGGCTTTTTCATGTAATCATCGATACCCAGTGTAAATCCAGAAATAATTGTTTCCTCTTGCGTATTACCAGACATTACCATTATAGGCACATCTTTCTTGGAATTTGTCTTTATCCGTTTTACGATGTCTAGACCAGACATGTCGGGCATGTTGATATCGACAAGGACAAGGTCTGGTTCAAAAGAATTGAACAATGCAATACCCTTTTCACCAGAATCGGCTATCATTACAGTATATCCTAATTCCTTTAACATCCTTTCAACGGAAAGAAGAATTAGTTGTTGGTCATCAATCGCAAGAACTTTCATAATTTTAAAAGGTAATATTTAACTTACATTTAACGTAGTATTTTTCAAATATTTTATTTCATGTTATTTTTTCGTTGAAATACTACATCACCATGGCTTTAGAGGACTAATTAAAAAAAGTTTAAGGGTAAGGCCATTCAAAACACTCTCATTTAGTATAACCCATCAAATTAGTATTAGTACCCAAAAGCCTTTGGGCTACCTTCTAATCAGGCACAAATAATTTAAAATGATGCTAATCTTATTTGGAGCCCTTTTTTTTCATAAAATCTAAATAAGCTTACCACCCTTATGCATTAAGTATTTATTTCTTCAATTGCTAGTTTCACTGGGTACTATAATGTATAGTATCCATTAATTTTCTTCCACAAATATTCAGTTTCTTGATGTCCCAAATTCCTCAGCTTAGGTGGTTGATCCATAAGTATAGACCAATGGTAAATAACTTACTTCCAAAGTAAATCCCGGCATTATAATTTTATAACACCCTAATACACAAATAAAATAAGATTATCCACGTTAGGTATTAACAGTATAAATCTTACAATTTAAATGATTCGGAAATTATTCATATTTATTGTTGTTTTCATGACATTTACTTTTCTGCATTCACAAATGACAGAAGGGTTTACCTATCTGGAGAATGGAGATTTTGAAAAGGCCGAGGCATTCTTTTTCGATTATTTAAAAACAGACCCCAACAACAAAACGGCAAAACTCTGTTATGCCAGAGCAGTTGGATTAAGTGGGGAACCTGAGAAAGCTACTTCGTTATTTAAAGACCTGTTGACAGAATATCCTGAGGATTTTGAAATACTGATAAACTACAATGAATCCTATTTATGGTCTAAGGAATATGAGCAGGCCAAAACACTATATGAGAGTCTCCTGAAAAAGTATCCCAAGGAATTTGGGGCTGTGTTAGGTTATGCGAATACCTTGAGTAACCTTAAGCAGTACGAAATCGCCCTCGAGTGGATTGAGAAAGCCATAGCATTGGATTCGACCAATAGAAGTGCCAGAACATCCAGAAAATATATAAGGCTAGGTTATGCCAATGAATTTGTAAATAACCAAGAATATGATAAGGGAGAGAAATTAATCCACCATATTTTTGAAGATTTTCCAGAGGACAAAGACGCACTTCTAAATCTCGCCAACCTATATCTCATAACCAAGGAAGTGGACCTTGCCAAAGCTACTTATTGGAGATACGCCACAACCCAGAAGGATACCATAATAGCGCGCAATGGAATTAGTCTCGCCGAACACATTGGAGAAAAGGACAAAGATGCCCTTAAGGTAGCAACCCGCAATCTGACCGAAGTAAAAAATATTGACGATTTTGAATTAACGGAACGCACCAATGACCGTTACATACAGGCGTTGATTTGGAATGGGAAATTTGCGAAGGCCAAAAAGGAAATACGGGTACTGGAAGAAAAATATGGCACTATGGACTGGCTTTCTGCCTTAAAGGCAACCTTAGGCCTTTACACGGGAGACCCCAAAAGTAGTATTGCCCATTATGATGCCATTCTGCAAAATGACAGCGCCTCGTTCGATGGTAATTTAGGTAAGGCCAATGCTTTATTTGCCGCAGACAAAATTATGCCAGCATACCAAATGGCATTCAAAACCCTTGATTATTATAAAAATCAAAAAGATGCCCTAGGATTTATTGAAAAGTTGGACCTGATGCATCTTCCAAATATTCAGGAACATGGGGCTTTCTCTTTTGATAATGGTAAAAACCAAGCTTATTTTACCAATACTACTGTAGAAATCCCTTGGTCCACAAAATTTAGAACACATCTGTCATACATGTATAGAAGTACCCAGAATACAGCAAGTGGCAATGAAGCTAGTTCCCATGTTTTACTTGCAGGTCTCCAATATAAACTGCTACCCAAGACAAACGTTATGCTGGCAATGGGTGTCAATAACAGTATTTCTATGAACGATAGGTATTCACAGCCTTTAATCGATGCGCAATTACAGCTTCAACCCTTTAAACTGCAAAATCTGAACCTAGGTTATCAACGGGAAATCCAAAACTTCAATGCAGATCTTATAGAAAGGGAAATCGTTCAAAACCACTACGGACTCAATTACAATTTAGGGACCAACTTTAATCTAGGTTGGTATACCCAAGCTATGTATACCCTTCAGAGTGATGAAAATGTTAGGAGTCTATTATTCACCTCGTTGTACTATACCTTACTTAAAAAACCAGCGCTCAAAATGGGTGTAAACTATCAGTATATTACTTTTAAGGACCAAGTACCCATAGTTTATTTTAGTCCGGAACAGTACCAAGCATTTGAAGTCTTTGTCGATGTACGCGGGGAGTTTTCCGAAAAATTGGATTTCATGGCAAGTGCCGCAACTGGTATCCAAAAGGTAGAGGAAGACCCAGATACCAATATTTTTAGGGCAGAGCTTGGGCTGCAATATGAGGTATCTAACTACTTTAATCTTAAAATCTATGGGAAATATAGCAACATAGCATCTGCAACTGCAGCAGGTTTTGAATTCTCAGAGGTGGGCCTCAAATTCAAATGGATGTTCACAAAACAACCGTTATACCAAAAAAGTGTTGGCCAGTAGTACTTTTTAGATTGCTTTGATTGCTAACAATTGTCATAGAAGTTTAATGCAACGCAGTTCCTTAACCTACAACTTAATTCTTGTCTTTGAAATATATTGGACCTGTATCACTGGTATATTCTCCCAACAAAGTGGCCCTAGGTCATACAAAACCTTAAAAAGTAAGGGTTACGTTTGCTAGCAATAACTATTTTATGATGTGTAGTTTTTTGAATTTGACAAAAATCTACTTGGGAATCTTGCTCAAAATTTGAAGTTTTCTGGAATCTTGGTCTAAAAGGTCATTAAGCAAGCACTATTTTCTTTAAGAAAAAGATTCTAAGCTTCTTATATCAAAAGAAATTTAAATCAAGCTTATTAAGGACAATGTAATATTAAACACAACTATGGATAACATTCATTTTTAAGTCGATACAAGTTTCTTCATTGCCCCTATTATTAATACTATAGTTTCCATAATTTGATGATTTGAATTAATTATAACAAGCTTCCAAAGGTAGAACTTTGTTAGTGTTGAAGTCTTAAGGTATAGACAGTTGATATCTTTTCTTGGTTGGATACTAGGAAATTAAGGAAAACTTACAAGAGGTTGAGCCTACGCATTAATTCAGGACGATTGGAGCGGCTTATTGGTACTACATTTTTTTCAATAAGAACACTATTATCTTCAATATCAATAATTTTAGTAAAATTAATTATATAAGACCTGTGGATTTGCAGAAACAGCTTGTCCGGTAATTTTTCCTTAATTTTCTTTAAAGTATTATGTACCCTAAAACCTTCCTTTTCAGTTTTTATATCGATATAATCCCCTTTCGCCTCGATCACTAAAATCTCGTGGAACTTTAATTTGATTAACCTGCGGTCTATGTTAATGTAGAGGTCTTCACCTACCGAGGTTTCTTCCGTTCTTTCAGGGCTATTCTTAGGTTGCTGGACCAACGTGTTTTTTACCTTTTGAATGCACTTTTCAAACCGTTCCAAAGTAATAGGTTTTACCAAATAATCAACGATACATTCATATTCATAGGCGGCTATGCCAAACTGGGTATCTGAAGTTGTCAATACAATCTTTGGTGGGCTTTTTAAGGTTTGTACAAAATCGACCCCACTAAAACCGGGCATATGTATATCCAAAAATACAATATCTATGTCCTGATGGTTTAAAAACTTGATGGCTTCAATGGCATTGTCAAACTCTTCGATGACATCAATGTTCGGCAAATTAGAACACAATTTTCTAACTATGGCCCTTGCCGCAACTTCATCATCAATTATAATGCAATTCATACTCAAATTATGTCTAAGTAGGTCTCCACTTTTTTTAGGATGGATTTAAATTCAGTTTCAGAGTTGGTACGCCCCTCCAATAGCTCCTTTTCATACCTTACCGCTACTTCGTAAGAATTATGAAGTCCTAATATATTAAACTTATGCTTAATCTTATGAACAATGTCCGCTGTCTGTTTTAACCTAGCGTTTTCAACATGATCGTAATACACTTCCTTTTCCAAAGGAAATTCTTCCTTTAAAATGGTAATAAATTGTTGTTTAAAATCCATATCGTCTCCGGAGAGCTGGTTGATGTATTCTAGGTTAGGCTGTTCTGTCATATCATTTCTTTAATGTAAAATAAAAAGTTGTTCCCCTATCCTCTTCGGATTCCAAACAAATTTCACCTTCATACAGTTCAATGATTTTCTTTACAATGGCTAAGCCTATTCCTGTGGAAAGAACATCATTTTCCAATTTTTTGAACATTTCAAAAACTCCTTCTTGATGGTACTTTGGTATGCCCTTTCCGTTGTCTGCAATGCTGAACTTCCAAAAAGTGTCATCCGGTTCATAGTTTATGGAAATAATCCCATTTTCTTTGTCTTCGGTAGCCTTGACCGCATTGGTTATCAAATTCATGAACAATTGTTCCAATCTTTCTTTTTCGAAAGTCATGGTAGGGAGCTCTTCGCCAAACGTAAGAGAAACATTTTCAGGAATATAAATAGTACGTTGAATTTCTTCAAGAAGATTCCTCAATTCAAAGGATACTGGCTGTTCTTGGGTTTGGCCCAAAGTAGCTTGTTTTAGGATTCCCGATATTAATTTGTCCATCTTCTCCAGATTCTGGGATACTAAAGAGCAGTTGTTTTTACTTATATCCGAAAACTTTTCCTTCTCCTCGTCCACAATCCAGCTCATGAGGGCGTTTATATTTCGAATGGGGGATTTTAGATCATGGGAGACCATTTGGGCATAGTTATTCAAAGATTTATTCTGTTCCTCCAAATCCTTTAAAAGCCTATCCTTTTCTGCGGTCATGCCTGACATACGTGAGGCCAGGTCACTAATATTCTTGGCCAAATATTCTGCGTTAAATCCATGCTCTCCCTCTGTGAACAATACCTCCTTCTCATGTAGATTCTTACTTAAACTTTCAATGGCACTTTCTAGGTCCGTCAGAATTGCCTTTTGACGAACGGCTTCTTTCTCCAGCCTTTGATTGGCCTCGAACAATTCTTCTGAACTTATGGTAGACGCCCTTTGTAGCATGTAAAATTTCTCGTCGAAATTTTCATATGATTTCTGGACAGCATCCAAAAATTGGGTCATTTCCTCAGTAAGTTGCTCCTCATTAGGTAAATATTTACGTAATTGTCTCTTTAACAAGGAGTGCATTATTCGCTAAATAAGGTTAGTGTCATCGTTTGATTGTGAAGCTTACAGGAGTTGTTTTGACTAAAGGGTGCCAATTCTCCATAAGAATAAAACCCGCCAATATAGACATCACCACCAATTACGGACTTAACTTCCTCTATCTCTTCTTCCGTTCTTTGGTCCATGACTAATTTTCTGCCAATACAGCTGACCAAAAGGGCAAGTTCTGGAGATTTCAATCTATCCTTCATTGCCAACCTCCCGGCCTCATTGGCTCCGTTGGCGATATCATCTACTGAGGACATCATCAATTGTACCTTGGAGCCCTGGGGTACGTCACCGGCCAAGGTCATGGTATTTTCCTTTTCATCTATATTTAAAATTGTCCTAACAATAGGTTCTGCATTTTCTGATGTCTTCACGCTTAATGGATACAAAAGGGCCGACTTGGGAAGATCCTTTGCCTTCTTACCCAAATACTTTACATATAGGTCCAAGGCAGGTTTACCATCCAGTTCAAAAAGTAAATTTCCCTGGGATCGTGTAATTATTCGCTGTGGCCCAAAAGGGGTCCATCCCCCATAATTGGCACTGGTCACCTCCAAGGTTTCACCATAAAACCCAATACCCACGATTTCACCCTCTTTTGGAGGTTCATTATACGAAGCCAACGTTCGTTCAAAACGATCGTCATCACCACATAATCCGCCCGAAAGACTTACACCAATTTCTTTTCCGTTCTCCAAACCAGTAATTAGTGCACTGCCATTGACACTACTACCGTCAGAAATGATAAACACATGTTTTAATCCTTCTTTGGGAAACTCCTTGATCAAACTATTGCCCAATGCTATTTCATCGTTTTGGTAGGTCTTCAGATTTTTGGATTTGACCAAAAAACTACTTTTCTCAAACTCTATGGCTGTCAGTACTACAGATTCCTCCATAACGGTATCATCCATAATTTCACCACTAGTACTTCCAAAGACCAAATGTCCATCTGGAAACAAACCTCTTATTTCTTTGTAAATAGTTCCACTTTCCAAAATAAACCTATTGCCAAAAACCAACACCAAAGGTCTGGTCAAGTATTTTTTATTATTAAACTCAAAAGGGTTGTTTTGCCTTTTTATTGCCTGTACAATTTTCATCTGATTGACTTACTAAACTTTTTTTAATCGTAAAATGGAAATCCGTTCCTTTCCCCACTTCACTTTCTACCCAAACGTCACCCTCATACCGATCCACGATCTTCTTAACAATGGACAATCCTATGCCGGTAGATCTTTCATTGTTCCCTATAGATTGAAAAATTTTAAAGATTTTTTTATGGAATTTTTCCGGAATTCCTACACCATTATCTTTAATGGAAAACTCCCAGAAATCATCATATTCACTTGCAGTAACCTCAACAACACCCATTTTCTTTTCAATATGAACCACTGCATTGCCAATGATATTTTGAAAAAGTTGGTACATTTTTGTTCTATCCGCTTGTATTACTGGTAATTTTTCAGGAACACTTATAGTAACATGTTCAGGGATATAAATGGTTTCCCTAATCTCCGATACCACTTCATTGAGGTTTACCGTTGAACTATCCAGTTCAGAACTATTGGCTGTGGAATATTCTAGGATGCCATGAATCAATTTATCCATGGAAGCCACTTTTTCCTGCATCATCTGTAAATTCTGTTTACCACCTTCATCCAGAATATCCTTGTAATCTTCATACAACCAAGTGGCTAAGGAACTAATACTTCTCAGCGGGGATTTTAGGTCGTGCGATACAATATGAGCGTATTCCTGCAATCCGGTATTGCTTATTTCCAATTCCTTTAAAAGTTTTTCCTTTTGGAACTCCAAGTTCTTTTGATCCGTAATATCCAAGTGAATCCCTATCGATCCAATGACAGTCCCGGATTCATTATATCTTGGTGCCCCGCTGATGAGCCAATGCCTATTTCTACCATCCTTGCTTTGCACCTCTATTTCGTAGGAATCCGATGCTCCGGACAAACGTCTCTTATTTTTGGAAGGAATTAATTCCTTATTGGAAACCTGTAAGATATCCCTGGCAACCTTGCCCACTAGTTCATGTTCCCTAAAACCACTCATTTGGCAAAAACTTTGGTTCACCATCTGAATAACATCATTATTGTCCACTTCCACAAGACCAAGGTTCATATTGGCAATAATGCTACTATACTTCTCCCTTTGGGCCTCTAGATTCTTTTTATAATTTTTACCGATGGTAACGTCATGATATGCCCATAGATGCCCTTTGTAAATACCGTCATTGTAAATTGGAATATAATCCCTTTCAAAAATCCTACCATCGATCAACTCAAGCTCATCCGAAAGAACGATCTCCCTCTGTTCTAGTATTTCCTCTATTCGTTTTACGAATGTGTCGGGGTTTTTAAAGTAAACCTTGCTCTGTTCTGCTGATTCGCTGCAATCCGCTCCTTTCAAATCTTCCGGATTTGCGGGAATGTTGAAAAGGTTACAGAACATTTTGTTGGTAAGTGCAATTTTTCGATCCTCATTCTCCAATAAAACTCCAGAATGTAGATTGGAGATTAGGGTGGAAAGTCTACTCTCCGATGCCTTCAATTCCATTTCGGCCTTTCGCTCCTTTGAAATGTCCTCAATAATACCTACCTGATAATTTATCTCCCCTTGATGGTTGGTCACGGCATTCATTCTGGTCTTGGTCAAAATGAACGACCCATCCTTTTTAAAGAATTTTTTAATGGCGGTAAACTCCTCCAAGATACCTTCGTTCATTTGATCGAGAAGCATACATGAATCCGATTGTTCTTCCGGGGCGGATATATCCTTCAAGGAAATATGCATGAGCTCATGATGGGAATACCCTAACATCTGCATGAATGTTTCGTTGGCCTTGATTATTTTATTGTCCTTCGCCAGCAGAATACCTAAAGGGGAGTTTTCCACGATTATGTCCAATTGCTTTTTCTGTTCCCCAAGCAATTCCTTTACTTCCATCTCCCCGGTAATATCCCTAATGATACCTTGAGCCGCAATTGGTTTTCTTTGGCTATTGAAAATGAGACTGGCATTAATTTGAACCCAAATTTCCATCCCTTGGGATATAATGATTTTCGCCCTATAGTTTTTTAAGGTGCCCACCTCTAATAAAGACTGCATGGATTCCAAGGTATATTGTTGAAAATCTGGGTGTATAAAACGTGCCAGATTTACATTCTCTTTGGTGTGGTCTTTTTGCAACAGTTCCTTCGCGGAAGTGTTCATATTGATAACATTGAACTGCAGATCCATGAGTACGTATGGATCTAAAATGTTCATGAAAACACCATCTAATTCTGATGTTTTTTCGCTTAAAAGATTTTCCAATTTGTTATTGGTCTCCTTTAAATGACGCGTTACGTCATAAAGCTCCTTGGATTTGTTTTCTAGAATTCTCTCTGCCTGTTGACGTGCTTTCTTTTGCCGTTCAAGGGCTTTTTTAAGAAGATTGATTTCCTTATTATCCATTTTGGACAATCTTAAATTTTACTTGGGTTCCATCCTCTTTTAGTAGATCATAAGTTACATCTGCCTTACCGTTAAAATGCTCAAAGGTCTTTTCTATTAGACCATGGGCTAGACGATAAAGGCCTCTTGAAGAGGTATAGATCATTGTTAAGGAACTATCTGTCTTATCTAGAATTTTGAAGGAAGGCAACTCTGCATCTGGATACAGTTTTTTTACATGTACATGTATATGATCCTCAATGGAGTAAAGCAACCCCAAGGGACTATTGTAGTTTTGTATTACCTCTGGGTGGGCTCTGCCCAAGCTCGAAAAAAGATAATGGCCAAAAGTGTATATTAGGTCACCAGAGGGCACATTAACCTCTTTACTCAAAGCAGTAATAAGGCTGACCATTTCATTAAATTCGTAAGTTGCAATGGATGTATACACACCCTCGGACGGTAGATTGGATTTTTCTATGATTGAGTCCACTACCTCAAGTCCATAAGCATTCTCTACCATTTCCAAAAACTCTGTAAAAACAATTCCTTTCATGTTGCTGAATAAGTCAGGTTAAATGTAAGAAAAGTAATACGTGCCGCTAAAATTTTGTTGTGAAATGGTCTTTTTAACTAGGCTTTCACCAATTCATTGATGTCCCAATACTCCAGAACGCGCTTAAGTTTATGCTCGTAATCCTCGTATTTTAAGGGCTTGATGACGTAACCGGCGATACCGATCTTATAGCATTCCAACAAATCGACCCTGTTCTCGGATGTTGTGAGAACGATTGTTGGAAGGTAACGTAACTTATCATCCTCTTTAAGGATATTAAGAAACTCTATACCGCTCATTCTAGGCATGTTCAGATCCAACAAAATGATATCTGGCAACCTGTTTTCAGAATTAAGAAACTCCAGCGCCGCCTCTCCATTTTTTGCTTGGGTTATTTTATGATTTACCTCTAGCTTACTCACGGTGCGCTCCAACTTCATGATTTCTATTGTATCATCCTCAATTAGTAAAATGTGCATAAGTTTATGTTTAGAGTAACGAACAAATATCTTGTTAAGATACCATATTTATGAATCACTATCGGCGGATTACTTTTTAATGTAGACGAATGGTAAATTACCTAAGATAAAGGAATTGAAATAATTTCAGAATATTTATTCAACGGAATATTCCAACACCTTAAAATTAAGTTTAATTAATTTATACTAGGAAGAATGACAGAAGTTGGACAAAACCCTATGCACTCCAGACTCCAAAAAAATTGTGTGAATTATCCAAATATTCTATATTAAAACCAATTAGTTAAACAGGTATGGATTCCATGGAGGTACGGTATATCTCAACAATCGTTTTTACGGCCATCTTTAGTGTTTTTGGGATATATCATCTCCTCTCATTCCTTGTTTTAAAGCATAGAATCCTACTTTATTATGCGATACTGATATTTGGTTTGACCCTCCATTGGAGCCTGTATCTCTTCATTGAAGGTCGTTTTGGTCCGAACATCGCTAATATCGCTTATCATGCCTCGTTGGTTACCGCCATGTTGACCACCTTTGGTCTATTGAAGTTTACCGAGAATTATTTGAATATTGATAAGGAGGGAAATCCACGGCTGTTCAAAATTTATAAACTTCTGATTCTCTTGGTCATTGTCCTTCCCGTTTTGCACATTCTGAACATACTAACGGTAATAAATCCTTTACTCTCTGAAATACTAGAGCTACTTGCCGCATGTACCGCACTGGTTACCTTGATAATAAACATAGTATCGGGATTTCTTTTGTTCAAAACAAAGAAGTTCAACACCTATTATTTGTATGCTAATACTCCTCTATTGATTTCGGGTGTTTTATATGTAGTTACTTGGTTTTTGATGAATCATTTTCCTATAAACACAGGATTCATAGTATTGGTAAGTGCTATCCTGATCACATTACAATTGATCTTATTTTCAATACTGATAGGCTTCAAGTTCAAGTTTTTGGAAGATGAGAACATCAAGATGCAGGTAGCGGCCAACGAACTTTTAAAAATTGAGGTCGACAAACAAACCGAAAAACTTCAAATTGCGAAACAAAAATTAGAGGACCAAAACGAAGAGTTGGTCAAAGTAAATAAACTTAAAAACAAACTTTTCTCCTTGATTACCCATGATGTAAGGGCTCCCTTGGTAAATCTGGGACAGATGGTTGACATTATTGAAAGTGAACTGGCCAATGAGGAGATGAAAAATTTTACGGGCAAGCTGAAAAGCGATATTTCATATAAAATAACCATGGTCAACGGCCTGTTGCAGTGGTCTTATAATCAATTGGAAGGTGTACAATTGAATAAGGAGAAATGTGATTTACAATCGATTTTTTCAGCTATCAAAAAAGAATTCGAAAAAATGGCCAAGGACAAACAGATCGACATTTCGCTAAATATCGACTGCGAAACCCTTTTTATTGACAAAAATATGCTTTTGGTCGTCCTCAGAAACTTGACCTCGAACGCCATCAAGTTTAGTGAGAACGGACAGAAAGTGGTGCTCTGGTCCAAAGGTACTACAGAAGTTATTGAGGTGGGAGTCAGGGATTATGGGGTTGGAATGGATATGGATTGGTATAAAAACCTGGAAAAACAAGATGCCCCAAAAACAAGTTTGGGAACCGACGGAGAAAAAGGAACCGGCTTTGGCCTTATCATTGCCAAGGATTTTACGGAGATGAATGGCGGTACATTGTTTTGCGAGAGCACAAAGGGTAAGGGAACGAACTCTATCATGCGGTTTGCAAAGTAATTGGATCAGTCTAACCTATTTATATACAAATCCATAATCTCAAGAATTGTTGGTAAATGGAATTTTAGTTGAAAAATAAAAATTAAGTTTACGCCTAAGTTCTGTGGTTGAACCCTGACAGGTGGCAATATTTAATCCTTAGATGTTTCCTCTTTGATTAGCTACCTTGCTTATCGAATTAATGAGTAGTACGCAGTCCATAGCAGTTTTACCTTTTGTCAATATGAGCAATGATATTGACAATGACTATTTCTGTGATGGGATTACCGAGGAAATCATCAATGCACTCACAAAAATCAACGAGCTTAAGGTAATTGCCCGTACCTCCTCCTTTGCCTTTAAAGGGAAGGGTATTGATATTCGGGAAATTGGTGGGCAATTGGGTGTTAACACGGTACTTGAGGGAAGTATTAAAAAATCCCGGGAACGGGTTAGGATAACGGCACAGTTAATAGATGTTGCGGACGGAACGCATTATTGGTCCAAAAGGTTCGATAGGGAATTAACGGATATTTTTGATCTGGAAGATGAGATTAGCCTGGCCATTGCGGATGAAGTCCGAAACAATTTTGGACATTTTGAAGTTCAGGAGCATTTGATCAATCAACCAACAAACAATATTGATGCCTATCAATTATTTTTAAAAGGAAGATCATTGCAATTAAAATGGACCCCGGAAAGCCTTAACGAGGCCATAACCTATTATGATCAGGCCATTGCATTGGATAAAAATTATGCGAAAGCCTATTATGCCAATTTGCAATGCTACGGATTATTGGCCATGTGGGGGTATATGCCCTACCAAGAAGCTATGGATTTGGCCATTGACAATCTTTTGATCGCCAAAGAAATAGACACTTCCTTGCCAGAATATCCGTTGTCTTTTGTTGGTAAGTTTTTTTGGGAGGAATGGGATTTTAAAAATGCGTACATCCATATCAATAAAGTCTTGGCCATTAATCCGAATCACATCGATGGTTTGGAAGCTATGGCGGAACTGTTCATTGCCCTCGGCTTTTTTGACGAGGCCTTAGTATATGCCAACAAACTTTTGGATGTAGATCCGCTTTCGGCAAACAATCATTACACTTTTGCCCATATCTGCTATTATCAAGGTCAATTTGATAAAGCCTTGGAAATTGTAGATTATGCCCTAACCCTTAATCCGGAATTAGCCTTAGCGCATCATTTAAAGTGTTTTTGTTTGATATGGCTCAACCAAAAACAACATTTTGAAGAATTTATAAAGGACACGCCATTACTCGAAGAGAAAAAATTGTTGTTCCGACTTATCAATGAAAAACCTGTTGAAGTCCCGGAGGAAATTGTATCACGATGGACAGCTAGTGAAAGTAACGAAACCATGCTTGTTCCCTACGACCTTTATATTTTGAGTAATTCCAACCATAAAGCGTTAGGTTTTTCCCGTTTGAAGGAATTGATCGAACGCAGGCGTGGCCAAATCATCAATTACAGGCAAGAACCTTTTTTGAAACCCTTACACGGGATGGTTGGTTTTTCGGATTTGCACCATTCCAACCTGTGCCTTTCGGATATTACATCCCCCGTGGAAGAGGAAGAAAAATCAACACCTACTATTTTAGATGCTACCCAAACTGAGGCCTTAAAAGAGGAACTGCTAACCTATTTTGAGGAAGAGGAACCTTTTCTGAATCCGCAATTGAGTTTAAAATTCGTATCCGATGTCCTAGGGTTCAACACCAATAAAATATCTTACCTGATCAATACCGCCTTTGATCTAAATTTTAATGACTTTGTGAATTCATACCGCCTAAAACGTTTTAAATCCATTGCCCTGGACCCCAAAAACTCGCATTTGACCATTCTTGGATTGGCCTATGACAGCGGGTTCAATTCCAAAAGCGTTTTCAATACCTATTTTAAAAAAATAGAGGGGATAACCCCTAGGGCTTGGATGAAGTCCAATTCATGATTCATCTTCCTTAGTTCGTTTCAGATTATAATTCAGAACGATTGATGTGTACTTACGGTCAATCTTTGCATCAAAATTATACATCAATAAACGAACAATTATGACAACTTTACACAAATTCTTACTCCCATTTATAGTAACCACTGTACTACTTTTTACATCTTGCTCTAAGGAAGACGACACCACTGCACCCAATCCCAACGACACGACACTTGAAAATGTCCTCACCGATATCGGGTTTCAAGGATATGCCATAGTCACCAAAAACGGGAAGGATTTGGTACGCCAGGGTTTTGGATGGGCAAATCAAGACACGGAATTGCCCCAAGGGGATAACCTAGGGTACCGAATAGGTTCGGTTACCAAAACACTTACCGCAGCGACGGTAGTGCAATTAAAACGTGATGGGATGATCCAAAGCTTTGATCAAACCTTGGATGAATTTGATACCGAATTCCCAAATGGTGATCAAATTACCATTGCCCAGTTATTATCCCATCAATCGGGTGTACCAGAGTATCAATTACTGGCTGAAGGCGCTTACGAACAAGGGCAAACCTTGGATGAAGGGACTATTTATGAGCTTATCAAGGAATTGATCCTTGAAAATGGACTCGATTTTACACCAGGGTCTAACAAAGAGTATTGCAACTCAAACTATCTCATTGCAGCCTTGTTGGTGGAGCAGGTATCGGGAATGCCCTATCACGAATACGTGCAGCAGAAAATTTTCAATCCGTTGGGAATGTCAGGATCCTACAAAGGGACGGATGAGATTGATATCGATACCCATGCACAGGGTTATTTGAACGGAAATCTCAATAGTTCGTATCCTATGGACATTCCTTTTGGGGCAGGCGATTTCAGTAGTACACCAAGCGATATGGAAAGCTGGACCAATGCCGTAAAAACAGATTGGTTTACCGAAGCTGAAAAGTTGGAAATATTTGCCAAAGATGTTCCAAGTGGCTATGTGGATTTTGGCTTGGGATGGTTTACCACACAAGAGGGCAGTACCACCATGTACTGGCACGGTGGCGATATTAATGGCTATTGGAGTATGATCGGTTTTATACCGGAATATGATGCGACGATGGTACTGTTAAGCAATCAGCAAGACGATACGGGAACACAACGCAACACCATTATCGAACACCTATTGACCAAGGAGTTTAATTAAAAATATTTCAATTATAGAGACATGAAAAAATTAGTAGTATTATTTGCCTTTTACACATTTTGTACAAATCCTGTTTTTAGTCAGCAAGACTATGAAGTTAAGGTCATAACAAGTGTAGAATCTATTGTTTCAAGCGGATTGGGCCGATCACGTATGCTTTCATCCAACGATGAAAGGGATTACAAGGAATTCACTTCTGAGCAAACAGAAGACGACAATACGAGGAATAAAGCCAAGAGAAAGGATATTAGGGTCAAAAATTTTGAGGAAACAAAACTGTTGAACTTTTATAATTTGGGCGGAATACGCTTTCAAAATATTGTAGCGAACGATGCCTTGATTTCATCAAAACTTACGGACATGCTTACAGAAGGTTGGGATTTGGTGTTCGTAACCAGTGCCGTGGAAAGTGACGCAGGCAAAAATGACGATAATGGGATTTTTATAACCCGATATATTTTTAAAAGAAAATTGGACTGAAAAACCATTAAATTTTTATTAGTGATGAAACATACCAACGTATTATTGGCAGGCGCTACAGGCTATTTGGGTGGTTTCTTATTGAAAGTCCTCATCGAAAGGAAAAATCAGGTCGTCGCCATTGTGCGCAATCCCGATAGCTTGCAAAATGACCATGAGAATTATTTGGAAATAAAACAGGCCCAAGTAACACGACCTGAAACCTTACGGGATATCTGTAAGGGCATTGACACCGTAATTTCTACCGTGGGCATCACTAGGCAAAAAGACGGTCTTACCTACATGGATGTCGATTATCAGGCCAATTTGAATTTGTTGGAAGAAGCTAAAAAGGCGGATGTCAAGCACTTTGTGTATGTGTCCGCCATTAACGGGGACAAACACCGCAATCTAAAAATCCTTGAGGCCAAGGAAAAGTTTGTGGATACTTTAAAAGCCTCGGGGTTGCATTATACCATCGTACGGCCGAATGGTTTTTTCTCGGATATGAAGGATTTTTTAGAAATGGCGAAATCGGGACGTGTTTATTTGTTTGGTTCCGGCCATCAAAAATTCAATCCTATCCATGGCGATGACCTGGCAAGAGCCATTGTAGCTACCTTAGATGATGGTAACAAAGAACTGACTATTGGAGGTCCGGATGTTTTAAGCCTAAATGAAATAAGTGAACTCGCGCTAAAAACCTTAAACAAGCCCATTAAAATTGTGCATTTGCCGGATTGGTCCAGAAAACTGACCATTTGGTTTTTGCGAACTTTTATCAGTGTCAAAACCTATGGACCCATCGAATTTTTTCTCACCTTAATGGCAGAGGATTGTATTGCCCCCTGTTTTGGCACCCATCATTTGGAGGATTTTTACAAGGAAGTAGTTCAAAACAATATAGCACCAAAATGAAAAAAATAAACGTTTTTGGAAGAATTGCGCTGGGTATTGTAATGGCCTACGTTCTATTTCATATACTGATTTTATTGCAATTTATCCCATCCCATGTGGTTTGGGGAGGAAAAATAGTGGAACCCAAAACAATCCTAATTTTAGAATGGGTAGCACTTTTGGTCCTGCTGTTTTTAGGTAGTTTGATTTTAATGAAAACCAAAGTAATTCCCAATAAATGGCACGAGAAAACCCTAAACAGATGGTTATTGGTGTTTTCCGTATATTTTGTGCTCAATACCCTTGGTAATCTGCTGGCAGAAAGTATTTTTGAAAAAGCGCAAGCCCTGCTTACCCTTATTTTAGCGCTAAGTTTATTTAAAATGTCCAAACGTAATCCATGAAAGCTCCGGACCCAAATACCCGCTTCCCCTTACCAAACTACGATACCCTTTGTTTTCTGAAAAACATTGTTACAAATCCGAATATCACTGTAGGGGATTATACCTATTACGATGATTTTGAAGATGTTGCCAACTTTGAAAAAAACGTCAAATACCATTTTGATTTTATTGGGGATAAGCTCATCATTGGGAAGTTCTGTATGATTGCCTCCGGTGCTACCTTTATAATGAACGGTGGCAATCATCTCACCGAAGCCGCAACGGCTTATCCCTTTGCCATATTTGGAGGTGCTTGGCAAAACGCCATGGAGGGCAAAAGCTATCCTACAAAAGGGGATACCATTATCGGCAATGATGTATGGATAGGCCACGGGGCAACGATTATGCCCGGAGTGCATATTGGCGATGGAGCCATCATTGCCACAAAGGCGGTGGTCACTAAAAATGTGGAGCCTTATTCCATTGTGGGTGGCAATCCGGCAAAACCAATTAAAAAACGCTTCTCCGAGGCTACCATTTCCAGGTTGTTGGAACTACAATGGTGGCATTGGGATATTGAAAAAATCACCCAAAATCTAGGGAAACTTACCAGTAATCCGGAAGCGTTGTTTTAAAAACTTACATAATATGTTCCAGAGGGCTTAACACTGAAAATGTTAAGCCTTTTTTTGTGCATCTAACTTTTCTTTTCCTGATACAAAAGCCTAGAAGTAGTAGGGAAAACAAAAAGGTTTTGAATCATAATTCAGGACGATACGCCTTCCTGTGTACAGTTTCTTTGCCTCATCAATTCATTACAAATCAAAAACGAAAATTAAAAACACATTACAATGAAAAAACTATTCATCATCGGTCTAACACTTTGCACGTTAAGTGTTTTTGCTCAAAGTAACAAGGAATCTATATTGAGTAATGATTCCGATTATACCTACAGGGTAAGCTTTCCTGCCATCATCCTAGGTAATATTGGTAAAGGAGGCGAAAGAACAAATACACAACATATTGAGCTTCATGTGAAGCGCGAATTGGATTCCAAAAACATCATCGGTGTAAAATTCGCCACTTGGAGGTTGTTTCAGCCCATGGGCATACAGTGGTGGGATGGACTATTGGATAAAATAGATTCCGAAAGTGAATTCTATCCCGGCTACCTACGTGAAACGGGTATTGGAATTTCATACCAACGCATGCTCTGGAAAGGATTGTTCGCTACGGTGGAAGTGCTACCGCAATACAAAACCTATCTAGACCTGAACAATGAGAAAATAGCCAACGGATTCAAGCTCTACTCGTCTTACCATTTGGGTTATCATATTGCTTTCGGAAAAAAGAAGCGCATTTTTATTGAGCCCCAGGTCCATTTTCAAAATTGGATGTTCGATACCAATACCCCGGACGCCTTTAAACAATTAGACAATAAATGGAAATCCTATTTCCTTTTTGAACCTAATCTATACGTTGGAATCAAATTCTAAAGACAATCCCAAAGTGATACAGTCCTCTATGGGTCATCAAGTAAGACTTTGATTATAGTGATTTAACAAACATTTTTTTAGCTACAACCTCATGAAATATCTATTAACAGTAATTTGTATTGCGCTATCCGCTACTTTATTCGCGCAGAGTCCTAGGCTGGATTCAACACGTGTGGATACTACCCAATTTGTGAAAATTGGGGGCAGTAAGCAATTTATCAGCATAAAAGGGAATAAAAGCAAGCCCCTTATGCTGTATTTACATGGTGGGCCTGGAGCGGCGAGCGCATCCCACAGGGAACAAATCACCCATATTCTGGAAGAACATTTCTTGGTGGTCCATTGGGACCAAAGAGGGTCTGGAAAATCATCGATCGGTAATTTAAAATCGCCCACCCTTTCAGTTATGAAACAAGATACCGAGGACATCTTGGAATATCTATTGGAAGCGTTTCAAAAAGACAAAATGATAGTGGTAGCCAATTCTTGGGGAACCGTTTTAGGGTTCCATTTGGCAACAGAATATCCAAATAAAATAGCCTCATTGGTGGCCGTTAGTCCCGTATTGGATAATCAAAAAAGTCAAAACACGGCCCAAGCCAAACTGATAAAACACTACAAGGCACGGAACAAGAAGGAGGCCGTTAGGCAACTTAAAGCTGTACATATACCTTATGAAAATGTCGAGGATATGGCCGTTCAATTTAAATGGATCAGTGATTACAAGGGAACTCCCATTCCAGAAAATGAATTTGGTCAATACATGAAATTCTTTAAGGAATGGGAGCCACAATGGATGCCCCTTTATAAAGAACTGTATAGCATTAAGGCCTTAAAGCATCGAACCCTTTTTAAAATCCCCGTGTATGTATTCATAGGGGAGGACGATCTAACCACCGGTTTTGAACTCACACAAAAATTTTATGAAAGGCTAGAAGCACCCAAAAAGCAACTGTTTCGGCTGAAAAATGTGGGTCATCAAATACCGATGTACAAATCCGTAGAAATGCAAAACTTGATATATAATGTCTTGGCGAAGGCCAACAAGTAATCAATCCAAAGTAAAAGGAATAGTTAGGTTTCAAATTATAATTCAAGACGATTTGCTTGAATAGGTATCCCAACTTTGTAACATCAATTTAAAACAATCAAAAAACGAACAATCATGAAATCAAAGATTCACGAATACCTATTAAAATTAAATAATAAAGGCATGAGTAAAACAATCAAAAAACAAACCGTCTTAAAAATGGCTTGTGTAGCCTTTGCATTCGCATCAAGTGTTACATATGCATAAAACACACATTCTGTAACAACAACACAGAGGGACGGTTTCATCTTTGAATTCCAAGTAGGCGGCGGTATCATCGGTATAGAAGATAGTGCTGGTAATCAAACGTTTGATAATGCCCAGGGAACGTTTGTTTTTCCAGATTTAAAGTTCGGCCACATGTTGAACGACAATCTAGCCATTACGGTCTCTTTACCGGGAAACATATACGAATTTCAGGACAATGACAGACATTTTGGAGGCTTTATACCGTCCCTGCAATATTGGGCAAATGACCGTTGGTGGATTCATGGAGGTATAGGTTTGGCCATAGATTCACCCGCACTCTACGACATTAAGGACAACGAAAATGATGATTGGAATTTTGGATGTGCCGTGATGGCCAGCACGGGCTATGAAATCTTCAAGAAGAAAAATTTTGCGCTGAACGTGCAGTCCAAGCTAGTAAAGGGCAGGGCTTTTTTAGCAGGAGATGCACATAGGGACGCAGTAAGTTTTAACATCGGGTTAGGGTTCAGTTGGTTCTAATAAAGGACTATTTTAAATGAAGTATCTTACATAAAGAAAGCAATACAATGAAAAATAAGGTAATACGGACCATAGTGCTCTTTGTTTCCATATGGACATTTGGTCAGCAGAACGCACCTCAAAAGATTGCGGAATTATTTGCGACCGAATTGGAAAAGAAACCTATCAAAAGTGCTTTTCTGCACGTCTATTCCAAATCTAAAGGAATTGATCTTCGGTTGGCGGAAAGTACCGTGAATTCGGAAAATGTTTTAACAATCAATACTCCATTTTATACGGCCAGCATTACCAAAATGCTCACGGCTACAGCTGTAGGCATGTTAAAGGACCAAAAGAGGCTGAATTTTGAAGATAAAATCGCCCAACATCTACCAAAATCACTGATTGAAAAGCTGCACGTATTGGATGGAAATGAGTACTCAAAAGACATTACCATAGCGCATCTTCTGCAGCATACATCAGGTTTACCGGACTATTTTACGGATAACACAATTGATGGTAGTCCCAATATCATTAATCAACTGTTAATGGATACCGCTAGATTATGGTCTCCTGAGGAACTCATCCAGTTTTCTAAAGAGAAGATGGAGCCCCATTTTGCCCCGGGTGAGGGTTACCATTATACGGATACGGAATATGTGCTGTTGGCACTGCTGATAGAAAAGGTAAGCGGCCTTTCCTTGAACGAATTTTTTAAACAGCATATTTTTAAGCCTTTGGGAATGAACGGTTCCTATATCAATCTAAAATCGTCGCCGTTGAAAAATGAAATGGCCATGGCCGAATTTTATGCTGGCGATGCGGAACTATCAACGCTAAAAAGTTTAAGTGCCGATTGGGGTGGAGGTGGTCTGGTCGCAACAACCCAAGATTTAACCCGATTCCTTCAGGGATTCAACAACGATGCACTAGTAAAGAAAGAAACCCGTCAGGACATGCAGCAATGGGTATATGAAACCGTTGGAATGGATTATGGTTACGGACTTAGGAAAGTATCCTTTAAGGAGCTTTATAATAATGATTCAAATTTGGAAGTCATCGGCCACACGGGTAGTACCGCCTCCTTTTTATGGTACTGCCCTCAATTGGATACCTACGTATCGGGCACTTTAAATCAATTGGAAGCTTCAAAGGGAGCGCTAAATTTGGTGTATGAAATACTTAAATTAATCCAAAAAGAATGACATTATAGGTAATAAGTATTAGCCCCTTGCAATACAAGGGGCTAAAAAATAAATGATGAAACACTGAATTTGATTATTTCGTACCAGTTATCGTAACATTGGCACTTAGCTGAATAGCAGAAGTTACGGAGAGGGCCCCGAGATTAAGTCCAGTCGTCGATTCCACTTGCAAAAGTGAGTTAAAGCTAACCACGTCACCTTCCTCTTTATATGAGGCAAAGACCAGCTCATATTCACCTTCAGCCAAGAAATTCAGGCTGTATTCATTGTTCAGTCCACTTACTTCAGAACTGGTAACAGCATTTGCGAAAGTTACGTTGCTATCTCCCTTCCCATTTGTTTCCACTTCGGCATTAAATGCTCCTTTCTCATAGGCATATACAATAATTTTATCGGAGGTATTTTGGACATCGTTGGCAATTCCGGAAATCATTCCCGTAGTTTCCTTGTTAAGAGTACGTATACCTGCTGACAGCTCTGCCATTGTGACAAATTCAAAATTATTGGATACGGTTCCCTGTTCTTCCTTTATGGTCTTTCTTAGGTCAAAATCTATAATTATCTCATTGGTATTGGAGGCAAATATTTCATAAGAATCAGTGATACTTATTTTGTTGGAAGCGGCCTCCAGTTTATCCTTTTCTCCATTGACCATCTCTACATAACAGCCGGGGGTATTCCCCGAGGCATCCATATCATAGTCCAACTCCAATTCAATATTGGAATAAGAACCAGCTTCTAACTGCAAGTTTCCTAAAGTTTTAGTCTGTCCATTGACCAAGGCGGCCAAATCGAAGGTTGTTTTGTTAAAACCCTCTAAGGAGGTACCATCTACCTTAATGTCGGAAACCGTAACAAAGACCGCCTCAACATTGGCGTTATCGATTGGGGCATCAGTAATCTTGAAAGTAGTTTCATAAGATTCAGCACCCATCTCCGAACCCCCATTATCATCCTTACTGCACGAAGTCATGAGGAATATGGTTGTTAATGCGATCGTTACTATTTTTAAATGATTTTTCATATTTATTAATTTTTATGATTTGTACCTATATAACATCCGAAAGTGAATTTTCCCTATATAAAAAGTGTTAAAATTTTTGAAAGTAAACTTTACACCTCTATTCGACCTACTTAATCATTTGTTTTTTAATCCGTTAAGCCATTTAACTATTTTGGGCCTAAAATTCCTCTTTTCGAATTAGAATTTTTTAGACAAGCTAAATCCACAATAAGGAAAGATGCCAATATGTGCCAATAACACTATAAATATTAGCGGCCATCTTTCTTTTTCCTTTGTGAATTGTTTTAGAAATACAATTTCAGTACATGAATCACGTTTTATTTATGTCGACTATTTGTTTGTCAAGCAAGTAATTCAATAACTATGGGAACTAAAAGTCTAAAAATTATTCTCCTATTATTCTCAGTTCTTATTTCCTGTTCAAAGGATACAGGAAATAGCACCGAAATTATTGAAGATGAGAATGGAAACCCCATCGAAGTGGACACTTCTGTAAATAAAAAAAGTGTAGGGGATTCGGCGAACGATCTTTTATCATCCCGTAGTTTTGAAAAGTTGATTTTGGAAATATTGTATGTGGGCGAACTGAACCCAACTTCTACAACTTTGGATAATTTTAAGGAATTCTTGGAAGCCCGGTTGAACAAGCCGAAAGGAATTGAAATTATTCTGCGACAAATTGAAAAGGTAGACCAAGAATTTTATTCTATACAGGACATAAGAAATTTAGAGGACACGCATCGCAGTAAATTCAATGAGAAAGGGACGATTGCGGTAAGCGGTATCTTTATAGACGGCGAGTATGACCAGAATACCGAAAACGGTTCGGTATTAGGTGTGGCTTATCGTAATACCTCATTTGTAATTTTTGAGCAGACCATAAGAGAATTTAGCAATCAACCTTTGGCTCCCAGTTTGTCCACTTTGGAAACAGTTGTGGTAAATCATGAGATGGGGCATTTACTCGGGTTAGTAAATGCTGGAACTACCATGCAGACAAATCACCAAGATATCGAGCATGGTAGGCATTGTACGAATGAAAACTGTCTCATGTTCTGGACAGCCGAAACAGGAGAAGGATTGCTTAACATGTTGACCGGAGGTTCCATTCCACCGCTGGATGCGCTTTGCATTTCGGACTTGCAGGCAAATGGTGGAAAGTGATAAATCAATTATCCTATTCAATAAAAAATATTTGGCTTTAGATGAACCTATTTTAAGGCCAATCCGCAGCCGACTTTTAGATAATTAGTAATCTATATTATTTTTTAGGTTGTCTATAAGCTTATTTTAAATGCTTCAACATTTTTCATACTCATCCTAAATGTAAATTCTATATTTTACGAAATATACCTAGGATATATTAGTTATTTAAAATTGAAATTTTAAAAAGTGGCTAATCAAAAGATTGATTTGGCAAGTCAAAAACACGCTCATAGCTAATTTAGCTTTGATTTTTTTCAAGAAAGTTGGATTTAAAGAATCCTTTATACCTCCAATGATGGTAATAAAAAAGTTGGAATTTTATTATTTCTAAAGCGGCAAAGTTTTGGAGAATCCTTTTACACCGCTATTGTTGCAAATTAAAGCTTCGCTTTAGTTTAGCTAAATGCGAAAGGTTTTCTTAAGTAAGTAAACTCTCTACGAAAACCTTTATCGCTTTAGCTTGTCGGGATGACAGGATTTGAACCTGCGACCACTCGACCCCCAGCCGAGTGCGCTACCGGACTGCGCTACATCCCGAAACTTCAATATAAAAACCAACCCTAGGTTGGCTTGCAGTTTTAAGACCTTGCCAGAACATCCTGTAGTGCAGTTTATCCTGAGCGCAGTCGAAGGGCTACATCCCGAATTCGGATGGCAAAAATAAAAAAGTAAAATAGATTACTCCCTATCTTTTTGCAAATTTTAAACCCAAATTATGCATTAGGACTTCGTTGTGAGGGTCCAAAATACAATAAACACAAGTGTTTTCTTAATTTTAGCATAGCACCGCTATGGTGAAATTAAGAAACAGCAAAAAGCGTGTGTTTGCAGTAGTTTGGAGCCATAATAGATTTTCTACTGCATATTTTGGGTAAACTATCGTAGACTTTCTATCCATTCGAACATTCGTTCCGTCCAGCCCCTTAAGTGATTATCTTTCTTTGCCAAGGAGAATCCATGGCCACCTTTCGGGTAAATATGCATGGTAGCTGAGACACCGTTATCCCTTAAGGCTTGAAAGAACAACAAACTGTTTTCAACGGGAACCGCCCCATCATCCGTAGCATGCATCAAAAAGGTAGGGGGTGTTTCGGCTGATACTTGTTTTTCATTGGAAAAGTGTCCGATCATAGCTTCGGACGGGTTTTCTCCAATCAAGTTTTTCTTGGACCCTCCGTGGGTCTTGCCTCCAAAAGTGATTACAGGATACCCCAAAGCCATAAAATCCGGTCTGGCACTTAGTTTATCCACTGTGTCCAAAGGCTCATACACCTTTTCATTGTAATGCGTCCCTAAGGTAGAAGCTAAATGTCCTCCTGCTGAGAATCCTATAATTCCTATTTTATCCGATTTGATATTCCAACTTTCGGCCTTACTACGCACCAAACGTATGGCGCGTTGGGCATCGATCAGAGGCACATTGTGCTTGTCCACTTGCGATACCTCGGAAGGCAATCGGTACTTAACCACAATACCGGCAATGCCTTTTCCATTTAAAAATTTCGCAATATCCGTTCCTTCCCAGTCATAGGCCAGAACCCCATAACCTCCACCCGGAAATATCAACATAGCTTCTCCCGTGGCATTGCGCTCAGAAGGCAAATACACCTCAATAGTGGGGTCTTGCACCTTACTGATAATGAGAATACCTTCTTCTCTATGAGTCTCTTTCTCCTCGCTCTTAACGTGGTTTGGTATTTTTCCGTTGGGCCAAAGGGGCATGATGGTATCCTGTGCGGAGATTGTCATACAAATTAGAACTATAACACCATAAAAAAGCTTCTTGATCATTTCCATTTTTTTAAGTCAATTTATTCACAGTCCCAGGTAAAGTCGGCTATTTTTTCGTTGGATGCCGATGCGAGGTTATAATGCCACCATTCCGTGCGTATGGACCAAAAGCCATGCTTTTCCATCGTTTCCTTTAAAAATTTCCGATTGTCCAAAATTTCTTGGGGAAGGTCCGTAGTATCATGATAGGCCCTTTTCCCGAAAAAATCAAAATCGGTTCCCATATTCAATTCCTTCCCCTCCATATCCACCAAGGTAATATCCACTGCCCCTCCTTTATTATGAATGGAACCCTTTACCGGATTCGCCACATATTGTGGGTTGGGAACAATCTCCCACATCTTGTACTGAACGGAATTGGGCCGGTAGCAATCGTAGAACTTTATTTTTACACCTTCCTTTAAAAAGTCCTTATTAGCGGCAATTAGGGCCTTCGCGGTTTTGACCCGGGTGTAGCATTCGGCACATTCATACACCTTAGCCTTTAAAAAGTTATTTTCAGTGGCATAGCGCATGTCATAGGCAAAGTCATTACTGAAGTCGGCCAGCCTTATAAAGGTAGTATCGGCCAGACCATCAAATCTTTTTAGTTGGATTTCCTGAACTGGTGCTTCCTCGATTACGCTCTCCTTTTTCTGTATTCTTTCGGGGATTGCTGACTCTTTTTCCTTTTTATCTCCCGATTTACAGGAAACAACAAATAGACAGAAAAGCATTCCAAAAACGTATTTCATACTTGTAATTATTGCGCTTAAATTACATCTAATTGAGGGAACTTCCTAAAAGCTGCTCGCCTTAGAAACAGGGTTTTAAATTTTAGTGCCGATTCTTGCAATTATGCGTAAATTGAAGCTTGTGAAAAATCAAACCCAAATTATGTATTCAAGAATTTCCCTCGTTAGTATCCTTATCCTTTTTTTAGCCTGCAAAAACATATCCGAGGCAACCGAGGCAACTGGAGAAGAACCCGCTTCCCAATGGCTGTTAGGTTTTGAAAAGGTCGAAAAAAATCCGATCATGATACCGGATTCCACCTACATATTTACCGACCCCATTACCCAAAATGAGGTCCGATGGCAAAAGGCCGATGTCTTTAATCCAGGGGCCATTGTAAAAAACGATACCGTGTTTCTCCTGTTTCGGGCCGAGGACAACCCTGATGCCATTCTAGGCGGACGCACCTCAAGAATCGGGCTTGCCTATAGTACCAATGGTATTGATTTCACCAAATATCCGGAACCGGTTTTCTTTCCACAGGACGACGCATTCAAGAAATGGGATTATCCGGGGGGCATGGAAGACCCTAGGGTCGTAGAAACGCCTGATGGCACGTATCTTATGTACTACACCAGTTGGAATCAGGATGTAGCCCGACTTTCGGTAGCGTCTTCAGATGATTTGAAAAATTGGACCAACCATGGCCCCATATTTCAAAAGGCCTACGACGGTAAATTCTTGGATGTTTGGAGCAAGTCGGGTTCCGTGGTGACGGAATTAACCAATGGCCGTTTAATCGCCAAAAAGTTCAATGGTAAATACCTCATGTATTGGGGAGAACTTTTTGTAAATCTTGCCGAAAGTGAAAACGGCATAGACTGGACACCCCTACTCGATGAAAATGGCGAACTCCTTCATGTATTTAAACCGACCTTGAACGAATTCGATAGTCACCTGACCGAACCTGGACCCCCGGCATTATATACAGAAAATGGGATTTTGTTGTTGTACAACGGAAAGAATCTTTCCGGCGAAGGTGCAACCGACCAATATCCAGAAGGCACCTATTGTGGCGGGCAGGTACTCTTTGATAAAGAAAACCCAACCAAGATGCTAGAACGACTGGCAACCCCTTTCATTTGCCCCAGCTTGCCCCATGAAGTCAGCGGGCAATACAAGGCTGGAACTACCTTTATACAAGGATTGGTCTATTTTAAGGACCAATGGTTTCTGTACTATGGGACGGCAGATTCCATGGTGGGATTGGCGATTAAGAAGTAGATAGAAGTTAGGGATTAGGGGTTAGGGGTTAGGTGATAGGAGTAAGTATTAAAAATTGATGTATGCGGCCAATTATTATTATCTGGTATTGCTGTTTCGGACTCTTATGGTCCTGCAAAGAACGGATTCAAGAGGCAAAAAAAAGCGATGAAGGAAGACCCAATATCGTCTTAATCATGGCCGATGACCAAGGGTGGGGCGATTTGAGCTTTCATGGCAATACCAATCTGAACACTCCCAATATCGATGCCATTGCCAAAAAAGGGGTATCCTTTACCAATTTCTTCGTACAACCTGTCTGCTCCCCTACTCGAGCGGAACTTTTGACCGGAAACTATTTTACCCGACTTGGGGTGCATGATACCTCGGCAGGCGGCGAGCGAATGGACATTGGTGTACCCACGATTGCCGAAATATTAAAAAACCATGGATATAAAACCGCCGCCTTTGGAAAATGGCATAACGGTATGCAACCTCCGTATCATCCCAACTCCAGGGGTTTTGATGAGTTTTACGGATTTGCTTCGGGGCACTGGGGCAACTATTTTAGTCCACTGTTGGAACACAATGGTGAATTGGTGCAAGGCAATGGTTTCTTGGCAGATGACCTAACCGATCGTGCCATTTCCTTTATTCAAACCCACAAAAATAAACCCTTCTTTGTCTATCTTCCTTTAAATACGCCCCACAGTCCAATGCAGGTTCCGGATACGTATTGGAACCGATTTAAAGACAAGGAACTGAACATGACCTACCAAAATCCAGAGGAGGAAGATACTCAATTTACAAGGGCCGCTTTGGCCATGGTGGAAAATATCGATGCAAATGTCGGTCGGATTTCAGAACATTTGAAAACGCTTGGGTTGGAAGAAAATACGATAGTGGTTTATCTATCGGACAATGGCCCCAATGGATGGCGCTGGAACGGCGGATTGCGAGGTAAGAAAGGTGCTACCGATGAAGGCGCTGTTAAAACGCCCTTTTTTATCCGATGGAAGGACCATATCAAACCGGGTATTCAAGTAGACAGAAATGGTGGGTCCATCGATATCACCCCTACCCTATTGGGGTTGTTGGATATTACCGATACCGAATTTAAAGCCGATGGGATAAATTTGGCCCCGTGGATTTTCGAGCCAAATTCGGACTACAAGGACCGCATAATTTACAATCACTGGGCCGGGCGCACCAGTTTGAGGACCCAACAATACCGTTTGGATGATCAAAACCGATTGTACGATATGGTAAACGACCCCGGACAAAAATTGGATATTGCCGAAAAACTCCCCAAAATTCGGGATTCGCTGGTACTCCAAAAAAGGAAATGGCTGTCAAAATACCCACCGCTCACCAAGGAAACGGACGACCGACCCTTTACCTTGGGCCATCCCGATTTCAAGTTTACCCAACTACCCGCCAGGGATGCAATGGCAACAGGAGACATTGAGCGTAGTAACCGTTTTCCCAACAACACATTTTTTACAAATTGGACCCAAACCAAGGATTCCATTTATTGGGATGTAGAAACCTTAAAAAAAGGAAGCTATCAAGTTACCCTCTATTATACCATACCCGAGGGAAATTCGGGTGCCGAAATCATGCTACAACAAGGAAAAAATACCATGAGGACTACAATTTCAGCAGTACATGACCCTCCACTTAGGGGCATGGAAAACGACCGGGTGGAGCGTATGGAATCCTATGTAAAGGATTTTAAACCTTGGAATATGGGCGAAATGGAATTGGATACCGGTAGAATGCCGTTTGTCTTAAAACTAGACCGAATAAAAAGTACAGGCCCGGATGTCCGACTTTTGCAATTTGAACGCATAGAGTGAATCCTTTTTTCTATTTTGTGCTCACTTAAACCATTTTTATGTCGACCAAGAATATTTCCCGCAGAAACCTATTGAAAACAGGTACCCTATTCGCTGTCTCGGCTTCATCGGGATGGGCCTTTGGCAATACTTTTACACAAGAAGTCGGTTGGGGTGCACAGGAACCCAAACATTCGCTCCCGTTTAGGGTAAGCCTAAATACCTCGACCTTAATGGCATACCAACTTCCGGTTGATGTCCAGATTGAAAAGGTAATCGCTGCCGGTTTTGATGGAATTGAATTATGGATGCGGGATATCATGACCTATTTGGAAAAAGGGGGCACCACGCAAACTTTAAAGGAAAAATTGCAGGCCGGTAACCTGAGATTGGAAAACATCATTGGTTTTTCGGAATGGTGCAGTGATGACCCTGAAAAAAGGAAGAACGCCCTAGAACAACTCCGCAAGGAGATGAACATCATTAAGGAATTGGGCGGAGAACATATAGCGGCACCCGTTATGGGAATTTCCAAGTTAGAACCCTCTAATATGGGCGAATATGCGGAACGTTATCACGCTATTCTCGATTTGGAAGCGGAAACCGGGGTGATTCCCGTCCTAGAACTTTGGGGCATGGGAGCCCTGCACAAGGTGTCTGACTGTGCACAGATTATCATAGAAACAGGCCATCCCAAGGCGTCCCTGCTGTTGGATTTCTATCACGTGCACCGCGGTGGAAATTCATGGGATACGATCGATGTTCTCAACGGTGCCAAATTGCCCGTAATGCACATGAACGACTATCCCTCTGAACCCACGTATGATAAATTGACGGATGCCGACCGTGTTTTGCCCGGGGAAGGCATTTGCCCGTACGATTCAATTGTTCCAAAACTGTATGAAGCGGGATTTAGGGGCGGATTTTCAGTAGAATTGTTCAATAAAGGGTATTGGGATTCCATGGATGCCGATACCCTACTAAAAAAGAGTTTTGAAAATTCTGTATTGGTTTTGAGTTCGGCTCTGCAGAAGGCGGGGTATTACTAACTATTCCATTCTTAGAATCTCACTATCCAGATACCCGATCCGTTCCGCTTTGGCCTCAAAATTCAAATCTTTGGAAAGTGGTTTTACGTAGACCTTCCAAATGGAATCCTGGGGAAGTTTCCAAACAATCGTAGCGTCCGGTTGCGGGGAAATCAACTGGACGACGTAATCATTCATGGCAACTTCTAAGGGAGGTAAACGCTTTGCTTTTCCATCGGGGAGCCATTTGGCAATAAGTTCCCGCTCCGGGATTCCGCCCAAATCCTTACTATCCTTAATCCATTCATCTAAAATGTTTCGGTAGAAGATGAGCGTATCTTGCAAATCGGGATTTCCTGCGAGGTTGTCCAGTTCATAAGGGTCGTTTTGCAAATCGTACAATTCCTCTTCCGGTTTGGTGGGATGCAACCAAGCTGCCTGTTGTTCGTTCAAGGCTCCTTCGTTATAAAGTTTACGTAATGCTTGCATCATCGGCATTTGCTCGCGATAGGAAACGGGCAACGAGTGACTTAGTTCCGTATTGTAACTTTTAATGTATTTATAACGCCTGCTACGTACGGCGCGCAATCGGTCATAAATCTCATCAAACCGATCCGAAGTATGAAAAGTGTATTTTGGTTTCTTCCCCAGTTCATACTTCCCAAATTGTGCCACGCCCTGCATCACTTTTGGCGGTTCAATGCCTGCTAGCGAAAGTAGTGTTGGGGCATAATCTATAAAACTTATCAAACGGTCATCATGGCTTCCAGCATTTTTATTTTTAGGGAATTTTATGATCAAGGGTACTTTTACCCCGGTATCGTACAATGCCCTTTTATGACGGGGAAAGGGTCCGCCATGGTCACCATAGAAAAAGATAATAGTGTTTTCATACAGGCCGTCTTCCTTCAAGTCTTCCAAAACCACTCCAATCTGGTCATCCAAACGCTTCAGGTTACTATAATTCACGGCCAAATCATGTCTGATTACCTCCGAATCCGGGAAATAAGGAGGCACCTGTACATTCAGAGGATCGACAAAAAGTGTATCCTGGCCCCTGTTCCAAATTTGGGACTCGTGGCACACAGCAAAATTGAACACGGTAAAAAATGGCTGACCTTCTTTACGTTTTCTCCAATGGCGTTCCCCGCTGCTCTCGTCCCAAGCCGCATCGGTCTTTTCAAAATTGTAATCCTCCTTAGGACCATTGGCGGTGTAATAACCAATTTTTCGTAGGTATTCTGGAAACATTTTCACTCCCTCCGGCACCACAGGGGAGTAGCTGGGCAAGCTATCCAATAGAGGCTCATTGATTGGCGCCCAGGGTTTATGTGTTCTCATATTATGGGTTCCCAAGGTCGTGGGATACATGCCAGTAATAATGGAGCTTCTGGCTGGGGCACACACGGGAACCGGTGCTACCGCATTGGTAAAGACCACCCCATCGGCTGCAAGGGACTCCAAATTTGGCAAGGATATCGTGGAATCCCCATACATGGGAAACCATTCCGGGGATTGGTCTTCGGCAACCAGCCAAACGATGTTGGGTAGGTCATGGGAGTCCATAGTTCGATTGACATTTTCCTTATCGGCACAACCAAAAAATAAAAAAGCTAGTAATGGGGTAATCAGATATTTAGGAGACATAGAATTAAATCGAGATTCCTATAAATATATGATTTTTACAAACAAAAAGCCGTTCAAAGTTTCCATTGAACGGCTTTGACTCAATATATTGATTTTGAACTATTTTAGGCTTTCCAAAAATTCTAGGCTTTGAGGAACTTGCTCCACCACCCGGCTTGATTCGTCCTCAATGAACATGTATTCCAGACCCAGTTTTTTGGCTTCGGCAACCACTCCGGCAATATCCACTTGACCGGCACCCAAAACGACGTTTGTCTCTACGTCCTCATGGCCGGTATTATTGCCCTTTACACCATGCTCCATGTCCTTTAAATGTAATAAAGTCATTTTCCCAGGATACTTTTTCATGAGCGCTACCGGATCGGCACCCCCATGTTGCGCCCAATACACATCAAGTTCAAAGGTAAAATCGGTCGCATTCTTGGCCATATAGTCAAAGAACGTACCGTCCTCATACGGTCTAAACTCATAGCCGTGGGCATGATAGGCCAAGGTCAAACCCGCTTCCTTCAAGCGCTTTCCGGCCGTATTGAAAACATCCGTGGCATGTTTGGTCTCTTCCAAGGCCCAATTGTTCCCATCATGGGGAACCCATGCGCACATGACATATTTAGCCCCGAAATCCTTGGCATTCTGGATGACCTTGTCCACATTTTTTTCCAAATCATTGAAATCCGCTCCAACGCTCACAACCTGTAGATCATGCTCCTTTAATAGTCCTTGAAAGTCCTCTAAAGGCATTCCATAGGTGCCGCCGCCTTCAATCTTTGAGATTCCCCATGAATTGATGAGTTTTAGGGTTCCGGGAACATCTTCCTTAAACTGGTTTCTAAGGCTATACAATTGCAACCCGACTTCCTGGGCGCTAGCGCCGAACGCCATACATCCAATAGCAATTACCGTTAAAAGCTTCTTCATTTTCTTTGTAATTAGGTTAGAAGGTTTCCTTCATCGTCCCATTCCGCAATGACGTTTCGCTTGCTTTGGTCCACGCATTTAGCAATCCATTCCGGGTCATACGCTACGCCATGTTGGTCCAGCACATCCTGCGGAACACCGTCCCAGACATTGGGCTGGTTGCCCTTGTAGCCCAAATCCGCTATGCCCACTTTGGAGGTGTAGTAACCGGTAACCGTCAAGCCCCGCATCATGTAGAAGAATTGAATTTCCAAAGGTTGTTCGGATAATGGCTTCTCAGTATCATGCCAGCAAATGGCATCACAGATCTGTTTTTTCTGCTCCAAGGTGGCCGATTTAAACTCGGTTCCAAACTCAGTATTGCTCTTATGGTCCAACCACATGAGTCCGCCCAACAAGGTTGGGGCCATCTCCGGAATATCCTTGCCCATGAATTCGACTAACTCCGGTACTCCCGCCTCTATGGGTCCGCCATGGGGTTCTTTTGGCGGAAGGATAACCACGCTTAAAGCGGCAATGGTTTCCATTTCATGTTCGTTGAACAATTGCTCTGCCTGTAGTTTTTCCAAACGTTCCAGCTCTGCAGGGGTCCTTCCAAAATATGTATCGCTACTTTCCGTGATGGCCTGGTCTACGGCTTCCGTAGTTTCCGTTTTACAGGAATTGAAAACCAGTCCCGACCCTGCTGCTGCCCCACCAAGGAGTAGGGTCTGTAAACTCTTTCTTCTGTCCATCTTATTAAATATTTTGCTTTTTTAGTTGATCGATTATATAGTCCGATGCCCTCCAAGATAAGGCCATGATGGTCCACGTACAATTTTTGTCCGCTTGCGAAACAAAGGGTCCGGCATCTACAATGAACACATTATCGCAGTCGTGCAATTGCTGAAATTTATTCGTGACTGAAGTTTTTGGGTCATCACCCATACGTGTAGTGCCCACCTCGTGAATAATTTGTCCAGGGGCCAACAAGCCGTAGTTTTGGTCCTTTCCGGGTTTTTCGCTCAAGGGGATACCGCCCATGTTATGGATCAGTTCTTCAAAGGTATCCTGCATGTGCTTGGCCTGATTGATTTCATACTGTGAGTGCTTGTAATTGAATTTCAGTACAGGGATACCGTATTTGTCCACGGTGGTGGGGTCTATTTCGCATCGGTTTTCCCTGAATGCGATGGCTTCCCCCCTACCTCCAAATCCAATGACCGAACCGTAGTATTTCTTTACGTCGTCCCGTAAACTATCGCCATATCCTCCCACTTTTAATCCGAAAAACTTGTTCATGCCGTTGGGATCAAAACCGAAACCGTAATTGGGTTGGCCCATTCCGCCCCAAACCTCAATGTGGTAGCCGCGGGGAAAATCCAACTTGGAGTTGTCTCCCCACCATGGGGAATAGACGTGCATACCTCCTACCCCGTCTTCGTTGTAGGACACTTTTCGGTTTAATAGGCCTGGAATGACGCCGGCAGCACTGGCACCCGTAGAGTCGTGTAAATACCTGCCCACAACATCACTACTGTTTCCAAGTCCGTTGGGATGCTGTTTACTTTTAGAATTTAGGAGTATCCTAGCGGAACTACAGGCGGATGCACCCAGAACGACGACCCGACCTTTTAATTTATATTCTTTTCTATCCTCCTTGTTGATGTAAGAAACTCCAGTCGCCTTGCCTTCCTCATTGGTAGTCACTTCGCGCACCATACAATTGACAAAGAGTTTTACCTTGCCTCCATTTTTTTGAGCCGGAAAGATGAGGCAACTTCCCGCAGAGAAATCGGCATAGACCTGACAAGAGCGTCCACATTGGCCACAATAGAAGCATACGCCTCGTTCGTTATTGATTCTTTTGGTCAACATGGAAAGTCGGCCAGGTATCACCGGAATACCTGTTTTCTTTGCCCCGTTGATATAAAACAATTCGTGCAACCTTGGTTTTGGGGGAGGAAGAAAAAAACCGTCTGGATCGTTCTCACGGCCTTCCTTGGTCCCAAAGACCCCAATGAGCTTGTCCAATTTGTCATAATAAGGTTTTATATCCTCATACCCTATAGGCCAATCATCGCCAAGACCGTCCCTTGATTTCCCTTTAAAATCCTTTGGTCCAAATCGAAGTGAAATACGCCCCCAGTGATTGGTACGTCCTCCAAGCATTCTGGCACGCCACCATTTAAACTCGGTTCCTTCCTCATGGGTATAGGGCTCTCCTTCCACTTCCCAATCGCCCCAAGACTGATCCCATTCCCCAAAGGCCCGATCGGTGCCGGCACCTCTTCTTGGCGAATCGTATGGCCATTTTAACTGGGTCATCGTTTTTGGGTCCGCTGGGTCAAAAAACGGACCCGCTTCAACAACGGCTACGTTCAGTCCTGCATCCGCCAATTGTTTGGTGGCCATTCCGCCACCGGCCCCGGAGCCTACAATAATTACATCATACACTTCGGAGGATTCTTTTATCTGCATAACTTGGTATTTGGTTTATAGTACAATTTATAGAATTATTCAAAATCTAATTAGCCATTTCTCTGTTTGGAAGTATAAATTCATGAATCCTGATGTTTTTATACTCCATTTCTTGAAAATCCCGTACACCAATGAATTAAATTAAAGCTCCTCACTTATAAAAGTTGACGCAGGTAAACCAACCGAATTGAATAAATTTGGAATGTCCGTACTTCTATAAGCATATCGAACCATTTTTGGCTCCTTTGCCTCTTTTGCCTGTACGGTTACGATACCATTTTTGATTTTCGCCTTCGCCGGATACCAAGTTCCATCCGATGATAAAACCTCGAAATGCTCCAAGTCTTTTCCTTTCACGGTAAGCCCTTCATTATGTAAAAAATGAACCATTACTTTATCCCCGATAGCTTCGGCCTTATCGAACAAAGGTCCATAGACAGTTGTATCCAAAACATCATACTGTTGTTTAAGGGCAATGTTCGCCAAACGGATGCCCACATCCTTTTTATTTCTAGGATGGATATCGTCCACGGTACAAATATCACTGGTCATGGTCATACCCGTGTTGGGAAGTGACAAGGTCCTCCTTTGTTGATCACGAACGATGCCGCCTTCATATTCCCTTCCATACTTATAAGGAGCTATTTGCACATAATAGAATGGAAAATCATACCCCCACTTATCTCGCCAAGAATTTATAAGCGTGCCAAAGGTGTTTTCATAGCTTTCGGCATTGGCCGTATTGGATTCCCCTTGATACCAGAGGGTTCCGCTTATTTTAAAACTCGTTAAAGGAGCGATCATGGCATTGTACAAAATCGATTTTTCTATGGGCACCCAAGGGTTGGGCTTTATGAGTTCGTAGGCCTCCTGTAGGGCTGGGTTCTTATCGAACTCCTCTTCCGGTGTCCAGACTTCGGCACAGGAAGCTCCCCATGAAGAGTCTATCAATCCAATGGGTACGTCCATTTCTTCCTGAAGTCGTTCGGCAAAAAAATAGGCCACCGCACTGAATTCGGGCATGGTTTCTGGTGAACAAACCTGCCACGTCCCGGCCAAATCGTCCTGGGGATGATCGGCCGTTCTTTTTTCTACGGTAAAGAGCCTTATCGTAGGTTTGTTGGAACTGGCTATGGCCTCCTCTTTATTGTCCAATCCGCTATTGGCGCTCCATTCCATATTGGATTGCCCGGAACATAGCCACACCTCCCCGATCAAAATATTATCGAGTAGAATCTCATTGGAATCTCCTTTAAAGGCAATCTTATAAGGTCCTCCTGCACCGGATGTTTCCACGGATACTTTCCACTTGCCCGTTATCGGCGTTTTTACGGAATGTACCTTGGAATCCCAACCGGTTGAAATTGTAAATTCCTCACCTGGATGGGCCCACCCAAAAAAATCTACGGTAGCTTCCCGTTGCAAGACCATATTACTTGAAAATATACTTGGAAGGGTAATTTCCGCCTTCGCAATAGAAACACAGCAAACAAAAAATAGTAAAAACAGTCGCCTCATGATAAATTGTTAATTTAAACCAATCAAATATAAATATTTAATAAGGTTCAGGTAATTTTTATGCCAACATGATGTGTTTATTTGTTTTTATCTGATAACTTACACAAAACTTTTTCACAGTCCAGCATTCTAAAGAAACTATTTATGACCACTGAAAACCAATTTTTAGGTAGACGGAATTTTATCAAAGGTGCATCTGCCGCCTCCCTACTCCTATCCTCCATGGGCAGTTATGGATTCGAATTTTTTGCCGATGAAAAACCAAAAAAAGTAGCACTTATCGGAACCGGTTGGTATGGCACCAGTGATCTGTTCAAACTTATACAAGTTGCCAATGTGGAAGTGGTTTCCCTTTGCGATGTGGATTCGAATTTTCTTAACGATGTCGCGGAACAGGTTTCCCAACGCCAAAAGAACGGGAAAAAGCCAAAGATGTATTCGGATTATCGGGACATGCTCAAAAAAGAAAAACTGGACATTGTTTTAATCGGGACCCCAGACCATTGGCATGCCTTAATGTGTATTGAAGCCCTAAAATCAGGGGCACATGTGTATGTCCAAAAACCAATCAGCGTGGATATAATGGAAGGTGAGGCCATGGTGGCTGCCGCCAGAAAATATAACAGGGTGGTACAAGTTGGAACCCAAAGAAAAAGTACCCCACATTTGATCGATGTCAAAAGGGAGATTGTTGATAAGGGGCTTTTGGGCAAGATTGGCCATGTGGAGATGTGCTGCTATTATCACATGAGGGCCAACGGAAACCCTCCCTTACAACCGGTACCGGAATTTTTGGATTACGAAATGTGGACGGGTCCAGCACCTTGGAGACCCTATGACGGAATTCCACATAGAAGATGGTGGCGGACTTTTATGGAATACGGCAATGGCATTATGGGAGACATGTGCGTACACATGTTGGACACCGTACGATGGATGTTAGATTTGGGATGGCCCAAACAAATAAGTTCAGAAGGCGGCATCTACATACAGAAAGAAGGAAAATCAAATATAGCCGATACACAGACCGCAGTTTTTGAATATGATGACCTTAATTGTGTTTGGCAACATAGAAGCTGGGGCAACCCAGCGGACCCGGAATATCCCTGGGCCTTCGTAATCTATGGCGAAAAGGGCGTACTTAAAGGAAGTACCATGCAAGCCGATTATATCCCCTACAAGAACGGCGAACCGATTCATTTCAACGTACTTTACGAGAAAGAGAAATATCCCGAAGATTTGGAGGAAAAGGACAATGAATTGCATGCGGCGCCAGCTACTCGAAGGCATATGATCGATTTTCTGGAAGCAATAGCAAATGGCACCAAACCTATAGCGGATATAGAAGAGGGACATATCTCAACCGCCAGTTGTATTTTGGCCAATCTATCCATGGAATTGGGAAGACCTTTGACGTATGATCCCAAAACCAGGACCGTTGTGGGGGATGAAGAAGCTACGGCCAGATTAACGCGCGACTATAGGGAGGATTGGGAACATCCACATCCGGACACCGTGTAATTACTGAAGTTTCTTGGTAGAATCCCGTACCAAAAGGCTTGTTTTGACCACTTTGGTCTCAAATGGTCTATTGGGTTCCTTTATGCGTTTGATCAATAGCTCTGCGGCCTTTTCGCCAATGAATTTTCCATGCTGACTCACCATGGTCAAGGAAGGCGTGACGTATTGTGACAACTGACCGTTCGTAAATCCTACTATGGACACATCCCCAGGAACATTATAACCGCGGGATTTTACGATGTGCAAAATTTTTACCGCCGTAATTTCATCCAAGCCCAGAATACCATCTATGGGTTTGTAGTTCAAAAGGAAGGACATGAGCAAATCAAGATCGTCCTTGGCGGTAAAATTGACCACCAACTTTTCATCGAACTTGATTCCCGCTTCTTCCAAGGCCTTTCTGTACCCAGCCAACCGCAACTTCCCTACGCTCGATTTGCCAATGGGAGAAACGAAAGCAACGTTTTTACATCCTATGTTCAAAAAGAATTTGGTCGTCTTATATCCTGCTTCAAAATCGTCTACGATTACCTTATCGCAGTCTATCAATTCGGATACCCTATCGAACAACACCAATGGTATTTGACTCTCCGTTATTTCCCGTAACCCCTCGATTTGTTCCTTCACCTGGGTTTCCTCAGCCAAAGAAATGATAAGACCATCTACCGTTCCCGAATCCAAAAACGCCAAGGTTTTGGACTCCTTTTCATGGGATTCATCACTTATGCAACTGATAATATTATAGCCATTTTCATTGGCCACCTTTTCAATACCATATAATACTTGAACAAAAAAGTAGTTCAAAATATTTGGAACGATGACCCCAATGGTCTTGGTACTTCGGTTCAGAAGATTTAAGGCCAGCTTATTAGGTTTGTAATGATGTTCCTTGGCATACTCCTGTATACGCTTCTTCAAATCCCTACTAATTTCATGGCTGTCGTTGACCGCCTTGGATACCGTAGAGATGGAAACATCAAAATGTTGCGCTATATTCTTTAGGGTAATCTTCTTCATTGTCCGATAATCAAATTTTGAATGCCATGGCGCTAGCGCCATGAACCAAATGAATATCTCTATCCTCACCTCGCTTGCTTTAAGCGAGACTGTTACTTAAAACCAAAAAGGTCTTGAAGCATATCAAGACCTTTTTGATAAAAAAATCCTTTGATTAAATATACTGATTTACAATATTTTCAAAAAGCTCTTGTTTGCCACTAACCAAAGGTAACTCGCCGTTCTCCTTGGCAATTTCGTACAAATCCTTCAAGTCCAATTTGCCTTCCTCAAATTCCTTCCCCTTTCCTGAGTCGAAAGAACTATACCGTTTTTTTCTCAAGCTTGAATAAGCAGAGGAGGAAATTATTTTATCCGCGGTTATCAAGGCACGGGCGAAGGTATCCGCACCACCAATATGTGCAAGGAATATATCTTCCAGGTCCGTAGAGTTTCTTCGGATTTTGGCATCAAAATTAATACCGCCTCCTTGAAGTCCTCCCGCTTCCAAGAATACCAACATGGCTTCAGTAGTTTCAAGGATATTGTTTGGAAATTGGTCCGTATCCCATCCGTTTTGGTAATCGCCCCTATTGGCGTCCAAACTACCCAGCATTCCTGCTTTTCCGGCAACCGCCAATTCATGTTGGAAGGTATGCTGCGCCAAAGTAGCGTGGTTTACCTCTATATTGATCTTGAAATCCTTATCCAATCCATACTCCCTTAGGAAACCAATGGCGGTAGCGGAATCAAAATCGTATTGGTGTTTCATGGGCTCCATAGGCTTTGGCTCAATGAAGAAATTTCCTTTAAACCCTTGGGCACGGGCATAATCCCTACACATGGTCAAAAACTGACCCATATGGTCCAATTCTCGGCCCATATCGGAATTCAATAGCGACATATAACCTTCCCTACCGCCCCAGAATACGTAGTTTTCACCATTTAGCTCCATGGTAGCGTCCAAGGCCATTTTAATTTGGGCACCTGCCCTTGCAACGACATTGAACTCGGGATTGGTCGCCGCACCGTTCATATAACGTGGATTTGAAAAACAGTTGGCCGTTCCCCAGAGCAATTTTTTACCGGATGCCTTCTGCTTCTCCTTGATATAGTCTACAATGGTATGCAATCTTTTTTCCGACTCCGCAAAGGTTGGACCTTCTTGAATTAGGTCAAAATCATGAAAACAGAAATAATCGAAACCAATTTTCTCAAAAAACTCAAAGGCTGCATCTGCCTTGTCCTTTGCCGCCTGTACAGGGTCAGAAGACTGGTCCCATTCAAAATTCTGTGTTCCCGGACCAAATGGGTCAGACCCTTGTCCACAGAACGTATGCCAATAGGCGATGGCAAATTTAAAATGCTCACGCATCGTTTTGCCCGCCACCACTTGTTCAGGGTTATAATATTTGAATGCCAAGGGATTATCAGATTCCTTGCCTTCAAATTTAATTGCATCAATTCCTTTGAAATATACTTTTTCTGCCATTATTACTGATTTATAAGTTGTTTACTTTGTTATTAATTCCAATTCCTTTTTCCAATGCTGGTAGGCTTTTTGATATTCCGCTTTATGTGTAAGCGGCTTAAATGTCATCACGTAATCGTTTTCCATGATAGCCTTACCAAAAGCATCATAATCACCTTCCCTTAAAAGTCCGGCCCTAGCGGCCCCAATGGCCCCTGTAGTATTATAAATTTCTATATCATAGCCTATTAGGGTAGCCACCGTTTCCGAAAATATCTTGGACCTGAAAAGATTATCGTTACCAGCCCGCATGACGTTGACCTGAATACCATCGGATTCCATTATTTCCATTCCATAAACAAAGGAAAATGCGATACCCTCAAGGGCCGCCCTACAAAGATGCCCCTTACCATGATTATTCAAGTTTATATTTACCAACCTTGTACCAACTTCCTGATTGTTAAGCATTCGCTCCGCTCCATTACCAAAAGGTATGATAACCACACCATCAGACCCAACAGGTATCTCATTGGCCAATCTGTTCATCTCGTCATAGGAACCCACTCCTAAATTATTCAGCAACCACCTGTACTGGATTCCGGAACCATTTATACACAAGAGCTTCCCTATTCTTGAGTCGCTTCCCGGACTATAATTGACGTGGGCAAAATTATTTACCCTAGCACTTTCCTTTACGGATAGACTATCGGTAACGGCATAGACAACACCGGAGGTACCTCCTGTGGCCGCCACTTCACCCGGGTTAAATACATTTAAGGATAAGGCGTTGTTGGGCTGGTCCCCAGCCCTATACAAAATAGGTGTCCCTACTTTTAGTCCACTTTCCGAAGCACCCTTTTCATTTACCTTGGATTGAATACCGAAAGTGTCAACGATTTCAGGAACCAAATTGGCATCCAGACCATAGTAGTCCATCAAAAAGGTGGCAATATCCTTTTTCTTAAAATCCCAAAAAATCCCTTCCGAAAGACCGGAGACCGTTGTATTTATTTCACCCGAAAACTTCATTGCTATGTAATCCCCGGGTAACATAAACTTATAGATTTTAGAATATATATTAGGTTCATTGTCCTTTACCCATTTTAGCTTACTTGCCGTAAAATTGGAGGGGGAATTCAGGAGATACTCGGAACATTTGTCCTCACCTATTTCCTCAAAAGCTTTTTGACCGATAGGCACTGCACGACTATCGCACCAAATAATCGAATTCCTAAGCACTTCCCCGTCACTATCCACGAGCACCAACCCATGCATTTGGTAGGAAATACCTATACCAATTATATCTTGGGAAGAAATTCCGTGAGTTTGAATCAGATTTTTGATACCCTTGCAGGCATAGGTCCACCAATCCTCAGGATTCTGTTCCGCCCAACCATTTTTTATTGCCAACATGGACATCTCGGTCTCAGGCTCCTGTACCACATCCACACTTTTTCCAGTACCTGATTCCACCAAAGCGATTTTAATGGAAGAACTACCTATATCCAAACCTACATAATACATATACGGACTACTTTAATGCATTCTAATTTAGCCCTATAAAGGTACTATAATACAAGCTTTAAAAAGAATAGCACGGCTAAGATTACTTGTCAATAAGAAAGAACTTTCGAGTGATTATTTAGTATTAAACATCAATATGCTATTGATTTTTAGATATTTATATTTTTTTCGTGAATTACGAAAATTTATCGAAACCCTTTTCGTAAAGAAAAAGGCCCAAGGAAACCAGATTTGTTTCCAAGGACCTTTACCCAAAGCATAAGTAGGTATTATAGACTTTCAAGCTTGCTCAAAGCTTCGGACTTTGAATTTACGTCCAACTTTAGATAGATATTCTGAATGTGAAAATTGACGGCACTGGTAGTAACAAATAGTTTGTCGGCTATCATTTTATAGGTTGCCCCATTGCATAAATAGTCTACGATCTGATTCTCCCGTTCCGAAAAGAAACTATAGGATTTCCTATTGAAATTGGAGACAACTTGTTTAACGATATCGTTACTGATGGTTGCTCCTTCTTCCCTGACGCTGGTCAATGCATGGCTAAACTTGTCTGCAGACATGGGTTTGGTCAAATAGCCATTTGCTCCTTTTTTGAAACTTTTTTTAATAAGCTCGAAGTCATTGTTTTCACTGATCATCACCACCTTTACGTTCCAGTCCTTTTTTCTATATAACTGAATGGTTTCCAAACCGCTGGTTTCCTCCAGGTCAACCTCGGTCAACACAATGTTCGGCCTGGTTCTATTAAAATCCTTTAGTGCCTTATGGGGTGTGGTATAAATTCCCATGAGTTGAAAACCATCCACTTTTTTTAGGTAGTTTAGATAGCTAACATGTAAATGTTCGTTTTTTTCAACAATGATAAATTTTAAATCCTGAGTTTTCATAAGTAAGTTAAATTGTCCTGTTCGGTTTCTTTTGGAAACCAAATCCGGGGGTTAATAATTGGGTAAAATCTGGGTAGCCTACGGCCCTTATTCGCTAGGAAGTTTTTTTGGGCCCAGCCGAAAAAACATCCTTTCCAAATTGGGTACATTTGGAAATCAAACCGAAAAAATAAAGGTGTAGGGCGAAATTAATTTAGCGGCGATGCTGCTCTGTATCAAACAACGGTCGATGCCAAATAGGTTTCAAGATACATTTCAAAAAATAAAGCAAATTGAGCAAATGCTTTGGGCTTGTCGTTAAGAAGGATTGCCTGTGGGTAGCAAGCTGTAGGTAAAAATTATCCATAATCTGGGGGATTTGGGGTTAAAGAATGGTTTATTTCTGTTTGTTTCCGAAATATACTTCTTTAACAACTATACCTGACAATCTCCCTAATTTTTTCGTTCAAATACACTATTTGAGTGTAGTTCATCGAAAATTATAGCTTAAAATAAAAAGGAGGGGCCCCAGTTATCCCCCCGGATACTACCCCTCCTTCTGTCGACAATTTACTCAAACATAGAAATACTCAAACTTTTATATATCGATTCTAGTATGCAATCCTTGCTATATTTTTGTTAATCTTCTTAATATGAATCACTATCTTCAAAGGTGTTCGACACAGTGGCCGTGTGCTCGTCCACCTGCATAATCCACTTTTCATCATTGTACTTACCGCCTAGATTGGATACATAGGCATCATGCGCATCACTCTTATAATCATAATCCGCCAAATAGACGTAATACAGACCATTTTCTTTGTTGTAGAACTGTTGGGCGTTCAAGCCTTGGTCCTTTAGCTTTTGCATAAAGGCGTTCAAGTACTTTTTGTTGCTGTACACATTGGCAATAACATAGTAGCCAGATTTAACCCCCAACATATCCGCGCTTCCCAGCATTTTGATGGGCAGCTTGTTATATTTTTCGAAATCCTCCTCTGCGGCCCTACGTGCATGTTCCTCTTCCATTTTTTTGGCCGCCATCATGGTCCGCTCTTCTAATTTGAAATTTTGAAGGTTGGAGTCCACACTGTTCTTTATATCGTTGCGTAAAAGCCGTACGATGGTCTCGAACTTCTTTTCAAAAGCCAAAGTCCTCGCCTCCTCTATAGAATCCTGCCTTAGGATAAGCTCGTCAAGAATCAAACGGTTTTGGTAGGCCAAGTCGTTCGGATCTATATTTTCCATAGCGTACGCCGCAACCGGATTGGTGATGGTCTCTTTTTCAGCTTCACGCTTTTCCTTTTTTCGAGTTTTATTACGCTCCGATATCAAATCGGCAATCTGCTCCTCATAATTTCGGACAATTGCATCTATCTTACTGTCCTCAGATCGATCTGCAATTGTAATGGACATGTCCTCATCCTTGAATTTGTAAGCCAAAGAAACTTCATGGTTCCACCCCAAATTGGATTCGTTCTGCGAGAGGTCCTTTTCTATCAAATATCCTAGGGACATTTTTTTGCTGAAGTTAAAGCCTACCCCGGCGGACATTCCATATTCTTGATCCAAAGTAGTCTGTAACCATCCATAATTGGGTAGATCCAACAGCAGGGAACCTAAATAGTACATGCTTCCATCCTCGTTTTTGCCCACTTGGGCCAAGGGCATCAATCGTGCGTCCTCAAAGAGCCCTCGGCCAGCGTTAAAGCTATGTGTGTACTGCATGGAGGCCTTTACGCTTCGGGTGGACAGGTTTGTCAAAAATTCATCCGTAGTTTGGTTGTATCGGAGTAAGTCCTGGGCATACAATCCAAAATCGAACTTTCCAATGGACAGGTTGATTCCCGGTTGTACGGCAATTTTACTCTCTTTTCTGGCATCGGATATTTCTGGATCGGCTTCGGAAATTACCACGCGGTTTTTATCCAGACCTTGATTAAAATAGGTAACGTTGGTTCCAAAGGTTAGCGTGCTTTTGTCACCCAATTTTACGGCAGTGGCGTAGTTGGCATTGAAACCGAATTCCTGTACGACTCCGGACCATTGACTGTAAACACCAATACCTATTGCGGTTCTGTCATTAAGCATATTGCTGAAACCAAGGAAGTAGTTTTGGGTATTGTCATCAAAAGTGGCGTATTGGTTCCTGTGCAAAATGTTGAGGTAGGATTTATTTTCCCTAACCAGTGAAAATGTAGGGTTGATCAAGTATCTATTATAGAACAGCTGATTGTGATAGGTGCTGCTCGAGTTCAAATTGGCATTGGATTCCTGGGCGAATCCAGCCATGCTTCCAACAAATAGGAACAGTAAAATGGGCAGTCCTATTAGTACCGATTTTTTTATAGCGAATTTCATTTGAGTAGGGTTAAAAGTTCAAGTAAATTGTGTCTTCAAAGGAATGGGGGTATCGAATTTTCCATGTTCCATAAATGGATTCCGATGTCCTTTGTTAGGTTCCGAATCTCTATATTTAGGGGATATATCAGTTAATGATCTTCTTCAAAAACGGATGTTGAATATTGGGTCCTCTCCTCGGTATTTAAAGCCTCCATCAACTGAAAGTCCCTGGCATGCTGTGTTTTTCCTTCCTGAGGGAACGAAAAGGCGACAAGTTCCGTCTTTCTTCCATCGCCTCCCCTATTGGACATCACATATCCCATTTGGCCGCTAGTGAACTGTATCGAGAAGTCGTCGCTTGGGCTGTTTATGGAACTGCCCATGTTCATGGCCAAACCAACGTTGCGTTTTTCCACTTCAACCATATAAACATCGAGCCCTCCATATCCTTGATGGCCTTCGGAGGCAAACACCAAGGTATTGCCTTCCATAACCTTTGGATACATTTCGTTTTTTGGGGTATTTACTTTGGTTCCTAAATTTTTGGCCACGCCTACCACACCATTTGTTTTTATGGTAGATACATAAATATCATACTCTCCAAAGGTACCGGGCATATTGGATGCAAAGAACAATCTGGTACCATCTTTTGAAATGGCCGGATGCAAGGCCGAATAATCATTGGGACACAAGGCCAGTTCCTTTATGGATTTCCATTCACCGTTTACCTTGTCCGCCCTAAAGATACGGTGAACTTTCTGTTTCTTTGAAAATAGGCCAGTTGTAGGTTTTACCATGACTTCCTTGCTGAAATAGGCAGTGTTACCATCCCTTGTTAAAACCATAGGGCTTTCGTAGTTTAATTCCCGCTCGTGTTTTACTTCCTGCTCTTTTACTACATAAGGCCTATCATTCCCAATTGAAGCCGTACTGTAATTCGAATCGATATATAAAGGTTTAAAGTAGCTCCTTCTCAATTGCCTCTTGGTTGAACTCATGGAAGCGTCCGTCATGTGATAGTCGGATTTTACCAGCTCCGTCCAGTTTTCATCGGTTTCGGCCTGTTTGGCCTCCTGTCCCAATTTGGACAGCGCATGATCGTACCGCTTTTGATAGGAGGCATCTAATTGACCATCGGCACTGATTTCCATCAACTTTTCGTACCAAAACAGCGCGGTCTCATAATTATGGGACAAAAAATGGGCGTTGCCCAAATCCTGATATATTTCCTTTTCAGTATAACCCAGGGATTTTAGGTCCTCATAGTTCTGTTGGCGCTTTTCCAACTCGCTCATACGAGCCGATTCATTGGAAACCGCCATTCCATTTTGGGCATTCAGCGTATAACATCCTATTAAAAGACTACACCCTATGACCATTTTGTAAGCTAACGTATTTCTCATAATACAGGTATTTGGGGTTCAACAGGTCAAAGTTCCCAAAAGATACCGTGCACCGACTTATTAAAAATTCATAGGTTTTACCCTTTTTTTGATGATTTCCTTAAAATTTTGTGTATTTCATCGAATAATTGTATCCGTTCATCCTAGAATTTCAGTTTCTAACTAAAAATTTTAATTAAGACATGGTTTATTTTTCTTAATTATTTGTTAATTATGTTAAAGGTTTGTAAATTGCTAGTACACAATACCAACACTATTTGATATGAGCACTTCTTCCAAAACAAACCCGAACATTAAATTACTTACGGACAACTTGGTTTTAATAATGTTCATTATAGCAGCCATGCTGTTCTTTCAGAACTACCATGAAATAGAAAATGAGATTTCAAGTGTTCTCCTTAATTCCCTGCACGACATTAACCATAGTATTGCCGAAACCAGGACAGGTAGGTAAAAAGGTGAAGCTACCGTTTTCCTATGAACACGTTGGCCACCAAGGCGCCAATGATCATCAGGATTCCTAAGAGACTAAAAAAGGAGTAGAAGTCCCTAAACCAAAATACGCCTATAGTAAGCGTAAAAATTACCTCAATATATTTCAGTGGAGCGACCAGGGTCGTTTTGGCCACTTGAAAGGCCTTGGTCATGAACAATTGACCAAAAAAACCAAAAAAACCTAGGCTTAAAAGTAAAAACCAGTCATTTCCCTTTGGCAGCATAAAATTATTTATGCTCAACAAGCCACCTATCAGCGTGGCGGTAAACATAAAATAGTTCACCACCACCAAGGGATGATCCCCATTTCCGATCCTGCGGATCAACACGTAGACCAGCCCACTAAATACGGAGGCCGTTAATACCAATAACAGACCCGTTGTATCCAAATCTTCCCCAAAACCCTTTATGACCAAAACACCACAAAAGGCTATTAAAAAAAGTAACCATTGTACGGCCCGCAACTTTTCTTTCAACCAAAAGACCGCAAAAAAGGTGGCAAAGATGGGGGCGATATATCTTAAGGAAACGGCAGTGCCCACAGGGATGTATTTTAAGGACATGAAAAAAAGGCTCATGGCCGTTAAGCCTGCAAACGACCTATAGAGCATGAGCTTTTTGTTGTTACCCAATATAGGTATGCCTTTTATAAGAATGTAGGAGGTAGCTAGAAACAGCGAGCCAATGGACCTGAAAAAAACGATTTCAAACGTTGGGAAATGGCTTAAGTATTTTACGAATGCGTTCATTAAGGTGAACGAGAATGTACTTATGATCATGTACAGGACGGCTTTCTTCAAGGTCTAGCATGGCTTTGTACAAAGTTACGCGAAGGAAACCGTATAAAATATGAAACCCGATAATTTCCAGACTACAAAAAACACAAACCGGAATACCCTATTATTACCAACTCACTAAAAGTAGTTCCGTGCGTATTGACAATAAATACTAAAGAAAATCACATAGAATTGAATTTAATTACATAAAAACGAGCAAGTATCAAAAAATCGGTATAATATTGTTACATTTTGAGACAATCTATTTAAACATTTAGGCATTCATGTTACCGAAGACTATATCGATATTAATTCTCTTTTTCACCTTCACCCAATTTGCCCATGGGCAAAAGGAAATTAAGTTATATGAGGGAATCGCCCCAGGCTCTGAGACATTGGATTGGAAGGAAGGTCTGAGCGAAAACAACCTTTTTAATACCAAGGTCGTCTACAACGTCACGGACCCTACAATCACGGCCTATCTACCCCCCAAGGCATCGGCGAATGGAACTGCGGTAATCATTGCTCCCGGTGGAGCCTTTCATACCCTAAGTATCCAATCAGAAGGGGTCGATGTGGCCAAATGGCTCAACAGCAAGGGTATTGCCGCTTTTGTTCTTAAGTACCGGGTAGCGCGAAGCTTTACCGATGACCCCGTAAAGGAACTCATGAGTAAAATGAACGATTTTGAAGCGTTGGACAAGGAAAACGAACCTATTGTTACACTTGCCATGAACGATGGACTAAAGGCCATGGAATATGTTCGGAAAAATGCGGAAAGCATGAATATCGACCCTGAAAAAATCGGGTTTATGGGCTTTTCGGCCGGTGGCACCTTAACAATGTCGGTTCTGTACAATTCCAATGAGAGCAACCGACCCAACTTTGTTGCGCCTATCTATGCCTATGAACCGGCAATCATCGGTTCTGAAATACCATGGGAAGAGACCCCCATCTACATTGCTGTGGCAAGCGATGATCAACTGGGCATGGTACCGTACAGTATCAATATTTACAACAAATGGTTCAAGGCCGGGCAACCCGCGGAACTACATATTTATGAAAAAGGGGGGCATGGATTTGGCATGCGAACACAAAACCTGCCGACCGACACTTGGTACGAATCCTTTGGGGCATGGCTGAAAATGCACGGATTTATGGAAGGTTCTACCAACCTCTCCCCGTTTCAAAGACCCACTAGCCCAAATGACTCCCTACGATCCGTTTTATTGAATGCGGACAAGAAACTGGAATTTAAAATTTATGCCCCAATGGCGGAGGAAGTATCCGTTTCCGGGGATTTCCCAAATGGCTTTCCGGGAATTGCATTGAAAAAGAATTACTTGGGTGTTTGGTCCGGTACGACGGAAAATACGGTTACCCCTGATATTTATACGTATGACTTTACCGTGAACAAAATCAAGACCTTGGATCCTAAAAATACCCTGGTCAAGGAAAGTCTGAACGGTTTCTCAAATCTTGTAGAGATTGAAGGCAAGGAAAATGACTTTCAAACCAGAAAGGATGTTCCGCACGGTCGTGTTGAAAAAGTCTGGTACACCTCGCAAACCTTGGATGGTGCGCAAAGACGGCTACATGTCTACCTCCCACCTATGTACGATCGATTAAAAAAGAAGGAAAAACTTCCCGTGCTCTATTTATTACATGGTGGAGGCGATAATGATGCATCCTGGACCACAGCGGGCAGGGCCAATGTGATTTTGGATAATCTATACGCCGAAGGAAAACTGGCCCCCATGATCGTGGTAATGCCCAGCGTACATACCAATAAAGAAGGATTTTTCATGGGTGCGGGACCACAACAAGATCCCTTTTGCGGGGATTTGCTAAACGAAATCATCCCATTCATAGAAAACACGTATCCCGTTTCCACAAAACGTTCTGACAGGGCTATTGCCGGACTTTCCATGGGAGGTGTACAGACCTTGAACACCGCACTTTGGAATCCGGAATTGTTCGGTTATGTGATACCTATGAGTACCGGTTATTTTTCTCCAAACATCAAGGAAATAAAGGAAAATTATGCCGATGTAATGGAAAACGAAGAAATCAATCGGTTTGAACTTTTCCAAATTTACATGGGTGGCGAAGCCGATATCGCCTATCAAAACAACTTGAACATGATGGCCATGTTCGACGACTTCGGAATCAAATACAACTATACAAATAGTGAAGGTGGCCATACCTTCCGGGCATGGCGACGAAATCTACACAATTTTGCGCCCTTACTGTTTAAAAAGAAATAATGCTTAAACGCGATAAGGATGAAACTAAAGACTTTTGGTGTACTACTCGTCTTGCTTACGTATGGAGTACAAGCCCAAACCATACAGACGAAAGATGGAATGGTAAAAGGCTACACCAGTAACGATATCCAAATTTTTAAGGGAATCCCCTTCGCCCAGCCCCCAGTAGGAGATTTGCGATGGAAGTCGCCACAACCTGTAACCCCGTGGGAGGGCGTAAAGGAATGTACCGAATTCGGGCCCAGTCCCATACAGAACAAACCGGAACCTTTTCTATGTTGGACCGAAGAATTTATTGCCAAATCTGAGCCCTTGAGCGAGGATTGCCTATACCTGAATGTTTGGACTCCTGCTAAATCCGAAAACGAAAAACTGCCCGTTTTTGTCTGGATCTATGGGGGTGGATTAAGTTCAGGGTCGGCCAACTGCGATATTTATGACGGTACCCAGATTGCGGAACAGGGCGTTGTCTATGTCAGTATCAATTATCGTGTTGGGGTCTTAGGGTTTATGGCGCACCCAGAATTGAGTGCGGAATCCGGCAATAATGCCTCTGGAAATTACGGTTTCATGGACCAACTTCAAGCCCTGAAATGGGTGAAAAACAATATTGAGGTCTTTGGCGGCGATCCTAACAATGTGACCATTGCAGGGCAATCTGCCGGATCCTTTAGCGTGAATGCCCAGATTGCTTCTCCTTTGGCATCGGGATATTTTCATAAGGCCATTACCCAAAGCGGAGGGATTTTAAGCGGTCGGTTGATGCAAGATCTAGTATCGGCAGAGCAGCAAGGTCTGGCCTTCCAAAAACTTGCCGGCGCTTCTTCCCTATCGGATTTACGAAAAATACCTGCCGAAGAACTTCAGAAAATAAGTTCACAACGGGAAGCGGGAAGGTTTGGGGTGGTTTTGGACGACTACTTCCTGCCGACCGATTTGCTACAGTCCTTCAAGGATGGGAAACAGAATCAGGTTTCCGTACTATCGGGTTGGTTGCCCGGTGATGCGGCCCTCTTTCCCGTAAACGATATTACCTCGGATTCCTTCAAAGAACAGGTTTTTAAGAATTATGGGGATAGAACGGGTGAATTTCTGGAGTATTTTCCCGCCAACACCAATGAAGAGGCCGCCGAATCCCAAAAGAAATTGAACCTTTTGAATTTCGCGGGTATACCTAGTTACCTGTTGGCCAAATACATGGACAAGGACGTATGGTTGTATGAGTTTACCCATGTTCCCACGGACAAACCTGGTTTTCCCAATTATGGGGCCTTCCATACCTCAGAAGTGCCTTTTGCCCTTCATACCTTAGATCAGTGGCAACGGGACTGGAAGCCTGCGGAGCGTACCTTGGAAAATCAAATGTCCGGTTATTGGGTCAATTTTGCCAAAACCGGGAATCCAAATGGGGAAAACTTACCAAACTGGGAACCTTATGATTTGAATACCGGAAATATAATGGTTTTTGATACGGGTGATTTAGGTATGCAAAACAGATACAAGGACGAATTTGAGTTTTTAACCCGTATCATGCAATAGAAAATCTATTACGGCTTCAAACTACTGCAAACACACGCTTTTTTACTGTTTTTTAATTTCACCATAGCGGTGCTATGCTTAAATTAAGAAAACACTTGTGTTTATTGTATTTTGAACCCTCATGACGATGTCCTAATGCATAATCCGGGTTTGCCGAATTGATTTTTTCGTTTTGGCTATGATATAAAAAGGCCCGCTTTCCTGCGGGCCTTTCTTAATTTATAACTCATGGACTATGCTTCACAACTAGCACAATCTTTCTTCTGCTTGAACTTCTGTGCCGCGTTCATACTATGTTGATAGTACAATGACTTCAAGCCCAGTTTCCAAGCCGTTACATGGATTTTGTTGATTTCCTTCACAGGCATTTCCGGGTGGACGATGATGTTCACGGATTGCCCTTGGTCAATATGGTTCTGCCTATTAGCCGCTTGATAAATGATATCCATTTGGTCGATTTCGGAATAGGTCTTGAATACGTCTTTCTCCTCTTGGGTCAAGAAATCCAAATGCTGCACGGAACCATCAAAATCCCGGATGCTTCTCCAAACTTCGGTGGTATTTTTTCCCTTTTCTTCCAAAAGCGCTTCCAAATATGGGTTTCGTATGGTGGTCTTTACCTTGGCGATGTCCTTTACATAGGTGTTGGACCAAATTGGCTCAATACCTTGTGAAACCTGACCTAAAATGAATGCGGAGGAGGTTGTTGGCGCAATGGCGTTCAAGGTGGCGTTACGCCTTCCATAACCTTTTAGAACGGCTGGCTCACCAAATTTCTCCGCCAACTCCTCGGATGCTTTATAGGACTTATCCTTAATTGTCTTGAAAATTTCACTGTTCAAGTTATAGGCTTCCTGACTATCGAAGGCCAACATTTTGGATTGTAGGAAGGAATGCCATCCTAAAACACCTAGGCCCAAAGCGCGGTTGTCCTTCGCAAAATTATAGGCACGCTCCATAAATAGGAAGGTCTGGCGGTCCTCACGGCTATCTGAATCACGGTAGGCCTCCAATTTTTCACAGAACTCACTGATCACGGCATCCAAGAAGTACACCATAGTTTCCACGGCATCGGTATTTTTCCATTTATCGTAGTGCAAAAGGTTTACGGAGGATAATACACAAACGAAAGACCAATTGTCATTGGAAGGCAACATGATTTCGGTACACAGGTTACTGGCGTAGATAGGCAGGTTTTTATCCTTGAACACATCCGCAGCACCGTTGTTCGCATTGTCCTTGAAGAAGATATATGGGTAGCCCATTTCTCCCCTTCGCTGTAAAACCTTCGCCCATATAGCCCTTTTATCGGTATCGCCATCCACCATTTCCTGCATCCATTGGTTGGTAACGGTTACCCCGTGGGTCAGCTCCTGAATGGGATTTCCTTCCGTTCCGATTTCCAAGAACTCCTTAATATCCGGATGCTCCACAGGTAAATAGGGTGAAAAACGACCGCGACGTACGGAACCCTGACTAACGACATCAACCATGGATTCAAACAATTGCATGATATGCACGGCACCGGAAGCCTGACCGTTGTTCTTAACCTCTGCCCCGCGATGTCTGATTTTTCCGAAATAGCCAGATGTTCCTCCACCCAATTTGGACATCATGCCCACTTCTGATTGGGTGTACAGGATGTTTCCCATATCATCATCGATGTGCGACCCAAAGCAACTAATTGGCAATCCTCTCTGTTTACCAAAGTTAGACCATACAGGTGAGGCCAACGAGAAAAAGCCTTCGCTCATGTAGCCATAGAACTTATCGGAAAATCCTGGAATCTTCAGAATAGCCTCTGCCCTATCGGCAATTTCACGGATTCGTTCCTCTGGGGTAACTCCTTTTGTTAGGTAGCCCGATGCCAAAAAATTTCGGCTATGGTCGTTCAACCAGGCAAATCCCTTTCCTTGCCCCTTCTCTTCGGACAAGTTCTTCAATGCCTCCTTTCTGGCTTGCACCAGTTGGTCTGAACCCTTTAATACTTTTCCTTCCTGTACTACTTCGTTTTGTAGGTTTAGTTTTGTCTCGTTCATGTTAAAATAAGTCGTCGCTGGTTATACTTTGTGTTCTTTTGCTATAGTTGATAGATCTTTTCACGAAAAAGTCTCCGTGTTTGGTACCGATAATCTCATCGTCAAACCACTCGGTCTGCGCCAATAAATTTTCGTCTACCTCAAATATTTTGTCGATTCCTATGCTGTCCAGGGAATCGTTGAATCGCTTTTTAATGAACTCTTTTACCAAAACTTTAGGCAAAAAGTCGATTTCTCCTGCCTCAAAAATCCAATCGATGATATCACTTTCAGCTTCGAAAGCATCCTTACACATATCCTGAACCATGGCGTGGTATTCCACATCGAACCAATCCGGATTTTCATCCTTTATGATATTAATGATGTCGATACCAAAATCCCCGTGGATCTGCTCCTCTTTGGAAGTGGCCTCCACCACATTAGAGATACCCTTCAACATGTTCTTGTATTTGTTAAAGGCCATGATGATCAAGAACTGGGAGAACAGGGAAACGTGTTCAATGAACAGGGAGAATAAAAGGATGGATTCCGCATACTCTTTATTGTCCTCGCTCTTTGCATTCTTGAGGGCGGTCTCCAAATAATGGACACGCTTCATAATAACGGGCTTCTTCTTCAGGGTTTTGAATTCTTGGTTCAAGCCCAGGATTTCCAGTAGATGGGAGTACGCATCGTGGTGTCTCACTTCACTTTCGGCAAAAGTGGCGCCTACGGAACCTATTTCAGGCTTGGGCATTTTGTGATAGATATCGCCCCAAAAACTTTTTACGGCTACCTCAATTTGTGAAATGGCCAACATGGTATTCTTGATGGCACTACGCTCGGTATCATTAAGACGGGTCTTAAAGTCCTGTATATCACTGGTAAAATTAAACTCGGTATGAATCCAGTACGAATGTCTTATTGCCGGTACATACTCGTACAAGGCAGGATATTCGTAGGGTTTTAGGTTGATGCGTTTCTCAAAAATGTTCGACTTTCTTTTTTGGGCCTGTTCGTTTCTGTAAAGGATGTAGGCCTTGGCCACTTCAAAAAAGCCGCCTTCCATTAATTTCTTCTCCACAAAGTCCTGGACTTCCTCTACGGTAGGTTTGTAAGCGTCATCTGCCCTTTTTCTCTCCAGCAGCGCCGAGTAAACGGTTTCGGAAATTTTTTCGGCATCACCGGGACCACCAAGTTCCACTGCGGTCATTGCCTTCAAAATTGCATTCGTTATCTTCTCTAATTGAAAGGGTTTAGTGGTAAAGTCCCTTTTGATGACTTCCGTTATCTCCATGTTAATAAAAGGTTAAAATGAAACTATTTTCGAGAGGTATAAAGGTCAAATTTTTAACCCTTAAATGGTAGGTGGGACGTTTTAGTTTTTCAACAGTTTTATCAACAATTAAAAACCCGAACTGAATAAAAAAGCAAAAATATAATTTTTAAATACCTGTTTTTCAGTTATTTAAAAACAAACAAATAAAGTTACAAATTACCTTGAATACCCGGCAGCACTCAATTTAGTACGTCTTGGGGTTACAATTATAATCGATTTAAAGGCCTTCAAAAGATATAAAAACCTATACCCCTAAAATAGTGGCAAATAGGACCTGTATAAATGCGCGCCCATCCTCTAAATTTTTACAAATCGATGTATTATAAATTTTAAAAAACAAAAATAATCCTCCTGTATTTTTTTGGTCAATAGAATTATATCCACTGTACATGGTTTTGACCAATAGGATTTTTTTTGTTATTTCCGGCGTTTGATTGTTGATTACGTACTTTTCGATTTTCTTCTAGCGTCTTATGTATGCGTTACATCTAAATTTGTGTCCCAAATGTTCTAAAAAAGAGACATTATCAGTTTTATGTTTCATTGGTAAGACGTAACACATCACTAGGTATGCAAAATTGTAAATGCCCTATACCGTAATAGAGTCCCAAAAAAAACGAATGGCACAGCTTCTACTCCATTAGCCAGATCCGCTATTTAGGCTCAACGGTAACGATAACCCGTTTGTACCTTGTTAAGGAAGGGCTGCCTTTATCGGAGAGCTTTAAAATAAAATGAAGGGTTTCCTTTTTATCCACTTCAGGTGCCGTAAGGTTCATGATATGAACGTTCTCCGCCCCCATATAGATTTCCTTTTGATACGTACTTTCCTCTGGATAGTGAAACCATAAATAACTTAGGTTATCCCTATCTGGATCGGTAGAATTAAAAGCATCCAGACTGAAAGCTTCGCCCGATTTTACGGTAAATTCCTCCGGATGGGTCAAACCGGGAACCGGCGGGTGATTCGCTTCTTCGTATGGCATCAAACACCAGTCCATACGCGCGGCAAAATCATTTTGAAAATCATCCCGCCACCGCCACAAGGTGGCCTTATTATTCTTGAACGTTAGGGTGTCTCTTTTTACGCTTCTCCCATATTGTTGGGGCACATAAGGTGTATACGTATCATCGACATTCGTCCAAATAGCCCGGGTCTCGGGAGCAATGGTTACCACCGAACTTCCTTTTTTGGTCTTGTCAAATTCCGGTTTGTAGAGGGCATATCGGCCGCCCCATGCGCCCCATTCCGGATGTTCGGGTGCATTGAGTCCGTTGGGTATAAGGGACAAAAAAGCCGGGGTATCGCCTTCCATGCCCCAAGCCACATCGGGATATTCCGCACCTAAGGGCCCATGGTCCTGCTGAATATTTTTAGTAATCCAAGCATTGCTTATGGTGCTGTTATCGATTCCGTTAACATACGTATTGATTCCCGTCCAAGTGGCCGAGGCATAGTGATCTCCCGGGGAAACGATATAAAACAGCTCCGGAAACGTATTGCGGATCCATAGACCGCTGTCATCCTGATCGGAAATGGTATATACCCGCAGTTTTGAAATCATCCGTTGGGCTTCGCTTTTACTTTTCGTTTGTTTTATTTTATGGAGGGATTGCGCCAAGGTATTTACCCCGCCCCAAACCGAAATCCATAAGGGACGATCATCCTTTTCTTCCAAGACCTTAATGATCCATTCGGAACCTTCGGAATCTTTACCGTTGCCAACCCCGTCCATCCCGTACACCGGAAGTCCGTTTTTGATCAAGGATAACAGAGCTTCCGATTCTGGAAAGCCGTATTCGTGTTTTAAAAGATTGGGCTGTACTTTTCCATACCCTCGGATCACCCTGGCAATGGACTCCGGATTTATTTTGTTTTGCATCCAGCACGAGGTGGTTGCCACCAGCCCCTTGATATCGATTTGATTGGAATAGAGCAGCAAACGCACCAAGGACTGCGTATCATCTGGATCGGCCTCAATATCCGTTAGGATAATGACCCTGTTTTTTTGATGGGTTTGGGCGAGCGATAATTGGCAGACAAGCAAACAAAAGGAAAGGAACCACAAAAATGTCTTCATAGGAATAAGGTTACCAGAGCAGCACTTGAAAATGCACCCCGTTTAGCGTTGATTCTATTGGTCTAGTTTTATATTAAGGATGCTAAAGTTAACAAAACCGAATTAACATTGTTGCTGTTTCTTTGCGTCAGAAAGCGGGTAGTGTTTTCTCCTTGAGAGTTTGGGCAAAGGTGAATTAAGTAATGGTATAAGCTTATAATTTTAGGTTTAGGTATGGTTAATGTTCTTTAAAGCATCCGATAAAACCTATAGAATCCTTCGAATAATAATGTAATTATAGATTTATTGTGTTCTTACATATCGGATAATTTGTACAACCTAAAAAATAGCCAAACTTTCCGCTTCTCTTCGTCATAAAACCGCTTTTGCAACTCGGACAAAGTATGGTGTTTTCTAAGATTTTTATATCATTAAATGTTTGGTTACAACTTGGGTAATGCGAACAGCCTAAAAATTGATTGTTTCTAAGTGCGTTAAGTCTTATTACAAGATGCCCTGTCTGACAATAGGGACAATTTGTTTTACTTAATTTTTCATTGTTTGCCGTAATTAAGAAGTCGTTGTCTGTGGCCAACTCTTCCGCAAATAGTGAAACATCGGTCGGAATAAGTAACACCACTTCGTTTTTTGTTCTTGTTAGTGCCACATAAAACAATCTTCGTTCTTCGGCAAATCGATATTCCTCGTCATCGCTGAGTAATAATGACAACATAGGGTCGTCCGTCATTTTGTTAGGAAAACCAAGCAAGTGGTTTTTAAGGTTCAACACAATTACATTATCCGATTCTAAACCTTTTGATTTATGAACGGTTATGTATTTAACGTTAAGGTCTTCAAAGCCTTTTATTTCCAATTTTTCGCTACGTTCGTAATACTTTATTTTGCTGTTTGGCGTGAGCTTAATAAATTCATTGATGTCAAAGCTATGACGACCTAAAACCAAAATAGGCTTGTTGCCATTTTTGTCTATAAGTGCTTGAACTTCATTTATGAACATATCTTCGGCATTGTCGGATGAATAATAAACAAACTTGATTGGGTTTTCCAAAGGTTCTTTCTTGGATTTCGGATTTTTTTGTATTTGTTTTTTGTTCTTTTGAATGTATTTAGAAGTGATGTCAATAAGTGACTGAGAATTGCGGTAGGTTTGCTCAATGAATAATTGTTCGTATTTCCCAACGTGTTTTTCAAAATTGCTAAATAGCGAAATATCGCTACCTGCGAAACGATAAATTGATTGCCAATCGTCCCCAACGCAAATTAATCTTGCTCCTGATAAATCCCGAATTTCTTTGATTAGATTAAATCTTGAAAATGAAATGTCTTGATATTCGTCAATGATAATATGTTGATATGAGTATTCCGGTTGGTTTACTTTTATAAGGTCAGTTGCCTGATTTATCATATCATTGAAATCAATTTCACTTTTCTCTTTAAGCTTATTGTCATATTTTTTTAGAATTGGAAGTGCAAATTTCAAAAATGTATTTTGTCTTTCAAGCATAAACTCATTTTCGGCTCTGCTTTTGTCTGAAAACAAGGAAATTATTGAATCGTAGTTTAATTGTCTTGATTTGCTAAGGTTGATGAAGGTCTGAATCAAATTTGTTATTTCCTTTCCAAAATTTTTGTCATTGTCCTTAACTTTTGTGTAGATGTTCTTTACATCACGGGGTTTGAAAATCACATTTTCATTGCTCAATATTTCTGTTAGCTTGTCAAGCAAAACGTTGTTGCGATTGTAATAGGAATAAGTTTCTAAAAGTTTGGTGTTGTACGTTTTGTGAGTTTCCCGTTTTAACTCCATTTCCTCGATATACCTTTCTTCATTAAATGGCGTTAGCCATTTAGCCCTATTACTTTCGTCAATGCCAAAATGTTCTAAATAGATGTCGTAATCTTTTAGGTAAAAGTCAGGGCGATACATTGTATTTCCGAAAGGATACGGTTTTTCATAATCGTACTCAATACCGTTCAAATACAAAAAATTTGCGATGGTAAGTTCTTCAACACTTTTGACTTTTTCGCCTTGTATAGTGTCAAGCGATTTTAAAGCTACTTTGTTTAACGATTCAGGTTCGCATTTAGATTTTAAGGTTTGAAAATCAATTCCCTTTTCGGTATCTATTTTTTCGCCAAGTGAATCGTAACTTTCGTTTTCTTCAGGAATATTCATAAAACACGAAACGTACACTATGTATGCTTCCAATGCTTCCGTATTGTTAAAGATTTCCTTTTCTAAATACTCATTTACCACATTCCTTAATGTGTTTTCGTTTGTTACGGCAACAGTTAGTGTTTGATGTTTTTTTATGGTGTCATACCCAAGTTTGTGAAAAGTAGTTGCTCTTGCTCCAAGCCCAATATTTTTTAGTCGTTCATTTAACTCATCAACGGTTTTTTTGGTGAAAGAAAGTAAAAGTATGTTTTCGGGTTTAACATTTTTATGTTCGATTAGGTATTTCACTTTTCCAAGAATGGTCAAGGTTTTACCTGAACCAGCACCGGCAATTATTAAGTTTGAATATTCGTCAGTGATGATTGCGGTTCGTTGTTGATCGTCTAATTTTTTGCCTTCAATATCGTCAAAGTATACGTCTAGTTTTTCTTTTTGAGAAAGAATATAATTTCGGTTGTAGTTTGCAACATAGTTGTCAAAGTCTTGGAAGATGTCATTGAATTTTTTTACGGTTTCTTCTTTCTTATAAAAATCAGATTTGTTTTTAAAGTATTGACCGGTAACAGAAAAACCTATTTTTATTTGGTCACGTTGCACCCAAGTAAGATAGTCGTCAAACTTTTGTATCGTATCAAAAAACAAAGGGATTTTTTGTAAGTGGGATAGGTAGGTAGTATCCTGATATTTTTTCTTTTCTAGTAATTGTCGGTAAAAAATCAGAATGCCAATTATTACAACAGAAATGACAATTAAAATAAATATCATATTCAGATATTATATTTTATGGGTACTATTTCTATAGGTGTTCCTTGTTTTAAGGATAAAATACTGCATACGACAAGTAGCATATTTAACTTACTTTTTGGTTTTACAATTACTCATGTTTAATTCATTATTTTCAATTAGACAATTGAACCCAAATTATAAATAGAAATTTATATTAGGGCTAAACTAGTTGCAAGTATTAAACTAGTGTTTATTGCATTAACTAAATTAAAATTGTCCTTTAAAGGATATTGGAACATAAGAACAAATTGTATCTAACCCACCATTCTTTATGAACATTTTTGCTTTCTTTTCAAAATTGAAAAGTCTATAAAGATGATAATCTTTACTGTTGTGCGTTGAAAATTGAAGTTCATTTCGAGTAAAGAAAAAAGGAGTGTCCTTTCCCAATTTGGTTGTTTTTACTTCGATATATTTATCTGTTCCATTTTGGTTTTTAGATAAGATGTCAAAACCAGCTCCATCTCCCTCTTCATTAGATATCCATCTAACCTGATTTGCTAAATTCTCATTACCCGAAGATTTAAGTCGCCATCTTTCATACTCTAAAACAAATTCTTCGCCCATTAAACCTAGTCTTAGATTACGTTGTTCTTTTTCTAAATAGTTTGTCTTGATTGGACTCTTTGAATATATTGACTTTGGTTCTTCAAAATTTAAATTAATTTCCGGAGGGTCAACAATTAATGTGGTAAAATCTTTGGATGTGTTGATTTGAACTATATCTCCATCAGCAAAATCTTTAAATTGTTTCTCAATAGATTTATGATTGTAAAGGTATTCAATTACTTTATCTTCCAGAATCTTCTGATAATTATATCTGGGGAGGTAGCCCTTTATATATGGTTGTCCAAAGTTTATCAGAACAGCACTAATATTCTGATGTTTGAATTCAATTGATCCCTCTGATCGATTATTTAACTGTGGGAGTAGCGACCTTCTGTGCTCAGTTTTTTTAAAATCCTGTCCAGTTAGCTCTTTGTATAACATGCTGAAATAATCGGTGACTATTAATTCAACTTCTAAATTGGACCATTCATTCATTTTTCTAATTGTTGCGAAGTAAAAATTATTAAACTTCTTGAATAAACTTCAGACTCTGAATCCTTCCTTAAAAAATAAGTTTTGAAATTCACATTTTTCATAAATTAGTTTTCAAACTTAAATATGGTTTTTTTAAGACATGTCATTTTAAGTTAATTTTTGTAGTACATTAAAAGTAGTCAAAGGGTTTTATTCAATAAAGCCAAAATATATTACAATAGACCGCAAAACCCCTTCCTGTATCCTTACAGATTCACCATTTATGCATTCCAAATACCCTTTTCAAAAGTTGGTCCAAGTCTTTAATAGTGCCATGAACAATCACTTCTTTTTGTATGCATTCCAGCAATTACCCTGAAACACGGCAAGTGTCGAGAATCAAATATTACTTTTGAGCAAGCTGTTCTCGATACAATTTGCTATCGAAAATCATGCGAACTGCCATACAAAAAGCTACGAGGGGCCATAAAGGACCAACGGTACATTCTTGGTCCGTTAGTAGTTCGTTTCCAAAATACCGGGTTCCAAGTTGTGCCCGTATAGTTTGGCCACCAAGGAACTTCTGTGCTTTAAGAAGACATATTGGTTGATGGATCCCTTTTCCGTTATTTCTCCCTTTTCGGGTGAAAGTTCAAAATCTGCAATTATGGCACGCCTAACTTTCGTGGAACTGCCTGTACTTTTTTGGGCAAGGGTATCCAGCATTTCCTGTAAACAGTCCCGTATGGGGAGGGAATGCGCTGCATTGGAGTCGGTCGTTTGAAGTCCGCCACCCAAAAAATCCGCACAATATCCCAGATTCAGGAATAAAACGGCCCCCACAAAATCCTGGTCATGCCCCGTGATGACAACATCCTTTACCAAACCTTTGCCTTGGGCTATAATGTTATCTCTGAGATTCCCCACATTTACCCAGGTTCCCGTACTCAATTTAAAATCTTCGGCTATCCTACCATCGTAGCGCATGCCTACATTGGGGTCATGCTCATCAATGAATTTTAAAGCCTCAGAGGTTTTATAAAATCCTTCCCTGTCAAAAGCATTGACGGTGGCCACCTGATTTTTCCAGTAGCCCGGCGTGATATTGGGGCCCTTGAACCTTGCCTCCCACCTATCCTCCATGGGGACCAGTTTCATTTCCAAACCTGGAACCGGCACCCCCAAAAATCCGGCCTTGCTGTCATAGGCGGTACAAAACATGGCAGACGGGCTAGATTCCGTCATCCCAAAACCGGATGAAATCAAGATCCGCTTTCCCGTAGTCTGTATGGAAAGTCTTTCAAGTTCGTCCCAAACTTTTTGTGAAATACTGGCTCCGCCATAAAAAAGCATCTTCAGCCTGGAGAAGAACGTCTGCCGCAAACCTTCATCGGTATTTAAAAAGGGAATGAGCTCTTCAAACCCTTTAGGTACGTTAAAATAAACCGTTGGGGCAAAATCCTTTAGATTTTTAATGGATTGCGCCATTCCTGTTGGAGTCGGGCTGCCCTCATCGATATACAGGGAACCTCCATTGTACATGACCAACCCAAAATTATGGTTGCTACCAAAGGTATGGTTCCAAGGCAACCAATCCATCAACTGCAAGGCACCGTTCTGCACAAAGGGAAAGGTCTGGGTAATCTGCTGCCAATTCGCCGTAAGGTTACCGTGGGTATTCATGACACCCTTGGGCAGCCCTGTGGAACCACTTGTAAACAATACCTTTGCCAAGGTATCCCTACCTATTTTATCGTAGGCTTCCGCAACCTTGGGTGTCGATTTGGTTTTTACGATATCCTCGAAACGGTCCGACTCCGGCATCCCATTTTCAACAAAAACCAATCGGCAATTACGGGTGTTGCTGGCTACGCCATCCAACGCCTTTTTATAGGCATTTCCATCCTGAACAAAAATCAATTCGGGGTCCAAAACATCCAAACAATGCTTCAGTTTATCAAAACTATCCGATTTCAAGGAGTATGCGGGACTGATAGGCGCATAAGGTATCCCGATATGCATAGCGGCCAGTGCCAATAGTCCATGTTCAATACTATTACCGGAAAGCAGGGCAATTGGCCTGTCTTTTGAGGTCACGGTTTCCAAAAGATACTGCGCGATTCCCTGAATTTTCTGCCAAGCTTGCATATAGGTCAGCGTTCTCCATTCTCCGCCATCCTCGCGCTGGGCCAAGAAAATGGCATTAGGTGTTGTATGTGCCCAAAATTGTAAACGTTCGGTGATTTTTTTTGGGTGTTGCCCCAGAGGAATTTTGGATTTAAGATAATTGACGCCCTTTTCCCCGACCCGTCTCTCTATATCAACGGAAATTGTTGGTACCTCCAAATAGGGAATGTTATCGGTCACCCAGGTCTGTTCGCTCATAACATAATTGAATTGGCCATCTGCCTGACGGTCCAGAGGGGGTAAAAATAGGCAATCAAGCCCTATTTTGACAATTTCGGGTTTGGATAATTGTCAGATTGGTCTTCATCGGTATTATCCATACATACAAAATCCTTTTCCAATAAAAGCGACAAGGTGTTGCCGTTTGAAGTTTTTATTTCCGAGCTGAAACCCACTATTTCGTTCTTAGGCCATGCCGAGCTTTTGTCCTTGTTCAGGTACATGGTGATGGTGTCGTTTACATAGTCGGCATGCAATTCTGGTATGGCCTGATCCGCCTTAATCGCGTACACAAAGGTCCTTTCCCCAAAGAGGGTCTCCTCTTTGTAATATCCCGTTTGCGCCAACGTTTCCACTTCACTTTTTGTGAGTCGATAGCGCACCGTATTCCCTTGGATTCTAATTTTCATGAGTTCATTTATTCTTCTTTTCAACCAAACCTTTGGTGAATTCGTTTAAGGTTTCCACTTTCTCCTCAAAATCGCCTTTGATAGTTTTTCTGAATTCATTGAGATTTTTGACCAAATCATCAATATTCTCGGGGATGACGTCCTCAAAAAACTGCCGGAGCCTTTTGGCGGTCGTGGGGGATTTTCCATTCGTGGAAATCGCCACTTTTACGTTCCCCTTGGTGACGATACCTCCCATGTAAAAGTCACAAAATGGAGGGTTGTCCGCCACGTTCACCAAAATACTTCGTTCCCTACAATCATGGTACACTTGCTCGTTCACGGCAACATTATCCGTCGTGGCAACGACCATATGCTTGCCTTCCAAATAACTTGGGTCATAGTATTCCTTATGCATCACCACTTGCGCAGTTTGGGCCAATTGCACGGTCTCCTCCCGAAACATGGGGGAAACCATTTCCACCTGCGCATTGGGGCTCGATTTCAGCAAAAAGGTCAATTTCTCCAAGGCCACATTGCCTCCGCCCACGATCAATATTTTTAGGTTGGAAACCTTTAAAAAAATAGGATATAGTTCATTTCGCTCCATATGCTCACATTTATTCTCATTTATGACAAGGCCTTTTCCACGAACTCCTTGGATGTTTGTGACAGGGGGAGTTTCAATGCGGCCTCCTGTCCCTTTTTCGACATTTTCCGCCAGGTCTTTTGTAAAATATCCACCACCTTTTCCTCGGGATGCTCCCTGGCAAAGGGCTCAAAGTAAAATTCCAAAAAGACCAAACAAATGACATCTTCCAAGGTTTGGGTTTCTGCGTTTCTTTTCAATTGCTTTTTTTCCAACAGAAATTTCACCTTGTCTATTGTTTCCGAATCATATCCAACTTTTTCCAATATCTCAGAGGCTTTTTCGGCATGAAACTTTTTAAGGTCCTGTCGCCACTTCAAATAACCTGTCCGATTCATTTCATAGGATTCCCTAGGAATTTCCCATCTACAAATGTGTTGAGCCCTTACCGTTAAGCGCAAAACTTCTGAGGCATCAGGGGCAAATTCGTTGAGTTTTTCGGTCATCCTAATGGCATACAGCACTTCTTTGGGATATTCCCTTCCCATGAAAAGCTCCTTGTTTGGATCCTTTGAGTTTGCAAGGTCAAAGAGCTCAAATGCCTTTAATAATTTGTTGGAAGTTGCCATAATCGGAATTTTAGACTAAGATACGATAATGATTCGTCGCTGTAAATGGACCGAATAAACTAACTGGATGCCTCTGAAAATACCTATAATATGTCTTTTCCAAAATTTGAATTTTCATATCTTTTCAAAGTCGGAGTTTACGCTTCCATAAAACATACTGAATGACAATACATTACCGCATGAAACCCTAATCGAGGGATTTGTTATGCTATGTTAAATACCTCTATAAAAAGAAATGTTTAAAATCAAGCTATTAATCCAATACTAAACGTGTGAAAAATATCCTATTACTTTCTCTAGGTTTGGCCTTTATCACTATGGGTTGGGCCCAGGAAACCATGAAAAGAACCATTGTGACCACCGATGGTGAAATTGACGATGTAGATACCTTCATCAGGTACCTCCTCTACTCCAATGAATTTGAAACCCAGGGTTTGGTCTATTCCAGCTCCATGTGGCATTGGAAGGGTGATGGTAAGGGTACTACATTCACGTCCGAAATGGAAATGACCAAAAAAATCTATGGCAAGGACCTTACGGACCTACGATGGCCGGGAACCAATTGGATACAAGAGCTTTTGGCGGAATATGCCAAGGTCTACCCTAACCTCATAGGCCATGATAGCAATTATCCTTCCCCGCAAGAATTATTGGACTTGATACGCGTGGGCAATATCGATTTTGAAGGGGAAATGGCCCAACGTACAGAAGGTTCAAGATTGATACGAGAAAAGTTGCTTGATGATGACGATAGAGAGCTGTTTTTACAAGCATGGGGAGGTACCAATACCATTGCCAGGGCCTTAAAATCCATTGAGGAAGATTACAAGGACACCCGGGACTGGAAAGATATTAAGGAAAAAGTCTCTAAAAAAGCCATTATTTATACCATTATGGACCAAGATGCCACCTACAAAAACTATATAGGACCCAATTGGCCGAAGATTAGGGTTTTCTACAACGCGAATCAGTTCTGGTGTTTTGCCTATCCTTGGAAACAAGTGGTTCCCAAAAGTCAGCAACCTTTTTTAGAGGGAAGTTTTATGGGCGCCAATATTATCAATGACCATGGTCCCCTCCTAAAAAAATATTATTCCTATGGGGACGGACAAAAACAAGAAGGAGACCCCAATCATTTTGAGGGCGATATCACTAAAATTGCCAACACGGAACGCGGGAGTTTCTCCAAATATGACTTTATATCGGAAGGCGATAGTCCCGCATTTTTACATTTATTGGATGTAGGATTGAACAACTACGAAGACCCTTCAAGAGGTGGATGGAGCGGTCGATTTGTGCTTTCCAAGGATAACCCGTACCGATATGAGGATGGGGACCATGCGGCTGACCTAAATCCCGAAACGGGCAAGATGGACAAAAGCTATCCCCAAACCCGCTGGATAAAAGCCATGCAACTGGATTTTGCCGCTCGTGCGGATTGGTGCGTCAAAACCTTTGAGGAAGCCAACCACGCACCTGAAGTTATCATAAAAGAAGGGCTTTCCATTACCGCTAAAGCGGGTGAAATCTTCAACATTCACGTTGCTTTAAATGACATTGACGGGCATCCCGTTTACCTGTGGGCCTGGTGCTATGACGAGGCGGGTGACGGTCATGCCGAGGTTAAAGTGGAGAACGCTATCGTTACCGTACAAATACCCAAAACGGCCAAAAAAAAGAATCAATTTCATATTATTGTTGAAGGGACCGATACGGGATTTCCAGCATTGACACGATATCAAAGAGTCATTGTTTCTGTATTGTAGCTCAAAATCCAAAAAATCAACTTTTCAAAAATGTGTTTCTTTTGGGCAACGAAACAATATTGATTTATATTAATCGGTTGAAAATACTATTTTAAGAGGGCAACCGTTCACTTATAAATAATTTCCTACAAATCCCCCGGAAATATGAACATTTTTGGTTTTCTAACTGGAATACGGTCCAGGAAATTCATTTTCCTATTAATTCTATTGATAGGAACAATTGTACGCTCGCAAACCGTAAAGGAACTTGAATATTTACTGACCCAACCAGAGCTCACTTCCAAGGAAAAAATTGAAATTCTTTATACCCTTAGTAGGGAATTGACGTACGTAGATAATTTAAAATCATTAAAATATGCCGAAAAGGCGTTGCAGTTATCTATAGAATTGAAGGATGAAACAGGTATAGCCTACAGCTACAGGATATTATCCAGTATATATGCCATAAATGATAATTATTTTATGAGCACTGAATATATTCATAAGGCCATCGATATTTTTGAGAAAAATTCCAACAAGGAGGGATTGGCGAACTGTTATATTTCCATGGGACATATCTATCGCAGTCTTAACAATCGTTTACAAGAAATAAATTACCACAAAAAATCATTCGAGATTTTCAAGGATTTGGGTATCACCGAAAGAATAGGGGTATCGGCCCATAATCTAGGAGAAAGCTACTATAACAACAAAGACTTGGCCGAGGCCGAAAACTTAACCCGGTATGCCATTAAAATAAACGATTCCATACGTAATCTACCCGTCCTTTCAAGTTGCTTTAAAGTTATGGGACTTATAAAGGTAAACGAAGACCAAATCGACTCCGCTAAACATTATTTTAAAAGTATACTTAAGATTTCCGAGGAGCTAGGTAAAAACTCCCAAAAGGTTGCGACAGTGGAGGCAATGCTTCAACTAGCCCAAATTGCCCAAAACGAAGGCGATTCAAGTCTTCAATATTCTTACTTGGAAAGCACCGAGGCATATTGCAATAAATTTCATTTGAACCAGCCCTTATTAAGGGTATATAAAGACTTACAGGCTTTTTATTTGGAACGGAGCAACCTAGAAAAGGTAAACTACTATTTCAATGCCCATAATGAACTCTCTGAATCCATTAAAAGAATTCAACTGGAGGATAGAAATAGGTTGACGCAAAGTATGGCCTCTATACATACATTGAACAGAACCACCCAAGCTTTGGAAAAGGAAAATGCCGCGCAGGCCTCAACGATACTATTTAGAAACATTAGTATAATCATAATTCTCTTATTTCTTATTGGATTCTTCCTTGTTTTAAGAAAATTGAAACGCATCAACAAAGAACTAACGGAGCAAAATGAAACCATTCAAACGCAAAAAGAAGAACTACAGGAACTAAACGCCACTAAAAATAAATTCTTCAGCATTGTAGCACATGACCTTAGAAGCCCTTTGACCTCTTTAAAATCCTTCATTACTGTTCTGGTTGATCATCTAGATTTATTAAGCAAGGAGGAGATATTGAATATGGGAAAACAACTAAGTTCATCTGTTGATAATACACTAAAAATGACGGATAATTTGATTATCTGGGCCAAATGTCAAATGAACGTGCTGGAGGACAGAACGGAACTAATTTCTTTAAAGGAAATAATTGATGAAGTGACGGAAATTTTTATGGTGATAGCATCTAACAAAGGGGTAGCTCTTGAAACTTCCGTAATAGGTAATCCAAAATTTATGGGAGATAAGAACCAAATTGAGTTTGTAGTTCGAAATTTGATAAATAACGCCATAAAATTTACTCCCAAGAATGGCATTGTAAAACTATCCGTTACCCATACTTTCAAGGAAATTAAGATTATAATATCAGATACAGGAATTGGTATGACCCCTGAATTCAGAAAACAGTTATTTTCGGTACAAAAACCAAAAGGAAGGAACGGTACCAACGGTGAAAAAGGAAGTGGGCTTGGACTGGTACTCAGCTCAGAATTCATAAAAAGGAACCATGGTGATATACATGTGGATAGCGTTGAGGATAGAGGAACCACGATTACTGTAACCTTTTCCGAAAATCAAAAAGTAGCCTAGGTATACAAATCCCTATCTTCAAAAAACAATTGATGTTATCTAGAGACTTAAAAAGTAGCATGTTTCGGGTTGTCATCATGTTGCCCAGGACAGTAACGAAATCCCTGTTAAAAACCTTTGATTATAAGAAATTCGTGAATGTGGACGAAATAATTTTAGGATGCCCTAGTCCTTACAAAATTGGTAAAGCCTCTGCTACGGCCACTACAGGTATCCAAGGTTTCCAATCCATAGGATTATGCGGATTTTGAAGCAAATAGGGACTGGATTTATAAATAAGGTCATAGGTGAATTCATAAGCCTTATCAGTAGTTTACTCATTGTTTTCCGTTTTACCAAAATTCCCAAAGGATATATAATCCGAATAGGGAAAACAACGAAAAGCTTTTAGTTAGCTTCATAAAAAAAGGGAATTATTGTACCGTTGTAAGGGGGGTGGGACCATTTTTTAATCACCATATTTTGTCTTTCCAAAATATATTGTGTGAATACTATTAATTAACTTGTTTAACCCGCAAAGAATTAGCAATTTGGCATAAATTGAATACTTCTAAAATACATCAAATGAAATTATGTAGGCTTTTTCTAATGTTCCTATGCTTTTACAACTTAGAAACAAACGGTCAACAATTAAATGATTATAAGCTCTGGCTGAAATATGAACAAATTACCGATTCCAAATTATCGGCTTCCTACAAAGATATAAGCTCCAAAATAGTTGTTGGCAATAGCACACCTTCGCTACTTAATGCCAAAGAAGAACTAGCGCTGGCCCTGCCTCAAATGCTTGGTACGGACATCGATTTTTTGAGTGCGATCGATAAGGGCAACGCCCTGATCGTGGACGTTTATCAGAATCTGCCGGTAGACCTTAAATCGGCCGTATCCATGGAAATGATGGATGTAAAAGGCGATGGTTTCGTTTTGAAATCTGTCAAATTAACAAATAAAAAAGTTACAGTAATCACCGCCAAAACGGATCTTGGGGTTCTTTATGGTACATTCAGATTTCTACATCTTATGCAGTCCCAACATCTCCTCGATGATTTAAAAGTTGTAGACAATCCTAAATTGGACATTCGAATGCTCAACCACTGGGACAATCTGGATCGTTCAGTGGAAAGGGGCTATGCGGGATCCTCACTTTGGAACTGGCAAAAATTACCTGAATATGTAGACCAACGCTATATTGACTATGCCAGGGCCAATGCCTCCGTTGGAATAAACGCTACCGCACTTACCAATGTTAATGCAAACGCCTTGATTCTTACTCCCATGTATCTTGAAAAAGTAAAGGCCTTGGCAGATATCTTTAGGAGCTATGGCATCAAAGTATATTTGACAGCACGTTTCTCCGCTCCTATGGAAATCGGTGGACTGGAAACTGCGGATCCCTTAAATGCCCAAGTACAACAATGGTGGAAAGATAAGGCCAAAGAAATTTATGCAATCGTTCCAGACTTTGGTGGTTTTTTGGTTAAGGCCAATTCCGAAGGACAGCCCGGACCCCAAAATTATGGTAGGAATCATGTTGACGGCGCCAATATGATGGCAGAGGCCGTAAAACCCTTTGGGGGCAATGTCATTTGGCGTGCCTTTGTCTATTCAGAACATGACGATACGGATCGTGCCAAGCAGGCCTATGACGAGTTTTTACCGTATGACGGTAACTTTATGGACAATGTTTTGGTGCAGGTAAAAAATGGCCCTATAGACTTTCAACCAAGGGAGCCCTTTCATCCTATTTTCGGTGCCATGAAAAAGACACCGCTAATCATGGAGTTTCAGATAACCCAAGAATACTTGGGGTTCAGCACTCATTTGGTGTATTTGCCCAAACTTTTCGAAGAAGTCTTGGACGCCGATACTTTTCAGAAAGGGGAAGGTTCTACTGTAGCAAAAGTCATAGACGGAAGCCTATATGGGAACAAACTGACAGGTATGGCGGGAGTCTCCAACATTGGTACTGATATCAATTGGACAGGCCACCCTTTTGCACAGGCCAATTGGTATGGTTTTGGACGTTTGGCCTGGGACCCTTACCTAAGCGCGAACACCATTGCAGAGGAATGGCTAAGGGCCACCTATTCCAATGAAGAGGAATTTGTGGATCCGATAAAGGAAATGATGCTAGATTCTAGGGAAGCGGTAGTTAACTATATGAATCCGCTTGGTCTGCACCACATATTCGATACCGGTCACCATTACGGACCGGGTCCTTGGGTCGACAATCTAGGTAGACCGGATTGGAACCCTGTTTATTATCATAAAGCCGATTCATTAGGAGTTGGTTTTGATAGAACGCCAAGCGGAAGCAATGCCACAGAGCAATACGCATCCGAAATTGCCGTGCAGTATAATGACCCAAAAACCATACCTCAGGAATACCTGTTGTGGTTTCATCACCTACCTTGGGATTATAAGTTGGAAAATGGTGAAATTCTTTGGGATGCCATCGCATTAAAATATCAGGAAGGTGTGGACCAAGTAACACAAATGATCAAAACATGGGATCGCATGAAACCTTATCTTTCTGAAAATGAGTACAAAGAGGTGTCCATGTTATTGGAAATCCAATTGAAGGAAGCAAAATGGTGGCGAGATGCCTGTCTCCTCTACTTTCAGACCTTTTCCAATCGTCCTTTGCCCACAGGTGTAGAAAGGCCCACGAAATCCTTGGAATATTTTAAATCCTTAAAGTTCCCATTTGCACCGGGAATACGTCCTAGATGGGATTAAATTATTGATGTAAGTTAGAAACAAGGTACTATGGCTACGAATTGGCAGCCAAAGATGCTTGTCAGTTCTATACTAAAAACCTTCAGTTTTTAGATGTGATTTTTGTGTGCAGATCAAAATGGTAAATTGTACTACCTCAAATACTGAATTTCAAATTTCGAATTAAATATATATTTAGTATTTTGTAGAGTACAAATAAAAAGAGGTTTACAAAAAATAATTTGTAAACCTCTGATAATCAAGTCGGGGTGGCAGAGCCTGAACCCTGCATCTTAACCCCGTATAAACCAGATGTTTATGTCTTGTATTCCAAAATAGGACATCCTATAGGACATCTTCGTGTGGAATTTGATACTTTCTAACATCAAATTTAAAGGATTCAATTTAAACTAAACCAAGTTCGTATAAATAAAATCAAAACTTACTGTCCAGTCCCAACCGGTCCAATTTTAAGTATGATATTAACTGGAATGGAATGTTCAAGGAAGGCTACTATAATGGTGACGGATGAGGTGATAATGGAATACATCAAGAACCAGGACATGGAGCGAGAAGATGGTGATTTCAGAATCGGTGAATCATAAGCCGACTTACAGTCGGTTCCAAATCTTTCACCTTTAGGCGATAGTAGTTTAACTAAGGAATAGATTCCATTTTTTTTGAAAAGAATAGGTTTTGATGTTCATGGTACGATATAAGAACCTAAACCCTATTTTTTGGCTTTAATGTATAAGAGAGACTTCTTTTCAGACATGCTTCCAAAAGGGCAGGGCAAGACTTCTTCAATGGACTAGCGGTACATTTGGGCCATTTCTTCCAGAAGTTGATTCAATTGGCCCTTGTTGTACACTTTTGTTTTCTTGATCAGTGTATGTATGGTTTTAGTGGCTCCAATATCTTTTATGGGATTCCTTTCCAAAATCAATAAATCGGCCACCTTGCCCTCTTCGACACTTCCATAGTAGTCCAAAAGATCAAAGTACTTTGGGCCATTTATCACCGATGTCTGCAATGCCTGCAAAGGTGTAAGTCCTCCATCAACAAAGATTTGAAGTTCATCGTGAAGGGCAAACCCCGGATAAATGTAGGAGTTCAAAAAGCCTGCGTCGGTTCCTGCAATGATGTCCATTCCCGATTCCCGTACCAATGGTAACAAATCGACTGTTTTCCGATACCTATCATGTCTGGCCTCTATCTCTTCTTGAGTGGCCTTGTTTGCCCGTTCTATCCTCCAATCATAGGTTTTTATGAGACCTGGCCCCAAATATTTCAGTTCTGGGTCAGAAAGATGGTCATCCTGTTCCAGGTATGAAATAATTTTGCTCCCAATAAATGTTGGAACCACTGCCGTGCCATTATCGGCCAATTTCCGGTACTTTGCAATGGCCGCGTCCCCATCAAAGGTTTGGTCCAGTTGTATTTGTGCAGTTTCCCGGTCAATCCCACCTTTCTTGAACCTATCAATGATCTCGGCCTCCTGTGAGGATCCAGCCTTTAGCATATAGCCCATATGTTCCACGGTGCGCTGTCCTGCTTCCGAAGCTTCGTTGATGGTCAGTTCAAACGGGATGTGGCCCGAGGTCTTATAGCCCCTTTTAGTGGCCTCCTTGATACTTTTCAGGAACAATTGGGGATCAAGGGCATTGTCCGTGATCTTTACGAAATCCACTTGAAGTTTGTCCAAGGAGTCCAGCGCCCGTAACAGTTCCGGCTCATCTTCAATTTCGAGGTCGCCGGGCCAAATGGAATTCTTTCCCTCCAACTTTGGCCCTGCCGTCAATATGGATGGTCCCAATAAAGTACCCATCCCAACCTGTTCCTTCCACTTTAATACTTCTGGGCTTATGTCTGCTGCACAATCCCTAACGGTGGTTACCCCGTTGGCAATATATAGTGGTAAAAGGTTTTTATTTTCCGTAATCAGTGTATCGCCTCCCCCAAAGTGTACGTGCATGTCCCATAGGCCGGGAATCACATACTTGTCCTTGGCATCCACGGTCTGTGTCCCCATCCAGTTTTCTGCGGCATCGTATGGTGCAATCCGGGCAATGGTATCCTTTTTTATGCCAATGTGCTGCCCTTCTATAATATTGCCCGAGCCGGTATCCACAATGTTCGCATTCTTAATCAGAATGTCGAACTGTATTTTTGAATCGTTCTCACAGGCCGTAAGCAACAAACTGCCCAGTAAAAATAAACCGATCTTTTTCATTTCCATATTTGGTTAAGGTTTTGATAAGCTATTCTACTTGATCTATAGATGGATGGTTTCCGTTGAAAATCCCATCCCTTTTACATAAGGATAAAGAACGACTTAAATTTAGTGGAAAACAATGCTCCATGGCAACATTTCAGAGCCTTGGCTTCAACCTGCAGAGGGTATATGGTGATATTCCCAAGTAGGATGCGACCAATTTATTGGAAACGCGAAGTAAAAAATCTGGATGCATCTTCATAAGAAGCTTTATTTTTTCCAAGGCTGAATACCCTAGGTAGCTATAGATCCGTTTCTGATTGTTCATAAAACTATACTCAAGAATCTTTGGAGTTGCTACCTTTATTCGGACAGAAAGTTTAAGACTGTGTTACCAAATAAATATTTTAGAAACATGAAAAAACGATATTATAGTTCCGAATTAAAGGTAGCAACTCCAGGTCACAACCATCAGACTTTTGCTACAGGTGTACCTTTCAAGCCTTCATCGACCAGCCATCCCATGAACTTTGCAAATGGTCCGATATCCTCTTTCACACTGGCCGATTCCAAAGCTTTCATATATGTTTGACGTTCTTCCACCGGTATTACGGTCCAAGGGTAGCCGCCTGAGGCCAACATTACATTCATCAGAAATCGCCCCATTCGTCCATTGCCGTCCATATATGGGTGAATGAACACAAATATAAAGTGCCCCAATACGGCCCTTACCGCTGCATTTTCTTCTTTCTGCAACAGTTCGAACAATTCGGGCATGGCATCCCGTATTGCATCCTTGTTCAAAGGAACGTGCATCGACCCTCCTATATATACCTGATCATTTCGATATCCTGCCAGGTCGGAGGCTTTTAGGATACCCGAGGTCACGCTGGGCGCAAAAAGTTCCCGGTACCAATCCCCATGGTCATTGTCCACCACTTTTCCAGAATTCTCCCCTTGTAGAATACTTTTGATACTTTCACGCACGCGCTGGGAAGCCAACCAATATCCACGGGCCGCCATGGCATCGCGTTGCCTTTTGTCCGCCTCATTATCTTTGGGGTCCCATTCGCCGCTCCTTACCCGTTCAATCAGTTCCACGGTAACCCTATAGCGTTCAATGGATAAGGAATGATATGCATCGGTTACGTACATATCCTCAACTTCCTTCATATATTTATCATGATCTTGTGGAATGCCAGGGGCATCCGGAAAATGTGAAATCACCCCATTGCGCATTTTGTGCCACAGTAAACGAATCCTGTTCACATAGGGAGATTTATCCCTTATGGAGAGGACAACCGGGGGTTTATCCCCAAATGGATCGTTTTCTCGAACATCGTAACCGGCCTTTTGCATTGTCTTGACGATTTCATCCGCCAATGCATCACGCCCAATATTTCTAAAAGCTCCCGCCAATCTCCCGGCAATGGTGGAATGTCCCCCGTCCAACAATAAACCAAGTATTTCCGATGCATCCGGTACCATGGCCAATATGGTGCGCACATCCGTGGTGTTTCCTTTAAACATCCCCGGTGAACAATTTACCAGGGCCGAGGCCAAAGTCAACATTCTGATACCTTCCCATACCATAATCTCCGCTTTTGCCGGCAATGTGGATTTCATGGTGAACATTGAGGTGCCATGCAGCAGTTCCGTGTTGGAATTCGTGCCATTGATCGCACGGATGATCAATTGTTTGGGAACAGTTTGGTTGCCGGCATGAAGCAATAGGGATTGTTCCGCTGAAATACAATAGGAATCCCCATATCGTTCGGCCAGGTACCGGGCACAGAAACTCCAATAATTGGCATACCATGAGGTACTGTCCCCCTGTTGTTCATCGGGAGGTACGATAATGTACCAACCTTGTATGATCTGTCGAATAAAGCCATTCCCGCTCAACCGTTCCCGATGGACACGACTGAGTTCAGAAGTTTTGATTGCGGTGATACCTTGATCTTGCAATGTTTTTAAAGCTTCAAGGGCCTTGGCCAATTTTTCTTGAGGTGTTGCCATTTTTCTGTACCAATCTTATTGGGCAAACATTATATTTCTATGCTGTTTTGTTATTATATATTTGTGATGTGCTAAAATTATATATTTATGACGTATAAATATTATGTTTTTATGTTAAAAATACAGGGGGAGCCAATTAAAACAGAAATCCACATCCAATATGCTTGATTTTAACGTGCAAAAAACGGTGTCATCTGTAATCTTCGACAGAAAAAATGAGCATAGCAAAGAACACCAATAAGACACTGACCCCGGTCCTCTACAGTAAAATATTGGATTGGTTTTATTTTACCGTTTTTAGTGGTTCTCATTATCCCAAGGTTTAGTTCATGGTTTTGTGAATTATAAAAATTCCCAATGGTGTGGATTCAAAGCCGTGATTGCCCAAATGTCATAAATAACCGGAGCGATGTCAAGAATGGGGGGCATTACGGATCCCTGAGCAAAACTTTTCTGCTCCCTTTCCCTTCATGTAGTTCCATTTCTGAATACTCTCCCTTGGCCAATACGAACTTGGGCAATACGTACACGAACCTTTTGGATTCACCCTTCTTGACCAAAGAGGGCATTTGGTATCGGTGTATTGGCAACCTTTCCAGTCTTTGGTGGGATGCCTTCTTCTTTTTGTTCCCGGTAACGCTATAGACTTTTAGATAGTCCACCTCAAAATCAATGTTCGAATTATTGGACACTTGCATGACCAAGTACGTCTCATTTCCATTGTAGGCCATTTTCTGTAACTGAAGTTTAATGCGCCCTTTTCTCTTGGTGGCCAACCTTTCGTTCTTGGCCTTTAAAAGATAATTACAAAAGCGCTCAAAGTATTCCCTTCGCTTGGCAATACTGTCCAGTTCTTCGTCCTCTTGTTCTTCTTTGCGAATTGTAATCGGTCTTTCAGTGCCAATACTCTCAGAACCGGTAACAAAATGGTTCAACCTGCTGAGTTGTTTCCGGTATTTGAGGATATAGGAATATACCCGTCCATCCTTGGTCAACACCAATAGGTTGCTTTCCTCGCCCGGCTTGGCCTGTACCAAACCAAAGTGCTGCTCCTTTTCCCGGTTATAGCTAAACACAAAATTTGGCGCTCCCACAATGCCCTGACGGATGGGTTCCGAAAAGAACAGGGCCACGTTTTTATGCCCGTTGGCGTAGATGGTGTCCAACACTTCCTGTGCGTTCAATACATTGGCCAATGCCAATAACGGTATAAGAATACGTATTTTCATAAGATAGGTTTTACTGTCCCTTTGGGACTTTTAAAATGAGTCGATAATTATCCATTATAGTCACCTTGACCAGACGGTTGTCCCTTTGGAAGAGTGCCTTGATGCCCCTGACCTGTGGTACCCCACCGATATTGATACCATCAATGGCATCCCCCACCACTTCCCTTCCGGCCTCCGCCCGAAAACTGTTCACCACATAAATTCCCTCACCTCCATCTTCAAAATCATAAGCGGCCAAGGTAACGGGACTGTGGCCAATATGGTCAATGGCGATCAGCACCCTGTTGGGCTTAAAGCTCACAAATCCGTAAATGGCCGTATTTCTTGGAATTACAGTGCCATTGATGACAGCATCTGCCAAGAGCCGCATCCGTAACCGGAAATACTGCCTTACCGTTTGGGTGCCATCCACCCTGACCAAGATCTGGGAATCCGTGGTTCTGGTCACCTCCATGGGCCGTTCCATGGGATTTGAGGCGAAGAACAATTGGTGTTCCAACCCCAATTCCTTGACCTCTATGGATGGATCTTTGGTCTCAATTTCTTTTGTGGTGGTGATGGAATCCGATTTGGTATTGCCCAATGCCACTTTCCCAGTCTTGGGTTTCCGGTATGTCCCTTCCGCATAATCAATGCGCCCTTCGTTGTAGATACTGTCAATAATCCGTATCCTTTTCTTTTCCATCAGGTCCGGGTCATAGACCCCTGTGGAATCCAACAGGCTCTCGTCATAAATGCTCGGGGCGTTGGTCTGCCGTTCTTCCTTGATGGCATCCAAGGCCTCCAGTTTGGTTTTGTACTGCTCCTGCTCCTCCCCCAGTTCCGGTACGGGAATCTGGTTGTTGTCAATTACAGGGTCTTCCCCTTCACCCAGTGCCATCATCGCATAGCCCACAATCAACAGGACCACGCAAAGAATGACTGCCGCGAAAACGATTTTATTTTTCTCTACTTTCATAATTTTCAATTCTTTTTAAAGTGTTTTCAAAAAAGTTGGTGATCAACAGACCATGGGTATTGTTCGGAAAGTTCCGGTCCACATGGATCAGGTTCCCCGTGGTGGTCAGCTCATAGGTATCGGTGACCGACCCCCGGTTGATCTCAAATACGGTGACGGTCTCAAACCTATAGGGTTCCGATTGCAGGTCCATCTTGGATGCAATGCTCCGTACTTTCTGTACCAGGGAATATTGCAGCAAACGGTTATAGACCCCTTCCGCTTTTTTCTGCCGGTAGAGGGCGTCCACCGAAGAATTGCCCAACCAAAGGGCTTTCTCTAAGTTGCTCTCATAGTTACTGGCATCGATTCCATAGAAATAGCGGTGGAACAGTTCCAGATGCGCCTTGGCCTCCACTTCGAGGTTTTCCAATTGGGAGACCATTTTTAATGGGATTACGCTTCCATCCCCGTTGACCACAAAGGCATTGTCCATACTTTCCCTGTGGAGCCCTATGACCATCAGCACCGAGACCATACAGGTCAGTACGGCCCCGATGACCGTGACCAGCACGATAAAGCGGTTGAGCTTTAGGATATTGTATATGTTTTTAAAGGGTGTTTTCATTCTTTATTAAATTTTTTAATGTGCATTGGACATTTATAAATGTGTCTTAGCCACCAAAGAGCTTGAAGGTAAAGGAGGTGGCTTTGCGGTACAGTTTGAACTTCAGGAACACGATGAACCCAATGGAAGCCAGTTCGATCAGTGGTGCAAAAAATTCACTGCCCCAGTCCGTCCCGAACAGGTTGTTCCAAAAGCTTGTATTGATCTCCGTGTACAGGGCATTGACAAAGACATTGACCAAAAAGAAGGCCGGTACCAACATATATACCCCGGTATAGAGCTTAAAGAAGTTATAGGCCAGTCCCCTGAACTTTTCAAACACGGCCAAGCTAATCACCAAGGGAAAGAAGGCCCGCATAATGCCCAACAGGAAAAAGCGTTCCGCCAGGAACAGCGGATAGATGAACAGGTCCATCATCCATAGGAAAATCCCGATAACAAAGGCCAGCACCTTCAACCCGTACAAAGGGGTCACCAAGGCCTCGTACAACAGCGCCAACGCCTTTTTGGCAGCCTCCAGTGCGCCCACATCCCGTTCCAGATCCACATCCTGTAGCTGTAACGGGAGGAGCGCTGGGGCCGTATCTCGGTATTGGGTCTCAATGGACACCAAAATAGCATCAAAGACATCCAACACCTGTGTGGAGAAGATGACCAAGATCACGACGGCAAAGTTCTTGGCCAGTTCCGTGGGTGTCAGCCCCCAGGTATGCCCATCGGTAGCTGCGATGCCTTCGTTGTATTTCTTCAGAATGTTGACCAAAAAGAACAGCACGGCCAGTGCCTTCATGCCCGTAATGGTATACTGGGCAAAATCACTGTCCATGATGGTCCGGTAGACTGTATCCACATATTCCAATCCTATTCCCAAGAACATAATTCCCTAATATTGTGTTTCGCGATTATTGATCCTGTCCTGCATCTTCCTGAAGGAAATGATCTCCCTATAGCGTCTGGTCTTTACCTCCAGTTCGGCGACCATTTCGTGGGACTGGACTTTCTTTTCCATCAAAATGGCCGTGCGTTCCGCATCGGTCATTTTCAAAAAATCACTGGACAGGATCTGGTTCACAAAATCCAGGTCGTCTATGGCCGTGTCCATGATCTGTTCAAATGAGCGGGATACCTGCTCTACTTCCCCCGCTTTGATATAGGGAGAATTCAAAATATCCCTTACATCTTGCTGTACGGTCCTGAACAAAATCTCATTGTTCTTGGTCAGCTCCTGTAGGGCCTTCAATTGTTTGATTGTATTGCTGACCTTGACGACATTATCCTTTTGCTCTTTTAGAAATTGCACCGTCTTCAACAGTTCCGAGGTCTGTTTGGCCGACTCCACCAGCGATTTGGTCATGCTGATGAAGTTCGTATTGTCATACACCGGCATCCCCTGGCAGGCAGCGCCTGCCGGCAGTAATAAGGTGAAGGTTAGGGCAAATCCCAGTGTAAGGATCTTTTTCCTAAATGTTGGTTTCCTAATTGTTTTCATGTCGCTTTGTCTTTATGGTTAATGAATGTGGTGATGGCTTGTTCCATATCGTTCGTCTTTTCGAAAAGTTCCAGTATCTGGGTACTCTCTGTCCCATCCGTCAGATAGGCCGCAAAGACCTCTGGTGGTACTTCCAATCGGAAAATGTTGCTCTCCTTCCCGATCTTGATGAACATTTCGGTATACTTTCGATCCCCGCTCAGATTGTTTCGGATGGATCGCAGCTGGTTCAGGTCATGGGACGACAGGTTAAGCCTATTTTTCAGTTCGTCATAGCCCTTTTCGTTACGGAGACTGTAAATGACCTGGGTGTTCTCCAAAATGCTCGCGGAAGTGGAATTGTTGGGCAATTGGTTGATGGACTGTAGGATGATGCCAATGGCCCCGTTCTGCTTTCTAATGGCCTGATAATAGAACTCCACACTTTCCAGCACGTTCGCAAATTTCAGCTGCTTGGCAAACTCATCGAACAGGATGATGCCCCGTTCGGAACGGTTACGCCATATCGTGCGTTGGATGGCCGACTTGATGAGCTTGAGCATCACGGAGAGGATTTCCTTGTTGTCCCGCACCTCGTCCAGTTCAAAGACGATCATCCGCTTGTCCTCGATGGTATAGGTCTGGTCCTCGCCGACATGGAACAGGAAGCTGTACAGGCCACCCGCCACATACTCCGATAGGATATGCAGAAACCCATAGACACTGAAATCCTCCTCCCTGATATGGAGATCCTTGATTAGATTGTCCTTATGATGGTCCACAAACTGGTACAATGACGCCAAGGAATGGTGTTCCCGCACAGTTTTGTAGTAATGGAGCAGCACCTTTTTCATGGCCACTTCCCTGCCCTTGGACACTGTATTGCCCTCTGCCAAGAGTTCCAACAGGAATACGGCCAGGTCCTCCAGCCTTTCAGGGGTAAAGTCGCCCTCCCCTGAAACATAAAAAGGGTTGATGCCCAGGTTCTTGCCCTGCTCGTACCGTAGGATGATGTGGTCATCCGGGTACAGCTTGGCAAATTTGGCATAAGAGCCCCCCAGATCGATAATGACCAGACGCACGCCCTGCTCAAAGAATTGACGAAGGATATTGTTGGCAAGAAAGGATTTGCCCTCGCCCGTTGGGGCGAAAATGGCAAAGTTCCGGGCCTTGATACGTTTTTTCCGTTCGTCCCAGACATCCTTCAAGACGGGGATGTTGTGTTGGCGGTCATTGAATAGGATCCCCGAATCATCGGATCTGTAACTCGTGTTGTTGATGTACAGGCACAGCGCATGTTTGAGATCCGTGACATACAGATCTTCGTTGGAGAAGTTGGTGGCATGGCAGGGATGCGAGTTCAAAAAGTAGTGCTTGCGTTCCTCGCCATTGGGATGATAGGGCACCATGTCCAATTCCTTGAACTCCCCCTTGATTTTGGAGCCTATCCGTTTTACATGTTCGGTTTCCGGATGCCAAAAAATGATATTGAGATGGCCACGGATAATACGAGAGGAGTCATCGGTATTGATCTGGTCCAGGATTTGCTGTACCTTTTTGAGGACCACTTTGTTCCGGGAACCGAAATTGGAACTTTTGCTGAGCTCCTCCACTTTTTTGTCCAGTAGCTTACACCACTTGTGTTTGTCATCCAGATAGAGGATGTGGTTGATGATGTGGTTCTCGTTAAGGTCCAGTCCCAGGCCATCGATAAACCCTTGGTGAAAGCTAAAGTCATCCGAGGTGAATTTTTCATTGATCTTGCTGCTCTGGACCGTTCCGGCAAAACACCCTTCATTGTTGACGGCTATGGCATCAAAATAATAGTCGCCGATCTCGATATGTTTTTTGCCCAATAAAATGTCTGTATCGAAATCTTGGTTGAAACCATTGTAATAATCGTTCGTATGGGTGAGTATGTCAGCGGGTAGCATGGGCACCAATGACACTCTTTGGCAGTTGTTGATATAGGAAACGGCATCGTTCACCGCGGTGATGAATTCCGCTACCTGCGCATCCAATTTTCGATAATAGCCTTTTTCCGTTTTCCGAAAGGGATTCACATACTTGGAAGCGTTCAGGGCCTTGTCCAAGGGCAGCACAAAGAACAGATGGCTTTGATGGCTCAGGTATTCCCTGCCCTTAAAATAATCATGGGTGGCCTTTTCCAAAAAAGTACGATCGGGTAATTGCCCAGCATCATAGCCCACTTTTTGATATATGTCCTTTTTATGGATGACCGTACCAGTGGGCAGGGATTTGAAAGCCTGGAACCACATACTGTGCAGTTCCTCAAAATCGGGCTCGGAAAGGGAATACACTTCGGGAAAATCCACTTTGTAACAAAGTACTACATTGCCGTTGGAGGCAAACACGGTATGCCCCTGGATATCAAGAATGGGATGATATGAATTTAGGTTGATCTTATCCATAGGAAAGCGGACTTAGTTTTTTATTGCTGATGGTTTGGGGGAAGACCTTTTGGATAGCAAATACATTTGGGTTTTTGGCCAACTGCGCCAATGCCCCGAACAACAGGGCATTGAACAACAGCAGGGCTACGATGACACCAAGACTGAAGGAAAAGATGATGATCAGCAGGGAACCGATGACCGATACCATCATCAGGGCAAACAAGGAAATGGGCAAGCCCATGATCATGGCCTGCTTGCGGATATTTCTATAGACCTCGTACTTTTTCATCCTAGACCACTATTCCGATGAGATAGGTGAAGATGCCCACCACGGCCCCAGCGATCAGCACAAAGACCAGTACCCGGGTAATCCCTTTTTTCAAATCGGAGTTCTCCCCAAAGAAATGACCGGCATTGAACAAAAAGCCCACCAAAAAGATGACTCCGAGGATAATGGGGAATATCGCCCGAATGGTATCGGAAATATCGTTGACCGAATCCTCGATGCCACCAATCTGGGCAAAAACTGTATTGGAAATTAATAGTGATAACAGAGTGAAGTACAGTGCTTTTTTCATATCAAAAAGTGTTTAAAAATTCGTTTGGTTTTGATATTCGAAAATTACTGTATATTGACACATAAATAGTTGTATACCAGATATTTGTGAATAACATATTCATTGTTATGATTTGGTTTTTATTGCTGCGGATTGGCATCAAAATCTATGTAAAAAGCGGAATGCTATGTTGATAACCTTAAAACCCTGGGTCTGCAAATGCTTCAAAAACGTCAAACTTCGACTTAGCTCAGTTCAAGTTTTTGTCCTTTTGATGTGCAATTTCTATCCGCTTTTTGGTCAGCAAATGCCCCGTAAAGAAATTCTGGTCATTGACCCCGGACATGGTGGGGTGGATTCCGGCACCATTGGGATATATGGAGTTAGGGAAAAGGATGTGGCCTTAAGCGTGGCCAGGGAAATCGTTCGATGGAACCATACCTTTTTGGATGGCAAATACGATATCTATCTCACACGGTACACCGATACCTTGATATCCCTTGGAAATCGCTCCAGATTGGCAAAAGCCTTGCATGCCGATATGTTTGTGTCGCTGCATTGCAACCATGCGGAAAACTCGGAAGCAAATGGTATGGAGGTTTTTGTCCATAATAGGTCCGGACAATATTCTAGGGAAAGTATTCTATTGGGATCATTGATCCTGGATGAAGTGGTACGGAACCTTGGCATCGAACAACGGAGCATTGAATCTGCCAACTTTCAAGTGCTGCGGGAAGTTACCACTTGCGCGTCTGTTTTGGCTGAAATGGCCTTTCTGTCCCACCAGGATGAATCAGGCTATCTATTAAAGGGCAAGAACATCAAAGCCATCGCCTTGGCCATCCTATTGGGCATTGACAATTTTAAAAACCTGGAACTATGAAAGCATTTTTAATGGAAATCATCAAGATCATCGGAAAACTATTGGGAATGGTGCTCAAACGACAATGAAGTTATTTGCGCTTGTCCTTGCTGTTCTTTTCAAAGGCCACCAAATTGAACATCTGCCGCATGCGGCTCCTTACCCGCTTGCCATAACGTTCCTCCAGTTCCCGGGCATTGAGATTGGTGGTGCAATGGGTCTTGATCTGCCGGTTGACAAAAAGCTCGTAGCGCGACAACAGGATCTCCCCCATTACATTGCAATCCTTTCCATAATGCCTTCCCGTAGGTTCCACCCCAAGGTCATCAAAACAAAAGTACTGCCCATTGCCGTAGTCCTCAATAACCTTGAAACCAATGTGGTTGAAGCCGAACACGATATTTCGGCTGGGAATGACAGAATACGGTTTTTGGTAAGGCACCAGGAATTTCAATAGCCGCATCAGACTGGTCTTGCCACAGCCCACGGGCCCGGACAGCAACAGGCCCTTGTTGGGGTCGATGCCGTCCTTTTTGCAGCTGTCATAGTCCTTGATGATATAGTTGCAGAGTTTCAGCAATATCCCGCGGTCTTCCTTGTAGATCCTGAACCGCTCCCCGAACATCAGCTTGCCCTTGGCCTCCAGATAGATGAGCATCTTGTCAAAATCATAAAGGATGCTGTTGCCGCTCAGTTCTCCCAAGCGGTAGGTCAGGTTGCCCTCCGTGATGATATGTGGATGGTCCAGTTTCATAGTGGTTCCCCGTAATCCTTGTCCGAGGTGGTTTTTAGGTTGTCCCGATTTTGGCCAAGCCCGTTAGGTTTGTTGTCGTTTTCAAAATCCAACGGAATCATTTTTTTTAAATTTTCCGGTTTGTTATTGTTTTTATGATTTGTCCTAGTTTGTATATGTTTTATTATAGGTACCAGTGCTTGTCCACTGCTTGTCCCGATTTTGGTACGGCTTCGGTACACAGCTTGTCCATCACTTGTCCCAAAATCGAACATCTTGATACGGCTTCCCTTAAAAGGGTTATGGGAAGGGATATATAGCAAATAGTTCCAATGACTCAACTGCTTGATGCATTTATGGTAAGTGGACTTGGAACCTATTTTTGAAAAGTCCATGACCTCTTCCCTGTTGATATGGAATTCCTCCCTAAAAAAATTATGGTTCCAAAGCTGAAAAAGGGCTACGTACAGACTGATATGGGTCGGGTTCAAACGGTTGTCCTTTGCAAATTGGTCAAAGACACCGTTCAGGTGTTTGATATAGTTGATGTCCTCCAAACCCCTAGAAGTTCTTGTTGACCTTGTTCCGCTCCAACACTTCCATAATCTCCCGCTGATCGTAATAGAGCACCCCTCCTATTTTGGTATAGGGCAATGTGCCATTGATACGCAAATTCTGTAAGGTTCCCGGGGAAATGCCCAGGAGTTCCCGCACTTCATTGGATTTGATCCATTTCTTGGCCGTTGTGCCGTTGTGGTTTTGCAATAGTTCCTTGATGTCTTCCAAAAGTTCCACTTTGAACTCCATTAGGTCTTCCGAGGTAATAATGGTCGCTCCCATAATTTCTGAGTTTTTAAAAAGAAGGACCACCGCATTACTATCATTTCATTTGATGGCCCTTCCATCGATTTGACTTTCACTGACAAAACTCAAAAAGGTTTTTGGAAAAATTTCCCAAGTTGGTACCAACTTGGGAACGATTTTTTTATCCTATAAATTGTATCGATTCAGGGCCATTTGGACTTTGGTGAGGTCCAAAAAAGTTTGAAAATGGGAAAAATCGGTCCCCAAAACCCCCGAAAACCAAAATTCCCAAGTTGGTACCAACTTGGGAAAAATTAGGGAGCTATTCTTCCAGGGATTCCATCCGCTGGTTGAGCATCTCGATGAGCCGTTCCAAGAACCGTGTCCTACTGCTCTTGCGGGAACGGATATCGATAAAGGTGTGGTAGTAATTGCCCAGATCCACATTGTAGAAGTATTCGAAATGGGAGGCCAGTTCCTTGATGTCAACGGTCCCCCCATTGATGTATTTACTGGTGTGAAGGGCATAGAGGAGCTCGATCAGGTCCGTCTTGCTCCCGGTCCAAAATAATTTTGATGGTTTTTCCATAGGTGTGTTCTTTGTAGGTTCCATATTGTTGTTCAGATCGTCCACTTCCTTTCTCAGGTACACGATGAGCATGTCATAGGCCATGATGGTGGCCACCGTGCCGTCCTGACAGGTGGAGAACTGGTCATCGATCAAAAAGTGAAAGGATTCCAGGGGCATGCGCAGGTCCCGGTTGCCCCGGACAAAATACTGCTCGTCCATGGACATGGCCCCACGCCGGTAATAGTTATAGAATTCCAAGTTGTCGTTGAAGAAGGTCTGCAGCTTATCGATCTGTTGCTGTAGGTATTTGACCTGGGCCACATCCTTTCCCCGCGGGCGTTTGCTCTCTATACTGAAGAGGCGGATGTAATAGATGAGCTTGCTAAAGATCTGCGGCTTGACATGCTTGAAGAAATAGATCTCATCCGCCTGTGTCTCAAAGTCCTTGCCCACAATCTGCTTTTGCAGTTTATGAATGCACTTCTCCACCAGTACGATGCCCTTCTCCGCTTTGTAAAGGATATCGCCGTTCCCACTTTCCAAGGCCTCCAACTGGCCCTCAAATTCTGATAACAGTTTTTGATATTTCATGGCACCGCTCCATTATTGCTGTCCCTCCATGACCCCCAAGAGTTCCAAGATAAAGTTATCACGGGTTTGGATGTATGCATATTTTTCCTGCACAATCGCACCGAGTTTCCGCTTCTCAAAGGCAGCGGTCATTCCAAAATCAATTTTCGGAATACCAAGGACTATGGCCCGTTCAATGGTATGATAAAGCAATTGACGATAAACGGCGTATTGCTCCAAGGCACCATAATCCATCCCGACAAAGGCAGGGACGCACACCTGATTCGTATTGGTGTAACAGAACATAACGCCCACTACCCTATCCGGTTCATCAGTGGGGCACAGCATAATAAATTCCCATAAGGGGTTCTCGTTCATCCGATCAAAAAGCGCATCGGGGAAGGAATAAGTATTGAGCCCCAAATTGCGGGACTGCACTTCCCCAAACAGTTTTTTGGCCTGGACCAATTGCACAGCAGTTAGTTTTTGGACCGCCCTGCAATGGACCAAGCCAAGATAGGGCTGTATATCCTTCCTAAAATGCCTCCTGTTTCTGGAAGATAGTGCTCCGATATACTGTTCTATAGAAGGTGTTTCCTGTAGATCAACAGTACAGGAATCGGGCATTTGCACCCGGAGAAAGCCATGTCCGTAAAGATGACTGTTCCAATTGCTTTCCTTGGGAAAATCCCGAAGTACGGTCATTTTCGCCCCTAACTTCCGTTCCTCTTGTTCCATGAACTCCAAAAAAATGTTCATGGTCAGATCGCCCAATGGATGCGCGCTGTCCCAATACACATGGTCTCCTTCAGTGAACAAACTGCCCATGGAAAGTATCATGGACGAAAGATGATAGGGATTTAACCTTCGTTCCTCCTCAATGGATCGGGACACCTCGGAAGGGGCCAACATATCGTCCTTCCAAAGGGAAAAGGTCAAGAAGGTCATCAATATCGGATTTCCATTGACATCCCTTATGATCACATAACGGAACGACCAATTATGTTCTTTTTTTGAATTGCCATGGAACACGGACTCCAGGAATTTCATTCCAGCCCAATCATATACACCCTGTCCGCCCAAACAACGGTTCCATGCTTCCCTATCTACCTGGTTTATGGATTCCTTGGCCTCCAAAGTCAGATCATCCAATGGTCTGCGCTCCTCCCGTGTCTTGGGTTCCAATGTAAAGGCATGGTACACCCTTTCCGGGTTCGTCCCCGTCTCTTCCAAGGCCAAGGGAAAATGGTATGCCATGGCATCGACCAGCCCTTTGATCTCGGCCTTTTCATTATGTCTTGAGATGGTGATTCTCACTCCGGTGTTCTTGACCGGAACCGCTGGAAAGATGCCCAGATTTACATAAAAACCCTCCCCCATCAGGCGGTTGACAAAATTATAGCCCGTTTTGGGCATTCCCGTCCCTATGTAAAATACCGGGGATTCGTTCCGGTCTATCAAGGGAAGCTCCGTAGCTCCCAAACAAGCATTGAAATAATCGATACGTTCCCGAAGTTCCCCTTGCAGCTCATAGATTTCCTCAGACAGATGAATCTTGGCGGAAGCGATGGCGGCGGCCACGGAAGCGGGTTCCAACTGTGCCGAAAAGGTCAAGGGACCACCAAAGGTCTTGATTTTGTCATATAATTTGGCGTTGGAACAGGCCAACACCGCCCCACTGGTCCCAAAGGTCTTGCTCAGCGTACCGAACAGGAGCACATTTTCGGGCAACTCCCCCAATTGGTCCAATACGTAGCCCGTTCCGTTCTGCCCCACCCAACTCATCCCATGCACATCGTCAAAATAAAAATGCAATTGGGGATATTTTTCGGACAGGTCCATCAACTCCTTAACTGGGGCATAGTCCCCGTACATGGAGTAGATCCCATCCGCCATATACCAAATGTGCCGCTTGGAATCCCGGTACTTCTTGATCTTGTCCTCCAACATCTCCAAATTGTTGTGCCGTATCATTTCAATCGGCACACTCCGTGTTTTGAGCATCTTGGCGGCGTTCTGTACGCTCCAGTGCACCTGATGGTCCAAAATGATGACGTCATCATCATCCACGGCACTGGGGATGACCCCCAAATGGCCCAGAGTGCTGTTCTTGGTAATGATAATGGGATGCCCGTACATTTCCCCAATGGATGATTCCAGCGCTTCGTAAAGCGGATTGGAGATATAGGACTTGGAAAGTGGAAACTGGGTCCCGAATTTATCAATGGCCTCCTTGGCGGCCTCTTTTAATCGGACATCCTGCTCCAGCCCCAAATAGCCTGTGGTCCCAAAATGGAACATATCCTTACCGCCCACCCGGATGGTACGGCCCGAAAAGGATTCTCCCCCGGCATAGAGGTGCAGCACCCCGGCCTGTTTTGCATCGGTGAACACTTCATGCACGGTGTTCAAAAAATTGTGGTGTTTGATCTTAGCCATATCGTTTGGTTTAAATTGTCCTAAAAAGTAATGGCAATTGTCAGATTAAATGGTATTCTCAAATCATTTACTCCGTTTCAATCAAGTATTATTCCGTTTCAGTCAAGTCAAATACCTTTAATTTGGCACAGTGTTCCCCATGTTACGATACCGAAAAAAGTATTTTTGTAAATTCAGGGTTTTTACCAGTTTTTGCCACATGAAAAGATCACATGAAAACAAATACGCTGTTTATCTGATGACCGAAGCGTTGATGCACATCATTTATCAAAAAGACCTATGTATCGACCTCAGGGCCGCCCAAATGATTGTCAGAGATCGGATGATGCTCCAAAACGGAAGGGAAATGCCCGTGCTCTGCGACATCCGTGAGGTACGGAGGGTCAATAAACCGGCACGGGACTATTTGGCCTTGGAAGGGTCACAATGGATTACCGCCTTGGCCTTTTTGATCGATCCCCCTGTGACGGATGTGATAAGCAGCATATACTTGGGCACCCATGCGCTAACGACCCCTACCCGGTCCTTTACCAAAAAATCCGAGGCCCTGGCCTTTTTAAAAAAACATGGCCAGCAATGAAGTCACAGACCATCAAAACGATCCACTGTTTAAAAACCGACAACCATGCCGAACAACGATGATTTTAGGATAAAGCGCATCCAAAAGATGCTTTTGGAAATGGCCAAGGGCAACTTCTTCTATTCCCTTGAGCCTTCCGATAAAAATGACAATATCGCCTCTTTGGTGGTCATGCTGAACATGGTCAATGAGGAAATAGCGGCAGCCTTTATCCATCAGGGTTTTGCCAATGCACACAACACTCCGCAATGTATCATACAACTGTCCCTGATCTTGGACGCCAAAGGTCAAATTGAATTGGTCACCAACGGAACCTGCTCCCTGTTGTCCTGTATGCCCAAGGACATTATCGGAAAACATATCACCGAACTCATGACCGAAAACTCCCAAAGGACTTGGTCAAAAAAGATGATCAAACATTTGAAGCGGGACCGATCGGAAACGGTACTGTTCCTGGAATTCATTACGAACGATGGTCTTTTGCTGGCCAAGGATTGTCAAATATCGGTCTACCAGGCCTTGGATGGTAGCGGTCAGAAAATCGTGTTGAACTCCGTTTTCTTTTCCAAAGGGGAACCCTTTGAAACGGGACTGCCCAAAAACAAGCTCAAAGTGACCAAGGGCATCAAGGAGCATAAGGTTACCTTGACCCCAGAGGACATTCAAATGATTCGGGAGGTCCATGACACGATCCTCAACAATTTGCATAAGGATCTTCCCCTGCTCAAGGACCTCGCCCTCCAGATGGGGACCAATGAATACAAGCTGAAGTATGGTTTCAAACAGATCTATGGCACCACAATCTTCCGTTTCCTGACCCAGGAACGTCTTAGAAAGTCAAAGACCCTGATCCAGCACAGCAACCTTTCCCTCAAGGAGATTGCCCATATGAACGGTTTCAAGAGCGCCGCCCATTTCTCCCGGGCCTTTCGGGACAAATACGGCAAGACCCCAACCGCATTAAGGGGGTAACCCTTTCAAAATGCGCAAATTACTCCGTTTGAATCAAGGAATGCTCCGTTTTAAGTAAATCGGACTCCCGAACTTTGTCATATCAAATCAAAAGATATGTCGTACAAAGGAATCCACTCCAAGTTTGTTGCCCTTTTCAGTCTTTTACTGACCGTCCTTTTCGTTTATACCGCGGTAAGCAAACTGAACCATTTGAACATCTTTCAACTGCGGTTGGAACGGATGCCCTACCTATCCCCTTATGCCTCTTTGATCTCGTGGGGGGTTCCCTTTCTGGAGTTAGTGATCGCTGGCCTTCTGTGGTTTCCCAAATACCAAAAATTGGCTCTTTGTGCCAGTTTCACCCTAATGGGCTTGTTTACCTCCTATATCATCCTAGTTCTAAGATATAGTGATTCCATCCCCTGCTCCTGCGGGGGCGTCATATCCTCCATGGGCTGGGAAACCCACCTCGTGTTCAATGCCTGTTGGATGGCACTGGCCCTGATCGGTATTGTGCTATTGGAAAACAAAGAAAAAAAGTCATCATCTAAAAACACTGTGCAGTGATAGGGAAAGCCGAAAACCTAAGTAAAAGAGTAGGCATCATTCTTAATACATAGAACAATGAAAAGATCATTTTTAAAAATCGTTTTACCGGCCTTCGCCATCATCATGGCGGTTGGTCTGGCCTTTGCCACTGAAGAGACAACAGTGCCAGCCCAGGGCCATTACCTCGACCCTATCAATGGTTGGCAAACTGTCACCGTTGATCCAGAATGTATCCCAAACGGGGAAGATTTATGTACCTACGAGGGATTCCAATTGTATGCGGAACAATCCGAAACAAGTCCTAAGTTGGGCAGGGATTAACAATCTCCCTTGGTTATTTACATAAGAAAAGGTGCCTTCAACAAGGCACCTTTTTTGCACTAACTCAAAAACACCAAGGACAATCAGCTACTTGCCTTATCCATGGTAAAACTTTCCTCAATGCTCCAAAAACCTATGGATTTTTCTCAAACACATCTTCCAGTGCCCATTGACATCACTCCTTCTTTTGCTTTTGACTGTCTTTTCAAGTTGCTTTTTCAAATCCATAAGTTGCGATACCATGAGACCTTTTGAATAATCAGAGTAGTTAAGAAACTGTTCATCGGCACCAAGCGCAGTCCGTTTTTTCGATAACTGCCCGATCAATCCATCAATATAGGTCATTTGAACCTCCTGCCTTCTAGGAGCTACCCAATCCATATCCCCATAGAGTTCCAGGAAAAGCCCTGATTGTAATCTGTGCAGATATGCTCGAAGCAAATCTTTTTGGTTCCTTCTGATTTCCATTTGCTCGAATCGTTTCAGTCGATTGGCGACGATCATATCCAATATCAACAACTGTTGATAAGCCACGACTTGATCTGGAAAGGAGGAGTACTTCAACCTGGAATGAAAAGCTGGATCGGTAAGCCATTCAGGGGCATCCAGGGCATTGGCCAATAAAAAGTCCAAGGCCTCCATTTGTTTTTCCCATGGAATCGGTTCATACGGATTACCCGGTTGATCCAGGGATTGATATTGCACATCATATCCCCCAACAAGGGAAAGCACATGTTTCATATGATCGTTCCACAACGCTACGGATTTCGTATATAGACGATCCAAACGGGCATTGTCGCTCTGTCCTTGGGTCACTTGGGGCAACATTTCGATAACCCGTTTTACATTCCTCAGCGCCAGTTCCGTACTACGGACAGGATCATTGGTCTCTACCACCTGACTGGTATTCACCGGCCCGACCACCTCCATTTGGTTGAGATTGAACCGATACCAAGGCACGGTATCCTGCCATCGAATCATTCGTTCCAAGGCCGTCTTCTCTTCCTCGGCCGATATCTCTTGGGGAAATTCCGTATAGGCCCATTGTATACTATAGTGGTCTGTCGGACCCACATGCTGGATCAACAAATGGGGAGGAATACTGTCCCCGGGCTGGGGAATGTTGTTGCTCCTGGCATAGTTCATCACGCTTGGCGTATGGCCCATGGTCGCCAACCAGGTACTATCGTTCATTTTGTCCGATGGATAGATATACTCCCCAAAATTCCCGTCCAACAATCCAAAGACATGGCCCGCTTCATGGGCCGCCGTCCTTTGGAACAGTGCCCCGACAAGTTCATCGGGAAAAGGAAAGTTTTGCGCCCTCTTGTCCAAGGGCGAGGACCGCACAAAGTATCTTTCCGATGCACTCCGCACCGAGCCGCCCAAAAAGATATCACCCTTTAAAATCTCGCCTGACCTAGCGTCTACAACGTTACCTATGGTCCCCCCGAAATCCTGATACTCCTTGTCCCTAAAAAATTTTTTCTGGGACCAATGCACCACATTGGTATGGATACTATGGGCCTGCCACGTATCCAGACTGTCCATTTCCTTGACCACCAAGGCATCCTTGAACCCTGCCGATTCAAAAGCGGGCAACCACTCCTCTATTCCCGCTTTGACATAGGATCTCCATTTCTTGGGGACCTCCGGGGAGATCAAAAAGGTAATGGGTTCTTCGGGAACACTCACCTTTTGATCATCGTACTTTTTTTTAAGACGCCACCGCCCGATATTGGCCTTTCTATTTTTCAGGCCAAAATGAAAACCGTTGTCCTGTTCTTCATTACTGAATCCCATACGGTAATCAAACCGCCTTCCTTTCATGGGTTCTCCCAAGGCGCAGAAGCCAAAGATCAAGGGCTTTGCCACCCTTGAACCTGAAGTGGCCATTCCACGTCGCACCTTGAACAGGGTTTCATCCTGCCCATTATACGCATCGACAACCAGGGATATGTCCGGGATAGGACTTCCAAAGGACACCCCGCCAAACGTTTGGGGCCATTTAATCTCCTTCCTCAACACGAGATCCGTGATATTGACACAATGACCCTTTGCTCCCGTATTCTCCTTTTCTACTGGAAAGATGGCGATAACATTTTCTTTAAGTGGCAATCCCGGAACTACCGGGATTTGGATTCCAGCAGTGGATGCAATGCTTTGTTGCTTCAAGACCATGCTATCGTTATGTAGGGACCAGACCACTTGTATAAAACTGCGCTTTACCCCATTGTAGCACATAAACATCATATGGCGATCCAATTGTTGGTCCGGAATTTCAAGGAACAGTTGGTCCCCTTCCATAAAAGCGGTTAAAAATGGAGGTTTTTCTTGAGGTAACACAAATGGCACAAGGGTATGCGCCATGGGCATTCTCCCAAAGACGTTCGCCATGACACATAGTGACCAAAAGAAACCTAATATATAGTTATTCATGCATGTTATATTTAAGATTAGTAAATCAAGCCAATTCTCCTTAGGAGCCTTATCAAGTGGCTTTTCCCTGTCTAAATCAATACCCGGGGTTCTGGGGCAATAGATTTGGATTGGTTTCCAGTTCAGCCTCAGGAATGGGAAACAGCACATTAGTAGGTTTCCAATTGGGCTTTAGGGCACCCATTACCTCGTTGGCCATCACTGTCCGCTTCAGGTCAAACCAACGGAGCCCCTGTTCCGTAAAGAGTTCCACGCGCCGCTCTTTGAGAATGGCCTCCAACAACGCCTCCGTTGAATTGGCAGTAACCTCAACCAAACCTGCCCTGGCCCTTACGGCATTGAGGTCTGACAAAGCACCGGATACATTCCCTAAATGGGCTCGGGCCTCGGCTCGGATCAAATATTGTTCGGCCAACCGAAAGAGAATGGAATATTCCTTGGTCTCCGTTTCATTGGAGTCCGCCTTGTATTTGTGGGCATAAAAAAGCGTAATCGTATGATCCTCATCCGTAACACCTCCTATCCAGTGTTCCCGTCTACCGTCACCCTGCTCAAAGGCTCCCAAAAGCCCATCGGTCAGTGCATAGGTTTGCCCAGGGATGGACTGGATGATCAATTGGCCGGCCTCCTTTGTATTTTCACCATCTTCCGCCTTGAGCTGCCATATGGTCTCAGGAGAATCCTTCAAGAACACCTGATCCAGATCATTCTCCAGTTCAAAGACATTGATAAGTTCAGTGGAAAGGGATGCTGCCCTTTCCCAACGTTCCGAGTACAAATACATCCGTGCCAAAAAGGCTTGGGCCACGTATTGATCGGGCAGTACCCGTTCCCCTTGATTCATATCCAATCCCTTCAAAAGGTCCACGGCCGCTTCCAAATCATCAATGATATGTTCTTGAACCACGACCACGTCCATTCGGGACACTTTGTTGTTCTTTACGTAATCCGTAGTGGTGATATAGGGGACGTCCCCATAGAGCGAGGCCAATAATGAATGCATATAGGCCCTAACGAAGAGTGCCTGGCCTTTAAACTTATTCTTTTCATCCTTGGTAAGTTCATCGGAAAGCTCCACCCCTTTGATAATATCATTGGCGGCATAAATAAGGTGGTAGGCTTGGCCCCACCAATCCATTAGGGTACCGTTGCTCGCCAATAGGTTGTGATAGTACAGTTGGGAAAAATCGGCATCAAAACCAAAATAATCCAGTTCATCACTATACACACCCAATAAAGGGGTCATCCCAAAGCTACCGGACACCATTCCGCCTTCCCGCATTCCATGATAGAGGTTGGCCAATGCCGATTCCACCGTGGCCGGATCGTCAAAAACAGTCTCCGAGACCAAATTGTTCCTCGGGGGATCCACTTCCACAAAATCCGTACAAGCGGACATACTTAGACCGGCGACCAAAAGAAATGATCGGAGAATGGTTCCTTTATCCAATAGAAGACTACCGCCAAAAGAGATTGCATGATATATGTTTTGCTTTAAAATTTTCATCTTGTTCATTTTTTCATTAAAAACTTAGTTGCAGGCCAAGGGATATCCTTCTTAACTGCGGAAGACGGTCTCTGGAGGGTTCTTCGGGATCAGGCCCTTTGTAATCGGTCAGGGTAAATAAATTCTGTCCCTGCAGGTAGACGTTCACATCCAAGCCATTATCCAGTGTGGGAACCTTATAGTTCAGGGATACGTTCCGTAATCGAATAAAGGAGGCATCGGAAACAGCGGCATTACTCTCCTGCTGAAAAGCGCCCCATCCCCCTGAGGGTGCCAATCCACTGAAAGACCGTTGGATTGGGGCCACATCCCCAGGCTCTTGCCAACGGTCATACAAATCCACGGAGGCGTTTCCCCTATAACCAGGGGTAGATCGATACCGAAAGGCATTAAAAGCCTTCTGTTTTTTGAACTGAAAAAAAACCTCCAAGGTAATATTCCCCAAACTCAAGGAATTGCCTAGACCGCCATAAAACTCAGGAGCCAGGTCCTCTATCCATTCCTTGTCCTCAGACCTGCTGATGCCCCCATCTTCATTGTAGTCCTCAAACGTATACACACCGGTTTCCGGGTCCACTCCCAGGGCATGGAAAAGCCGTTCAATGGTCAGGGGTTCGCCGATAACATAACGGTTGGCAAAAGTGGAGGATTCCAGACCGTCAAAGGCCACCAGCTTATTTTTGGGAAGTGTCAGGTTGAAGGTAGTGGACCAATTCAATTTTTTGGAGCTGAGATTAACGGTACGCAGATCCAGCTCCCATCCCGTGTTCTCCACCAAGGCATCGAAATTCCCTGTCAGTTCCGAGAAACCTGTAGTGGCCGCCAAGGGTATCCCTACCAGTTGGTTGGAGGATCGGTTGCAGTACCAAGAAGCATTCAGAAACAAACGATCATTGAAAAACCCAAGCTCAAGGGCCGCCTCCAACTTTCGATTCTCCTCCCAACCGAACTGGGGGTTGAAAATCCCAGTTGGCTCCAAAATGGTCACACCATTGTAATCGTCCCCTGAAACACTATAGGTATCCAAAAAACGATAATCCCCGATATTGTCACTCCCCGTAGTACCATAACTGGCACGCAACTTACCAAAGCTGAGCACGGAACCTTCCCCGAACAGGGACTCCCTCGAAAAGATCCATGCAAGACCAACGGCCCCAAAGTTCCCGAACTGCCTGCCCGGACCAAACCGTGAGGATCCGTCACGACGTCCTGTTAGGTTAAGGATATATCGATCCAATACGTTCAGGTTGACCCTGCCGAACACGGCATTGTACCTATACTCGCTATCGGCATCAGAAAGTACTTCCAGTGTTCGCGCCGCAGACATATTATTGATCAAGCCATCATTGGGAAAGCCCAATCCCCTCAACACAAATTGTTGGGTGGTCTCCGACTGAAAGGTCGTTCCAACCAACACCTTTGCGGAAACACCCTCCCAATCCTTCCGCCAGTGCAATTGGGGCTCCACTATCCAAGATTCCCTTTGCGAGGCATTGGTGGTCAGATTGGAATAGCTTTGGGGTGTCAGATTCCTTCCTGGATTTGTGGCCGAACTGAGCATGGTCCGATAGGTATCCAACCGATAACTCGTAAATCCAAAGCTGGATTTCAGTTCCAGATTGGGCAAGATACCATAGGACACCATGACATTGGAGATAAGGGTATTGGATTGGGCCACATACGTTTCCTCCAAGGAAGCCAATGGGTTGTCCCAGGTATTCCCCTCCCAGTTCAGGTTGCCCTCTTCATCATAGAGTGCAGGGGCATTGGGCTCCAAGGAATTGGCCTTTGCACTGAAGTCAACGCTCGGCATCTTATTGTACTCATTGGAATAGATCGTGGACCAACTTAACTTGAACCTTCCATTAGGTGAGCCATGGTTGACCTGGCTGCGTACGGAAGCCTTTTTATAGTGGGAATCCCCTGGAAAGACCGTAGTTTCTCTTTGGTAGGTGCCACCGACCAAGAACTGGGTCGATTCTCCGCCACCAGAGACGGAAAGTTGTGCATTGTTCCGGTAGGCAGTACCCCCGATCAGTTCCTTTTGCCAGTCCGTGTACCGATTATTGTCCCATGATTTGATATCGGGCCAAACAAAGTCATAGAAAGGGTCCTCCAATAAGGAGCCGTACCCATCATTGCTAATGGCCTCCCTGCGAACTTCCAAATATTGTTCTGTATCCATCAGTTCCACAAAGTGGGATACCTCGCCCAAGGAGGAACTGAGATGGGCATCGAATCGGGTCTTTCCAGACCTCCCCTTTTTAGTGGTGATCAGCACCACCCCATTGGCGCCACGGGACCCATAAATGGCCGTGGCATCCGCATCCTTGAGCACTTCTATGCTCTCAATATCATTGGGATTGATGGCATTGAGGGGACTGACATTCCCTCCAATGATTTCATTGGAAATCCGAGACGCCTCCAAGGATTGGGAGCCAAAGGGAACCCCATCGACAATATACAGGGGGTCGGAAACACCATTGATAAAATTCCTGCCCCGTACCTCGACTTCGAAACCACCACCGGGCAGTCCCGTGGTCTGGACAATGTTGACCCCGGACATTTGCCCTTGCATCGCCGCCAAGGGATTTCTCACCGGCTGCTTATCGATAACACCGGCATTGATAGTGGCAATATTTCCAGTACGTTCCTTTTCAGAAACGGTATAATAACCTGCATTGAGCACTACTTCCCCCAACGCAGTAACATCCTCTTCCAAAGAAACAAAGAGCTCTTCCCTACCCCCAATGGGCACGGTAAGGGTCTTGTAACCCACCATGGAAAAGATGAGCACATCAGAAGGACCGGCATTAATGGAAAAAGAACCGTCCAGATCGGACATGGTTCCAACATTCTTGGATTCCACCACTAGGTTCACCCCGGCCAGGGGACTCCCCGAAGTATCGGTCACGGTGCCGGATACGGTGGCCTGTGGTGGTTCCAAGGCAGTGCCCGCCTGCAGTTTTTGCGTTAAAATGGGCATTAAAAAAACATATAGGAGTATGAACAGGGATGCCCTGCGCATACATGGTATTACTAGTTGCATAAAATTGAGTTCGTTTGATAACTTTGTTAGTTTCATTGCATTCCCTACGGGACAATTACGAAACTGCCCATAGGTTTTTATCCACACTGCCCCAAAAGTCACTGCAAAGCCGTAACTTGTGTTAGGACATTTAGGTTCGGACATAGGCCATCCTGTCCAAGTGGCAAAGGCCCTCGGAAATGGATTCCCAAAAAATAATGGTGGCTATGATCTTGTTATGGGCCGGTTGCCCAAAAGTGTAGTCGTTTGCCATGGGACAAAGAGATATCGTGAACCGGAAAAAAATGTAACGTGCATCCCATAGCACTAGCCTTTGGAGGTTATACGGGGTTCTTGGGCTTCTTTTTAAACAGGATATCAAACACCGAGTGCGATGCCCCAAAAACGGGACAAAAACACGGTGTGAACCCTACAAAAAAAAGCTGCCAATTGTTTCCCATAACCCAAATGGTTGGGCGATGCCCCGAAAGTCTAAAAAGAAACCAAACGCTAAGAAAAAAGTTGGGCGTGAAAACTCAACTTACCGACTTGAGGTACTGGTATACCTGTACACGAATAAGAGAGCTCACGCCCGGGTCGTGAGCCAATCTGCTTATCCTCTCGTGTACTAAAAATTACCAGTTTTCAAGTCGAGATTCAAAGCGATAGCTTCAAATATGTTCTAAACGAAGAATCGCAAAATATGTAATTCTAGACGAATATAACAATATTTTTTAATCTGTACTATAGTACATAATTATTCTTTGAGAATTTGTTTCAATTTGATGGATGCATGAATCGCTGGACGAAATAGAACGTTATATAATATCTAGAGTTAGAGAAATTCGAGAAGCCAAAGATGTGACGCAGGAAGAATTATCTCTAGCTATTGGAAAAAATATTGGTTTTATCTCACAGATAGAAGCGCCTTCTAAAAAGGCCAAATACAATACAATTCACTTGAATTTAATTGCAATAGCATTGGAGTGCTCACCTAAAGACTTTTGGCCTGAATACCCTATAAAAGAAGAAAAATATAAAAACATCAAAGCCGCTCAACCTAAAAACAGTTAGGGATTCAATTAAAGTAAATATTCAGTTTGCCCTTCCCCCACTTTAAGTCTCTTACAGAAATTCACATTTTCCTTTTCTAGAAAATTCTTACATTTAGCGTCAATACTCCCCCCAGAACTTTGTTGAACGATAAGAAAGCTGTACCTACCATTATGAGGCGTGGCTTAGGCATGGCCAACTATTTTGGCGGTGTATACTGAAGAACTGGGTATATAAATAAGTTGTGCTTAATTAAAATAGACAGATGAATAAGAAACAAATAGAAGACCTACTGAAAAAGGTTCCCGAAATAGAAGAGCTAGCTAAAGCATTCTTTCAAAAAGTACAGGTTAAATACTCTCCCACAGGAGGTGGGAGCGTAGTAGTAATTGGATTCTCTGACTATTCTTGGGTTGAGCCTTCCGGGGACACTTTAAATACCCAATTGGAATTGATTGACAAATATGAAGATTGGTATTCCCAAACCAGCCAAATTATTTCGAATATTATGCCTTCTCGAAAACCTGATTTGGTCGATTTGTATGAAAAGAATAAAGACATTATTGAACTGAAAGAACAGATTTGGAGTCAAGATAAGAGCAAGTTCGAAAATAATCTCTTGCGGAATCTTGGCAAACAAAAGAGTATGCTTTCTTCAACATTGAGTATGATTAATATTAAGCCTAAAGAAGGAAAGGAAGAAAAGAAAGGGGATAATAATATTGAAAGCAATAATTATGGTCAACCTGGATTGGACATATCAATGTATGTCGACTTAAAATCACAAATGACAATTCTTTCTCAACAGTATTCTAGAATAGAATCAGATATTAAAGATTTAGCGCAGAAGATTGAAGGTATAGGAAGAATTACAATTAATAACTTGAATCAAAATACCGCCAAAACAGGAAACATTTCCATTTCAAACGAGAATTTAGTCAAATGGGTTAAACCTGATTTAGATGATGAACTTAAAAAATTAAAAGAAGAGTTACAGTCTAAAGATGTAGAAGGCTCAGACAAAGAGATTATTGAAGATTTGATCGAAACAGTTCTAAAAGAGAAGAACCCTAAACTTGAGTGGTTAAAAGATAAAATTTCGAAAATAAAGTATTGGGGGAATAAAGCAGGACTTTTAATTGGTAGATTAAAAGAATTAGCAGATGCAATTGGAATAACAGAAAACTAAAAACAACAGTACCTAAGAAAACAAGGGGCAGTTAGTGGTTTCGCTCTTCGTGGCTAAATTTGTCACGGACGGACAAGTAAGAGCTTCGAAAGCTCCACGTTACTTAGCTGCGGACCGTTGTGAGCAATGTAACCAGAACAATACGAATAGATGATTAAAAAGTTTAAATCAATAAATAATCTTGCTGTATTTCAAAATTTTGATTGGGATTCAACTATGCGTGATAGCGGAAATAATGTTGTTCTATTTAAACTAATCAATATTTTTTATGGTCGGAATTATTCGGGAAAAACTACTTTGTCGCGTATTGTAAGAGCTTTAGAAACAGGCAATTTATCCGACAAATATGAAAACCCTGAATTTGAAGTTAGCATAACTGATGTTGCTGATGGTACACCAACTAATTTAACTGCACACGGAAAAAAAATCAGAGTTTTCAATGAGGACTTTGTAAAGGCTAATCTTCGTTTCATCGTAAATCCTGATGAAAGCATAGCACCTTTTGCCATAATTGGTGGGAATGCTACAATTGAAGCTGAAATTCAAGCTTTAAAAAATGAACTGGGTGTGAAAGAAAATCCTGAAGAAGAAATTGATGCTACAGGATTTTATCTTGAATTAAAAAATGCTTCATTGAGAGCAACAACTGCATTACAAGCATATCAAACCGCAAACAATAGCTTAAATGACCAATTAAGGTATAAAGCAACAAACAATCCGAATGGTATAAAATACAAATCCGATAAGTTTGGAGACCAAAACTATAATATCACCAAACTACTAAGTGACGTAAAAACCGTTTCGGACACCTCTTTTCAGCCATTAACTGATCAAGAAGTAACAGCGAAATTGAATTTGCTCAATGAAAGTACAAATGCAAACATTCCAGAAATTGAAAAACCAACTTTTGATTTAAATACACTAAATAGAAAGGCAAAAGAACTCGTAACTAAATCAATTAGCAATTCCAATAAAATTGAGCAGCTTTTAAAAGACGCAATTTTAAATCGTTGGGTAAAAGAAGGTCGCCAATTACACAAGGACAAGCTTGAAAAATGCTCTTTTTGTGGTAATGATATTTCACAAGAACGTTGGAATGCATTAGAAAGTCATTTTGATGAAGAATCAGAAAAACTAGAAAAGGAAATTGATTCTTTAATTTCTGAAACGGAAAATTCAATTCGGAAGATTGAGACCATACTAGTAATTGACAAAAATTTGTTTTACTCAAAGTTTCATTCAGACTTGGACACTTTAATAGAAGAAAGAGAACAAGCGATTGATGTATTAAAATCAGATTTAAATACTATAAAAGAAAAGCTTGTTGAACGCAAAGATGACCTACTCAATTCTAAATCGTACAATGATGTAACTGATAATAGTAAATTACTAGAGGATTGTTGGAAAAAATATGAAACTTTTAGGACAGAAGCGAACGAATACAGTAGTTCCTTGGAAACCGAACAGACAAAAGCAAAGAAGCTTTTGAGATTGAGAGAGGTAAGCGATTTTACTACTGACATTCAATTTTCAACTGTAAAAGCAAGAGTGCAATCTTTAAAAGACACTTCAGATGCTGAAACTCAATCCAAGAATGATGTGGAGGAAAAAATCAAGCGACAAATTGCTCAAATCGAAGCTAAAGAGCGGTTGATGAATGATGAAGAAAAAGGGGCAATTAAAGTAAATGAATATTTAAATAATTTTTTTGGTCACGATTTTTTGACACTACAAGCATTAGAGGATACTGATGAGTTTGGAGGGAAGAAAATAAAATTTGAAATTGTAAGGAACGGAAACAAGGCACATCATTTAAGTGAAGGTGAAAGCAGTCTAATTGCGTTTTGTTATTTTATGGCAAAGCTTGAAGATGTCGAAACAAAGGGAAGTAAGCCAATAATTTGGATTGACGATCCAATTTCGAGTTTAGATAGTAATCATATTTTTTTCGTTTATAGTCTTATCAATGCAGAAATTTTCACAAGTCAAGAGTATGAACAGATATTTATTTCCACTCATAATTTAGACTTCTTAAAATACTTAAAAAGATTGCCAAGTGCTTTAAACAAAAATCATTGTAACTATTTTTTGATTTCAAGAGAAAATGAAATAAGTAAAATCACATTAATGCCAAGGTATTTAAAAGATTATGTAACAGAGTTTAATTTCCTTTTCCACCAAATTTATCAGTGCTCGATTGCTGAGACAGATGATGAAAATCAACATAATTTATACTATAATTTCGGAAATAATACACGGAAATTCCTAGAGGCTTTTCTATACTACAAATACCCAAATACTATCAAACAAGTTGATAAACTAACAAAGTTCTTTGGGAATAATAGACAAGCCTCGATAATGACTGATAGAATTAACAACGAATTTTCACATTTAGAGGGGTTGTTTGAAAGAAGTATGACACCGATAGACATACCTGAAATGAAAAAAACTGCAGAGTTTATTCTAGATAAAATAAAAGAAAAAGATAATGAACAATATGAAGCCTTATTATCGAGTATCGGAATAGAAATTCAAGATGAAGAATAAAAACACTGCTCACAATCAAGCGGATGGCCCCGCCCTTAACTAACGGAGTACAACGCTCAAACAACCCAGTCCATCTGTAAGCTACCCTTAAAACCGAATGTTTCCATATATTTGAGAATAATAAGATTTCCCCTACCCAAAATTAAATATACTTCATGTCCGAAGAACAAAAGAAACTGCTCGAAACGCAATTATGGAACATTGCCAATGAGTTGAGAGGCAAAATGGATGCCGATGAATTTAGAGATTATATTCTAGGCTTTATTTTCTACAAATACCTTTCCGAAAAACAATACCTATACGCCAATACGTTATTGGAAACCGAGCAAATTAAGGATTACCTTTTGGTTACCGATGCAGGCGATTTGGAAGCCATTAAAGAGGAATCCCTATTAAAATTGGGGTACTACCTAAAACCTGATGAACTCTTTAGCTCCATAGCCAAAAAGGGCAATGCCAATACCGAAAACGAGAGCAACTTTATCCTTGCCGATCTGGAAAGCATTCTCAACAGTATTGAGCAAAGTACCATGGGTACGGAAAGCGAGGACGATTTCAATAAACTTTTTGAGGACCTGGACCTCAACAGTACCAAACTGGGCAGAAGTACCGAAGCCCGAAACAGCCTTATCTCCAAAGTGCTGTTTCATTTGGATAAAATTGACTTTGCCCTGGAGGATGCAGAGGCGGATGTCTTGGGCGATGCCTACGAGTACCTGATTTCACAATTTGCCAGCGGAGCAGGGAAAAAAGCAGGCGAATTCTATACCCCGCAGCAAGTCTCCAAGATACTGGCCAAAATAGTGACCACGGGCAAAAAACGGCTTAAAAGCGTATATGACCCCACTTGTGGCTCGGGCTCCTTGCTGTTACGTGTGAGCAGGGAGGTGCCTGTGGATGATTTTTTCGGGCAGGAACTCAACCGCACCACCTACAACTTGGCCCGGATGAACATGATCTTGCACGATGTCCATTTCAGGCACTTTGATATTAGGCAGGAGGACACGCTGGAACAACCCCAACATTTGGATATGCGTTTTGAGGCCATTGTGGCCAATCCACCATTTTCGGCCAAATGGAAAGGCAAAAACAACCCCTTGAACGAAAACGACGAGCGTTTTAGCCAATACGGGCGTTTGGCGCCCACCAGTAAGGCCGATTTTGCCTTTGTGCAACACATGCTGTACCAATTGGCGGAAAACGGTACCATGGCCTGCGTGTTGCCGCATGGTGTGTTGTTCAGGGGGAGTGCCGAAGGCACCATTAGGGAATACCTGATAAAGGAACTGAATTATTTGGATGCCGTGATAGGTCTGCCTGCCAATGTCTTCTATGGCACAAGCATCCCCACCTGTATTTTGGTGTTGAGCAAATGCAGGGTACACAACGATGACATTTTATTTATTGATGCCTCACAGGGTTTTGAAAAAGACGGCAATAAAAACAAACTGAACGAAGCTCATATTGATGCCATTATAGATACTTACCGCACCCGAAGCACCAAAGACAAATTTAGTTATATAGCGAGTTTGGAAGAGGTGGCCGAAAACGATTATAACCTCAACATACCCCGCTATGTGGATACGTTTGAAGAAGAGGAGCCTGTGGATTTGGACCAAGTGGCCACCGATTTACAGGCCTTGGAAAAAGATATGGCCGAAACGGATGCCCTCATTGCCGACTTCTGCCAACAACTGAACCTTAAAACACCGTTTTAACCATGAAAGAACAAAAGCGGGTGCCGAAATTGCGGTTTGTTGAGTTTTCGGATGAATGGGAAGATGAAAAAGTTGGTATGTTAGGAACATTTAAAGGAGGAGGCACCCCATCCACAAATAAATCAGAGTATTGGCAAGGTGAAACACCTTGGATTTCAAGTTCGGACATTAAGGAAAATGACATTCACAATATAAATATTTCAAGATATTTATCTGAATTAGCCATAACTGAAAGTGCAACTAAAGTTATACCGAAGGGTAGTATATTATTTGTTGCGAGGGTAGGAATTGGTAAAGTGGCTGTTGCGAATCAAGACTTATGTACAAGTCAGGATTTTGCAAACTTAATACCAAGGAAAGACGATAGCTATTACATAGCTTATTATTTCATATCAAAGAGTAAGCTACTTTTTCAACACTCTCAAGGAACTTCAATAAAAGGGTTTACTACAGGTGACCTGAAAAGTATACCTATTAACATTCCTACACTCCCCGAACAACAAAAAATAGCCTCTTTTCTTTCATCTGTTGATAAAAAAATAGCCCAATTACAACAAAAGAAACGTTTGTTGGAAGACTATAAGAAGGGTGTGATGCAGCAAATCTTCCCTTCGGCATGCTCAGGGCAAGTTCCACAATTACGGTTTACCAAAGCAGGTGGGAGTGCATACCCTAATTGGGAGGAGAAACGGTTGGGGGATGTTTGTGAAATTGTTGGTGGGGGTACTCCTAAGACAAGCAAGGGTGAGTATTGGAATGGAAATATTCAATGGTTCACACCAACTGAAATCAAAAAAGATTTTGTCAATGAAAGCATTAGAAAATTGTCAAAATTAGGTTTAAAGAAATCTTCGGCAAAAATTCTTCCAGTGGGAACTATTTTAATGACAACTAGAGCAACTATTGGAGAAGTCGCCATAACTTTAAAAGAGTGCACAACTAATCAAGGCTTTCAATCTTTAATTGTCAATAAAGACAACAACAATGTCTTTATTTTTAATTGGGTTAAAATGAATAAACATCAATTATTAAAACGAGCAAATGGTTCTACCTTTTCTGAGATAAGTAAGTCTGAAATTGAAAAAATAAAGGTTTCTACACCTTCAAAAGAAGAACAAACCAAAATCGCCGATTTTCTAAGTGTCATTGATAAAAAAATAGCCGTGGTGCAGGCTCAAATAGAACACACCCAACAGTTTAAAAAGGGGCTTTTGCAGCAGATGTTTGTGTAGAAATGGAAGAGTTAATACCAGTAAATAGCGAGAAAGAACTTGAAGAATTATTCAAACAGAATTATTTTGAAGTTGATGAGGATTTTTATTTTGGCGTGAAAAATCTAGAAATAAACTTCCCGTTGACATTGCCTATAAATGAAGAAAGAATAATACCTGAATCAGCTAGTGAAAAATGGGAGGCTAGATATTCACCTAATAATAGTAAGCAACATTTTTCTTTTTCAAACTGTCAGTTTAAGTATTTACTAGAGCTTGTAGAATCTGAAAGTAATCTACAGTTCAATAGTTGCAAATTTAATTTTGTTGATGCTGAAAATAATTATTTGAACGGTAAAATAAGATTTAGGGAATGTTATTTTTATGACAATGTTAATTTTAGAAATACAACATTTTATGATTTAGCAGATTTTTGGAGAAGTGTTTTTTATCAACCAACAATTTTCTTCAAAACAGAATTTTTGGGGACAACAGTTTTTAGTGCCACTGCTTTTAAAGAAAATGTACTTTTCACGTATAGCCTTATAGACAAACTCATTCTTTTTAGAGGCACAAAAATTGAAAAAGGCTTTGATTTATCAACGGCTATACGTTCAGGTGAAATGGGCATCTTTGATTTTCATGTTAAAGATTATAAGTGTCTAAATAAAAATCTTTCAGAGGAAACTTATGAAAGAGCGATTTCTGAAACTGCTGAAATACCCATTAAGAATAAGAGAGAAACGTTCAGAATTTTAAAACAAGAGCATATTTCTCAAAATAATGTAGTTCAAAGTATTGAATACAAAAAGCTGGAAAAGGAAACATTAAGAAATGAGCTTCGGATTAAGCTTGTGGAAGAAAATAAGTCACACGTTCTAAAAAAAGCGAAATATTTAGAGGTAAAACTGGATCAATTTAATTTATGGCTAAATAAGTGCTCCAATAATCATGGTTCTTCGTATGGAAGAGCTTTCGCGTTCATTGTTTTAGTGGGCTGGCCTTTTTTCTTCGGTTCGGTTATGGCCACTTCCAAATATGATTTTTACCCTAATTTTTCTCTTGCGGCTTTTTTGGATGGTTTAAAATATTTTATTCAGTTTTTATTGCCCACGCATAAATTCGACTATTTAGGCGATGGAGTGGAATATGGCACTTGTTTTTATGTTTTTGATTTTATTGGCCGATTACTGGTGGGCTATGGGATTTACCAATTCATTCAAGCTTTCAGAAAATTTAGATAATGACCTCCCAACCCGAATACATGTTACAAGAAGCCTGGCAAACCAATAACAAGTTGAAAACACCCAAAAGTTTAAAAAAGGCTTGTTGCAGCAGCTATTTGTATAGACCAATTTAGTATATGACGTACACCAACGAAAAAAAACTGATCAAGGACGCCAAAAGAATCATTGCCCACCACAATGAGGTGTCGAGATTAAAAGGGGAAAACTTTAATGTGTTCTCCATCCTCAACATGGAACACAAGGAGAACGGTACACATTCCGCTCTTTTAGGGGAATTGCTCAATCCCAAAGGTTCGCATTTAAAGGGAGACTTGTTTTTGCAATTGTTCTTACAAACCGTGGGGAATGATACCATCAATTTGGATAAAGCAAGTGTTGTCTTGGAAAAGTATATAGGAAGACGAATGATGCCAACCTATTAGGGGGCAGGGTGGATATTTACATAACCGACCTAGTCAACAGCATTTGCATTGAGAATAAAATCTACGCAGCCGACCAGAATGTGCAACTACAACGCTATTGTAATCATAACAAAGAAAACAACACGGTATATTACTTAACGCTCAATGGTTCCGATGCTTCATCAGAAAGTAAAGGTAAATTGGTTCTGGACAAGGATTACTATTCTCTTTCGTATAAAACAGATATTATAGACTGGCTGGAAGCCTGTTTAAAGGAATCCGCAGAAGACCCGATTCTTAGGGAGTCCATACGGCAATACATTATTTTATTAAAGAAACTAACCAATCAATTATCCGATGTAATGGAAAAAGAAATGCACAAGCTTGTCAAGGAAAACTACAATGCAGCCCAAACCATTAGTAATGCAATCTCCGATGTGGAACTGGAAACTACCAAAAAGTTTGTGGATGAGATTGTGGCAAGACTTAAAAGTGAATTGGACGACCACTGGAACATTAAGGCAGACGATGATTTGAGCCAGTCTTGGAAGGGAATAATTATTTCCAATGACAAATGGCCAAAAAATATTTCCATCAAATTGGAAGGACAATCCAAAATGCCTTGGCAAAAATCCATATATGGCATTATAGCCAATAAAGATAAAGTGGAAAGAGCACCTTTGAAAGAAGCCTTGGGGCAACATGCATATTTTCAGTCAGGCTTTAGGGAAAGCAATATATGGCCTTATAACAGGGATATACTGTATTTTGATGATGTAAGTGAGCGTTCCAAGCTATTTAATGCCAGCCAACGAGAGGAATTGATTGAGTTTGTTAAAGAGAAACTTTTGGAAATCTGTAGTGTTAGTGAAGCACCTTTGGCGACGTTGAAATAGTTGTGGCAAAGACCGAAAAGGACAAACCTAACTTCTAGAAAGAGGTAATTTGGCAAGTGTTTTTATAATAGAAAGAGCGAATGTGAATGCACAAAAACCCTAGAATTTCTGGGGTTTTTGTACAATAGGTTTTGGGTATATAATAGTATCTTGTCTCTTACAACTTGAATTTAGTTGTCTTCCCCCATTTTTTCACTAACCAAAACCCAACATTATGAAAGCTTCTGTATTTATCACAGCCTTACTATTTTTCTATTTTTCCATCTGTAATGCACAGAATGACATCTTAAAGGACTTAGCAAAAAGGAATCAGGTTAATGAATTAATATCTGACAAAAATAATCTAAACATAGAAACTCTTTTTAAGTACTATGAAGCTGACTTGGATTCATTGCCTGCAAATAGTTTTTATAACAATGCAGTACTGAACAAGTATTTCAAGGCAAAAATTACTGCATACGCCAACAACACAAAAGATTTGTCTTTTAGTAACTTCTTTATAAATGCTAATACTTCAGAAAAGACCTTAACCATTGGGAAATCATTTAGGTTGGACAATTTTCTGGCAAATAAAGAGAAAAGAAAAGCGGTTAAATTATTGAGACCTATACAAAAGGTAGGAAATTTATTCACGGCTTATCTGAAATCAAATTTAAGTAACGGATTTTCAAATTTATATTCAAAAAATAGTACAACGAATGAATATGAGTTTAATAGTAATATCGGTTTAGGTCTAAAGTATACTTATGTTTTTAACGGCAAAATTTCTTCTGGGGAGGTAGAAAAAATAGACTACATAAGACAAAACTATGTAAAAAAAGAAGTTGCAAAATCACTGAAAAAATACAATTCAGTGGCTTTAAACAAAGATGTTACTCTTAAAGACTTTGATAATAGGGATAACGAATTAATCATTAAGGAATCTGAAGAAAAGCAGATAGTTAAAAAATATTTTGAATTCTATGAGTCTATAATAGATGAAGAACTTAAATATATAGAAAGTGAGAAGTTGATTAAAACTTCCCATTTATCTTGGTTTTCGATTGATGCTTATTTACCCTTAACGGAACGAATTATAAAACATAGTTTGGATAGTTTGGTAATTGATAAGCGGAATTTCAGAGACTACAATTTTTCGGGTACATTTAACTATTTATTTGCCAAAAACACTAATGGATGGGGTAAAGATTGGTCATCAAAGCTTACTATTGAAAGTGGCTTGTTTAAGACCAACAATTTTAAGGTTAGTAATCAGACTGCTGCGACTTTTCAAAATATTGTAAAAGACAATATTACAACTGTTGTGGAGGGAGATTCTGATTCTGTATTTTTGGGAGACTATGATGATGCGTGGGCAACTGCTGTTAAAATGGAAGGTGTATTGTTGTTGTTTAATAATTCAATGGGTTTAAGTGCATCCATAGAGTCAATTCAATCAAGTTTAAAAGATTATAAAAATTGGAAACTGGGTATTCCTTTTAGTTTAAAAGATAAGGACAACAAGCCAACGGTAAATTTTGAATTGCAATGGAGAGAAGTAAGTGCATCTCATTTTGTTGGAATAAGCGTTGGATATAATTTCGGTAAATTCGTTAAATAAATGACCACCCAACCCGAATACATTTTAGAGGAAAACCTTGTTGAACAGCTACAGGACTTAGGCTATACAAAAGTCAGTATAAAAGATGAGGTTGAGTTGCTCGCCAACTTAAAGAGTCAGTTGGAGAAACATAACCGGACCACCTATTCGGAAGCAGAATTTAGGCAAATACGCAACCAACTCTCCAAGGGCAACATTTTTGAAAAGGCCAAAACCCTTCGTGACCGTATCACTTATACAAAAGATAACGGAGAAACGGGTTATGTGGAGTTGATCAACCAAGTGCATTGGTGCAAAAACCAGTATCAGGTCACCCACCAAATCACCATGGAAGGTTCTTACAAAAACCGTTATGATGTTACCATACTCATAAACGGTCTGCCATTGGTGCAAATAGAGCTTAAAAAGCGGGGCTTGGAAATGAAAGAGGCCTTCAATCAAATCAACCGTTATGAGCGGCATTCGTTTGGTTCTGGAAGTGGTTTGTTCCAATTCGTGCAGCTCTTTGTCATCAGTAATGGGGTAAACACAAAGTATTTTGCCAACAACCCTGTAAAAGCACGTTCCTTTAAACAAACCTTCTTTTGGGCGGATAGGGAGAACAACATCATTACGCAATTAAGTGAGTTTGCCAAAGCATTTTTGGAGCCATGCCACCTCTCCAAGATGATCACCAAATACATTGTGTTGAACACGGCCAACACCTTAATGGTGTTGCGACCATATCAGTACTATGCGACAGAGGCGATTGTGGAGCGTGTCAAAAACAGCAATAAGTTTGGTTATATATGGCATACCACAGGATCGGGCAAAACATTGACCTCATTTAAAGCGGCTCAAATCCTTACCAATTTAGAGGATGTGCTCAAGGTGGTCTTTGTGGTCGATCGTAAGGATTTGGACTATCAGACCATCAAAGAGTTCAATAGCTTTAGTGAGGGCAGTATTGATGCCACGAACAATACAGGCACATTGGTGAAGCAGCTCTCCGATGATACGAAACTGATTGTTACGACCATACAAAAACTGAATACGGCCATTTCCAAGCCAAAGCACATGGCCAAAGTGGACAAGCTCAAAAACGAGCGTATCGTATTTATTTTTGATGAATGCCACCGCAGCCAGTTTGGGGATACCCATAACGCCATTAAAACCTACTTTAGCAATGCCCAAATGTTCGGTTTTACGGGCACTCCAATTTTTGCCGATAATTCAGTAAAAAATAAGCTGGGCAGACGAACCACCAAGGATCTGTTTGAAGAGTGTTTGCATAAATACGTCATCACCGATGCCATACGGGACAGGAACGTTTTAAAGTTCTCTATCGAATATATGAACACTGTAAAACCTAAAGATGATGTTGTTGATATAAAAGTGGAGGACATCAATACCGCAGAGGTTTTGGAGGCTCCTGAGCGATTGGAGAACAATGTTGATTTTATAATCAACAATCATAACCGTAAAACCCATAATCGACGTTACACGGCCATTTTTTGCGTTCAGAATGTAAAGACGCTAATAAAGTACTACGAGCTGTTCCAAGCTAAGAAAGAAGCAGGCGAACACGATTTAAAAGTAGCTACGATATTCTCCTACCAAGCCAACCAATTGGATGAGGACGCACAGGGCTTTATCCCCGATGAGGATTATGATGATTTTGCGGCCGAGCCCCCATCAAGGTACGATACAAAACATACAAGGGATAAATTGGAAGCGTTTATGGCTGACTATAACGGGATGTTCAAAACCAATTATTCCACCAATGAATTTTATTCCTATTACAAGGATATTGGAAAACGAGTTAAGAACAGACAAGTAGATGTTTTGTTGGTGGTCAATATGTTCTTGACAGGTTTTGATAGTAAGTTGCTAAACACCATTTACGTGGACAAAAACTTAAAGTACCATGGCTTGATACAGGCCTATTCCCGTACCAATAGAATATTGGATGAGGTGAAATCCCAGGGAAATGTTGTGGCCTTTAGAAACCTTAAAGAACCCACTGACGAGGCCATAACCCTGTTTTCCAATAAAGAAGCCATTGAAGAGATCATAGTGCAACCCTATGATGATTACATTGAAAAGTTTGATGAAGCCGTTGGGCGTGTAAAGGCCATTGCACCAACCTTTGATAGTGTGAACGATTTGGCTTCTGAAGCAGAAGAACTGGAATTTGTAAAGGCCTTTAGGGAATTGATGCGCGTAAAAAATGTACTTGGAACATTCACCGAATTTAGTTTTGAGGATTTGGGAATTGACGAACAAACCTTTGAGAACTACAAGAGCAAGTACTTGGATTTATATGACACCATAAAATCGGAAACCCAGAAGGAGAAAGTATCTATTCTAAACGATATAGATTTTGAATTGGAACTGATCCGAAGGGATGAAATAAATGTTACCTATATATTAACCTTACTGGCCAAACTTCACGATTCAGAACCAAAGGAGCAAGAAGAACAGCGCAAAGCGATTTCAGATATATTGTCCTCAGAATCTCAATTAAGAAGCAAAAAAGAATTGATTGAAAGATTTATAACGGAAAATCTACCGTTGATAACCGACTCCGAACTGGTGGCCAATGAATTTGAATCCTTTTGGACGGTAGAGAAGAAAAAAGCCATACTTCAATTGGCCAAAGAAGAAAACTTGGATTACCAGAAGTTGGTTGATTTGGTCAGCAATTACCTGTTCACGGAAAAAGAACCCTTACGAGATTCGATTATTGCCGTTATGAACGAAAGACCCAGCCTTAGGGAGAGAGCCACCTCATCCGACAGGATATTGGGTAAGATAAAAGACTTTGTGGAAACTTTTATTGATGGGATGGGATAGACAGTTCAGAGTAAGAAAGTCCTCTATCATCGCCTGTAATAAAGTTGCCTCCAACCCTTTTTCGTAAATTTACCATATAGTTGCCACACCGCGGTCAAGAATGGGCCAGCACCTTGCGGGTGATGGGGGCACAGACGGCTGATAAAGACAGCGTGGTGTGGCAATGAACCCGCTTTTTCTGCAATTCCAACTTGTTTATAATATGTACCAGCATTCCTTTTATTAAATCCCTATTTGATTCTTAATAGGTTTTCTATAAATTTCTTACATTGTTGCTGGATTACCCCCAATTCCTTATGGAAAATTAATGACATCATACCTCGCATTAAAGGACAACATTAATGCCAAGCTTATTTGATGGTTCACGAAAAAGTTTAGTTAAACTTAGGCCCAATGGCAACCAAAACAAGGCAAGAAATGAAAAATTTAACACTCGACAATTACCTTGATAGTCATTACATCCACAGGAGCAATTGGTTAAGGGCGGCCGTTTTGGGGGCCAATGATGGCATAATTTCCATTTCCAGTCTCGCAATCGGCGTTGCAACGGCGAGTTCGGCCAATGACCCTGTTATTTTAGCAACGGTGGCAGGCCTTGTGGCAGGAGCGGCATCCATGGCAGCAGGAGAATATGTATCTGTAAGCTCACAGACCGACATTGAAAAGGCAGATATTGAAAGAGAAAAAAAAGAACTGGTCGAAATGCCGGAAGAAGAGTTGAACATATTGGCCCAGATCTATGAAAAAAGAGGGCTGAAAAAGGAAACAGCGCTGCAAGTTGCCCAAGAACTAACTGCGGCCGATGCCCTGGGAACGCACATACGGGACGAATTGGGCATCAATGAGATCAGTAAAGCCAACCCGATTCAGGCCGCGTTGGCGTCAGGTGCTGCATTTACTGTTGGGGGCATGTTACCTCTTCTAGTCGTTCTTTTTGCCCCAATTAAAGGAATGGAATATTGGTTATATGGATTTACAACTATTTTCTTGATCATTTTGGGAGCAACGGCCGCAAAAACCGGTGGTTCAAATATGTTGAAGGGAATGGTCAGGATTACCATTTGGGGCACAATCGCTATGGGACTTTCTGCATTCGTGGGTTATCTCTTTGGGGTAAGCGTCTAAAATTTATAAATATGGGGACAGTATATCCGCATGTAACGATAAATCATTAACCCATATTTTTTGGTGGATTCTGAAGCGGAAAGCAATCCAAGAGAAGCCCTAAATTATTCGCTTAATGAAAATGTCGGCTCTCTAAAATTCAAAGCGGTCATTTGGAAAAATTATGAGATTGGAGGATGCTGTTGAAGCTCATAGACAAGTAGAAAACGCCAAAATTGAAGGAAAAATAATCCTAAATGTAAACGAATGAATTACATCATTGAAAATGAAAAGTTGACTCTGCAATATATTCCCGGGAATGGAGCTTGGACATATCAATTGATTATACCAAATACAAGAAATATAAAAGGTAAATGGGGCGATTTAAAAGTTTCGGGGACGATAGACGATTATGAAATTAAAAATAAAAACTTAGGACCAGTAAAAAATTCTGATAAGAAGATATCAGTGAATTCTGAAATAAGAAACGCAATAAACAAAAAAGGTGGCGACACAGTTATTGTAACTTTACATCTTGAAAATCAAACTAATAAAAAGGATAACACGGAAATTTTAGAATGCTTTAGGGATGCTCAAGTAATTAGTCTTTTTGAAGATTTAAGTAAAAACCAACGTGAAGAACTTTTTAAGGAAATTAATGATGTTTCGACTGACAATCAAAAAGCTGAAAAGATAGTGGACATAATTGAAAAACTTGGGAATAAAATGTATGAAACTGAATAAACACTATTGCTAACAGCTAAACCAAATTGCCTTAACAGCCAGAACGTTACTGCGTCTAGCAGGGTGTTGTGCCTTATTACGACAAATAGACAACATAAAAACTAAATTACTACAGATTTACACTTGATTAATTGGAAAAGTTAAATTGTCCAAGCTACACAATTAGGGGCGAAAATCCTGATTATGGAAGGATATGAATCTGTAGACCCACAATGTCCGTCAGGCCTGATAGATTAAAAGATATTGTATGTAAAAAATGGTTGGAAATATGTTCCTACTTGTCATTTCGGAATTGACCAATAAGATTTTAAAGATATAAAGTGAAATTTACTCACGACTTGGAAGGAGTTGATAAAAATGGTGGCCCTATACCGATGTGCCATTCTTTTAGGTTGAAGGACTGTCCCTTATTAACCGCCATTGGCCGACCGTATGACCCAAACCCAACGATTGAAAACCGTGCATGGCAACTAGCTTGGGAGAAGGAATGCTGATTTTGGCCAGATTATAAAATCGTATTCCTAAATTGCAATTCCCCATTAATTTGATAAAAGCCAATGAACAGCGAACAATACACTGCCACTATCAGGGAAAAAAGATATCAGGATTTCACATGGATCGATATACAAAACCCATCCAACGAAGAGGCCCAAGGGATAGCGGCCACCCATGGCCTGAACCCCATTTTGGTAAAGGACAGTCTCCAGGCCGGGCACCTTCCAAAAATGGAACAGATGGAAGATGGCTATTTCATGATATTGAGGGCATGTACGCAAGAGGTCGACAAACCTACCTCCATCAACGATTTTTCCAATAAGATCGCCTTTTTTGTGACCAAAGGGCGTTTGATAACCATACATAGGGCGGAATATGCTTTTCTTGACAGCAATTTACCCGACATGGGGCACATGGACGCACTCATTTTGTACATCATTGATAAAATGGTCGACAGTTTTCAGGAGCCATTGGAAAACCTGTCCAGCAAGATCGATGATATTGAAAATCTCATCTTTACAAAAAAAGGGGACAATCTAACACTGGAGCAACTTTATTTTTTTAAGGCAAAGGCCCGGATCGGCAAAAAACTGACCGTACTCATCCGCTCTGTGATCGATGCCCTAAAGGTCGGTGAAGGCCATGACCCCCAGTTACAGGACATCAAGGACAGTCTTACCGCCCAATACCTGCTCTATGATGAGGCCGTGGAGGACACCAACGGGCTTCTGGCCTCCTACCTGTCCGTCACCGCACAGAAAAGCAACGATGTCATGAAGGTGCTCACCATCTTTTCAGCTTTTTTCCTTCCCCTTACCTTCGTTGCCGGGATATATGGGATGAACTTTGATGTTATGCCTGAGCTCCGCTGGCAAAATGGTTATTTCTATACTTTGGGATTTATGATCCTTATCTGCCTGATCGTATTCCTTTGGTTCAAACGAAAGCGTTTCCTTTAGCCCGAATACCTTTTTTTGGCAAAAAACAGGCTATGGTATCACTAGAGGCCCTATTATAAATCTTTTATTTAAGCTTATAACTTCCGTGGATTAGGGCACTTTTTTGTTTTAAAGAATTTACCTCCAATTCACCCAAAAATAGAGCTTGGTTAAGAAAGCTATTGTTAATCATCCCACACACTTTCATTTAGGTTGTTTCTGGTTTTTCTGCGATATCTCTCAAAAAAATTGATGCTGAGTCCGCCCGCATGGCGGCATAGAAGTTCGTCCTCCAACTCCAACCTTCTTTCCGTTCTAAAAACGTTGTCGCAATCTCTATTTCGGTAACTGGCCTGTCAATTCTTGTATGAAGACATATGCACTTTTTGATTACTGAAAATAACATTGTGCTGATATTCTAAGTGGTAACCGATCCCAAAAAAATACATCTTTGACAAATGGAGGTAAAAAATGTAAGATTAATCTTATGATAATACTTCCTTTACAATTGATGATAAAGAACTCAATAAATTTAGAATTATGAAAAACAACAATACAATGAAGATTTTGGTAATGAGCTTTTTTATGGGGTTGGCAATGGTATTTACTTTCCAATCCTGCAATGACGACGATGGTAAAAAAAATCAAGAAAATGAATTAACTGGTCAATGGCTCCTCTTTCAAAGGTTCGATGGAGATGGGATTGATTCCATTGATAACGGTAAAACCTTAATATTTACAGAAGATGGTGTTATCAAAGACAGTTTCGTACCCAATTGCGATGGCATGTTTTCTATAGAGAAAGACACCTTAACCATTAATAGGCCTTGTCATGACGAGCCAATTCGTTTTCTATTCAAATTTGAGGAAAATAATTTGATTTTAACAAGCATCCCAAGCACCTGTGATGAAGGTTGTTATGACATTTTCAAAAAAATCTAACTACCAACCAATGATAAACTAAAACATGAAAAAAAATTATCAAACACTGTTTATTTTAATTTGTCTATGCTATTGTAGTGCAAATTCCCAAACATGCGGAACTGAGACACCTACAGTTAAAAATACCTATCCGTCTACTGAAACATCAAAGCAAAAGGTGACAAATTACTGTATTGATGTCCAATTCCATGTTATTAAGGAATCCAATGGCACAAATGCATTTGTTGCTGTAAACAGAAATGCTGTCATAGACGAATTGAACGATGCTTTTAACGACCATAATATATTTTTTAACAGTATTGGCACAAATTTCATTAACAACAGTAACTATGTCAATATCGATGACAAAAATGAACTGGATAATCTGATGTCAACTGATAACAACCCGAATGCACTCAACTATTATATTGTTGAGACCCTTTATGAAATTAATGGCCAAGCCATTGCTGGATTAGCATATATACCTTCCAATAATCTAACTGTAATCAATAATAGTGCATTATCTACTACTTCACCCCATGAAGTTGGCCACTGTCTTGATCTGTATCATACACACGAAACATATTTTGGTACTGAAAATATTAACGGTGATAATTGTGGGACGGCTGGTGATTTGGTTTGTGATACCCCGGCAGACCCACAACTCGGTACAGGTAACGTTACTGCTGCATGTATTTATACTGGTGGGGGTGGATATACTCCCTTAACGCACAATATAATGTCGTATTCCCGTCATCATTGTAGGGATCATTTTACAAGTAGTCAAGGGGTACGGATGAGACAAGCCCTTATTTCCAATTCAATTTTACAAAACTTTGTCAACACTTTTCAAATGAGTGGCCTAGAGAATTTATGTTCCTCCGGGTCGTATTCTATTATTGGCCTCCCACCAGGTGCTACAATAAACTGGGACTCTAGTAGCAACATTACCAGAATTTCATCCCAAGGATCAAACCCTTGTACTTTCTCAAGGACTGGAACTGGATCCACGGGTTGGATAAGGGCGACAATATCAAATCCCGGAGCATGTGGGGACGGTATGGTCATTACCCAAAATGTAAACCTAAATTCACAGAATCTGGACTTGTCTGTTACCAGCGTTGAGGGAGAGGGTGCCGCAATTTATGTAAGTGGCTATGTTTCTGGCGGATCCAGCCCGTTTAAATGGTATATCAATTCCCAACTGATAAGCACAACGACTTCTCGTTATTTTAGCTATAGATATGAATGTGAAGGTGGATCCTCCCAAATGGGGGTAACCTCTAACTGCGGCTCTGATTATGCTTATTATTATGAAGACTGTAGCGGTGGCCATCGAATGGCCGTTTATCCGAACCCTGCTTTTTCAGAAATAAGCGTCTCTATGGCTCAAGAGAATCAAATAGGCAATATTAATTTATTAAGTTTGGAAACAATGCCCCAGATTCAGGATGTTGTACTGACATTGTTGGACTTTTCAGGAAACGCTGTTAAGGAAATCATCTACAATGGACCTGTACAAGAAATGAAAATGGACGTATCAGCATTGTCAAAGGGAATCTATTTCTTAAGGGTTGTTGGAAAGAAAGTGGATGAAATCCACACTGTGATTATAGAGTGATACCATTCCTATGACTTTAACAGTAACCAAATTGCATTTTTTTGACCGTGGATTTTTGGATGCCCTTTTCTACGCTGTCCTAGAAGGCATTCTAATTGATCAGGAAAAAAACCTATGCCGAAAACTGGTAGTATCATACCCATGTGTTCATCTTACCCCCTTGGAGGGATATTTACCATACTTACCATACCGATGCCGAGCGGACACAGGATTGGAACGAGGCGGTGTTCACTTATAATAAAATGATTCAGACCAATCGAGGATATGATTATGGACTTGTGGAGGTACCCAAAGCACCCGTTGGCAAAAGGGCAGATTTCATTCTTGATCGTATCAAGAGGAATTGACCAATCAAGGTTTACTTTCCTCCTTGGTTATCAAATATCGACCTGACTTCCCGGTGCACCTTCAAATAATGCCGCTCCAAATCCCCCTCCTTGATTTCAAGGGGCTTGGGCAAGCCTTTTGGAATTTCGGGCCTTCGGAACTGTACCTTTCGGTCCTTCCCGTCCGCAAAGACCACAAACTCCCCCTGCTTCAAGCGGAAGAACACCTCCGCCCTGCGCTTGGACACCTCCTTTTCCCCTTCCGTGATGCGTCGTTCCAGACTCAGCCCCGAGCTTTTGCTCACACTCCGGGTGGGCATTTTGACCAGTTCAAAGAAGCGCTCATAATACCTTGCCGTATCCGGGTCGTTCACCTTCCCAAAGAACTGATAGGACAGATTGGATAAAATAGCCTTGCTGGCCTTCTCCCCGTACATCATATCATTTTGCACCTTATCCTGCAACACATAAACGCTCACAATATCATAGCTCCGAAGTGTGGCCGGAATCCGGTGCATGTTCAACAACCGTAAGGTAGAGGCCTCTTCCAACAGCATAAAGGAAGGTTTGCGGTTTCTTCTTGACATCTGTTTGGAAATGGTATGCATAATGGTGGCGATCACCGGAGAAAGGGAGGCATCTTTTTGTGGATTGTTCACTAAAGCAATGACCGAAGGATGTTTTTCATTATTGATGTCCAGTGGAATCTCATCAGCGGACAATACCATAAAAATCTTGCGTGTACTGATCTTTTTGATGGCATTGGCCAAGGTACTCATCACCCCAGCGGTCTGCCGCTCCGACCCTACACCACTGATAAAGGCATCGGCCATGGCCCGTGAGGTAAGATTCTCCCTCAGAAACTTGATCAAGCTTTTGGTCCCCAACTGTTGGTACAGGGCCATCACATGGGGCAGCGTACAGAAGTCGGGGTATTCGGTCTTAAGCCGCCATATCAGTCCACTGATCAAACCCTCAGCTGCATCCTTAAAAAAACGGGAGGTACTGTTCTCATCGGAGTCCCGATGTTCCATCAGGTTTTCCAGCAAGACCCGCGACACCTCATGGACACTCTCCTCATCGGGCAGGTAACGGGGTGCGATGGGATTCACCCGATGGTAGATCGGCCCAAAGGACACGATATGGAAGGGCACCTTTTGATCTTTCCAAAGGGGACAGGCCATTTCCGTGATCTCAAAATCCTTGTAATCGTGGAGGACCCCAGAGAAACCCTCTCTTTTAAAATGCTCCAAGAAGCCATAGATGACACTTTCGGTCTTCCCGCTCCCTGCTGAGGCCATCACGGATACGCCACGACGGATGTTGCCCAGCACCAAGGGCCTTCCTCTTACCTTCAATTTGACCTCGAACACCTTGGACGGCTTCCCCTTATCCTTATGGTAATCCACCAGCCCATAGATGACGGTATGTACAAAAAACAAGGGAAGCCATAGGCCCAAGGACTGTTTCAAAAGGAGGTGCCAGCCAAATATCTCTCCAATGGCGATTGCCACCATAAGCAGGATACCGAGATAATACAGAAAGCCATACTTGAGGTATCGATTGACCACAAAGGAGATCCCTCCCCCAACGAGCAAACCGACCATAAATTCCATCCAACCTATATTTTCCATAGCAATACTGTTTTAAATTCCGATAGACCCCGATTCCAAGGCCTTTCCGATTCCTTTTTTGAGCTGCATCATCGCCTTATAGGCCAATTGCGCCTTGTTGACCGGTATGGTCGGCACCTTGATGCCCGCCTTGAACAACAATTGCTTGGCCGCTTGACGTTCATTCGTTGGCAAGCCCAAGAGGGCCGAAAAAAAGCGTTTCGGATCCTTGTCCAAGAGGTTACGGGCATGGTAGGTCTCCACAAAGTTCCTTCGGTAATTGAATTGTTGGTCAAAGGTCTTTTCCGCTGCCCGATAGAACTTGTCCCGATCAAAGCCCTGTTTGACGGTCTGCCCATGGAGCGTGGTCTCGGAAGTTCGGAACTTGGACCCCGGGGAAAGGCTATGGGTATTGGTCCTATCCATTCGGCTCACGATGATATGGATATGGCTCTGGTAGCCTTCCTTGGCCATACCGGGTACGATGCGCTTCCCGTTCAATTGGTGTGGGGCCTCTCCTTCCAGTACATTTATCTTTTCCCGGAGCTTGGCAATTTCCCCTTGCTCCCGCCCTTCCTTAATGGCCCTGACCCGGTGTTGCAGTTCCAATATCTTGCTGGCATGGGCCTGGTTTTCCTTGACCTCGCGATCCTTTTCGGAATAGGTGCGTTCCCGTTCCAGTTTGGCAAAATAGAGGATGTCCTTGACGGTCACTTCACGGTCCCGATAAAAGGAGGCCGCATAGGTATTCATAACCTGCCGGGTATATTGCCTCAGTTTCTCGGGGTCGTTTCCGATATGCTGGAGTTCCCTTTGGGAAGGGCTCACCACCAGGGAATAGAACTTGGGCTCCCGTTTCTTGAGCTTGGCCGTATTGGCGTCGATCTCGGCAATGACCCGCTCCGCATCGATGTTGTTCTCTTCCTGATTGAAATACCCTTCCTGTAGTTCCGGTTCCCTCCCTTCGTTCTCCTTTTCCAGATAGTTGACAAAATCCCGGGCACTCCCCTTAAAATTGTCCCCCAGTTGTTGGCGTGTGATGGCGATGTACATAATTACTTCTTTTTAAGTTTTGTACGGTATTTTTCAATGGCCTCGGGATTGAGGTCCAATTTGAGGTGGTCCTTCCCAAAGCGGTTGTGGTATACGCTCACATGGTCCAGCACATAGGTAAAATCCTCCTTGAGCTCCTCCATTTGTTCTTCCAAACGGTCATAACGGATCTTGGGCACGGTGACCTCCACATCAAAAGATTCCATCTCCTTGGATGGCTTGGCCTCGGTCAATTGCTGTTCGATAAAATCAAAATCGCTGTCCCATTCCTCATCATCGGATGCCAGCTCCTGTTCAAAGAGGGCCTGGATCATGCTAACGGTGGGCAGGGTCTGTTCCTTTTCAATGCTGCGCATAATGGCGACCATGGCATTGAAGCGGCGTTTGATCAGGTATTTGAGGCTGGCGATCGTCTCGTGCATCCGTTCGTCCGGGGAGATCCCGTTGTGCTCAAAAAACTCCACCATGGCCAATAGCGTCATGGAATGGGATTTCCCTTGCCGCTTGGAAAAGCCCTTGAATTTGGCGAGCACCGATATTTTGATGCACACGGTCCGAAACGCTTCCTTTTCGTATCCTCTATCCATTTTTAGCTTAAAAATTCCTTGGTTTTATTGGCCCCAGCGGATTTTTACGCTAAAAACGCCAAGGACCCTATTTTTTAAAATATCACAAACCCCCATAAACAGGGGCCTTGCGCAGCAACTATGATCGGAAGGACGCGCGAGCGTGCTACCCTCTTGCTCCTCCTTTTTGTGCAGCGGCCCAAAAAAGCATCGCACAAGCCGTCTTGAAAAGACCGCCGTCCCTTATCATATTATACCTTATGGAGCACGGACTTTGGGAAAGTCAAATCAGGTTGGGATGCCGTGCAAACTGTGCTGCGGTGCAGCATCTTAAATATACCCACATTCCCCGGGGTACAAAAATGCGTTCTGTGGGCAAATGGCATCATTTGCCCACGGAATATATGGAACGGGCATTTCTGGGTTTCCACAACGTCAGGTGTTCCCCCGGAACGCCAAAAAAAAAGACCCTTTTTCAAGGGCCTTGTTCCAGTCAGTCCTCCGATGGGACGGTGTCGGTCTGTTCCCTGTAATATTCATACCGGAATATCCAGAGATTGACCACCAGGGAGTAGGTTTTGTCCACCGTGGCATCAGCTGTCTTTTTGACAACGCTTTTCTTTGGGTGTTTCTTTGCCGGGATCTCCAACGACTTTTTTACAATTGCTTTCATAATACATGATTTTAAGTTATCAATTATTTGATGGCATCCCCGCACTTCCCAAAAATTTCGGCTCAAAAGGAAACGGAATAAATAGTGAGGTACGAACGGTTTATGCCGTAGTCTTTTGATGGGAACATTTTTGAAGGGCGAACTTGCGGTCAAATAAGGGATAGGTATTCTTTGAGGTTGCCCAGTACTTTACAAACAAGAATTTCCCTAATTGGTTTTTGGGTGTTCGACCCACCTAAAAACAAACCATGAACCCATAAAAAAAGCCCATCATAATGGATGGGCTTGGATAGTGTGTTTAGGGTTCACATATTAAATACAAAATCATAATTGTATAGATTTCGCATCGCTTCCCTTCGACTCCGCTCAGGGCAGGCCCAAGAGGGCTTCATAGTCCTTATCATGGATTTCTGCAAATTGGCGCAATTCGGTCCCGGAACGATATTCCACATCTTCCTTGGAACTGGAAAGCAAACGTTCCTGGGTTTCGCTATCGAGGTTTGTAAAATTCAAATAGACCATGTTTCAATGTTTAAAAATTCATTGTTTACAAATCATAAAGGCTCGGATCGAACCCATCGGGATAGTCCCTTGGGTCATGTTGATATGCTTCTGCATTTTCAGGCTCGGATGTTGTTGTCTTTTCGTCCATTTCTACAACATTTATAGGATTCCGTTATCTGCGAAACTGTAATACCGTCCATCGGGTGCCAGAATGATATGGTCCAATACCTTGACATCAAAAAGCTGTGCGGCCTCTTTGATTTTTTGGGTCAATTGTTTGTCCTGGTAACTTGCCTTGAGCTGCCCAGAGGGATGGTTGTGTGCCAGGATGACCCCCACGGAAAGGGTTTTCAGTACTAGGGCAAACAGGATGCGCACATCCACCAAGGTTCCCGTGATGCCCCCATGGGAGAGCGGATAAATGCCCTTGACCTTGTTGGACTGGTTCAGCAATACGATCTTAAAAGTTTCGTACAGGCCTATGGTCTGATTGTCCCAATTTTGGAACAACAGTTCCGCCACCTCCTTGGAGTTGGTCACCGACAGGGATTTGAGGGTAGAGAGCTTTTCCCGATAACTGATCTGTATTTCGTTGACTTTGAGTTCCATCTTTTTCTTGTTACAGGTTAAAAAAGGAATGGGGCGCCCAATCCAAAGAAAGACAGGGCACCCGTAACCTCTATTCCTCGCTGGTGGTTCCACCCAACAGTAAAATCTCACTCGCTACCACTTCGGTCACATAGCGCTTGTTGCCCTCTTTGTCCTCATAGGATCGGGAGGTCAGTTTTCCCTCAATGGCAAGTTCCTTTCCCTTGATTACAAACTTTTCGATGATGTCGGCGGTCTTGCCCCAGGCGGTCACGTTGTGCCATTCGGTATTGGTGACCTTTTCGCCCTTTTTGTTCCTGTAATGCTCATTGGTCGCCAAGGACAAACGGGCAACTTTTTTGTCATTTTCCAAGTTGGTGATCACTGGGTCTTGCCCCACGTTACCGATCAACTGTACTTTGTTTCTTAAACTGCTCATAATAAAAGGTTTTAAATGCCTGCCCTCTTGGCAGACGGGTTACTGATTTCCCCGTATCTCCATGCAATTGTGTGCGGATTTTAAGGGGTGTTTGTTTGCTTCTTGGGTGCGCAGCACAATAAAAGAAGGGGGTTCAGTCAAGGCTTTTGGGAGGAAATCGGGAGGCTCTGCGACGTGGTTTTTACCGAAGGGCTAAAAACTAGGAAGTGGAAACCCTATTTGTGAGCAAAACCCGCTTGGCCTTGACGGGTTCCATAAGGGCCCTAGGAATTCCTTCCGACCCAAGCCCGTGCAAGCGTACGGAAAGTTAAGCGAGCTAAGGGGATGGCGTCCTGATTGGAAGTCCTTGGGCACTGCCCTGTTTTTCGATGCCCCGAAAAACAACCAAAGGCTTCTTTTATTATGAACCCCTTAAAATCACCAGACCAACGACAGGGCTTTAGGAATCCACGAGCAAATCCCCAAGAAGGGTTTGCCGGGGATGACGTGAAAAAGCACTGGACGTTGGGCTTCCTTGTTTGACCGATTCCCGATAGTATTTAAATGGCTTTGATGACCAAAAAAACTCCCGATACTTCAGGTACCGGGAGTCGATGTTTTGGCAATGGCGATTCCTTCAGGGGTTGTGCCCTCTTGATGCCAGACCGGAACACTTAGGCCATTTCAAGAACGGTCTGGAACAATTGTTTGTCCAGACGCTCCTGACGTGAAAAGCTTCGTTTCAGGGTACCGTGCAATACGGCATTGAAGGCATTGTAGCCCAACCAGAGGTTTGGGGCAGTGCCCAACAATACGGCCTCATTGTCCAATATGTCGATGACCTCACGGGCCTTTTTGGACGGGTTTGCGTTCTTGTCGCTGCACTCATAACGGAACAGTTTGGTACGTTCCAGCACTTCCCTTACGAAGGTCTTGGTGTCCACCAGTTCGACGGCCATCATTTGGCTGAACCTGTCGGAGATGGTATAGAACTCGTTGTCCATGAACTTTTTGAACAGCCCCTCCATCTCGGGCATGATCAAGTGGGCGCCGTTGGTGCTGTGCTTGATGGAAAAGGCAATCTCTGCCTGTGCCACGTGCAGGCCATTGGAGCATACTTGGCGGTAGAACCCAAAATGTCCCGAGGTGCGCTCGCTCCCATCGTAGGAGTTGGTAAACCGCAGCATGGGCAGAATGGTATCCTCTCCATTGCCCACCGAGAACTGGGAGCTGTCGGAAAGGATAAAGTCCATGCAGAAGGTACGGTCCGAGCGGTTGATGGTCTGGCGGTGGTAGTCAAGACCCGCATCGATGAGCATCTGTTCCGCTTTTTTGAAGAAAAGCTCGTTGGCGATGTGCCCATAGCTCTTGGACACAATATTGACAATCTTGCCATTGCTGACAATGGCGCGTTCCAGCCCTTTACGGGAGGGCATTGGGGTCAGTTCATTTAACGGTCTTACCTGGGTCGGTACGAAGACCTCGTCCTGTTGCAATCTGTCTAAATACATAATCATTGGATTTAAGGTTAAACAATATTTGCATGGAAATCCAAACGGGAGGCAGGCTGTGGAGCGGCAAGGAAACGGAATAAAAAGCGATTGGCGGCTTTATGCCGTCCCTTGTCCGGTGACAGGATGCGACGTTTACCTTGGTGCAAAGGATTGGTCGGGGTGTTGGGCCATGGTGTCATTCAAAGTGGAAAACCATATGATCTGAACCACTTGGGTAAAGACCCGAGTATAAAAGTTTGTTCCGATGTTTTCGATTTATCCCAGCAAAGTGAATCAAGTGGTGGGTTGAGCATATATATCTTAGGCTTTAAAATCAAGGATCATTGATAATCCAAAAAAGCTTATCCAACCAGAATACTAAGGAAAAGAACAAAAACTCCAATAGAAGATCATTCGTTTGGATTCCATCCTTAAGAAAAACGGTCGTGGATAGAAATTACATATTTAAGTATTTGCTTAAATTATTATACAATTGTAATTTAGTTGAAAATCGTTCATATGGATATTCAAAATAGTTGTATCCGGGCAGAGGCCGATCATGTTCAAATATTGAGATGCAAGGAAGATTTGAGCGGCGTTACAACTTCTATCGAGGCAATAAGCAAAGTTATGGCACTGGCCGGCAATGAAGTTCGTTTTAAAATATTGTATTTGTTGCAACGGGAAACAGAACTGTGCCCCTGTGATTTTGCCGATATTTTAGCAATGAGCGTACCGGCTATTTCCCAACATTTACGTAAGATGAAGGATGCAAATGTCATTTCTGCCCGTAGAGCAGGACAAACGATATTATATCGTATTTCAAAGGAAAACCAAGCGTTCTTGGCTGCTATTTTGAGCAATGTGGTCTCTGAAAGGAAAATTGCATAACATGAAAAAAACAATGACATCCAACCGAATGGCATTTACTGGATTATTTTCAGCTTTCGTGGCCTCACTGTGCTGTATCACCCCTGTCTTGGCTCTGCTTTCCGGCACTACTGGAATTGCTTCCACATTTTCTTGGATAGAGCCGTACAGACCTATTTTAATGGGTGTGACCGTTTTGATTCTTGGATTTGCGTGGTATCAAAAATTAAAACCACGTCCACAGGATATTGATTGCGCCTGTGAAGATGATAGACCTAAGTTCATACAATCCAAGACTTTCCTGTTTTTGATTACCATTTTTGCAGGTACAATGTTGGCATTTCCCTACTATTCTAAAATATTTTATCCTAACTCAAATGCCGAGAGGCAAATAGTCTATGTATCTGAAAGTAACGTAAGTGAATTGACTTATTCCATAGAGGGAATGACATGTGCAGGTTGCGAGGCCCATATTGAAAACGAGGTAAATAAACTAGAGGGTGTTTTAGGGGTAGATGCAAATTATGAGACTTCCAAAGCTTTTGTAAAGTTTGACAGAAGTAAGGTAAGTGCTAATGAAATAGTATCTGCTATTGGAAAAACGGGATATAAAATCATAGAATAATGGAAGCTATTTTAGAATCAACGATCAAGTGTCCAAACTGTGGACATAGGAAAGAGGAAGAAATGCCAACGACAGCTTGCCAATTCTTTTACGATTGTGAAAATTGCAAAGAAGTATTACGTCCAAAAGAGGGCGATTGTTGTGTATTCTGCTCCTATGGCACCGTTGCCTGTCCATCCGTTCAGGAAAGCTCTCTATGTTGCGAGTAAATTTGAAAAATTATTTGGGGACCACCCTGGGAGCCTCATTACTTTGTCACAAAATTCAAAATCAATGATACCACGAGATTTAAGCAAGGACATAAAAACGAGGTTGCAAAGTATCAATGGGCAAATAAGCGGTCTCGTTAAAATGCTGGATGAGGATACGGACCCGGAGAAGATACTGATACAGTTCAAGGCAGCCCAGAAGGGACTGGAGAAGGCCTACTTCCTGTTGCTTGACGAAACCTATCGAAAGGCACTTGCCATCAAGATTTCAGAAACCGTGGAAGCCTGCCCTGGGAATTGTGGCAATGAAGACCGTATTGAATTTATCAGGAAGCAGTTCCCTAATCTGGAATTGGACAGTCTTACGGACAAAATGAAGGAAATAGCCTCCCTTAAGGCCAAACTGGAAGACTATAGGGACAAATAAACTTTACCAAAAAGCAATACGATCAATGGCCCAAAAAAAAGGGACATTTTTTTTTAATATTGTTTGGAGACCACCCTACCCTCCTTCCTACATTTGATTCGTTGTTTGGATCCGATGACAATGGAAAGAAGAAATAAACAATTCAAAAACAGAAAGATGAAACGTCAAGTAGAAGTTTTTACCGCCAATTGTCCGATCTGTGACCCTGTCGTCGAAATGGTTCGGGAACTGGCTTGTGATGAATGTGAAGTAACCACATACGATTTGGTTGAGCAATTCAGCGATAAGACCTGTCTCGCTAAGATGAATGAATACGGAGTACATAAAATACCGGCGGTTGCGGTCAACGGAAAATTGTTGGATTGTTGTAAGGACTCGTCCATTACCAAAGAAAGGTTGACGGAGGCGGGCATTGGACAGATCTCATAAAAACCAGCTAAAAATGATTGTCAAAAAAATCACGAAGTTACCGGCAAGAATCAACTATCTGGTATTGATATTCCAATTGGCTTTCACGGGGGTAGCGGTGGCTCAAGGCCACGGCCCCTTGTATGGTCTACAGACCCCGACCCTTGCCAAGGGCGGAGTGGATCTGAATGTGGCTGGTATGACCCTAAGCACGGAAGATGAAACCTTGTATATGTTGCGTTATCTATTTTCCTATGGAATTACCGAAGATTTGCAGGTCAATTTGACCACACCGACAATGATCGGGCGTTTGGATAACGCACCGAGGACCCGGGGCAACAGCAATATGCCCGCAAACGGAGATATCGAGGCTTCTCTTTGGTACCGTTTTTTTTCCAATGCCTTTGGTGTGGGCAAGCGCTTTGAGTCAACCGCTGTTTTTGGTGTTTCCACACCTACCGATGATGTACGCGGACAGGTCAACGTCGGCCAATCCGTACACGCCGCCATTTCAACTGGCTATGCTTCACGGACCTGGTATGGATGGCTCGGGGGAGGATACCACTATTATTTCGGGAAAAACGGCGAACAATTGGGGGATTTGCCCTATGCCTCTGCCGTTGTGGGGTATCGCCCCAATATTTTTATGGGTGATTATCCAAAACCCGATTGGCGCATTTTCATTGAATCGTTGGCCGAGTTTCCCGGTGAGGCCATCTATGAGGGAAACCTGAACGATTCTGGCACGAGAAGCACGAAGGTTCTGGTCGGCCCATCTTTTTTGGGACTGTACGGTGCATGGGGCATATCCTTTGGCGCTATGTTCCCGGCGGTACAGAACCTGACTCCAGGAGCTGTAAGGGAAAAATACCGAGTAGCGATAAATCTGAGCTATTGGTTATAGATAGCGATAAATTTTTAAAAAGTTGAGTATGATGAAAAATAGTGTATTGGTGATAATAATGGTCTTGTTGGTTGTGGGCACTCTAAACGCCCAGATAACCTATGTGGACCAGGAAGTGTACGGGATGGATTGTGCCCCTTGTGCCTATGGCCTGGAACGGGGACTGAAAAAGATGGACGGTCTTCAGAAGGTCCGTGTCAGTCTCAATGATGGAAGGGCCTATCTTGACCTGGCCGCTGAGAACGAACTCACTTTGGGGGCCATTCAAGAGGAAGTGAAAAAGAACGGGTTTTCCGCTAAAAAAGCAGCGGTGACCGTTTCGGGCAAACTAAGTAAAGAAAATGGCCAATGGTTGGTAGCCACCCCCCGGGAACAATTTTTGGTGTCGCAGGCCACTTCTACAGAATATCTTGAAAAAATGACGGAGGGCAACGTCACGGTGAGTGGCACGGTGGACGATGTGGAAGATGACAATCTTCCAAGCCAATGGATACTTACGATATCAAAAATGGAACGGATTCAATGAGGACCACTTTAAAATTGATGTTGAGCACAAGCTTGCTTACCTCTTTTCTACCCCTGATGTGCTGTCTTGTGCCCGCATTTTTATCGTTCGGGGCAGGATTGGGAGTTTTGGCCGGAAACTTTGAATGGCTGCATCCCGCACAATCCTATCTGAGCACCTTTTCGGTAGTTGTTCTTGGGATCGCCCACTACAAAAATTTCAAAGGTTCAAGAAAGTGCAACAAAGGGAAACCGTGCGAAAATACCGTTGGCAAATGCAGTATCAATTCATGGTCTTTATGGACGGTTACCTCGCTGGTCCTGATTTTTATCGTCTTAAACTACTTATATGAATTCTAAACTAGTTAGTGTCCTCTCAATTGTTTTCTTGGTTCTTTTCATATCCGGTTGTGAGAGGCACAAAAAACAGTGGCAGCTTGAACGAAAGATTACGCTTCCCGAAGAATCCCGTCCCTTGGCGTTGGCAAAGGATAGGGATGTCATCTGGTTTACGGACCCCGATTATTTCCGGCTGTATAAAATAGACCTGAACGGAAAAGTATTGGATTCCATCACGGGCATCCAACGACCGATGAACATCCATTTTGAAAAGGGTACACTTTATATTCCAGAGTTTTTGACCGATTCCATTTGGAAATATAAAAATAGCAGGTTAAGCCCCATGAAAATAAATAAGACTCCACAGGCACCGGCAGGTGTTTCCGTATATGGGGACACCATTTTGGTCGCTGATTTTTATAACCATCGTATTATTGTGGAGACCCCTAATAAAAGTTTTACCATCGGTAAACAGGGACATAAGGATGGGAAACTATACTATCCTATAGATGTAAAGATGAAAAACGGCAAGGTTTACGTGGCTGATGCCTATAACCACAGGATCCAGATTTTTGATTTTGAAGGCAACCATATTGCCACCATCGGACAAAATGAGAAAATAAACGTGGCTTCAGGAATTGCTTTAAACGTCAATGAATTGGCCATCACCGACCAAGAAAATAGTCGTGTATTAATTTTTGACCATCAGGGCCAACTGCTTCAGATATTGACAGAAAACATCGTATATCCAACTGATGTTCTGTTCGACAGGAACAAACTTTACATCACAAATTTTAAGGAAAACTCAATTTTAATCTGGTCTTTAAGATAGTAATGTATCACTGGTTCCTTAAAAAAATACTTTACGTAACAATAGCATCTTTTTATGAAAACATTTGGTCTATTCTTTCTAAAAAATATTATTGCAGGGCACCTTTAATCGGTTTGATAGGCTAAAGGATTATCAAATCTTGCACCACCAAATAGAGGATATATACCGAATGGAGTTCCGTTAGAAGTTATGTGCTACTCTGAAAAATTGAGCGTTCAACTAAAAATTTACTGAAATCAAGGGGCAATTTTCCGATTTGCTTTCTTGGGACGCTCAGGAATCCAAGCTTCCAATAATCAGGCTCTTCATTTCTTTCAACTCTTTTATTTTCTTATCGATCAACCTTACCTTTTCAAGCATTTTTTGTGATACATTCTCACACGCAGCTGTATTGAATTCCAATAGCCCCAAAAAATCTGAAATCTCATTTAAGGTAACCCCAAAGCCTTTCATTTCATCATTGACAAGAAGTTTTTCCAAAGTTCCATCGGAGTAATTCCTATAACTGTTGCATTCATCTTCCTTTGAGACATCGGCATCAAACCCTTCTTTTATAAAAGCATATGGTATCACCGGAAAACCTTGTTTTCTTGGACAACTGGCCCATTTGCATATACCTTAAAAATAAAGTCTACATTTCGCTTGACCGTTGACTATACTCCACGGTCTATATTTGTAAAGAAAACTTAAAAAATAATGAGCACAAACATCGCATACAAAATCCAACCACTTAAAATTGTAGGTGTTCGCAAACATTCTGTTTATTTGGTCTTTTTAAGTATCTCTTTTCTGGATTCGTTGCGTTTCATAAAATGTTTAATTTATGGGGCTGTATTTCTATAAGTCCCTTTATTAAAAGACCTATTGCCACTTCATTTTCTGCAATCTGACGGCATTGAGGATAGCAAGCAACGCAACACCTACATCAGCAAATACGGCTTCCCACATCGTGGCCAATCCACCTGCACCGAGAATGAGGACAATAACCTTTACACCAAATGCCAACCCAATATTCTGCCAGACAATTCTTCGCGTTGATCGACCAATTTTAATCGCTCTTGCAATCTTACTGGGTTGGTCGGTCTGTATGATAACATCGGCTGTTTCTATAGCAACGTCGCTACCCAAACCACCCATCGCAATACCTACACCACTTGCCGCCAAAACGGGTGCGTCGTTAATGCCATCGCCAATAAATGCGACTTTCGTTTCAGGTTGCTTTTTAAGTTCTTCAACTTCATTCAGTTTATCTTCGGGTAACAACCCACCTTTCGCCCAATCGATATTTAACTCTTTTGCAACTTGTTGAGTTATAGAATCCTTATCGCCGGATAGCATTATAATTTTGGAAATTCCTGAATCCCGAATTTGTTTAATGGCTTGGTGCGCATCATCCTTGAGTTCATCTGCAATGGTTACATAACCTGCAAATTCCCCAGCAATAGACACCATAACGATTGATTCTACAATACCATCTGTTTCCGAGGGGACTTCTATGCGGTTTGAGGTCATCAAAGCCTTGTTACCTACCAACACCGTTTTCCCGTTGACAGTTCCTTTCAATCCCTTTCCGGCAACCTCTGAAACATTAGTCGCTTCATAATCCGAGCCGTCAGCTTTATATTCGAGAATCGCCTTGGCGATAGGATGAGTGGATTGCTCTTCCATCGCCATCAAATACTTCATAAACTCGGTTTCCTCAAATGTGATGGAATTGATTTCCTTGATTTTAAAAACCCCTTTAGTAACAGTTCCTGTTTTGTCCATTACGACCGTGTTCACTTGGGTCATTGCATCGAGAAAGGAAGCACCCTTGAAAAGAATACCGTTGCGGGATGCCGCACCCAATCCGCCAAAATAGCCCAGCGGTATAGAGATGACTAAAGCACAAGGACAGGATATCACAAGGAATATTAATGCTCGATAGAGCCAATCCCTAAAAACATAATCATCTACAAAAAAGTAAGGTAGAAACGTCAGTCCGATGGCAAGGAATACAACGATTGGCGTATAAATCCGAGCAAATTTTCTGATGAACAGTTCGGTCTTTGATTTTCTGGCAGTTGCATTCTGTACCATATCCAGAATTCGTGCAATGGAACTATCCTTGAATTCCTTGGTCGTCTCGATTTCGATTACACCATCAAGGTTGATGCTTCCAGCAAAAACGGTATCGCCTTTAGCAATTGTATCAGGTTTGCTTTCGCCTGTCAAGGCAGCAGTATTAAAAGAACCCTTTTCAGAAAGCAGAATACCATCAAGAGGAACTTTTTCGCCTACACGTACCTGTATCTTTTCACCGATTTCAACAGTCTCGGGATTTACTGAAACAAAATCACCATCACGATAAACCAAAGCCTCATTTGGTCTTACATCGAGTAAGGCTTTTATATTTCCCTTCGCACGGTTAACGGCCGCATTCTGGAACAGTTCGCCCACAGCATAAAATAACATTACGGCTACGCCTTCTGGATATTCGCCGATAGCGAACGCCCCTAAAGTGGCTATGGACATCAAGAAAAATTCGGTAAAGAAATCACCATTTTTAATACTTTTCCAGCCTTCTCTTATCACCGGAAAACCAACAGGGATATAGGCTACCGTGTACCATACTATGCGAATCCATCCTTTGAAGAAAGGAAACGCATCAAAGTAATCAATAGCGATTCCGGCTATCAACATCACAAAGCTGAAAATAGCCGGTAGATAGGTTCTAAAATTTGAAATTTCTTCAGGGCTGCTATGGTTATGGCCATCGTCGTGACTGTGCTCGCCTTGTTGTTTTTTTGGTTCTAAGTCACGTAAGTTTATTTTTTTCTTTTTCATATGTTCTAATCAAGTTTGATATCATTTTAAAAACTACTTCGATAAT
>NZ_JAQPCH010000008.1:0-194350 GCF_028464205.1 Maribacter sp. PR66
TATACCAAGTGGGAGAGTAGGTAGCCGCCTTCCTCAAAGCCCCCTTACATAACGTAAGGGGCTTTTTTTATGTCTGTAAATGATAGTATGATTTTCTTCTAATCTAAAGAAGTCATACTTATAAAATGAATATCGGTTTGGAAAGTATCTTTCAATTCATCAATCCTTAAATAGAACTTCGTTATAATTGGATGTTACCAAGTATTCATTTTTCAGCAAGACTAAATATTCAATAATTTCCTTCCTATAGTCAAATTCGGCTGACAGACAATCCTTATAATTTTGGTCGTATACTTAAATAGCGATATACCAATTTCCTTTTCTTGTTTCATAGAGGTTGCCCATAACCGGATCCAATTCGGCAGTATGCAAAACCCCATCAATAGAAAGGGGTACCAAATTGACCGTTTTTGTTGGTATTTCTACTTCATAAAATGAAAATAGAAAGTCCTTGTCTTCAATGGTAAAGGGAACATCGAGCCAGACATCTACATCGTTTAAAGAATATTTTATATTGATATAATTGTAAAATTCATTCGCTTGCTTAGGGTCTTCAAAAATATACATTTGTCGTTTTGGAAGTTGTCTTTTAAACTTTTTACCTTTTGAAATCGTGTAATCCTCTATAGATGGAGCGATTCTTATTGGGATACACGAGTTGATTAAAGGCAAGGACATCACCACTAAATATTTTGACATATGCTCTTTTTGAGGGTATTTAGTCCAGTGGCGATTTTATAAAGGCCGTTAGACCTATCTTTTTTGAATCAAAAATTGAGCCAAGTACAGCAAAAAAAACCGCCTCATTTCAAGAACGAGACGGTTCCCTATACTGTTAGGATTTCTAAAACCCAAAATGAGCAATAAAAAATCCCCGCCTGAACGGACGAGTAGGTATTACGGCTTCAAACTACTTCAAACACACGATGTTTTAGCTGTTTTTTAATTTAACCATAGCCATGCTATGCTAACATCAAGAAAACACCTGTTTTTATTGAATTTGAACCCTCATGACGAAGTCCAGATGCATAATATTTGGGTTAAACCCTTGGCAAATCACCATCGCCCTTTAATGGCAATGCCGATTCCCCCATCAAATATTTGTCGACATGGTGCGCCGCTTGTCTACCTTCTGAAATTGCCCAAACGATGAGGGACTGACCCCTTCGCTGGTCTCCTGCAACAAATATTCCAGGGACATTTGTTTTATAATCGATTTCAGAGGCTTTAATATTGGTTCTGTTGTCCATCTCCAAACCTAGTTGCTCGGCAATCGTGTTCTCAGAACCTGTAAAACCAAGTGCTAGCAATGCCAATTCACATTTCCATTCCTTTTCTGTGCCCTCAACCTCTTTTAATTGCGGTCTTTGTCCGGGTACGGTGACCCATTCTACTTCAGAAGTTATCAACCCTTTTAGGTTGCCTTTTTCATCGCCTATAAACTTTTTGGTCGATATACTAAAAAAACGCTCGGCCCCTTCCTTATGGGAGGAACTGGTCCTCAATCGCATCGGCCAGAATGGCCAAGGTTGGTCCTTGGGTCTATCGGGTGTGCCCATGGGCATAATCTCGAAATTGGAAACCGATTTGGCCCCCTGCCTAAACGAGGTCCCAATACAGTCGGAACCAGTGTCCCCACCACCAATAACGACGACATCCTTATCCGTTGCCAAAATCTCTTCACCCAAATCCTTGATGCCATCAACACGTCTGTTGTTTTGTCCCAAGAAGTCCATGGCCTGCACTACACCTTTTAAATCGGCTCCTTCAATGGGCAACTTTCTTCTTACGGTTGCGCCACCTGTTAGCACAATAGCGTCAAAATCATTTTTTAGGGCATCGGCCTTAATATCCTTACCAACATGCACACCACATTTGAATTCGATTCCCTCTTCTTTCAATACCTCCAATCTTCGGTCTATTACATGCTTTTCCATTTTGAAATCTGGGATGCCATATCTCAGCAAACCACCCGGTTTTTCATCCCTTTCAAAAACAGTTACCTGATGACCTGCCCTGTTCAATTGCTGTGCAGCAGCCAAACCTGCGGGTCCGGAACCTACAACGGCCACTTTTTTACCTGTTCGCTCCAAAGGAGGCTTTGCTGTAATCCATCCTTTTTTAAATGCGGTCTCAGCAATGTTTTTTTCAATATTTTCAATGGTTACCGGATCTTCATTGATACCCAAAACGCATGCTTCTTCACAAGGTGCCGGGCACAATCTACCGGTAAACTCTGGGAAATTATTGGTGGAGTGTAGTATTTCACTCGCCTTTTCCCACTTACCACGATAAACTGCATCATTAAAATCTGGTATCAAATTTCCCAAAGGGCAACCGCTATGGCAAAACGGGATTCCACAATCCATACATCTGGCACCTTGGTCCTTAACATCTTTTTCCTCCATAGGCAGCGTAAACTCCCTAAAGTTTTTTATACGCTCCTCCACAGGAGCATATGATTCTACCTTTCTATCGATTTCCAAAAATCCTGTTATCTTCCCCATTTCCCGATTTTATATTGTTTGTAAATTTTCTTTCTCCAAGCGTATCAATGCCTGTCTATATTCCTCTGGGAACACCTTGATGAATTTAGGTAGATAAGCTTCCCAATTTTCCAAAATACGTTGGGCCAATGGACTCATTGTGGAATTGTAATGGCTTGTAATCAAATCCTTCAATTGTTTGATGTCCTGATCTTCTTCCACTTTCAAAAGATTGAGACCTTCCCCGCTACATCTGTTTCTAAATGTCTTTTTCTCATCGAGTACGTAGGCGATACCCCCACTCATACCGGCACCAAAGTTTCTTCCAACTTCACCCAAAATAACGGCAACCCCCCCGGTCATGTACTCACAACCATGGTCTCCAATACCTTCCACAACAGCCTTTGCGCCGGAATTTCTAACGCAGAAACGCTCACCCGCCTTACCATTTATATAGGCCCTACCGGCAGTGGCGCCATAAAGCGTTACGTTCCCTGTGATTACATTTTCTTCCGGAACGATGGTGGAGCCTTCAGGAACCCGCACAACCAACTTTGCCCCTGAAAGTCCTTTTCCTAGATAATCGTTGGTATTGCCATTAACGATCATGGTCAAGCCTCTGGTAGCAAAGGCGCCAAAACTTTGACCTGCAGATCCTGTGAAGTTAAGCTTCAAGGTGTTGATCGGCAAACCTTCCGCACCATAAGTTTTGGATATTTCATTGCTAATAATTGCACCTACGGCCCTGTCCGTATTGCTAATAGGGTAATCCAAGGTCAATTTTTCCTTTCGGAACAAGGACGGATTTGCTTTTTCTATGATATCGAATTCGATGGAATCGAATACATCGTGCTTTTGTTTTTCCGTATTATAGAATTTGGTTCCTTTTGGCACATCGACCTGATGCAAAATAGGGGTCAGATCGATGCCATTGGCCTTGTAATGATCTATGGCCTTTTTTCGGTCTAGCTTATGCACCTGCCCTACCATTTCGTTAATGGTCCTAAAGCCAAGCTGAGCCATAATTTCCCTCAATTCTTGAGCTATGAAATACATGTAGTTGACCACGTGTTCCGGTTTTCCTTCGAACTTTTTACGCAGTTCTGGATTCTGTGTTGCGATACCAACCGGGCAGGTATTCAAATGGCAAACGCGCATCATGATACAACCCGATGCGACCAAAGGCGCGGTGGCAAAGCCAAATTCCTCCGCACCTAACAAACAGGCTACAGCAACGTCTCGGCCCGTTTTCAATTGGCCGTCACATTCCAAAACGATTCTATTACGCAAATCGTTGAGTACCAATGTCTGTTGTGCCTCGGCAATCCCAAGCTCCCACGGCAACCCGGCATGTTTCAAGGAGGTGAGGGGAGAGGCTCCCGTACCACCATCGAAACCGGATACCAAAATCACATCGGCTTTGGCTTTTGCAACCCCGGCTGCGACCGTTCCAACACCTACTTCCGATACAAGTTTTACGTTGATCCTGGCCTTCCTGTTGGCCGATTTCAAATCATATATCAGCTGCGATAAATCCTCAATGGAGTAAATGTCGTGGTGCGGTGGTGGCGAGATCAGCCCTACATACGGTGTGGAATTTCGAGTTTTGGCAATGGCGGGATTTACTTTGGGTCCCGGCAATTGTCCGCCTTCCCCTGGTTTGGCCCCCTGGGCCATTTTAATCTGGATTTCCTTGGCGTTGGTGAGATAGTTGGATGTTACCCCAAATCTTCCCGAAGCAACCTGCTTTATGGCACTGTTACGCCAATCCCCGGTGGCATTTTTGTAAAATCGCTCCTCATCTTCACCTCCTTCACCGGAGTTACTTTTACCTCCAATTCGGTTCATCGCAATGGCCAAATTCTCATGGGCTTCCTTGCTTATGGAGCCGTAGGACATCGCCCCGGTCTTAAATCTTTTTACGATTTCCGTCCATGGTTCAACCTCGTCCAAAGGAATTGGGTCATAGTTTGAAAACTCGAAAAGTCCCCTGATGGTCATCAAGTTTTTGGCCTGCTCGTTCACCATTTGTGAGAACTCCTTATACGTTTCAGGTTCGTTGTTTCTTACGGATTTTTGGAGTTTGGCGATTGTCAAAGGATTGAACATGTGTTTTTCGCCATTTCTTCTCCATCTGTATTCGCCTCCAATTTCCAGGTCCAAATTGGCATCGACCTCCTTGGTGGAGAATGCCTTCTGATGGCGTTTTGCTACCTCTTTCTCTATTTGGTAAAGGCCGATTCCCTGAATCCTTGTAGGCGTATTGGGGAAATATTTATCGACCACTTTTGTATTGATACCTATACACTCGAACAGTTGGGAACCACGGTAGGAGTTCAAGGTAGAGATGCCTATTTTGTTCATGACCTTTAAGATACCTTTCCCAATGGCCTTATTGTAATTCTTAATGGCCTCTTCAAAGGTAAATTCATGGATATCCTGTTCCTCGATTTGTTCCCCGATGATTTCGTTTACCAAGTATGGATTGATGGCACTTGCCCCAAACCCGAACAACAAAGCAAAGTGATGTACTTCCCTTGGTTCCGCTGATTCTATTATGATGCTAAGTTTTGAACGTTTGCCCAGTTTTTGTAGTCCGCTATTTATATAGGAACAAGCTAATAACGCCGGTATGGGTGCGTTCTCCTTGTTCACATTTCTATCGGATAAAATAATAATATTCGCCCCCTCGTCCGCAGCTTGCGAGGCTTGCGTCAATATGGACTGTAAGGCATCTTCCAAGCCATTATGTCCCTTTTCCACTGGATATAGCATGGAAATGGAAACCACCTTGTAATCCGGACTGGCGTCATAATTCTTGATCTTGTCCAAATCCTCTTTGGAAATTACCGGGTTCTGGATCTTTAACTTCCTGCAATGCAGTTCCGAAAATTCAAAGATATTATGGTCACTGCCTAAGGTTAGACTTATATCAGTAATCAGCTCTTCACGAATACCATCCAAAGGCGGGTTGGTTACCTGTGCAAATAGCTGCTGAAAGTAATTGTAGATAAGTTGTGGCCTTTCTGACAGAACGGCAATGGGCGTATCTGAACCCATGGACCCAATAGGCTCCTTACCTGTTTTTCCCATGGGAAGTATAATGGTGTTGATATCTTCCAAGGTATAACCAAAAACCGACTTACGCTTTTCTAGGGAAGCTTCTCCCAAGAACAGTGGACAGTCGTTATAAGGTATATCCTTTAAGTGGACCAAGTTGTTGTCCAACCATTTTTTGTACGGATGTTTTTTGGCTATCTCCTCTTTGATTTCCTCATCGTTTACGATACGACCTTCCTCCATGTTCACCAAGAACATTTTTCCGGGTTCCAAACGGCCGTGGAATTCCACGTTTTCAGGGGCGATTTCAACGACGCCCGTTTCGGAAGACATAACCACGTAATCGTCCTTGGTAACGGAGTATCTGGACGGTCTAAGCCCGTTTCTGTCAAGCAATGCACCAATGTAGTTTCCATCCGTGAAGGGAATGGAGGCAGGGCCGTCCCATGGTTCCATCATACAGGAATGGTATTCGTAGAAGGCCTTTTTCGCTTCGGACATTTCCGTATTTTTTTCCCAAGCTTCGGGAACCAAAATCATCATGACCTCTGGTAATGAGCGTCCTGTCATGAGCAATAACTCAACGACCATATCCATAGTGGCGGAGTCCGATTTGCCCGGTAAAACGATAGGAAGTATGTTTTTAATTTCATCGCCAAACATTTCACTTTCCAGTAGCTCTTGTCTGGAGAACATCCTTGAAACGTTTCCTCTCAAGGTGTTTATCTCTCCATTGTGGCACATATACCTAAATGGTTGTGCCAAATCCCATGTTGGGAATGTGTTGGTAGAAAAGCGTTGGTGTACCAAGGCCAATCTTGTCACGACCCTTGGGTCCATGAGATCGGAATAATAAAGACTGATGTCCATGGGCATCAGAAGCCCCTTAAATATTATAATCTTGGTAGATAGGCTGGGTACGTAGAAAAACTTACTTTCGGAAAGTTTTGATTTTATAATGGCGTGTTCAGTGACCTTTCTGGCTATGAACAATTTCAAATTGAAATTGAAGTAGGATTGTTCCTTGTTCTCCTTTGCTATGAAAACTTGTTTTACAAAAGGTTCGGTTTCGGCAGCAATTCTTCCGGGTACGGAACGGTTTACCGGAACGTTTCTCCAGCCTAGTAATTTAAGCCCTTGTTTCTTTATGTTTTCCTCGAATACTTTAATGCAATACTCCCGTTGATTCTGTTTTTGTGGGAAAAACACGTTGCCAACAGCATACTCACCTTGTTCTGGAAGTTCAAAAGTGCAAACCTCCTTGAAGAAGACATGGGGTATATCTATCAATATACCTGCACCATCCCCTGTTTTGCCATCTGCACTTACAGCACCTCTATGCTCCAGCCGTTCCAGAATTTCAAGTGCCTTATGAATAATATCATTGGATTTTTTTCCTTTAAGGCTACAAATAAAACCGGCACCACAGTTATCGTGCTCAAATTCTGGTAGATAAAGTCCTTGCTTCTTCAATCTCATAATTTATCGTATTTCTTCAAAAATATTATTTTATTTAAATTATAATCAGTGATTAAAGGGTAATCAAGTAAAATATTTAACGTTTTTAAATAAAGCTTAAAATATCTTTAAATCATAATTTTTGAGTAGGTCAAATTATCATATTGATAAATGTATGATAATATTAAGTAAGCCCATTGACTATATTGGGGGTCGTGGTATTGAAATGAAGGTATATCACAATTTAACCCCTACTTATGTTATGGGTAACAGGTATGGGATTTGTTTTTTATTGCTTGCACCCTAATTTCTATAGGGTGTTACTAACTTAAAAAAGGTTTATTTTAAGATGGACCGTGAAATAACGATTTTTTGGATCTCAGATGTGCCCTCATAAATTTGTGTAATTTTGGCGTCACGCATTAGTCTCTCCACATGATAATCCTTAACAAATCCATTTCCTCCGTGAATCTGTACGGCTTCAACGGTGGTCTCCATGGCTACCTGTGAGGCATATAATTTGGCCATGGCACCCGAAAGGTCATAGTTCGCTCCATTGTCTTTTTCCTTTGCTGCTTGATAAACCAACAATCTTGCCGCTTGTATTTGGGTATGCATATCCGCAAGTTTAAAGGCTATGGCCTGATGATTGCTGATCTCTGTTCCAAACGCCTTTCTTTCCTGTGAATATTTCAAGGCTAATTCATACGCACCTGCGGCAATGCCCAAAGCTTGGGCGGCAATTCCTATTCTTCCTCCTGCTAAGGTTTTCATGGCGAATTTAAATCCAAATCCGTCCTCACCGATCCTGTTTTCCTTTGGCACCTTTACATCATTAAATAGTAAGGAATGGGTATCGCTACCACGGATACCCAATTTGTTTTCCTTGGGGCCAATTTCAAAACCTTCCATTCCCTTTTCTACAATGAGCGCATTGATTCCCCGATGCTTTTTATCCTTATCCGTTTGGGCGATGACCAAATATACGCCTGCCGTTCCACCGTTGGTGATCCAATTCTTGGTACCGTTCAAAAGATAATGGTCTCCTTTGTCAATCGCAGTGGTTTTCTGGGATGTGGCGTCACTGCCCGCCTCGGGTTCGGATAAACAGAACGCCCCAATGATTTCCCCCGTTGCCAGTTTATGCAGATATTTTTCCTTTTGTTCCTCGGTCCCATAGGTTTCAAGACCCCAACAGACCAATGAATTGTTTACAGATACGATTACAGAGGAGGAGGCGTCTACTTTGGATAGTTCCTCCATCACCAGTACATAAGAGAGGGTATCCAATCCGCTCCCACCGTATTTTGGATCCACCATCATTCCCAAAAAACCCAGTTCCCCCATTTTTCTTACTTCCTCTTTTGGAAACTTCTGCTGCTCATCCCTTTCAATTACTCCCTGGAGCAATTCGTTTTGTGCAAAATCGCGTGCCGCTTGTTTGATCAGTTCCTGTTCTTCGGTAAGTTTAAAATCCATCGTGCTTTTTTAAAAAGGTATATCAACAAATATAAGCCTATACCATTTAATTATTTAATCTGATATTGAATCAGTTCAATTCTATGTTACGATATCTACCGACTTAATTCTACCGAGAGACATAATTTTGTTAAAAAATGCGATGTAATGGATTGACTTTCAAACGCCTTTAGGATAATCTATTTTTGGCTATGGTAGGATTGACAATTTTGGATATCTTTAGGGAATTTCAAAATTTATAATTCAGACTTATATTTGATACCTTACATAGGAGGAAACTAAAAACCAACAGCGCATGGAAACCATTATTATCATTGTTTTTTTAGCGGGATATCTCGCGATTACCCTGGAACATAATTTAAAAATCGATAAGCTGATTCCAGCTTTGGCCATGATGGCCATATTGTGGGCGCTCATCGCCTTGAACCATATGCCCGTTTTTGAAGTGAATGCGGAGCTAAGGGAATTGGAGCCGACACACTTGGATGAGATTTTGCTCCACCATTTAGGCAAGACGGCGGAAATTTTAGTTTTTCTTTTAGGAGCCATGACCATTGTTGAGATTATCGATTATTTTGACGGTTTTGCCACCATCAAAGGATACATTAGGACTAGGAGCAAAAGAAGGTTATTATGGTTGTTTTCTATTTTGGCCTTTATTCTATCTGCCATCATTGATAACCTTACCGCAACGATTGTACTGATTACCATTTTGCAAAAGGTCATCAACGATAGGAATACCAGACTTTGGTTTGCGGGTATGATAATCATCGCCGCCAATGCAGGGGGTGCGTGGTCCCCAATAGGTGATGTAACAACCACAATGTTATGGATAGCCAACAAGGTATCTGCTGGGCAGTTGGTAATACATGTATTGATTCCTTCAATAATTTGTATGGTAGTCCCCACACTTATCGCGGGAACAAATAGTGCTTTTAAAGGAAATATAGAAGGTAGTTTTGAAGAAGAGACGCCAAAATCCAAGTATGGTTCTACAATGTTGTATTTAGGTCTTGGAGCCATAGTTTTTGTACCCTTTTTCAAGACTATTACACATCTACCGCCATACGTTGGTATGATGCTTTCCTTGGCCGTGGTTGCGACGTTCGCAGAGATTTATAGTAACAAAAAGTTTAGTATTACTTCTTTAGATGGGGAACACAGCGATACACAAGGACACCATAGCCCCGTGCATCACTCCTTATCAAAAATAGAATTGCCCAGTATTTTATTCTTCTTGGGAATCCTTTTGGCCGTTGCCGCCTTGGAATCCCTGGGAATGCTTTTCCATTATGCCGAAAGTTTGAATCAGGCGATTCCCAATACGGATATCGTGGTGATGTTGTTTGGTGTAGGATCTGCAGTAATTGATAATGTGCCTTTGGTTGCCGCTAGTATGGGAATGTTCGGGGAATCTATGGATAATCCTCTTTGGCATTTTATCGCATATTCTGCCGGTACAGGCGGAAGTATGTTAATAATTGGTTCTGCGGCAGGGGTTGTTGCTATGGGCATGGAAAAAATCGACTTTTTCTGGTATTTGAAAAAAATAGCATGGCTTGCTTTTGTTGGATTTATCGCAGGTGCCGGAGTGTTCATTTTATTAAGAGATTTTGTCCTGCACGGATAATTTAATCTGCAATTCACCGTTATAATGGCAAATTTCATTTATAGAATACTATGTTGTTAATACAAGATTTGTCACAAGATCCGGATATGGGCGAAGTGATTTCCGAAGAGAAAACACTTTCCGTAATGGACTTGGTTTTTAATGGCGGTACGGGTAGCGTCGTTATCATTACCGTATTGTTTTTGATGTTGGGCATAGCCCTTTACATTTACTTTGAACGGCTTTTGGCCGTCAATGCCGCTTCCAAAATCGATAAGAATTTCATGAACCAAATACGGGATCATGTCACTTCCGGAAAATTGGAGGCTGCCAAAATTCTATGCGCCCAAACAGATTCTCCTGTGGCTAGATTGACCGAAAAAGGTATTTCCAGAATTGGAAAACCATTGGACGATATCAACACCGCAATTGAAAATGCGGGGACCCTTGAAGTTTATAAACTGGAAAAGAACGTGAGCGTTCTTGCTACCGTTGCCGGGGCGGCACCCATGATCGGATTCTTGGGAACTGTAATCGGTATGATCTTGGCTTTCCATGAAATGGCCAGTAGTGGTGGTCAAGCGGAAATGGGCTCTTTGGCTTCCGGTATCTACACCGCAATGACTACAACGGTTGCGGGTCTAATCGTGGGTATCATCGCCTATATGGGGTATAACCATTTGGTGAACAGAACGGATAAGGTTGTCCATAAAATGGAGGCCAATGCCGTAGAGTTTCTGGATCTTTTGAACGAACCACTTTAATATTTCAATATGAAATTAAAAGGAAGGAATAAAGTTAGTCCAGACTTTAGCATGTCGTCCATGACGGACATCGTATTTTTATTATTGATTTTCTTCATGTTAACGGCCAATTCACCAAATGCACTGGATTTATTGTTGCCAAAGGCAAAAGGAAAGTCCACCAATACACAAAATGTATCCGTGAGTATTGATAAGAACTTACAGTACTTTGTGAACAACCAGAGAATTAACGGAGAGTACATTGAAATTGAATTAAAAAAAGCACTGGAAGGCCAAGAAAAGCCTACGATTATCCTAAGGGCAGAAGAGAGCGTTGCCATAAAAGAGGCGGTAAACGTAATGGATATTGCCAATAGGAATAATTACAAGGTCATTTTGGCGGTGCGGCCTAACTAATGGCATTTTTAGACACGAGACACAAGAAAAAATCCCTAACACTAACGACCTTGCTTTTGAGCATTCTGTTGTTGGTGCTCTTCTATATTGGTCTGACCTATATGGATCCACCGATTGAAAACGGAATATCTGTGAATTTTGGTACGACCGATTTTGGTAGCGGAAGGGTACAACCTAAGGAGCGCGTACGTTCGGAACCTTTGGAAACTCCTCCGGTAGAACCTACAAAACAAGAAGTATCGGAAGCTATTGAAAAGGTTCCGGAAAAAGTGCAGGAAGAACAGGTCAAGGAGGCACCATCAGAAAAAGTGCTTACCCAAGAGGATGAGGAATCTATCAGGATAAAGCAGGCCCAAGAGGCCAAGAGAAAGGCAGATGCCGCTGCAGCGGAACAAAAACGAAAGGCCGAGGCCGCCGAACAAAAAGCAAAGGCCGAAGCGGAACGAATTGCACAACAAAAACGGGAAGCCGAAGAACAAGCCAGGCAGGAACAGGAGGCCAAAAAACGTAAGTTGGACGAACTTATGGGCGGACTAAATAAATCTGACGGAACGGCTTCCGGGAGTGAGGGCGATGACAACAGGGCCGGTGATAAAGGAAGTCCAGATGGAGACCCTTATGCAACTAGTTACTATGGGAGTCCGGGTTCCGGTAGTGGAACCGGAGGTTATGGCCTTAATGGACGCTCTTTGGTGGATAAGGGAAAAGTACCACAAGAATGCAACGAATCCGGACGGGTTGTGGTCAAAATTGTGGTTGATAGGAGCGGTAAGGTAATATCCGCTACGCCGGGTGTACGAGGTACCACCAACAATAACCCATGTCTGTTGGAACCCGCCAGAAAAACAGCCTTTATGCACAAATGGAACCTTGATTCCAATGCACCAAGTCAACAGATCGGATTTGTAGTAGTGAACTTTAAACTAGGGGAGTGACCTATCAGCAGACCTTGGATTGGATGTTCGCACAACTTCCAATGTACCAGCAGAAGGGTAAGATCGCGTTTAACACTAAATTGGATGGAATTCTAGAATTTTCAGAATATCTAGGAAATCCACACAAAACCTTTAAAAGTATCCACGTAGCGGGAACCAATGGTAAAGGGTCCAGCAGCCATATGCTCGCATCCATACTACAGGAAGCAGGATACAAGGTGGGTCTTTATACATCGCCCCATCTTAAGGATTTCAGGGAACGTATCAGGATCAATGGAAAACCGGTCACAAAAGGCTTCGTAACAAAATTTATTTCCGAAAACCGGGATTTTTTTGATAACCGACACCTATCCTTTTTTGAGATGACCGTAGGTATGGCATTTCGGTATTTTTCGGAACAACAGGTGGATATTGCCGTGGTTGAAGTAGGACTGGGAGGAAGATTGGACTCTACAAATATCATCACACCTGAAATTTCCTTGATAACGAATATTGGCTTTGACCATATGGAAATGCTAGGGGATACCCTTCCTAAAATCGCTTTTGAGAAAGCAGGAATCATCAAGACAAATGTTCCTGTGGTCGTTAGTGAATATCACGATGAAACCGCACCTGTGTTTATGGAAATAGCTAAAGAAAGGAATGCTAAATTGATATTTGCGGAAAAGGAAATTTCTGAAACGTACCAGACATCGTTAAAAGGAAAATATCAAACTAAGAACATCAAAGGTGTTTTGGCGGTCATTGCGACGTTGCCAAGTTTTAACGTTCAAAATGAAAATATTGCGAAAGGATTACACAAGGTTATCGAAAATACGGGCCTGATGGGTCGCTGGCAACAATTGGGACAAGCGCCAAAGATTATATGTGATACGGCACATAACAAGGAAGGATTGCAGTTGGTATTGGATCAGCTAATGGAAGAGGTTTATGATACATTGCACATAGTCCTAGGTTTTGTAAAAGAAAAGGATTTAAATTCGATACTGCCCATGTTCCCAGTCCATGCCGTCTATTACTTTTGCCAGCCGAATATTTCTCGTGGTCTCCCTGCCAATTTACTAAAGGAAATGGCCGAAGATTATAATTTACATGGGACTGTTTTTGATACCGTTTCAAAAGCCTATGCTGCTGCAAAACAAGCTGCTACAAAATCCGACTTTATTTTTGTAGGAGGTAGTACTTTTGTAGTGGCAGAAGTTGTTTAAATTTTTTATTTTTTTCTTTTGGTGTAAATAAAACTATTCTATATTTGCACTCCTTTTAGGGCTCTTAGCTCAGTTGGTTCAGAGCACCTGCCTTACAAGCAGGGGGTCACTGGTTCGAATCCAGTAGGGCCCACGAATTAAAAAAACCCGTACTTAACATAGTACGGGTTTTTTGTTTCTGCTTGGACAAAGAGTTACTTTTTCCTGATTTTACTAGAAAATTATTTCCATTTGGGGGTTTTTCACTTTGAATTCCTGAACTATGTTTTTGTCTGTCGATGTATTCCAAAGATAAATGCGTCTTAGGCTTGCAATTTTGGACAGGTCCTCCAAACATTTTTCCGAAACATTGGTCTCATATAGATTGATACTCTCCAAGTGCTTAAGTGTCGAAAGCTGTTTTATTCCTGTATCGGTGAGGGGGGTCTTTTCCAACTGAAGCCGGGTAAGATTGGGGAATTTTGATATATAATTGAGCTGGCTATCGGAAATATTACTTTTGGCGAACGATAGCCATGTAATATGATCGGACACTTCTAACAAGGATTTTAATTTTTCTTCTGTTAGTTCTTGGTCGTTGTATTTGATATCCAATAGGTAATTTTCTTGTCCCAATTTTTTGACCGAAAAACCTTGATCAATGAGTTTATCAATTACAAGGGAATCCACAGGTTCTATTTTTACCGTTTCGTACCAAGGTTTTGGGGTGGTATCGATTCCATAATTTTTAGACAATATCGATTTTATGGGACCTATGGCGTTTCCTTCCTCAACTTTCATTGTCAAATCGGCACCATTGGTAATCCACCAATCCAATAATTGAATTTCGGCGTAAGTAAGGGGCTCCCCTACGGGCGGCATATATTTTTGACTTTTTGGGGATAGGGTAACCCTTTTAAAAAGTTCACTTTCGGTAGCGTTACCAGCTATTAGAGTTGGACCGCTTTCACCGCCCTTGAGCAGCGAATCCGAGTGTTCCATATTTAATTGTCCCCTTTGGATCTTGGTATTGTGGCATGCCCAACATTTTTCCTGGAAAATAGGAGCTATCAAATCTTCATAGGCCAATATGGAATCCCGGTTTGAAAAATCGGTTTTACCAAATTCCTTTTCCGCAAACTTGTTTTTGATAAAGGCGGGGGCATATTCCAAAAGGTAGTCCGGTCCGTGGGTCAACGTTCCCCCCAAGTGTCCCTCTATAAAAATTACCAATAGGACAAGGATATTTATGGTGTTCTGAATTCCAAGGGGACAGCGTTTCCAATTTTTTTTTAGCCACCAGCCTATAAAGCCCATAATCACCAAGGAGACTCCAAGCCAGCGATGAAAAAACAAATCGTCCTCCAGATATAATCCCGTATCGCCCAACCACCATCCAGAAATGATGGATGCCAAGCCGCCAAGGCTGCCCAATAACCAAGCATAGCCTATTAATTGACCAATTTTTCTTCCTTTGATACGTTGATACCATTCCAGCAAGATAGCCAGCAAAAGAAACCCGATCGGCAAGTGTACCAAAACAGGATGAAACCGACCCAGAAAATAGGTAAAGTCTGTAAACAGGAACAAGGTCATTTTAACGGTTTGGATTTAAACCCGATGGAGTTTAATGGGATACGTCTTTCCCGAAGCCCACTGCGGAACATAAAGGTTACCATCCGCATCGACCAAGACGTCATGGGGGTTTCTAAAAGTGCTACCGTCGTACTGAGGTTCTACCAGAATGTTGTTTACATATTCTGGAGCGCTTCCGCCAGGTAGGGAAACTACTTTATTGTTTGCATCCAGTACGGCCAGCATACCATCCCAAGAATCCCAAGTTTTAGTGACAATCACCGCGAAATAAATAGTATCGCCATGAATGACAGGTCTACAAATGGAGCATCCTGGCAACTTAATGGTTTCTAAATGTTTTCCATCCAGAGAAAACCTTTTGAATTCCTGACTCGCCCTGGACGTAATCAAAAGCGTTGGGTTGGAGGCGTCCCTTGTATCAAGGGTAATTCCGTGGCAACAGTTAAATTCGCCCGGCCCGTTACCGCTTCCCCCAAAATGGTTTAAATACTCGCCTTTCTCGTTGTAATGGATGATATAGTTTTCCCCATAGCCATCGGCCACATAGAAATCCCCATTGGGTAAAATGGCCGTTTCGGTAGGTTTGAACTGTTCATCACTTTGATACCCTAAAACTTCCTTAGGTCGCTCCAGAGTCAATATAATCCTGCCATCCAAGGTTGTTTTATGGACTTTATGGGTTTCCGGATCTGTAATGAGTAGAAATTGGTCGCTTCCCTCCCCCATGATGGAAAGTCCGTGTGCCCCGGGAAATTCCCTGCCCCAAGATGTTAATACCTTACCGGCCGTGTCATAAACGATGATGTTATCATTGTTTGCACCGGTAGTCGTCATCAATATTCTTCCTTGGCTGTCCATTACCATTTCATGGCAATCATTTACGGGTACTTTGGAAGGATCTTGTACTCCCCATTCCTTATCCACTTGATATGTAAAATCACCATGTCCAACAATACCCTCCATATATTTTTTGGATTTTAGAATACCGAAAGTTTCCTTTGGTACGATCATGCTTGCCGTAGTAGCGGCAAGCGTATTTTTTATAAATATTCGTCTCTTATTTTTCATATACCGATATATTTTAGGCCAAAATTTCCTTTACAACCTCTCCATGTACATCCGTAAGGCGATATCTTCTTCCTTGGAATTTAAACGTTAGGCGTTCATGATCTATACCCAGTAAATGCATTACTGTAGCTTGGAAGTCATGGATGTGAACGGGCCGTTGTGTAATATTGAACCCAAATTCGTCCGTGGCACCTAGGGTCATTCCTCCCTTTATTCCAGCACCTGCCATAAAAATCGTAAAGCATTTACCATGATGGTCCCTGCCAAAATTCGTCGCCGTTAATTGGCCTTGGGAGTAATTGGTCCGGCCAAATTCACCACCCCATATGACCAATGTGTCTTCAAGCATCCCCCTTTGTTTAAGGTCTGTTATAAGGGCGGCCGTTGCTTGGTCGGTATCCTTGCACTGTCTTTTTAGTGCACTGGGCAAATTTCCGTGTTGGTCCCATCCTTGATGATATAATTGAATAAACTTGACATCCCTTTCTGCTAACCTTCTTGCCAATAAGGCGTTAGCTGCAAAAGTTCCTGGAACTTTACTGTCCTCGCCGTACATGTCATAAATATATTCAGGCTCGTATGAAGTATCCATAATTTCAGGTACGGAGGTTTGCATTCTAAAGGCCATTTCATATTGTGCCATACGTGCCATTATTTCCGGGTCCCCAATATCCTTTTGGTTCAATTGTTCCAACTTTTGTAGGTAATCCAATTGCTCCCTTCTTCCTTGGGAATCCACACCTGGTGGATTAGTTAAGTAAAGCACTGGATCTTTTCCTGCCCTAAATTGTACACCCTGGTGCTGTGAAGGCAGGAATCCATTGCCCCATAATCTGGAATATAACGGTTGTCCCCCCGTTTTTCCTTTGGTCACGAGTACTACAAATTCTGGAAGGTTTTTATTGTCGGTACCAAGTCCATAACTAAGCCATGAACCCATGGAGGGCCTACCTGGTAATTGGGAACCTGTTTGCATAAAGGTAATGGCCGGATCGTGATTGATGGCTTCCGTATACATGGATTTGATAAAGCATAAATCATCCACTATCTTGGAAGTATGCGGCATTAAATCCGTCATCCAGGCCCCACTGTCCCCAAATTGATTGAAAGTAGATAAGGTACCCGCCAAAGGCAGGGAGGCCTGGCCAGAGGTCATCCCCGTTAATCGCTGTCCGCCATGCACGCTTTCAGGTAAATCCTGACCTTGCATCTTGTTCAACAGGGGTTTGTAATCAAACAGGTCCAATTGGGACGGGGCACCACTCTGAAAAAGGTAAATGATTCTCTTGGCCTTTGGTGCAAAATGTGGTTGACCCAAAATCCCTCCGCCATTTGCGAAATCTTTTTGGACTGTTTTTGGGGTATTTCCAAAAAGCAATGAGGAGTCCATTAGGGAACCAAGGCTAAGTGCTCCCATGCCCAAAGATGTCTTGGTCAAAAAATCCCTTCGTGTATAATTTTTATTATGGTTGTTGCACATAACTATTTGGATTATCTTTTGGTATATGCCTCATCATGGTTCAATAAAGTATTGGTTACCATGGTGAGGGCGGCGGTTTTTGTCATGTCCAGTGAATTATCGACAATTTTTTCCCCAACGGACAAAAGTTTGGTGGCTTCGGACGGATTTTTTTGAAATCTCTTTTTTTGCTGGTCGTAAAACTCGATTAACAATTGCAATTCTTCTTTTTTGGGCCTTCGGCTTGTCGCAAGTCTAAAAGCATGGGTTATTTGTTTATCCAAAGTGTCTCCCGCTTCCTTTTGAATCCTTTCTGCCAAGATCCTGGATGCTTCAACAAACTGTTTGTCGTTTAATAGGACCAATGCCTGTAATGGTGTGTTGGTATTTTCCCTGGATATGGTGCATACCTCTCTGGATGGGGCATCAAAAGCTATCATGGCCGGATGGGGCTGTGTTCGTCGAACAAACGTGTAGAGACTCCTCCGGTACAGGCTATCGCCTTTGGTTTCTTTGTATCGCATCAATTCATGCGAAAAGCTTGTTTTTTCAATCCAGAGATCCGCGGGTTGATACGGTTTTACGCTTTTACCGCCAACCGTTGGTACCAAAAGACCACTGGCTGCCAATGCATTGTCGCGTATAAGCTCCGCAGGTAACCTGTAGGTATTGCTTCTTGCCAGGTATATGTTTTCAGGGTCATTTTGCCACAATTCCTCAGATACCTTGGAAGATTGCCTATAGGTATGTGACATCACCATTTTTTTTAGTAATGCCCTTACATCCCAATCACTGTCCATAAACGAAATGGCCAACCAATCCAATAGTTCCGGATGACTGGGTAGCGATCCCTGTACACCAAAATCCGTAGGCGTGTCCACCAATCCTTTCCCAAAAAGTAGTTGCCAGTATCTATTGACCGTTACCCTGGCGGTCAAAGGGTGTTCTTTTGAAAATAGCCATTTTGAGAGGCCCAATCTATTTTTTGGCAAATCATCCGAAAATTCTGGTAAAATGGATAAGGTATTCGCTTCGACCTCCTGGGTGGGTTGGTCATAGTTTCCACGGTCATACAAATAGGCTTTCCTTTTTGTGGGCATTTCTTCCATAACCATTACCTCCATGATAGGTTCCATGGTTGTTAACCAATCTGCCCGTAACGTTCTTAATTCCTTTTCCAGGTTTTGAACTGCATCGGATTGCTGTATCCAATATTTCTTGTCTACTGTAGGTGTGTTGGTTTCGTTTTGTAACGAGGCCAATCTTTTTATTTCAATAGGGGATAGGCCTCTATTAAATAATAGGATTTCATCAATTTTACCTAGAAAAATCCCATTTTCGCCAGTAAAACCTCTGTAACTCTTTGCCACCCTTACTGGAGCATGGTAAGCGGAATGATCACCGCTTCGGATTGTCTTTATGCTTTTATACAAATTATCGAAAACTATTTCTGAATCTGCCTCTTCGCCATTGATAAACAGGTTCAGGTCTTTTGCTTTTGAAGATCCTGTATAGGTGAAGGCCACATGATTCCATTCGTTAGTTTTGATGGAATCCTTGGACCTAACATGAATATAATTATGGGGTAGGGAGTGTATGAGTCTTGCGTTGAGCCGATTGGACCCGTCCAAGTAGAAATCCCAACCGCGCCAAAAGTTGTTTTTGTCCCCGGACGTACCCATGATGGTCTGGGTTTTGGCCGAATCTCTTTTTGAGGTTTGGATCCATATGCTTCCCGAAAAGGAATCCATCCATTCAAAATTTGGAATATTGTGAAGATATAATTCGTCATATTCCCCATTGAAAAGAAAGGCATTGCCTTTTATGCCCTCAACTACTTTTGGTGCTTCCTTGGTAGTAGCATCCTTATTTTGGTCGGCAATATGACCTTTATTGGATTTGGAGAGCTTGTCCAAAGGATAGTAATTCAATTTTCCGGTTTCAATAAAGGAATCAGGTAAGGTTTTGATATATTCCTCAAGTTGGGCGAGTTCATTTTTTGTCAGCACGAGCTCCTTTTCTTTTTCGGTAATTTCATTTTGAAGGTCGTTCAACTTGGCCTCGGTACTTTTGTTAGGAAGGGGGAGCATAGGCCCATAATTACCATCGTCACCTGTCATTCCCAATTCCTTTACATTATTAAAGAACGCCGACATTTGGAAGTAGTCCTTCTGGCTTATAGGGTCGAACTTATGATCATGGCATCTTGCACAGGCTACTGTAAGTCCCATAAAAGCGGTAGAAACGGTTTCCGTGCGGTCAAAGACATAGTTCAATCTAAATTCTTCCTCAATAGCTCCACCCTCAGCTGTCATTGGGTGATTTCTATTGAACGCCGTGGCCAGTTTTTGCTCTCTTGTTGGATTGGGGAAAAGGTCTCCCGCCAATTGCCAAGTAACAAATTGGTCGTAGGGCATATTATCCTTGAAGGCTTTTATGACCCAATCCCGCCATGGCCACATCAAACGTGCACCATCGGCGTGTAGTCCATGGGAATCGGCATATCTGGCAAGGTCCATCCAGTCCAAGGCTAACCGTTCTGCATGTGCATCGGTTTTAAGCAACCTATCCACTACCTTTTCATAGGCATCAATACTTGGGTCCTTTAAAAATGCATCGATTTCCCCAATGGTAGGAGGAAGTCCCGTTAAATCCATGGTTACCCTTCGAATCAATTTTTCCTTTTCGGTCTCTGGTGAGGGGACAAATTTTTTAGTTATCAATTTTGCCTGTACAAAACCGTCTATTTCATTTTGGTATGGCCAATCCTCGTTTATTCGTGAAGGAACGGCTTGTTTCATTGGTTTGAGAAACGCCCAGTGATTCTTCCATTGGGCTCCTTGTTCTACCCATTTGATCAATAGGGCCTTCTCCCTTTTTGTAAGTGATAGATTCGATTCGGGAGGAGGCATTTGAAGTTCCGGATCGTCACTTAGGATTCGTTGAATACATTCGCTATCGCCAGGATTTCCCTTAACGAATGCTCTATTCCCAGATTGAAGTATCTGAAATGCTGATTCCTCAATATCCAATCGCAATCCTCCTTTGCGCGTATTTTCATCCGGACCGTGACAGGCATAGCACCGGTCTGACAAAATTGGTTTTACATGGTAATTGAAGTCGATTTTTTCAGGTAGGTCCGTATATGCAATCTCCAATTCTTCCGGGAGATTGTACTTGCAGCCACTAAGCAACAAGGCAAGAACGAAGTATCCGAAATACTTGAAATCCATCTAAATAGAAATCGAGGTTATTCCTTTAAATGTACACTTTTTTTTGAAAAAAGCGCAGAAAGGAGATTGGTTTGAATTCCAAAGTTTGGACTAAATGGATTTTTAAATTTTATCCAAATTGGATTTTATTCCTTTATCGAACTAAAATTTAGTAGTACCTTAGCCCTCCAAAATGGGATATTAGCTCAGTTGGTTTAGAGCGCTGCCTTGACAGGGCAGAGGTCACTGGTTCGAATCCAGTATATCCCACTCTCTTTTTGTATTTGGTTTGATATCCAGAACTAATTTAGAGAAGGTCCAGAATTCTTTCCATGGCCATTCCCCTGGAACCTTTTATAAACAATAGGGCATTTTGAATCTTATCGGTTTGAAGGTGTTGTTTCAGTTGGTCGAACGATTTCATTTTTTTGAATTCACTCGTTACTTTGTAGAAATTTTCACCGATCAGAAAAATGTTTTCGAAACCTAGTTCCTTGGTCAAATCCGCTATTTTCTGATGTTCTTCATGGGCGCTTTCCCCAAGCTCGAACATATCGCCCAAAAACAGGACTTTAGTATTTCCTGCCATTTTTGCAAAATTTTCTATAGCGGCAGACATGCTTGAAGGGTTTGCATTATAGGCATCCAGGACAATCTTAAGACTATTTTTTTCAATGATTTGGGATCTATTGTTCGATGGAATATAGCCTTCAAGCCCTTCTTTAATTTTCTCCAATGGTACATTGAAGTATTTTCCCATGATAATCGCGGCGCAACAGTTCGAGAAATTATATGCCCCAATAAGTTGGGTCCTGATAATGCTTTTCTCAACATTTACGACTACAAATGGATTCGATTCTACTAGTGAAATCGGATAGAATTTGGAGTCGAAGGTGCTAAACCCGTATTTTTTGATGTAGTATTTGAGCTTATCTTTTTGAATAGGGTCATCGGCATTCATGAAGATCCCCTTGTTATTGGCCATCAAGAAATCGTATAGTTCGCTTTTCCCTTTAATAACCCCTTCCACGCCGCCAAAACCTTCTAAATGCGCCTTGCCAAAGTTCGTTATATAGCCAAAATCCGGTGCCGCAATGGAACTTAGAAAAGCGATTTCTTTTTGATGGTTGGCACCCATCTCCACAATAGCAATCTCCGTGTCCTCTTTAATGGAGAGCAAGGTCAATGGCACTCCTATATGATTGTTGAGGTTGCCGGAAGTTGCAATGGTCCTGTATTTCTGGGAAAGCACGGAATTGATAAGTTCCTTTGTAGTGGTCTTGCCATTACTTCCAGTAAGGGCAATTACTGTTGCCTTGGAAAATTTTCTATGAAAGGTACCTAGGTCCTGGAGTGTTTTTAGCACATCTGCAACTAAGATTCTTTGCTTACCTGAAAATTTCTCTTCATCGATAATGGCATAGGCCGCCCCTTTTTTTAAAGCTTCCCCTGCATATTCGTTCCCGTTGAAATTATCGCCCTTCAGTGCAAAAAATAGATCTCCTGGTTTGATTTTTCGGGTATCCGTACAAACACTAGGGTAATTTAAAAAAAGGTTGTGCAGTTCGTTTATTTTCATGAAATCGAAGATAAAAAAAAAGCCCTTTTTTCAAAGGGCTCTATCTTATTTGGATACCAAAAATTATTTGGCTTTTTGTCCTCTAACAGTTTTGTTCTTTGTCTTTGATTTAGAACCTACTCTGGACATGGCACATCTAAATCCTATATAATCCGTTGCCATATACTGTGGTAGGTACCTTCTCTGTGCAGGATCTAACCAGTATGCCCTGTCTCTCCATGAACCACCTTTGTATACACGAACTTCATCGTTTATCAAAGACGTCCTATCATTTGACTGATCGTACTGTCTGATAAGGTTACCGGCTGAATCTCTCTCAACTTTATGTTTTGGAGAGTTGTACATGGATAGTTCTTCAGATTCCTCTTCGTCGCTAAATCTGTCAAAAAATCTTGAAGATCCAGGGTCACCGTCCCTATAACCTCTATTGTCACTGGAAGAGAAGTTTGTCCTCAAATAGGTCTCTTCTTCATCAACAGGAACCATTTTAATCTCACCAGGTAGGTTAACGGCAACTACTTTTCCATTTGGCAACGTGTCGTAAACAATCGAATCCTGTAGGATATTTACTTTTCCATCTTCGCCAATGGCTGTTTTCATGTAGATATTTCCTCTGTAGTAATTGAAGTCGCTTATTTCATCGTCGACTATGGGTCGGTAAACATCGGCTACCCATTCAGCTACGTTACCGGCCATATCGTAAAGACCAAGGTCGTTAGGCTTGTAGGACATAACCTCTGCGGTAATATCGGCACCGTCATCGGACCATCCGGCGATTCCGCCATAATCTCCTTTTCCTTGCTTGAAGTTGGCCAATTGATCGCCACGTCCAACTCTTTGTCCGTTTCTGGTATAGTCACCCTCCCAAGGATATTTTTTTCTACCTCTGTAGTTGTTGTACTCCCTTTGTCCTACTTGTGCCTGTGCGGCATATTCCCACTCAGTTTCCGTAGGGAGCCTATATTCTGGCATAATAATACCGCTACTTCTTTTTGCATAGGCAGGGACACTATCCTTTTTCATCTTCCCTTGTAGGGAGTCGATCTGACCATTGTAAACGGATTCCGGTCTGTTTAAATAAGCCTCCGTACTAAAAGTTCCGGCAACTTCGCCATTCAGAGCTTGATATTTTGCGTCTTTTGCCAAATAACCTTCCCTTTCAAGCATTATTTCGTTTACTCTGTCCGTTCTCCATTCCGCAAATTGGGTCGCTTGGATCCAGTTTACTCCAACTACCGGATACTCTGCATAGGCAGGGTGTCTTAAATAGTTGTTGGTCATGGTTTCGTTAAAACCTAATCTGTTTCTCCAAACCAAGGTGTCAGGTAAGGCACCTTTGTAAATGTTAGCGTATTTGGGATTTTCAGGAGGATAAACGCTTTTTAGATAATCCAAATATTCCAGATACATGACATTCGTGACCTCTGTCTCATCCATATAAAAGGATTGAACATGTTGTGAAGTAGGGGTATTGTTCCAATCATGCATTACGTCATCCTGTACTTTTCCCTTCGTAAAAGTTCCACCTTCAACAAACACTAGTCCAGGAGCGGTCTCTTGCTCTTTGAAGTCAGTATTGTATTGAAAACCACCTTCCTTTTCATTTATCTTCCAACCTGTAGCTCTGGACACATTTTTGGAGGATGTAGATTTGGAACAGCTGGTAACTGTAAAACCTCCCGCAATCACGGTGCATGAGAGTACAACTTTAATAAACTGTTTTTTCATAATTAGGACTTGAGTTCAATCTGTTTAAACTAATAGTTCGCTAGTCTAATTTGATTTGGATTTTAATTTAATTTTATCGCTTTTGCTGGTTAAAACGATGTTTTGATTATTATATTTTATCGTTTAAAATATTTTTGGTAAATCCAGCCTTAAAATATTTTTGATAGCAATTTTGTTCTATGAGGAATAACGCAGCAAAAAAGGATATAGTATATTCGAGGCTTAACTAAAAAGGGAGAATGCCTTGGCTTTAGCAAGAGTATTAAAAAAAACCAAAAATATATACTTAATGGTGCAAGATAACGTTGAAAACAGCGTTTACATATAAAATTATGTGGACCAAAGTCATCGAAACACTAAATTGGTCCACTTTATATCAACTATTGAATTAATGAAAAAACTTACATTTATTTTAATGCTTGCCTTATTTGTGAAGGCCAATGCCCAAGACGATAATAGGGTTATAACTACGGCGGTCCCATTTTTGACAATTGCTGCCGATGCTCGTTCCGCGGGTATGGGTGATATGGGGGTCGCAACTTCTACCGATGCTTTTTCACAACAATGGAACCCTGCAAAATTTGCATTTGCGGAGCGCAAAATGGGAATAGGGCTTAGCTATACACCATATCTAGAAAGTATCATTACAGACATTTCTTTATTGAACGGTAGTTACTATAATAAAATTAATGAGCAGAGCGCTTTTGCCGTTAGTTTGAGATACTTTACATTAGGGGAAATAGAATTGCGCCAATTTGCTAATGACCCTGGTACTTTGGCAAAACCTAATGAACTGGCTTTGGATGGTTCCTACTCTCTAAAACTAAGCCCAACTTTTTCCATGGCGGTTGCTGGTAGGTACATTCGTTCCAACCTACGTTTGCCGCAACAGAGCGGTTCCGTAGATTCCCAAGCGGCGAGTTCTTTTGCAGTGGATGTGGCCGGATTCTATCGTTCCCGGGAAATTGCCTACAATAATTTTGATGGGCGTTGGAGGGCAGGTTTCAATATTTCCAATATTGGAGGTAAGATACAATATGATGAGGGTGGTCAGGAAAACTTTTTGCCCAGCAACCTAAAATTTGGGGTTGGATTTGATTTTATTTTAGATCAGGACAACGTTATTGGAATTACTTCAGAATTTAACAAATTGTTGGTTCCAACACCGCAAGATCAAAATGGTGATGGGGTAATAGATTCTGCGGATAACGATATCTACCAAAACGAAAGTGGTTTTGGTGGAATATTCAGCTCCTTTGGGGATGCCCCAGATGGTTTTAGTGAGGAACTACAAGAGATGACTTGGGCCTTAGGCGCTGAATACGTATACCAAGATTCCTTCATGGTAAGAACAGGGTACTTTAACGAAAGCGAGGTAAAGGGCTCTAGAAAGTTTTTTACATTGGGAGCGGGATTCAAGTTTAAGTCGGCACAAATCGACCTATCCTATTTGTTCTCTACTTCCCAAGTTAGAAACCCTTTGGAAAACACGCTACGCTTTGGGTTGACCTTTAGTTTGGGCGAGGAGTTTTATAACGATTAATTTCCGAAAAAAATAAATAGAAACCCGCATTTTGCGGGTTTTTTTGTTTTGTATCTTCACTTCTCAAACACAAGAAATGGCAATAAAGAAGAAAATAGGTTTTGACATAGTGATTTATGATTCCTTTGAAGAAATGCAGGAAGGGGATAGAATGTTATTGAAAAAATCGGTTGAGGCGAGAAACAATGCCTATGCCCCATATTCCAAATTTCAGGTAGGTGCCGCCTTGAAACTGGAAAATGGTGAAATTGTCATTGGAAATAATCAGGAAAATGCATCCTATCCCTCTGGACTCTGTGCGGAGCGAGTGGCCGTTTTTTATGCCGGGGCGAAGTTTCCCAATGTAGCGATCAAAACATTGGCCATTTCCGTACAATCAAAAAACAGTGAGGTGTTGGAACCGGCCGCTCCGTGCGGTAATTGCAGGCAGTCCTTATTCGAATATGAACACCGACAAAAATCGCCCATACGGATTTTGATGATGGGAGCCCAAGGAAAGGTCGTAGAATGTCCATCGGTTGCCGCTATTTTACCCTTGGGCTTTGATAAAACCTATCTATGATTAGATAGGTTTTAAGAAGACCTTTTAAACACGTAAATTCCTTTTTTTGTTAAGGGTGTAATTTCTTCTCGCTTTTATTTCTATTATTTTTATCCATTCATTTATATGTGTATTTTTGTTCTCTTGTGATGTGCTTCTTGAACATTGCTACGGAGTCCGATTAATTTGTAATAAATTTAGAATCGATGGAAAAAATCACCAAGGAAACTTATTTGAAATGGTACGAGGACATGTCGTTTTGGCGCAAGTTCGAGGACAAACTTGCTGCCGTGTACATTCAGCAAAAGGTAAGAGGTTTTCTTCACTTGTATAACGGTCAGGAGGCAGTATTGGCGGGAGCCTTGCATGCCATGGATTTGACAAAGGACCGAATGATTACGGCGTATAGGAACCATGTTCAGCCCATTGGGATGGGAGTGGACCCACGAAAGGTGATGGCCGAATTATATGGGAAGGTGACCGGAACCTCCAAAGGTATGGGTGGATCCATGCACATATTTTCAAAGGAGCATCGTTTTCACGGAGGCCATGGCATCGTTGGCGGACAAATTCCACTAGGGGCAGGAATGGCGTTTGGTGATAAATACCACGGTAGTGATGCCGTAACCCTATGTTACATGGGAGATGGTGCCGTAAGGCAGGGGTCGCTTCACGAGACTTTCAACTTGGCCATGCTTTGGCAATTGCCCGTGGTTTTCGTTTGTGAGAATAATGGGTACGCCATGGGAACATCCGTGGCCAGAACCTCCTTTTCCACCGATATTTGGAAATTGGGATTGGGTTATGAAATGCCCTGCGGTCCGGTTGACGGAATGAATCCGGTAACCGTTGCCCAAGAGATGAGCAAGGCCATTGAACGGGCTCGTTCTGGAGGTGGTCCAACTTTCCTAGAAATGAAAACGTATAGATATAGGGGTCACTCTATGTCAGACGCCCAACATTATAGAACCAAGGAGGAGGTAGAGGAATACAAGAAAATTGATCCGATCACCCAGGTCTTGGATATTATCAAGGAAAATAAATACGCAACAGACGAGGAAATCAAGAAGATCGACAAAAGGGTCAAGGATTTGGTTAAGGAATGCGAAGAGTTTGCGGAGAAATCAGAGTATCCGCCCGTACAACAATTGTACGATATGGTATACGAGCAAGAAGATTTTCCATTCGTTCAACATAAATTGTAATTAAATGGCAGAAGTAATTAATATGCCGCGATTAAGCGATACCATGGAAGAAGGTACCGTTGCAAAGTGGTTGAAAAACGTAGGGGATAAGGTAGAAGAAGGCGATATTTTGGCTGAAATCGAAACGGATAAGGCCACTATGGAGTTTGAATCATTTTACCAGGGTACATTGCTTCATATTGGTATTGAGGAAGGTGATGGGGCTCCTGTAGATACATTGTTGGCGATTATCGGTGAAGAAGGAGAGGACATTTCCGGACTTTTGAACGGTGGGGGAAGTCAAAAGAAAGAAGAAAATGCTTCGGAAGACAAAGCCGAAGAAAAGAGCGCTGAAACTTCGGATGATTCGGAGGATGAAGAAGGCGACACATCGGCCACTGAAATTCCTGAAGGAGTTGAAATCGTGAAGATGCCGCGCCTTAGCGATACCATGGAAGAAGGAACCGTCGCCAGTTGGTTGAAACAAGTGGGAGACGAGGTTGAGGAAGGTGATATCTTGGCCGAAATCGAGACGGACAAGGCAACCATGGAATTCGAGTCTTTCTATTCCGGAAAGTTACTTCATATTGGAATCCAGGAAGGGGAATCCGCGCCCGTTGATGCTGTTTTAGCCGTCATAGGACCCGATGGTACCGATGTTGATGCGGTTTTGAACGCAAAGTCGGGCTCCAAAAAAAGTACAAAGACAGAAGCAAAAAAAGAAGAAGCATCAAAGGCTTCCGAAACAGAAGATACATCGAGTAAGGAATCTACTTCCGCAACTTCGGATGGCAATAGAATCTTTGCATCGCCCTTGGCAAAGAAAATAGCAGAGGATAAGGGAATCGACCTTTCTAAAGTGTCCGGTACGGGCGATAATGGGAGAATAATTAAAAAGGATATAGAAAACTACAAACCTGCGGAAGCACCAAAAGCTGCACCGGAAGTTTCAAAATCGGAAAAGGTCAGTGTGCCTGCTGTTTCCATGGCAATTCCTGCTGGTGAGGAAGGTGTGGAGGAAAGCAAGAATTCCAATATGCGAAAGGCCATCGCCAAGGCATTGGGGAATTCCAAGTTTACCGCACCCCATTTCTATTTGACCATTGAGGTGGATATGGATAACGCCATCGCTTCAAGGGCCCAGATAAATAGCCTGCCAGATACCAAGGTGTCTTTCAATGACATGGTACTAAAGGCCTGTGCCATGGCATTACGAAAACATCCTCAGGTTAATACAACATGGAACGGTGATACCACTAAGCAGTACAAACATATCCATATGGGTGTTGCCGTAGCTGTGGACGAAGGTTTGGTTGTGCCGGTAATTAAGCATGCGGACTTACTGGGTCTTACGCAGATTGGTGCAGCAGTAAAGGAGTTGGCCGGTAAGGCAAGAAACAAGAAAATCGCTCCTTCTGAAATGGAAGGAAGTACCTTTACCGTTTCCAACTTGGGAATGTTCGGGATACAGGAATTCACATCGATTATAAATCAACCCAATTCCGCCATACTTTCCGTTGGGGCCATCGTTGAAAAACCAGTGGTCAAAAATGGGGAAATCGTGATAGGGAATACCATGAAATTGACCTTGGCCTGCGACCATAGAACTGTTGATGGTGCCGTGGGAGCGCAATTTTTACAGACGCTTAGGTACTATGTGGAAAACCCTGTGACCATGTTGGCCTAATCGGCTCAGAACAATATAGTCTAAAAGCATCTCTTAACGGAGATGCTTTTTTTTATCTTTATCACTCAAACACATTTATATGATACGAACGCTGACAAGTTTTCTTTCCGTCCTGATTTTGGTTTCCTGTGGGTCCAAAAAGATAAACAATGAAACGGTATTGAACCCAGATGGTCCTGAGGGACTTAAAGGAAGAATGGTTTCGGAGGAAATTAAGACTTCCATGAACGATTCGGGAAAATTCAGTGGCAAGGAGGTTGTTTTTTCAACTTCGGAGGATATCGCCGTACTTATGGATTATTTGGCATCCGATGCATTAGAGGGAAGAGGATCCGGTACCAAAGGCATCGAAATGGCGGCCGACTTTATAGAAGACCGATTTTCATCCAGTGGCATCGCACCTTATTTTACGACCTATAAGGATACCTTGGAAAACTTTGAAGGAGTAGCGTTCAACGTTGTAGGGGTTTTGGAGGGTACCGACCCAGCTCTGAAGAACGAATATGTGATGCTGGGCGCACATTATGATCATCTTGGGATTGTAAGTCCTGAGAATGGGGACGATATTGCAAACGGCGCCAATGACAATGCATCCGGAACCGCAACGGTCATGGAACTCGCCCGATATTTTGGCAAGGAAAAATCGAATAAAAGAAGTCTTATTTTTGCATTGTTCAGTGCGGAAGAAAAAGGACTTTTAGGTTCAAGGCATTTGGCCAAAAAGCTGAAAGATCAAGGATTGGATATGTATGCCATGTTGAATTATGAAATGGTGGGGGTACCCATGGTGGACAAGGACCATTTGGTGTATCTCACGGGGTATGAATTATCGAACATGGCCGAGGTTAGTAACGCCTACGCCGGGGAAAAGGTAGTTGGGTTCTTGCCCCAAGCCAAGGAATTCAATCTCTTTAAAAGATCGGATAATTATGCATTCCATCAAGAGTTCAATATTCCCTCCCAAACGTACAGTACGTTTGACTTTACGAACTTTCCCTACTATCACAAAGTGGACGACGAAACCTCCGAAATGGATTATGGACATATGGCCATTATCGTCAACAAAATGATACCCATTGTGGAAGGGATCGCCAATTCGCCGGTTAAGGAAATAAAATATAAGTAATGGCCAACGTCATCATAACAGGATCAAGCAGGGGTATAGGCTTTGAAATGGCCCAATTGTTTGCCAATGAAGGACATTCCGTTTTGGCGCTTTCCAGAAATGAGGAGCCCATACAAAGCCTTGAAAATAAAAACATTACCGCGTTTTCGTTCGATTTGTCCCTTGCTTCGGATTTTGTAAGAGTTGAAGAATTTCTAAAAAAAGAATGGCAGATAGTGGATATCCTGATCAACAATGCAGGTGCCCTTTTGAACAAGCCTTTTGCCGAGACTTCTTTGGATGAATTTAAAAAGGTATATGATGTAAATGTCTTTGGGGTTGCGGCAATGACAAAATTGGTAGTACCCTATATGTCAAAAACGGGACATGTGATTACGGTCAGTTCCATGGGAGGAGTGCAGGGAAGTATGAAGTTTCCAGGCTTATCGGCCTATAGTTCGAGTAAGGGTGCAGTTATTACACTTACGGAATTGCTGGCGGAGGAATACAAGGAAACAGGTCCCTCGTTCAATGTATTGGCCTTGGGCGCTGTCCAGACCGAAATGCTGGAGGAAGCTTTTCCGGGGTACAAAGCCCCGGTAACAGCATTGGAAATGGCAACATATATCAAGGAATTTGCGCTTGGCGGTCACACCCTCTTCAATGGGAAGTTACTTCAGGTTTCAAATTCTACCCCCTAAATAGTGATGGCTTTTATGCTATAACCACAGGTGTTTTGTTAATTAAAATCAATTTCGCTCAATTCTTATTTTTTCGGGTATTTTTGTTTTAATGGAAGCTATTTTGGGTAAATATTTGCCGGAAAGATCTGTAAATCCCTGTCTGCAACTCATTAAGGATAATGGTGTGCATCTTAAAATTGTAAACGAAAGGGTTACCAGACATGGCGATTATAGAAGGCTTCCCGATGGTAAGCACGTTATAACCGTAAACGCTACCCTCAATAAATATCGGTTTTTAATTACCTTGGTTCATGAAATTGCGCATTTGGTCGCTTTTGAAAAATACGGACGCAGGATTAAACCGCACGGGTTGGAGTGGAAAAGAACGTTTCAGTATTTAATGTTACCTTTTTTACGACCGGAAATTTTCCCGTCCAAATTACTGCCCTTGTTGGCTATGCATTTTAAAAACCCCAAGGCAAGCAGTAGTACGGATGCGCGATTGTCCATTGCCTTACAGCAATTTGATGCGCAAGAAAACGATAAAACATACGTTTTTCAATTACCTTTTGGAAGTGTTTTTAGGATATATAATGGAAAGCTTTTCAAAAAAGGCAATAAAAGAGTAAAAAGATTTGAATGCGTTGAGGTCAAAACAGGAAGGGTGTACCTTTTTCAGCCCAATGCAGAGGTGGAACTTATAACTAGTTGACATGAACAAAAATTATTATGCCGTTTTAATGGCAGGTGGAGTGGGCTCAAGGTTCTGGCCCATAAGTACAACAGAATACCCAAAACAGTTCCATGATATGTTGGGTACGGGCGATACGCTTATTCAAAAGACCTTTCAAAGACTGAATAAGTTCGTTCCAACCGAGAATATACTTATTCTAACCAATGAACGGTACAATGATTTAGTTTTAGAACAGTTGCCCATGGTATCCCAAGAGCAGGTGGTTTTGGAACCTGCCATGCGAAATACCGCGCCGTGTATTTTATATGCCGCATTAAAGATTCAGAAAATGAATCCGGATGGGGTAATGATCGTGGCACCAAGTGATCATTGGATCGAGGACGAGGAGGCCTTTGCCACGGACGTTACGTCTTGTTTCGATAAATGTGAAAAGGAAAACGTACTTTGTACATTGGGTATCAAACCCACATTTCCCAATACCGGTTTTGGATATATTGAGTTTGATAAATCCGATGAAAACCAGATCAAAAAGGTAAATCAATTCAGGGAAAAGCCCGATTATGCAACGGCCAAGGAATTTTTAGTTCAGGGGAATTTTTTGTGGAACGCCGGAATTTTCATGTGGAGCGTAAGAACGATCGTAGATGCCTTTAAGGAATACCAGTCAACCCAATTCCATTTATTCCATGATGGGATTTCCTGTTTGAATACATCCGAAGAAAAAGATTTTATCGCCGAAAATTATCCGAAAGCTGAAAATATTTCCATCGACTATGCTATTTTGGAAAAGTCCGATGCCATTTTTGTTCTGGAAGCCACATTTGATTGGAACGACCTTGGCACGTGGGGTTCCTTGTTCGATAAATTGAACAAGGAGAACATGGGCAACGCAGTCGTCAACGCCCAACTTTTGGCCGAGGATGCCACAGGGAATATGATCCGCACCCCTAAAGACAAGATAGTAGTTGTTGACGGGCTGAAGGATTATATTATAGTGGACAAGGAAGAAGTATTGTTAATTTATCCAAAAGCCAAGGAGCAGGATATTAAAAAGGTACTAAATTCGGTCAAGGAAAATTTTGGTGATAAGTACGCGTAACTATGCAGGATAAATTCGGTCAGGACAACGTTACTCCAACGGACAATACCCCGGATAGCGGGGACGAGGTAAAAAGGGACTTTCAGGGACTTTTGGGCAGTATAAAAAAGTTTCTTCTGGAATTGCTGGACATAAGGACCAACACGGACCAGGACGCCACTAGGGAAGCGATCATTGCAGATATTCCCTTTAAGGGACATACCTCATGGATCCTTGTTTGCTCCATCTTTATTGCCTCCATCGGGTTGAACGCAAACTCTACTGCGGTAGTTATTGGCGCTATGTTAATTTCTCCCCTAATGGGCCCAATTTTAGGTATTGGGCTTTCCGTAGGTATCAATGATATCGATACCCTAAAAAGGTCTTTAAAGAATTTTGGGGTGATGGTGGTTTTAAGCGTGCTGACCGCTTTTCTTTTTTTCAGGTTCTTTCCGCTGCGGGACGAGTCTTCTGAACTTTTGGCAAGAACGGCCCCGGATATACGCGATGTGTTGATCGCATTTTTTGGTGGATTGGCCTTGGTAATCGCAAGGGCGAAAAAAGGAACCATCGCAAGTGTCATCTTTGGTGTGGCCATCGCGACAGCCTTGATGCCTCCATTATGCACCGTTGGCTTTGGATTGGCAATAGGTAATTGGGACTATGCCAGTGGGGCCATGTACCTATTCACCATAAACACCATCTTCATTGCACTGGCCACCTTTCTGGTGATTAAGTTGTTGCGTTTTCCAATGGTACGCTATGTCAACTCAAAACGAAGAAAATTCATCGCAAGGCTGGCCTCAGCTGTGGCCATTGCGGTCATGATTCCCGCGAGCATCACGTTTTGGAACGCGTTACAGGAATCTTTGTTCAGGAAACAAGCCACTATTTTTATCGATGAGAATGTGGTGCCCTATCAATTTTCAGGTCAGGGAAGGTTTTTGGAGAATTTCACGGATTTGGAATATAACAACGGGGAGAATTCTACAATAGAATTGGTTTTTATGGGCAATGAGGTCATTCCCGATAATATAATTGCTACCTGGCGTGCCCAATTAGCGGATAACCCCCGACTGAAGGACACCGATCTGCAGATTATACAAGGTGGGCAAAGCGAGGAGGTAAACCAGCTCAAATACATTAATGAACTGTACGAGACCCAGAAGAACCAGCTGAGCAGCAAGGACGAAAAAATTGCCTTTTTGGAAAGTGAATTGTCAAGATTAAGCAAAGGGGCAGTAGGTCAGATTCCGTTTAAAGAAATAAGTATGGAAGCCAAAACAAATTATGAGAATTTGGAACGCCTGGGATATTCTTATTTAATAGCAACGGATTTCCAAAAGACGGATACCATACCGGTTTTCGAAATTACTTGGAAAAAGGAAGCCAGGAGAAACCAAACGGTCAAGGATACCCAAAAGTTATTGAATTGGCTCAAGCTTCGTTTGAACAATGACAATATTCAGGTAAAGGAAGTAATGGAGGATTAATTTCGTTCCTCAATGTACATCTGCCGTACTTTTTTAAAAAGATCGGAAGAATAGACAAAATTGGTGACCGCCTCGTTCTCGGTCTTGAATATTTCGTTCTTTGTGCCTTCCCATTCCTTAAGACCATCTTTTAAGAATAGAATTTTTTCTCCAATCTGCATTACGGAATTCATGTCATGGGTATTGATTATCGTAGTAATGTTATATTCTTCCGTAATCTCCTTGATAAGATCATCGATGAGGATAGCCGTCTTTGGATCTAATCCAGAATTGGGTTCGTCACAAAATAGGTACTTGGGGTTCATAACGATGGCCCTGGCAATAGCAACACGTTTCTGCATTCCTCCGGAAATTTCTGCCGGATACTTATGATGTGCATCCACTAAGTTTACCCGTTTCAAAACGGTATTCACACGGTCGTCCATTTCAGATGCCGATTGTTTTGTGAACATTTCCAAAGGAAATTTCACATTGCCGGCTACAGTCATACTATCGAACAGGGCACTTCCCTGGAAGACCATGCCCATTTCCTGCCTTAAATCGCGTTTCTCGTTTTCGGTGAGGTCTGAATATTTTTTTCCGTCATACACGATACTTCCTTTTTCCGGAGAAAACAACCCCAAAAGGCATTTGAGGAATACCGTTTTTCCGGAGCCACTCTGACCTATAATCAAATTGGTCTTGCCATTTTCAAAGGTGGTGGAGATACCTTTTAAAATATGTGCGTCACCAAAGGATTTATGTATGTTGTTCACCTCGATCATTAGCCTAAAAGTAGTTGGGTTAGCAAATAGTTCAAAATGATTATGACCACGCTGGTCCAGACAAAGGACGTGGTACTGGCCTTTCCTACTTCCAGGGCCCCGCCTTTCATATAGTATCCATGAAAGGAAGGTATGGTGGCTATGATGAATGCAAAGATCAGTGTCTTAATGAAGGCGTAGGCAATATGAAAGGGAATAAAATCGGTCTGAAGCCCGGTCACAAAGTCGGTACTCGTTAAAAATCCGCCAAACACCCCAGCGAGCCAACCTCCAAAAATTCCAACATACATGGAAATGGCAATCGCAAAAGGGTAAAAGAGCATCGCAATGATTTTTGGGAATACCAAATAGTTCAAGGAATTTACGCCCATGACTTCCAAGGCATCGATTTGTTCCGTGACCCGCATGGTTCCAATACTCGAAGTAATGTAAGAACCCACTTTTCCCGCCATGATTATGGATACGAACGTAGGTGCAAATTCCAATATAACGGACTGCCTTGTGGCAAATCCAATGAGACTTCTTGGAATGATGGGATTCGTGAGATTCAGTGCGGTCTGTATGGCAACAACGGCGCCAATAAAAAAGGAAATGAAGATAATGATGCCAAGTGATCCGTACACTAGTTCATCTACTTCTTTTAAAATCAGGGATTTCATTATGCGCCATTTGGTGGGCTTCTTAAAAACCTCTACGACCATCATGGAATAGCTGCCAATCGACGCTAAATAATTCATCCCTTTAAAATAGATTTGTTACGGTAAAAATAACAATAATGGATTTGATTTAACTTCCAATTAATTTTTTCAGGGCTATTTTCTTTATTTTTACGCCTTAATATTTTAGGCATGACCTTTCGTTTCACAACTGTATTACCCAGTATTTTTACCATCCTATTGATTTGTTTCCAAGGCTATTCCCAACGTAAGAACAAGGTTGAGGAGCCTGATGCATTGAGAACCAAGCCTAAATTGGTCGTTGGGATTATTGTGGACCAGATGCGGTACGACTATCTGACCCGCTTTTATGATCAATATGAAGAAGGGGGATTTAAAAGAATGGTGGAAGAGGGTTTCAACTGTAAGAACAACCATTTTAACTATGCCCCAACCAGTACGGGACCTGGGCATACATCGGTTTATACTGGGACCACACCTGCTACGCATGGTATTATTGGCAATGAATGGTACGACAAGGAAAATGATGTGGATGTGTATTGTGCATCGGACGATAGGTATGCATCCGTGGGTACCACTTCAGATGCCGGCCAAATGTCCCCGCATAGAATGACCGTTACGACCATAACGGATGAACTCAGATTACATACGCAAATGAGGGGAAAGACCATCGCCATCGCCCTTAAGGATAGAGGAGCCGTACTCCCTGGCGGACATACCGCCAATGCCGCGTATTGGTTTCATGGCAAAAATGAGGGTAAGTGGATTACGAGCAGCTACTACATGGATGCCCTTCCAAAATGGGTGGAAGACTTTAATAGTTCTGGAGTGGCCCAATCCTATAAAAAAGGATGGAACACCTTGAAGGATATAAGTACCTATGTAGAAAGTGGCGTGGACGACAATGCTTTTGAAGGACTATTTGATGGTGAAACCTCGTCGTCATTCCCTCACAACCCTCAAGACCTGTTGGACAAAAACAATAATTTTGAAATCATAAAGGCAACTCCCTACGGCAATAGCATCACGACCGATTTTGCCATTGAGGCCCTAGTACGTGAACAATTGGGTCAGGACGAGATTACTGATTTTTTGGCGGTCAGCTATTCAAGCACGGATTATGTCGGACACATGTTTGGGGTGAACTCCAAGGAAGTGGAGGATACCTATATCCGTTTGGATTTGGATTTGGCCAGACTTTTCAAGGCTTTGGATAAAAATGTGGGCGAAGGGGAGTACACCGTCTTTTTGACGGCAGACCACGCTGCAATCGACGTGCCATCATATCTAATATCGACAAGAATTCCCGCCGGTTATGTGGACAATAGCACTACAAAGGAAAAGTTTACGGAGTTTTTAAGATATACCTATGGAACCGAGGAAATCGTAAAGAATTTTTCAAATTATCAAATTTTTCTGGATCATAAGATTGTAAAAAATCTGGATTTGGAAATCAAGGATGTGCAGGAAGCTATAGCCAAGGAGTTTTTAAGCTATGATTACGTGGATCGCGTGTATACCGGCTATCAAATGTGGCAAAATAATTATTCCTCCGGTATTCCCTATATTCTGCAAAATGGGTACAACCAAAAAAGATCAGGGGATGTACTTCTTGTCCTAAAACCGGGAACCATTACCTATCCTCAAACGGGTTCCACCCATGGATCGCCCCAAATTTATGATACCCACGTACCTTTACTGTTCTTTGGAAAGGGGATACAAAAGGGAAGTACTGTGGAGCGAACCGAAATTCCAGATATCGCCCCTACAATTTCATCTTTGTTGGGAATCGCTTTTCCCAGTGGAACAACAGGAAAGCCCCTTTCAGAGGTATTGGAATAAATAAGGTCATGAACGATAATCCCATAGGTATTTTTGACTCCGGTATTGGGGGTACTTCCATTTGGAAGGAAATACAAACCCTTATGCCTTATGAACATTGTATCTATTTGGCAGATAGTAAAAACGCTCCTTACGGTGAAAAATCGAACGAGGAAATCCTACAACTGAGTATTAAGAATACCGAGTATTTGATTCAACGGGGATGCAAGTTGATCGTTGTCGCCTGTAATACCGCTACAACAAACGCCATAGATTATCTCAGGAACTCGTACGATATTCCATTTATAGGCATTGAACCGGCCATCAAACCTGCGGCCTTAAACTCCAAGTCCAAGAAAGTTGGAATTTTGGCCACTAAGGGAACCTTGTCCAGTACCTTGTTCCATAGCACAAGCCAAAATCATGCAGCTGGGATCGAGGTTATTGAAAGACAAGGAAAGGGATTGGTAGAATTGATCGAAAAAGGTGATATGGAAAGTGATTCCTTAAAACAGCTTTTATATCAGTTTGTACAACCTATGTTGGAAAAGGGCATTGATTACCTGGTACTTGGCTGTACCCATTATCCTTATTTGATACCGATTTTAAGGGAGATATTGCCCGCTGACGTACAGATAATCGATTCTGGCGAGGCCGTGGCAAGGCAGACCAAAGCGATCCTAGCCAAACAACACCTCCAAAATAGTTTCGATGCTACCGGAAGGCACCAATTTTATACGAACGGGAATTTGGAAGTGCTGGAAAGGTTTGTCTTAAACGCTGCTAAAAACGTAACGGCCCAATACTTGGATTTTTAATCTTTGAGATGCGCTAAACTATTTTATTTTTTGTTTTTTCTAGTATAGGTACGATAGGTAAAATCGTATTGGTGTTTGTCATCTTTTGGATGGTATTCCTCGGCCACCAACTCCCAAACCGTAGCGTCGATAGGCGGGAAGAAGGTATCCGCGTTAAAAGTGCCGTGAACCCTAGTGAGTTCGATACCATCGGCATATTTTTCTCCAAGTTTGTATATTTCTCCGCCACCAATTATATAGGCTTTTTCTTCGTTGACTAGGTCCAGGGCTTCTTCCAGGGAATGCACAATGATGCTATCTGGGAAAGACACTTTGTAGTTTTCGTCTCGGGTAATGATAATATGCAACCGATTGGGCAAGGGCTTCGGAAAGCTTTCAAATGTTTTTCTACCCATGATGATCTTATGTCCCGAGGTCAATCTTTTGAACCTCTTGAAATCATCAGGTAGATGCCATAGCAAATCATTATCCCTTCCAAGGGAATCATCCTCACCTGCCGCAGCAATCATTGTTATATTTTTTTCGGCCTTCATATAGCTATGCTTGAACAAAAAACGAGCCATATAAATTGCTATGGCTATCTTTATAATTCAAAGTTACGGATTTGTACAGATAGATAGCTGCTGTTTTGAAAAGCGAACAAATGCGTTCCAAAAAAGAAACGATTAATGGATAAAATAAAAAAGGAGTTTCCCCTGCTAAGAAAGTGTACCTATTTAAATACGGCCGTTTTTGGGCCATTGTATGATTCCTTGATCGATTGGAGACAGGAACATGATTTGGATGCTTTATTACATGGTAGTGAACTATGGGAACAGACACTTAAAACCTTGTCCGATACACGTGAAAAAATTGGGCAATTTTTTAATTGCGACCGGGAAAGGGTCGCTTTGGTATATAATTATTCCTTGGGAATGAACCTATTATTGGAGGGGTTACAGGCGAAAAGGAATGTTCTGCTTTTGGAGAACGACTATCCTTCCGTGAACTGGCCCTTTGAGAGTAGGGAGTTTGCTATTACAACCTTGGGAATTACCTCCGATCTTGAGGAAAGAATAGTAGAGGCTGTCAAAAAAAACAATATCGATGTATTCGCCTTTAGCATTGTGCAGTGGCTGGACGGATTTTTAATCGATTTGGAGTTCATCAAAAAACTAAAACGTGACAACCCAAAACTTTTGATTATTGCCGATGGTACACAGTTTTGTGGAGCCATGTCCTTTGATTTTAAAGCTTCGGGAATCGATGTTTTGGGGGTTAGCGGCTATAAATGGCTCCTGTCCGGTTATGGAAATGGGTTTATGCTCTTTGCCGACAATCTGGAGAACGAGCTCAAGGTACCTACTACAGGTTTCAATGCAGCGCATGGAAATTTCGACAATAAGGAAACCATAGCCCTCGCAAAAAAGTTGGAACCTGGTCACTTGTCCAGTTTGAACTTTGGAAGTCTAAAATTCTCCTTGGATTTTTTGGACTCCATTGGAAAGGAACAGATTACTCAGCATAATCAAAATATGTCCAAAAAAATAAAGGAAGCTTTAAATGGCATGGGCTTATTACAGAAACATATAGTCGACAGGGAAGCCCATAGTACCATATTTAATATAAAGGCAGGTCAAAAAGTGTTTAAGACCTTGTCTGACAATGACATATTGTGCGCTATGCGGGGAGACGGAATTAGGGTGGGCTTTAACTTCTATAATGGAATGGATGACTTTGAACATCTTATAAAAGTCTTAAAAACATCCTATTGATAATTACCTACTTGCAACATTTGAAAGACATTATTTTTGGACAGTCGTTAATTTCAGCTAAATTTTTGCCAATTTCATAAAAATGACATTAACCGTTGACAATGAGGAGTTTAATGCCGTAGCTTTGCCCTAAATTTAAAAACTAAAATCATGGCAATCGCAAAACAATATCTAAAGACAAAACCGGTTTGTAAGGTAACTTTTACAGTTCCTGCAGAGGATGCTAAGAAAGTGGCCGTAGTAGGTGACTTTAACGATTGGAGCCCTAAGGGAAGCACATTGAAAAAATTAAAAAACGGAACTTTTAAGGGAACTTTTGACCTTCCAAAGGAAAGTACGTTCGAATTTAAATACTTGGTAGACGGCACTTATGTAAACGAAACTGAGGCGGACCGTTACCAGTGGAACGATTATGCCGGTTCTGAAAATGCGGTATTGGAGTTGTAAATAATTTTAAACTAGATAAAAAAGGGGACTTCAGAGAGTTCCCTTTTTTATTGTTATCTTTTTTTATTACTAAACTGCAACAACCCCTTTAATATGTGGATGCGGATCATAATCCAATAATGTGAAATCCTCGAACTTAAAACCGAAGATATCTTTTACATTGGGGTTTAGGACCATTTTTGGCAAAGGCCGAGGTTCCCTACTCAATTGTAATTCCACTTGTTCCATATGATTATTGTAAATATGCGCATCACCAAACGTATGAATGAATTCCCCGGGGTCATAACCGCATACCTGCGCAATCATCATGGTGAAAAGGGCATAGGAAGCAATGTTGAAGGGCACGCCTAAAAAGATATCTGCGCTGCGTTGGTAAAGCTGGCAGGATAATTTTCCGTCCGCCACATAAAACTGAAAAAACGCGTGACAAGGAGGAAGGGCCGCTTTGCCATTGGCAACGTTTTCTGAAAACGATTTGGAGGTATCTGGCAAGACACTTGGATTCCATGCGGATACCAACATACGTCGGCTATTTGGATTGTTTTTTAAGGTTTCCACGACCTCCTTTATCTGGTCGATTTCGTCGCCGTTCCAGTTTCGCCACTGATGTCCGTAAACCGGACCTAAGTCCCCATTTTCATCGGCCCATTCGTTCCAAATACGCACCCCGTTTTCCTGCAAATAGGCTATATTGGTGTCACCGTTTAAAAACCATAATAGCTCATAAATGATGGACTTTAGATGTAATTTCTTGGTAGTGACCATAGGGAATCCCTCACTCAGGTCAAACCGCATCTGATAGCCAAAAACACTTAAAGTTCCCGTACCGGTACGATCACCTTTTTGGTTCCCTTCGTTCAAAACATGCTTTAGTAAGTCGTGGTATTGTTTCATAAGCCCCCTAACCCCCAAAGGGGGAATTCCCTTTGGTTTATTTTTGTAAAAATAAGGAATGCCTATTGGTCTTTATCCAAATAATTCTAGGCTTTTATTAAAATTTATTAACGGCAAATTGTGGTTCCCCCTTTGGGGGCTTGAGGGCGTTACCCCAATATCATTCCGGCAATAGTGGCCGATAGAAGGGAAGCTAAAGATCCTCCCAATACTGCCTTCATTCCAAACTCCGACAAGGTTTTTCTTTGTGCCGGGGCTAAGGAGCCAATTCCCCCAATTTGAATGCCGATGGAAGCAAAGTTCGCAAAGCCACAAAGCATATAGGTAGCCATGATAATCGATTTTTGGTAGGACAGGCTTGGGGTAATGGCTACATTTTTTAACTCGGCCAATTGGGTATAGGCCACAAATTCGCTGGAAGCCAGTTTAATCCCCAACAGTTGGCCCATCAATGCGATGTCCTCATTCGCCACGCCAATCAACCACATCAATGGTGCGAAAATGGTTCCAAGAATGGCTTCCAATGAAAGTTTTTCAAATGACGAATGCTCCGCTACAAATTGATTTATATTGGTTAAATCGCCAACATACCCAAAAATACCATTCAACATGGCAATAAAGGCTACAAAGACCAAAAGCATGGCACCTACGTTCACTGCCAATTTTAGTCCTTCTGTAGTACCGTTGGCTATGGCATCGAGCAAATTGGTCCCAATTTTCTCTGTAGAAACCTTTATGTTCGTATCCACCTCCTCGGTTTGTGGGCAAAGTATTTTTGAAACGACGATGGCCCCTGGTGCCGCCATAACGGATGCAGCGATCAGATGCCGGGCAAATTCCAATCGGAGGGCTTCGTCATTTCCTCCCAAAAATCCTATGTATGCCGCAAGGACGCCCCCGGCAACGGTCGCCATACCGCCGATCATTACCAATAGGATTTCAGATTTGGTCATGCGCTCCAAATACGCTTTTATCATCAATGGTGCTTCGGTCTGACCTAAAAATATATTCCCTGCTACAGAAAGGCTTTCGGGACCTGAGATTCCTAGAGATTTTGTCAACAGCCACGCCAAGCCCTTCACGATTTTCTGAATGATTCCCAAGTAAAAAAGTACGGATGTCAAAGCTGAAAAAAAGATGATCGTTGGTAGAATCTGAAAGGCGAATACGTATCCGATATTAGGGTTGTCAAGATTCATGAGGTTCCCCAATAAAAACCGACTTCCGGCAACGGTAAAGTTTAGGATTTCGTTGAATATTTTCCCTAGCACCGTAAAAATGGCTCGGATGAACGGAACTTTCAATATTCCAATGGCCAACGCCAATTGTATGGCAAGTCCTATTCCCACGGTCTTCCAATTGATGGCTTTTCGGTTGGAACTGAACAAAAACGCCAGACCGATCAATACCAGCATGCCCAGGATGCCCCGCCACAAACTATAGAAAGAAAAACCCTCATTGGGGATGGAGGAGGTCAATTGATTATCGGCTATAACATTTAGGATGGTACTATCAACGGAATTTAGTATCGTCTCCGATGCATCCGGGGTTTGGGAAAACAATAGTACTGGAAAAAGGAAAAATAAGAGAAGTTGAAGGCAGGGATTTTTTTTCATGCGCTAGGGCTTGTCCAATCAATTTCTTTTGGATATTTCATCCCGTAACTTTGCCGCTTTCTCGTAATCTTCGTTGGCCACGGCCTTTTTGAGTTCTTGTTCGAGTTCGTCTATGGTCAATTCCGTATAGCCATCCGTAGCACCCGAATCTATTTCCACGGTTTCGCCCTCCTGAAGTATCTCATCTACAACAATGCTGTCGTCGCTCTCCTTTTTTTCGGTCTCTTTGGAGGAAAACTTCAAGAAGATACCCGCCTTGTCCAAAATGGTCTTGTACGTGAAAATGGGTGCATTGAAGCGAAGTGCCAATGCGATAGCATCACTAGTCCTGGCATCTATAATCTCCTCAATGCCATCACGCTCACAGATAATACTGGAATAGAAAACCCCGTCCACCAGTTTATGGATGATTACCTGTTTGATGACGATGTCAAAACGGTCCGCAAAATTTTTGAAAAGGTCATGTGTCAAGGGCCTTGGGGGCTTTATTTCCTTTTCTAGGGCAATGGCTATGGACTGCGCTTCAAAAGCTCCGATGACAATGGGCAATTTACGGTCTCCCTCTACTTCGTTCAATATAAGGGCATAAGCGCCATTCTGCGTTTGGCTGTAAGAAATCCCCTTTATTTTCAATCGTACTAAACTCATAAATCGTATAAACTAAAAAAGCTGTTCAAACACTTGGGACCCCAACTATTCGAACAGCCCTTTGTGGGGCACAAATTAACAAAAATTAGCTGTTTTGAGCTTTAAATTCCTTTAATTTTTCGATTAACTCAGGTACCACTTCAAACGCATCGCCCACGATTCCGTAATCCGCGGCCTTGAAAAATGGTGCCTCTGGATCGTTGTTGATGACCACTTTTGTTTTTGAGGCACTTACGCCCGCCAAGTGCTGTATGGCACCTGAAATTCCTATCGCAATGTACAGATTGCTCGCAACAGGTTTACCTGTTTGACCTACATGCTCGCCATGCGGTCTCCATCCAAGGTCCGATACCGGTTTGGAACACGCTGTGGCAGCACCTAAAACATCGGCCAATTCCTCGATCATTCCCCAGTTTTCTGGTCCTTTTAGCCCCCTTCCTGCGGATACGACGATATCCGCATCGGCGATGGTCGCCTTCCCTACCACCTTATCGATGTTCGTGGACTTGGTATTAAATTCCGAATCCAAGGATACATTAAAATCTTCCACCGATGCATCGGTAGGGATCTCCACCGTTCCAAAGGCATTGTTGGACACCCCAACGATTTTTATATCGGTATCGATAACCGTGTGCGCAAATCCCTTGTTGCTAAAAGCCGTTCTCTTCACCTGAAACGGGGAGAGGCTTTCAGGAGCCGCTACCACATTTGGGGCATACCCTGCTTTGAGTGTGGCCGCCAAAAGCGGGGCCATATATTTTGCATCTGAACTGGAGCTTACAATGAGCACCGTAGCGTTCTCAGCTTCAATAGCTTTGGAAACTACTTCTGCCGCGGCCTTTGCATTGAAAGGTTTTAGGGCTTCGTTCTGAACGTTTAACACCTTGGAAATACCATAGGTTCCCAAACTCTCATTTTCCGTACAATTGATGGAAACCGCCGTAGTCGTGGTACCCATTTGTTTGGCCACTTCCGCAGCATAGGAAGCGACTTCAAAAGCGTTCTTTTTAAATTTTCCGTTCTCTGATTCTGTATATACTATAACTGACATTTCTTTTATTTTTTGGTTTACCGCTTAGAAAAGCATTTAAATTACCTTGGCTTCGTTGTGAAGTAGATTAACAAGCTCATCAACGGTTTCGGCGAGTTTTATTTCGCCTTTTGGTGCCGGTTTATCAAATTTTACATCTTGGGTGGCCTTGATACCATCAATAGGTTCTACGACGTTCAATTTCTTTTGTCTTGCCATCATGATGCCACGCATGTTGGGTATTTTAAGATCACTTTCCTCTACCAGGCCTTTTTGTCCGCCCACAACTAAGGGTAGCGAAGTACTCAAGGTTTCCTTTCCTCCATCGATCTCGCGGATTGCCGTTACGTTGTCGCCATCGATATCAAGTTTGATGCAGGTATTGACAAAATTCATGTCCAGTAGGGAAGCAAGTATTCCAGGTACCATTCCTCCATTATAATCGATGGATTCCCTTCCACCGATTACCAAATCATATCCGCCATTTTTAACGACTTCGGCGAGTTGCTGGGCCACAAAAAAACCGTCAGTGGGCGTTGCGTTTACCCGTATGGCCTCATCGGCGCCAATGGCAAGGGCTTTTCGCATGGTAGGTTCAACACTTGCGTCCCCAACGGTGGACACATGTACTGTAGCACCTTGTTGTTCCTTGAACCACATGGCCCTGGTAAGTCCAAACTCATCGTTTGGATTGATAACGAACTGCACCCCGTTGGTGTCAAATTTGGTGTCGCCATCCGTAAAGTTTATCTTGGAAGTAGTATCCGGTACATTACTTATACAAACTAGTACTTTCATTGAATAAATTCTTTTTTGTGTTGGAGACGAAGATAACCAATATTTTCCAAATTTACTATGCATGCATAGTAAATTTTATCACTTTTTTTAAAACGGCCATCCCATTAATTGATATATAATTTCCTATTTTTGCTTGCTTTCAATTGAAAGGTTAAAGACTATTATTTCTTATTGACATGAAAACATTACAGTTTAGAGAAGCTATTGCGGAGGCGATGTCCGAGGAGATGCGTAGGGATGAGTCCATTTATCTAATGGGCGAGGAGGTAGCCGAGTATAACGGGGCCTACAAAGCTTCCAAAGGTATGTTGGACGAATTTGGACCCAAAAGGGTTATAGATACGCCTATTGCGGAATTGGGCTTTGCCGGGGTGGCAGTAGGTTCCACCATGACTGGCAACAGGCCCATCGTGGAATTCATGACCTTTAACTTTTCATTGGTTGGAATCGACCAAATCATAAACAACGCTGCCAAAATTAGGCAAATGTCCGGCGGACAGTTTCCTTGTCCAATCGTGTTTAGGGGACCTACTGCCTCTGCAGGTCAATTGGCGGCAACGCATTCCCAGGCCTTTGAGAGTTGGTACGCCAACTGTCCCGGGTTAAAAGTGATAGTTCCTTCAAATCCGGCTGATGCAAAAGGATTATTGAAATCTGCTATCAGGGACGACGACCCCGTCATTTTTATGGAATCCGAGCAGATGTATGGCGACAAGGGCGAAGTGCCCGAGGGCGAATACACCATTCCTATTGGCGTAGCGGATATCAAAAGAGAAGGTAGCGACGTCACAATCGTTTCCTTTGGAAAAATTATTAAGGAGGCCTACAAAGCGGCCGATGAACTTGAAAAAGAGGGCATCAGCTGCGAAATAATCGACCTAAGGACCGTAAAGCCTTTGGATTACGATGCGGTGGTTAAATCTGTAAAGAAAACGAACCGTTTGGTCGTCTTGGAGGAAGCTTGGCCTTTTGGTAATGTAGCCACGGAAATCACCTATCATATTCAGGCAAATGCCTTTGATTATTTGGATGCCCCCATCATAAAAATCAATACGGCGGATACACCTGCACCTTACTCTCCAGTTTTATTGGAGGAATGGCTGCCCAACCACGAAGATGTTATCAAGGCAGTTAAAAAAGTGTTATATAAATAATTGGAAATTTTTGTAAAGTATCTTAGCTTCTTCGACCTATGTCGAAGAAGCTTTTTTATTGGTACGCTATTTGTACAGGGGCCTAATGGTACATCATATACATGAATAGATTCTTTTTCCATTTTTTTCTTCTTTTTACCTTAGGTGTTCTAGGCCAGACAAAGGTTGGAGGTATCGTTTCTGATGAAAGCGGTCAGCCTGTGGCCTTCGCGAATGTACTGTTCCAAGGTTCTACGGAAGGTACCATAACCAATGATAATGGTCGGTTCTATTTGGAATCGGACAATACGTATGATGTGTTGGTGGTTTCGTTCATCGGGTATGAGAACAAGGAGATTTCGCTCACTTCCAAGATAAACTTCAACATGGAAATTGTCCTTTCCGAAGCTGCTGAGCAACTCAACGAGGTAGTTTTGATATCGGGAAAGCAATCCAAAAAAAATAATCCCGCCGTGGATATCCTACGAAAGATTTGGGCCAAAAAGCGGGAAAACGGTATTCGCAAATTCGACCAGTATGCCTTTGATAAATACGAAAAGGTGGAGTTCGATTTGAACACCATTGATAGTGCCTTGATGAAAAGGAAGATTTTCAAGGGGCTGGAATTCGTGTTTCAGGATCTGGATACCTCCCGCATCACGGGTAAAACCTATCTTCCCATCTTTTTGAACGAAACGTTTTCAAAGGTGTATGGCGATAATATCATCAACGAAGAAAAAGAGGACGTGTTGGGCAATAAAAATTCCGGCTTTGAGAATAATCAAGCTATCATTGCCTTTGTTCAGGACCTTTACCAGAGCTATGATATCTATGATAACTATCTCAAGTTTTTTGACAAGAGTTTTACGAGTCCGCTGTCAAGAACGGGAATAGACACCTATAACTACGCGTTGCGCGATAGTGCCTTTATCGATACTAAATGGTGCTACAATATAGTGTACTATCCCAGACGTAAAAACGAGCTAACGTTTAAGGGCGATTTTTGGGTGAACGACTCTACCTGGGCTATCAAGAACATTAATCTGGAAGTTACCAAAAGTGCCAACATCAACTGGGTCAAGGAAATATATATTGAGCAGGATTTTGAGGTGGTCAACGATTCCCTTTTTCTTTTGAAGCGAGATTATATGCTGAGCGATTTCAGCTTTCAAAAAAAGGAGGAATCTAGAGGTGTTTATGGCAAACGGACCACGGTCTATGACAATTACGTGTTCAACGACAAAAAGCCGAAGGATTTTTACCGAAAGGACCAAAATCCTTTGGATATCAACTTGATCGTTAGGGACGATGAATTCTGGCAGAAAAACCGATTGGAATCCCTAAATAAGGATGAAGCGGGAATCTACACCCTGCTGGATACCCTAAAAACGGTTCCAAAATTCAAATCCTACTATAATTTGGTGAGCATACTTGGGTCCGGATATGTGGAGATCGATACATGGGACTTGGATATTGGTAATGTGTACGATGTGTTTGGGTTCAATCCGGCGGAAGGACCAAGGTTGAGGTTGGGAGCAAGGACCTATAGGGGCCAGAACGACCTATGGCGCTTGGAGGGCTACATGGCTTATGGATTTACGGACCAAAAGGTGAAACATGGATTGAGCGGTAAGTTTCTGATCGACCCAAAGACCCGGTTGATAATTTCTGGTGGAAACAGGCGCGATATTGAGCAATTGGGTGTTAGCCTCACGGCGACCCGTGATGTGCTTGGCCGTAGCATCGCTTCTTCTTCGTTGTTGACGGTGGGGGCAAATAACAGACTGACGAATATTAATTTGAGCGCCCTTAATTTTGAAATGGAACCCATTACCAATTTTAGGATCTCCTTGGGCGGAACCTTCAGGACCCTGAGCTCTGCCCTGCCCAACGATTTTAGTCTGGATTATATAGACCCAGATGCCCCCAGTGGTGTATCATCCGAAATACGGCAGTTCGACTTCAATACCCTGTTGATCTATACACCCGGGAAAAAAACGATAGGCTATGGCGTGGAAAGGCGGGATGTAAACGATACCTATAGTACGCTATTGCTCAATTATACAAAAGGAACGGAGGGTGTCCTGGGCAGTGATTTTAACTATCAGAAATTACAATTTTCCTATAGCCAACCTTGGCAATTGGGTGGTTTTGGAAGATTGATGAGCACTGTGGAATTGGGCAAGACCTTTGGGGAAGTTCCTTTAGGCTTGTTGAGCGTGGTACCCGGAAACCAGACCTTTTTCTCAAATTATGGAACTTTCCCCAATCTCGATTTTTATGAATTTGTTACCGATACCTATGCATCGGTGCATTTGGAACACAATTTTAACGGGAGACTCTTCTCCAGGATACCATTTTTGCGTAAATTGAACCTGAGGGAGATTGTGGGACTCAGGGGTGTTTGGGGAAGCCTATCGGAGGAAAATATAGCTCTAAGTGCTCCGGCGAACGTGAATACGCCGCTAAGGGCGCCTTCGGAGAAAATATATTATGAATACTCCTTGGGAATAGGGAATATCTTTCGGATTTTCAGGGTCGACTTTAATTTTAGGGGCAACTACTTGGACAATCCCGATGCCAGACCCTTTGGTATTACCGGAAGCTTTGGATTTAGTTTTTGATTTTCAGGGCAATTAACGGAAGTAGGCTTCGTTACTAAAACAAACAGTATTTACTTTATACACGAACATGGCCAAAAAAAAAGACGTAACATTTGATGTTTTGATAGAGATTCCCAAAGGGAGCAGGAACAAATATGAGTATGATTTTACCTTACACAAAATACGGTTCGATAGGACCTTGTTTTCTTCCATGATGTATCCAGGAGATTACGGGTTTGTACCGGAGACCCTTGCATTGGACAGGGACCCACTGGATGTTTTGGTTTTGGGCACTGAACCAACGTTCCCTATGGTGGTCATGGAGGTTAAGCCCATAGGTGTATTTCACATGACCGATGAAAAAGGACCGGACGAGAAAATCATCTGTGTTCCCGTGTCTGATCCTATTTGGAGCAAGAGGGATGACATTAGCGATTTGAATCCGCATAGGCTCAAGGAAATAGAACACTTCTTTCAGGTGTACAAGGATCTGGAAAAAAAGAAGGTGGACACTGGTGGCTGGGGCAATCATGAAGAGGCCATTAAAATCTATCATGAGTGTGTTACAAGGTATCAGGAGAGCGAGCATAAGGATAAGCGCACCTTTATGATATAGCTATTTTAAGGAATGTAAAGCCCCCTTTATTATTATAAAAGGGGGCTTTTTTTATTATATTCTATTTTACTACTTTAGCAGCCACAAAAAAATAACTAATCAAATGGATTTAATCGTAAAGTTTTTACCTGCTTTTGGCCTCTTGGCGCTGGCATATGTTTTTATTAAGAGCTCCTGGGTTTCCAAGCAAGATGTAGGTAGTGAAAAGATGGCGAGAATAGCCAAAAACATTGCGGACGGAGCAATGTCCTTCTTAAAGGCCGAATACAAAATCTTGGCCGTTTTTGTAGCTGCCGTGGCCGTTTTATTGTATTTTAAGGGTACCAATGAAGTAGGCTCCAACGGTATGGTGGCCGTATCCTTTATTGTAGGTGCTATATGCTCCGCCTTGGCCGGATTCATTGGAATGAAGGTCGCTACCAAGGCCAATGTTAGGACTACGCAGGCCGCTAGGACTTCTTTAGGAAAGGCCTTGGAGGTTGCTTTTGCAGGCGGTGCCGTTATGGGGCTTGGTGTTGTAGGATTGGGAGTATTAGGTTTGAGCGGTCTTTTTATGATATATAGTGGTCAAGGTTGGTCCTTGGGTGAAGTTTTGAACGTATTGTCAGGTTTCTCCTTGGGAGCATCTTCCATTGCGCTTTTTGCTCGTGTTGGTGGCGGTATCTATACCAAGGCAGCGGACGTTGGTGCGGATTTGGTTGGTAAGGTAGAAGCGGGTATTCCAGAGGATCACCCTTTGAATCCTGCTACCATTGCTGATAACGTTGGTGATAACGTTGGGGACGTTGCCGGTATGGGCGCGGATTTGTTCGAGTCCTATGTGGGTTCTATCATCGGTACCATGGTATTGGGAGCCGCTTTTGTTCAGATTCCCGCTTTTGCAGGTTCATTCGATGGTCTTGGTGCTGTGTACCTTCCATTGGTACTGGCAGCTGTCGGTATCATTATGTCCATCATTGGAACCTTCTTCGTTAAGGTAAAGGATGGCGGAAATCCACAGACCGCATTGAACATTGGGGAATTTGGATCCGCTGGTCTGATGTTGGTCGCCTGTTATTTTATAATTACCAATATGTTACCGGAAAGCTGGACTTTTGGGGGTGTAGAGTATGGTTCAATAGGTGTTTTTATAGCTGTATTGGCCGGACTCGTGGCCGGACTTGCCGTAGGTAAGGTTACCGAATATTACACGGGAACAGGTACAAAACCTGTTAATAGCATTGTAAGACAGTCCGAAACTGGAGCTGCTACGAACATTATCTCTGGATTAGGTGTGGGTATGATGTCCACTATGTTCCCTATTCTTTTGATTGCCGCTGCGATTTTGGTTTCCTATCATTTTGCGGGATTATACGGTATTGCGATTGCTGCCGTAGGGATGTTGGCCAATACGGGAATCCAATTGGCCGTGGATGCCTACGGACCCATTTCCGATAACGCAGGTGGTATTGCCGAAATGGCCGAATTGCCTAGCGAGGTTAGGGAACGTACTGATAAATTGGATGCGGTAGGAAACACTACGGCAGCTATTGGAAAGGGATTCGCAATTGCTTCTGCAGCCTTGACTGCCTTGGCCCTTTTTGCTGCTTTTATGCAAACGGCTAATGTAACGGCAATCGATGTTTCAAAACCGACTGTAATGGCCGGTCTACTGGTTGGTGGTATGTTACCATTCGTATTTTCTGCATTATCGATGAATGCGGTGGGCCGTGCGGCTATGGCCATGATCGAGGAGGTTCGTAGACAGTTTAGGGATATCCCCCAATTAAAGGCTGCCTTGGAGGTTATGAGAGCGGTGGATTCCGATATGTCCAAAGCCACCGAAGCCCAAAGAGCTACTTTTGATGCAGCCGATGGTGTTGCCGAATATGATAAATGTGTAGCTATTTCTACACAGGCTTCCATTAAAGAAATGGTATTGCCTGGTCTTTTGGCCATTGCAGTTCCTGTTGCCGTTGGTTTTATAGGTGGTGCCGAAATGTTGGGCGGACTTTTGGCAGGTGTAACTACTTGTGGGGTTTTGATGGCCATCTTCCAGTCCAATGCCGGTGGTGCTTGGGATAACGCTAAAAAGACCATAGAAAGTGACGGACGTAAAGGTACGGACGCCCATAAAGCGGCGGTTGTAGGTGATACGGTAGGAGATCCTTTCAAGGATACTTCAGGTCCTTCCTTGAATATTCTTTTAAAGTTAATGTCCGTTGTGGCTTTGGTAATTGCGCCAAGTATTGCAATGAGCGGCGATAGCATGACGGCTTATAACGAAGAGAAAATCGCTACCGAAGTTGTTGCAAAGCAAGTTGAAAAACAAGTTGAGGTAAAAATGGAAAAAACTGGAGATACCATGGTAAAGGCTACTGTGGTGACTACTTTAACCGAAAATGGTCAAAAGTCCATAAGCGAGCAAGTTTTTGAAGGAACTGAGGAGGAAGTGAAAGCCAAAATCGAGGCCTTCAACAAATCTAGTGAAGGTGTTAAAGTCCAAATCGAAAAAGTAGTCGAAGAGGTTAAGGAAGAAGTTCAGTAAGACCTTTTTATTTAATTATTTCTAAAATAGTAACGGTCCTGCCATTATTGGCGGGACCGTTTTATTTTTTGTATGCCGAAGTATTACTGAAGTTTAAAATGAATGGGAATACTAAAAGAGACCTTTACAGGAGTTCCTCTTTGTTTTCCTGGGGTCATTTTAGGAAGTTTTGAAAGAATGCGAATAGCTTCTTCCTCCAAAATTTTGTGGGGTCCTCTTTTTTGTATGGTTCCAATAGATCCATCGCTTTTGATTTCAAACTGGGTACTGACCCTACCCTGAATCCCCATTTCTTGGGCCATTTCTGGATAACGGAAGTTTTTTTGGATATGCTTTTGCATCATTTCGTTAAAACATTCCCGTTTGTCCTTGGCATTTTCGCAACCTGGGAAAACGGGCACATCTTCTATCGTTATCCAGTTTACATTGACCTCTTCCTCTATTTCTTCAACCACTAAATCTTCAGGTTCAATTATTTCGGTTTCGGTATCAGCTTCTGTAGATAATATTTCAGTTTCATCAATTTCAACATCGTTGTCTTCCACTTTTATTTCAGGGGGAAGCACTTGTTTAATTTTGGGTCTTTCAATCTTAAATATTTCTAGCGGTTCTTCATCTATTTCAATTGGAGCAACATTCATGCTTACATCATAGATGGAGTTAGGTTCATACGTTTTCCATTCCAAGGCAACAAATGCCAGCCCTAGTACGAGCATGAGTCCTAAAACAAAGAAAAGGCCACTTTTTTTGTTGAGGTCTTTTTTCGGGTTCTTTTTTGGTTTCATCTTTTAAAAAATTGTGGCTTCCATGGTGCAAGCCTGATTATACATGCGTTTTGTTATGAACTAAAGCTATACTAAAGGACTCGGTCTTAAAATGGCCAATGAGTGAAGGGTCTGTTTGAATGAGTGAAAATCTACTAGCGGTATTTTTACGGTAAAATTTTTCATGCCCAATGGAAAATGAATGTATTTTTGAGCATATGGGATTTCTTAAAAAGGATAAACTTCAGATTATCGCATTTAATGGATATGGGACTTCTCATAGATTCTATGTCCGTGGTAGAGCGCTGGAAGATGAGAATATCGACCTTGGGCATAAAGGCGCTTTTAAGTTATTGATCAATACCTGGAAGCGGTTCGAGACCGACGAGATTAAAAAGACGCCAATTCGAATCGCCATTGATGAGACCATTATCCTTCAAGGAAAGACGGACCATGAAGGATATTATCTTGTGAACGAGCAAGTGGAGAATCTGTCCGAATATATGAACGGGGAAGGGTGGGTGAACTTTGAAATCTCTTTTCAGGACACCAAACTAAAAAGGGAAATAATAAACCAAAACCGCTTCCCTGGGGAAATGTTGATTCCCAGTGCTAAGGCCAAATTTGGGGTCATTAGCGATATTGATGATACCATCCTGCATACGGGCGTGGTCTCTTCCTTGAAGTGGAAAGTGATAATCAATACCATGTTTAAAAGGGCGACAAGCAGAAAGCCCTTGGAAGGGGCGGCGGAATTTTATCATCTGCTACATCAAGGTAAAGCTGGGGAAGAGGCGAACCCTATTTTCTATGTAAGCCATAGTCCGTGGAACCTATACCGATATTTGGAACTTTTTCTTACGATTAACAAATTCCCAAAAGGTCCCATTTTACTGCGAAGTATGTCCAGTTTTACCCGAAGAAAACGTAGTGAGAAACCCCAAAAGCAAAAGGAAATCACTGGAATCTTAAATACTTATCCGCAGCTTTCCTTCATTCTAATTGGAGATAGTGGTGAAAAGGACGCGGATATTTATATTGAAATTGCAAAGTTGTTTCCCAACCGGGTAAAGGCCATTTACTTGAGGAGTGTATCGGACGGACGAAGAATGGCAAGGGTATCCAATTTGTTCTCGGCCCACAAGAACATTCCCTTTTTAATGGTCAACAAAACGGAAGAAGCCATTGCCCATGCAAAAGAACAAGGTTTTATTTAATTGGCACCGCCAAAGGGTTTTATTTACCGAGGCCTGACCCGAAATTAGAAGGTCGCTTACTACGAATGCCTTGTGGCCTAGCCCTAGGTAGTCTACTTGAGAGGGTTTAAAATAACCCGTTTATTTCCGCATCGATTTTGTTAATTACTTTACCAAGATCCTCGGGTTTGTCCACGAAGTCAATTTCGTCCACATCAATGATCAACAATTTACCTTTATCATAACCGTGGACCCACGCTTCATAGCGTTCGTTCAATCGGCTTAAATAATCAATCGAAATACTGTTTTCATAATCCCTGCCTCGTTTGTGTATCTGTTTTACCAAATTGGGTATGGAACTTCTAAGGTAAATAAGCAGTTCAGGGGGTTCCACCAAAGATTCCATCAATTCAAACAGGCTGGAATAATTTTTAAAGTCCCTATTGGTCATAAGGCCCATGGCATGAAGGTTGGGTGCAAAAATATGGGCATCCTCATAAATGGTACGGTCCTGTATGACGTCCTTACCGGTTTCCCGGATCTGGACAATTTGTCTATACCTGCTGTTTAGGAAATAGATTTGGAGGTTAAAGCTCCAACGTTCCATTTGGGTGTAAAAATCATCGAGGTAGGGGTTGTCCACAACGTCCTCAAAATGCGCTTCCCACTTATAATGTTTGGCCAGTAATCTTGTTAACGTAGTTTTACCTGCTCCAATGTTTCCTGCTACGGCAATGTGCATTTTGGTGTTATTTAACGGTTAGTTGTTCTGAAAAAGTTGTAGCGTACAATATACGAAGTATATTAACTTTCAAAAAAAATAGTAGTTGAAATGCCTACAATATTTTTGGAGTTTTCCATGCCAGGAATTGGAATCATAAAAAGTATTTAAATCATTTTAAAAAGAAACTATTTTTATACTTTTGCCCGGAACTAAGAGGAAGGATTTGACTGATTGCAACCTCGTTAAAAATGCTAAAGCAGTTTTGTGTCGGGAACGTTTCCGGCGCTCTCCTGAGAAACAATACCTCCTTTAGTCGGGCAACTTCCAAATCCTTTTTAAAAGAAAAAGAAATGGCGTATTTATTTACATCGGAATCCGTTAGTGAAGGACATCCGGATAAAGTGGCAGATCAAATCAGTGATGCCCTGTTGGATCATTTTTTGGCTTTTGACCCAGAAAGTAAAGTGGCCTGTGAAACCTTGGTCACTACGGGTCAGGTAGTATTGGCTGGAGAAGTGAAAAGTCATACCTATTTGGACGTGCAGAATATTGCAAGGGAGGTCATCAATAAAATAGGATATACAAAAGGCGAGTACCAATTTAGTGGCGATTCCTGTGGCGTGATTTCCTTGATTCACGAACAATCCCAAGACATCAATCAAGGTGTGGACAGAGGTTCCAAAGAGGAACAGGGAGCCGGGGATCAGGGGATGATGTTCGGTTATGCCACAAAGGAAACGAATAATTACATGCCTTTGGCCTTGGACATTTCCCATAAAATATTGCACATCTTGGCAGAACTTCGTAGGGAAGGGAAGGAAATAAAATACTTAAGACCGGACGCCAAGGCACAGGTAACCATCGAGTACTCGGATGATAATGTACCGCAACGTATCGATACCATTGTGGTGTCCACCCAGCACGATGCCTTTGATTCCAACGATGAGGCTATGTTGGCGAAGATTAAATCGGACATCATATCCATCCTTATGCCTAAAGTGAAATCCCAATTGCCAGAGGAAATTCAGCAGTTGTTCGATGACCAGATTACCTATCATATCAATCCCACAGGAAAATTTGTTATCGGTGGACCTCATGGGGATACCGGTTTGACCGGAAGAAAGATTATTGTGGATACCTATGGAGGCAAGGGAGCCCATGGTGGCGGAGCCTTTAGCGGTAAGGACCCCAGCAAGGTAGACCGCAGCGCGGCTTATGCGGCCCGTCATATAGCTAAAAATTTGGTTGCTGCTGGCGTCGCCGATGAAATTTTGGTTCAGGTAAGTTATGCCATTGGGGTAGTGGAACCTACGTCTATTTTTGTGGAAACGTATGGAACGTCCAATGTCAATTTGAGCGACGGTGAAATTGCTAGAAAAGTAAGGCAATTGTTCGATTTAAGACCTTTTGCGGTCGAGGAACGCCTAAAGCTTAGAAACCCCATTTATTTGGAAACCGCTGCCTACGGTCACATGGGCAAGGAATCCAAAAAAGTGGTCAAAGTTTTCGAATCCCCGTATAATGGTCGGGTTGAAATGGAAGTAGAATTGTTTACCTGGGAGAAATTGGATATGGTGCAGGAGGTTAAAGTCGCCTTTGGGCTATAACAAATTTTCAATACTATTTACATAAAGGAGCTATATATAGCTCCTTTTTATTTTCAGGAATAACCATTCTTTCCTAGCTTTAAGGACAATTAATTCAACCATAATGAAATCTACCTTAAAGTATCTACTGACATTGTTCATTATTACTTCCTTTGCGTATTCCTGCAAAAGAACGAACCAAACTACGGAAACCGTTGAGGTTTCGGATACCTATGTAGCCGACAATTACACCAAAAAGGAGGTGGATATTGAAATGCGTGACGGTATAAAGTTGCACACCACCATTTATTCCCCAAAGGATACTTCCATAGAATATCCCATCATTATGCAACGCACCCCCTATAGTTCCAGACCCTATGGTGAAGGTCAGTTCAAGGAAGCTATCGCACCCAATAAGCATATGATGAAGGAAGGGTATATCGTGGTATATCAAGACGTGCGGGGCAGGTGGTTGAGCGAGGGCCATTATGAAAATATGCGGGCCTATATTCCCAATAAAAAATCGGATCAAGACATCGATGAAAGTTCAGACACCTACGATACCATAGAATGGTTGGTGAACAACGTGGAAAACAACAATGGCCGGGTAGGAATTTGGGGCATTTCCTATCCCGGGTTTTATTCCACCTATGCCACGGTGGATGCGCACCCGGCTTTAAAGGCGGCCTCGCCCCAGGCGTGTATTGGCGATTTCTTTTTTGACGATTTCCACCACAACGGTGCCTATTTGTTGAGTTATTTTAGGGCGACGAGCGTTTTCGGGACGCCTAGGCCCAACGGGGATCAGCCCATTGATACAGCTTGGTATGACCTTCCGGACCTGGGTACGGAAGACCAGTATCAGTTTTTCCTGGATGCAGGGCCCTTAAAAAATTTAGATCGATTTTTTGAGTACGAAACCGGAGATACCCCAAGGATGGCCATGGACGGCCAGACGGACGATTTCTTTTGGAACGAGTTAAAGGAGCATCCCAATTACGATGAACTTTGGCAAAGCCGTGGACTTATCCAACACCTGAAGGACGTAAAAAGCCATGTAGCGACCATGATTGTTGGGGGTTGGTTCGATGCAGAGGATTTGTACGGTCCCTTGGAAACATATAAAAACATTGAAAAATATAATAAGGACAACTATAACACTATGGTATTTGGTCCTTGGGACCATGGTGGATGGGCCCGAAGCAGGGGTAAGAACATCGTTGGGAATTATTATTTTGGTGATGGTATTTCGGAATTTTTTCAGGAAAACATTGAGACAAAGTTTTTCCAACATTTTCTTAAAGGCGATGGAAGCAAGAACAGTGGACTCCCCGAAGCCTATGTATTCGATTCCGGTAGGAAGGAGTGGAAACAATACGACACCTGGCCACCTGCAGGGGCCCAGAAGCAGGAAATGTACCTGAGCGAAAACCAGGAATTAACCACGGAGAAGCAGGGTGAATCAGGCATAGAGTTCGTCAGTGATATTAAGAAACCGGTACCCTATTCTGAGGATATTAAATCGGTTTTCACTCCTAGAAAATATATGACGGACGATCAGAGATTCGCCGCAAGAAGGTCGGACGTATTGGTTTTTGAGACCGATGTTTTAACAGAGGACCTTACCTTGGCAGGAGACATTATGGCGAATTTGAACGTGGCCACCACAGGAACGGCTGCGGATTGGATTGTCAAGGTTATCGATGTGCACCCTGCCGATGCCGAAAATCATGAGGAGATGCAGGACCATCTTAAAATGAGCAACTACCATTTGATGGTGCGTAGTGAGGTATTAAGGGGAAGGTTTCGGAACAGTTTCTCAGACCCGGAACCCTTTGTGCCCAATGAAAAAACGGCTGTAAATATTAAGCTTCAGGATGTATTCCATACAATCAAAAAGGGACACAAATTGCAGATTCAGGTGCAGAGTACCTGGTTTCCTTTGATAGATTTAAACCCCCAAACGTATGTGGAAAATATTTTTAAGGCGGATGAAACCGACTTTAAGACCCAGACCCATACAGTTTTCACTGATTCCAAGATTGAGTTTACGGTATTACCGTAAGTATTTCAATCACTCCGACCCGATACTTCGTATCGCGCTACCTCCCTTTTCTAAAGGGAGGAGCTTTTTAAGTTTTGCCGTAAAAGGGAAAGAGGTTTAAACCTATCGTTTCACTAGGGTTTTGTTAAATTTTTAGGTTTGATTAGGATTTTAAAAGTTCCTGCCCTTATATTTGCCCCGTTAAGTTCAAACACGTATTGAATAGTTATCAAGAAAGGTGGAGGGATTGGACCCTTTGAAGCCTTAGCAACCCTTGTTCACCCGATTTTCGGAAACAAGAAGGTGCTACATTCTACCCCGTTTGGGGAAGGATAACAGTCATCGAAATTTCTTCGATTCACTTTCTTATAACTTTTTGATTTTATCGAACCGTATTGTCGGCAGGTTCGGGTTTGGCTTTTTTAATCAATTTATGATGTCCGCGATCAATCAAGGACTTAACTATTAAAAAACAAAAATCATGAGCAATCAAAAATTAGCAACGAATGCACTTCATGCCGGGCATGACACTACACAATCCGCAGGTACTAGGGCCGTACCAATTTATCAAACGTCATCCTACGTATTCAATAATACGGAGCATGCCGCGAATCTATTTTCCTTGGCCGAACTGGGTTTTATCTATACCCGATTGAACAACCCGACCAACCAGATTCTTCAGGACCGTTTGGCCGCTGTGGAAGGTGGAGTTGGTGCGGTGGTATTCGCATCTGGAACGGCCGCCATTTCTACGGGGTTGTTGACACTGTTAAAGGCCGGGGACCATATTGTAGCCTCCAGCAGTTTATATGGGGGTACGTTCAACCTGTTGAATGTGACGCTCCCAAGAATGGGAATCCATACTACCTTTGTAGATGCGTCAAAACCGGAAAATTTTGGGAAGGCCGTAAAGGAAAATACCAGGGCTATCTTTGTGGAGTCTCTCGGAAATCCTAAACTGGACGTCCTGGATTTAAAGGCCATATCCAAAGAAGCCAAAGCAGCGGGCGTTCCGTTCATTGTGGATAATACGGTAGCTACTCCGGCATTATTGAACCCTATTGAACATGGCGCCAATTTGGTTATCCATTCTTTGACAAAATATATTGGGGGTCAGGGTACGTCTTTGGGCGGTGCCATTATAGACGCGGGTACTTTCGACTGGGCCAATGGAAAATTCCCGGAATTTACCGAACCTTCCGCAGGGTATCACGGTTTGGTATATCATGAAGCCTTGGGAGCTGCAGCCTTTACCTTTAAACTGATTTTGGAAGGTCTTAGGGATTTTGGCGGTGCTTTGAGTCCGTTCAATGCCTTTCAAATTATACAGGGATTGGAAACCTTACCCGTGCGTATCAAGCAACATAGTGCGAATGCCTTGGAGCTTGCGGAATGGTTGCAAAGCAGGGACGAGGTCGCTTGGGTAAAATATCCCGGATTAAAGGGCGACGATTATTATGATTTGGCACAGGAATACCTGCCCAAAGGGCAAAGCGGCTTGGTAACCTTTGGGGTTAAAGGAGGATTTGAAGCGGCCAAAAACGTGACCGATGCCACCAAAATATTTTCGCTTTTGGCAAATATTGGCGATACAAAATCCCTTATCATCCATCCGGCGAGTACCACACATCAGCAGTTGACGCAAGAACAGCAACTGGGTGCGGGCGTGAGTCAGGATTTGATCCGACTTTCCGTTGGCCTAGAGGATATAGATGATTTAAAGGCCGATTTGGAACAGGCCTTTGCCGCAGCGAATATCTAGCGGTAAAAGAAACGAGTCAATACACGGCAAAACGCTGATAAATAGATAATTTTGGCATCCTATGCTACATCATTTACATATAAAGGAATATACCACGCTTTCTGCAGTGACCCAGGATATAGAACTGTCCTATGAACTGTTTGGGGCCAAGCTCCATACGGCTCCCATAATTTTGGTGAACCATGCCCTCACGGGGAATTCCAACGTTACGGGAGAAAATGGGTGGTGGTCCGCGTTGATTGGGGAAGGAAAATGCATCGATACGAAAAAGTATACCATTCTTTGTTTTAACATCCCCGGAAACGGATACGATAAGTTTGTCATTGAAAATTATAAGGATTTTGTGGCCGGGGATATGGCCCGCATTTTCTTATTGGGGCTGGAAAAACTGAACATTAAAAAGCTTTTTGCCATCATCGGGGGTTCTTTGGGAGGTGGTATCGCTTGGGAAATGGCGGCCATTAATTCGAATTTGACGGAGCACCTGGTTCCAGTGGCGTCCGACTGGAAATCGACCGATTGGCTCATCGCCAATTGTCAGATCCAGGAACAGTTTCTGGTAAATTCCAAACAGCCCGTACACGACGCCCGCATGCACGCCATGTTGTGCTATCGTACCCCCGAGTCCTTCAAGGAGCGGTTTAAACGTAGTACGAACGAGGAGCTTCAGGTGTTCAATGTGGAAAGCTGGCTGATGCACCACGGGGAAAAGTTACAGGAACGCTTTCAATTATCGGCCTATAAGCTGATGAACCAATTGTTGAAGACCATCGATGTGACCCGAAACGGGGAGGAGAACTTCATCAAACTTCAAAATAGTGCTACCAACATCCATATCATTGGAGTGGATTCCGACCTGTTTTTTACGGCGAAGGAGAACAAGGATACCTTTAAACAGTTGGCCCAGGCCAATAGTAACGTAACCTATGGAGAGGTACAATCGCTCCATGGTCATGATGCCTTTCTGATCGAGTTCGAGCAAATGGAAAAACTGCTCAGTTCCATTTTCAATACCAACGGAAAATCGGGAAAGGTAAAAGTCTTGAAATTTGGGGGCAAGTCCTTGAGCAACGGAGAGGGATTGGAACGCGTGTTGGACGTCATCGTTTCCAAAGTGAAGTCAGGCGAGAATATTGCCGTGGTGTTATCCGCACGTGAAAAGGCGACCGATCAATTGGAAAGTCTGTTGGATAAGGCCGCCAAGGGAAAACCGTACAAGGAAGATTTCGAGGCACTGGAAAATTACCAACAGCATACGTATGGCAATGTAAACCTTTCCAAGGAGTTCAAGAGCTTGGCCAAGTTGTTCGAAGGGGTTTCCTTATTGGGCGATTATAGTGCCAAAATCAAGGATGAGGTTTTGGCGCATGGGGAGTTGATTTCGGCTAAATTGGTGACCAAACTGTTGATTGGTAAAGGCATCAATGCCCGATTTTTGGATTCACGGGAACTCATTACCACCGATGCCACTTTTGGGGATGCCAAGGTGCTGGAGCATGTTTCCAAGGAAAAGGTGTTGTTGAAGTTTGCGGAATTGCCCCACGATGCCGTTCCCATCATTACGGGGTTTATTGCCGCTACCGAGGACGGGGAAACCACTACTTTGGGAAGGAACGGCAGTAATTATAGTGCCGCACTTTTGGCCAATTTCTTGGATGCCGAAGAGTTGCAAAATTATACGCATGTCGATGGAATTTTTACCGCCAATCCGGATTATGTGAAGGAGGCCAAGCGAATCAGCAACTTGAGTTATGCAGAGGCGAACGAGATGGCCAACTTTGGAGCCACGATTTTGCATGCCAAGACGATTATTCCGTTGATTGAAAAGAACATTCCGTTGCGGATCCTAAATACCTATAACGACGATAACGAAGGCACTTTGATCAGTGCCAAGGCCAGCAAGGAAGGTATCCGCTCCATTTCGGTCATTGAGGATGTGGCCTTGATCAACCTGGAAGGGCGCGGTTTGTTGGGGAAAGTGGGTATCGATGCCCGTATCTTCAAGACTTTGGAGGCCATCAACATCAGTGTAAGCATTATTTCCCAGGGTTCTTCGGAGCGGGGAATCGGTTTGGTGGTGAAGCGCGACAAGGCGGAACGCGCCAAGCGAGCCTTGGAGAACGAGTTTTCGAGCGATTTCCAGAGTCAGGACATCAATATGATCAAGGTGGTAGCCGACGTATCGGTCATTTCCGTGGTAGGTCAGGATTTGAGCACCTTCCACAAACCTTTCAATGCCCTTATCAAAAACCAGATCGTACCGCTGTTGTTCAACAATACGGTATCGGGCAAAAACGTGAGTTTGGTGGTGCGGAAATCGGACTTGACCAAGGCAGTAAACGTGATGCACGGGCAGATTTTCGGGGTGAGCAAAAAGGTAAATCTGGCGGTTTTCGGTCACGGAAACGTTGGAGGAACACTGATCGACCAGATCTTGAAATCGGCCAAAAATATCGAGGCCCGAAAAGGTATCGATTTGAGAGTCTTCGCCATTGCCAATTCAAGAAAGGTATTGTTGGACGCTAACGGGGTAACAGGTCGATGGAAGACCAACATCCAAAGCAAGGGAAAATCCTATGAGGTCAAGGATGTCATCGAGTTTGCCAAAAGCAATCATCTGGAAAACCTGATCGTCATCGACAACACCGCTAGTCGGGATTTTGTGGCCCATTATTTCGATTTTGTGGAGAACGGCTTCGATGTTGTTTCCTCCAATAAAATTGCCAATACCCTTGGATTCGATTACTATCAATTATTACGTGAAGAGCTGGACAAACACCAAAAGCAATACCTGTACGAGACCAATGTAGGTGCTGGCTTGCCGCTGATTGACACCATAAAATTATTGCATTTGTCGGGCGAAAATATCACCCGTATCAAAGGCGTATTTTCAGGGTCCTTGAGTTATATTTTCAATACCTTTTCCGAGGTGGATGCCCCATTTTCCTCCATTATAAAGGATGCCAAACTAAAAGGCTTTACGGAACCTGACCCTCGGGAAGACCTTTCCGGGAACGATGTGGGCCGAAAGCTGTTGATTCTGGCAAGGGAACTGGATCTGAGCAACGAATTTACTGATATCAACATCGAAAATCTGATTCCCTCCACCTTGGAAAAAGGAGAAGTGGATTTCTTTATGGAACATATGGAGGTGTTGGACGATACCTTCAACGAAATCAAGAGGAACCAAAAACCGAACCATGTATTGCGCTATGTGGGCGACCTGCATGGGGACTTGCAAAAGGAAAAAGGTATATTGGATGTGAAACTGGTTTCCGTACCCAAAGAAAGTGCCTTGGGGCAGGTAAAAGGGTCTGACTCCATCATCGAAATTTATACCGAGTCTTACGGTGAAAACCCTTTGGTCATCCAAGGTGCCGGTGCGGGTGCCGCGGTGACCGCCCGTGGGGTATTTGGGGATATATTAAGGATTGCGGAGAAAAGTTGACTGTTAAGAAGAAAAGAGAAAAGAAAAAAGAGAAAAGTGTTTTTTTGCTAATTGCTAATTGCTAAAAGCCAACAACCAATGAACAAAAAATTCGAAACGAACGCCATACGGAATCAGTTGAAACGCACGGAAAACCTGGAGCATTCCGTACCTATGTACTTAACGTCCAGTTTTGTCTTTGAGGATGCAGAGGACATGCGCGCCTCGTTTGCGGAGGAGAAGGAGCGTAACATCTATTCCCGCTATTCCAATCCCAATACCAATGAGTTTGTGGATAAGGTTTGTCAAATGGAAGGGGCGGAGCAGGGCTTTGCCTTTGCCTCGGGTATGGCGGCCGTATTCTCGACTTTGGCGGCCTTGTTGGAGAGTGGCGACCATGTGGTTTCGGCAGCCAGTATTTTTGGGTCTACACATTCCCTGTTCAACAACTTTTTTCCGAAGTGGAATATTTCCCACAGTTATTTTGATGTACATGATTTGGACTCCATAGAAGGACTTATCCAACCGAATACCAAATTGATCTATGCCGAAACTCCCACGAATCCAGGTGTGGATGTGCTGGAGTTGGAAGTGTTGGGCCAGATTGCGAAAAAACATAACGTTTTGTTGGTAATCGATAACTGTTTTGCCTCGCCCTATTTGCAGCAACCTATTAAGTTTGGCGCGGATTTGGTCATTCATTCCGGTACCAAACTAATGGATGGTCAGGGACGCGTCTTGGCAGGTATTACCGTGGGTAAGGCGGAACTGATGGACAAGGTCTACCGCTTCTCCCGTATTACGGGTCCTGCCCTTTCCCCGTTTAACGCTTGGGTATTGAGCAAGAGCTTGGAGACCCTAGCAGTAAGGGTAGATCGGCATTGTGCCAATGCCCTTAAATTGGCCGAATTTTTGGAAACGCACGACCGGGTAAACTGGGTAAAATATCCCTTCTTAAAGTCGCACCCAAAATACGATGTCGCAAAAAAGCAGATGAAGGCCGGTGGCTGTGTGGTCGCCTTTGAGGTAAAGGGCGGACTGGAAGCTGGCCGAAAATTCTTCGATTCCATAAAACTGTTGTCCCTCTCCGCCAATTTGGGGGATTCCCGTAGTATCGTGACCCATCCGGCCTCGACTACCCACAGCAAGCTGTCCGTGGCCGAGCGTGCCGCCAGTGGTATTACCGAAGGTATGGTCCGTATTTCTGTAGGTCTGGAGCATATTGATGATATAATTGCCGATATTTCCCAGGCGTTGGGGTAATTACAAATTCTTCAAAATTGTCAGTTCGATTGATTTTCACTAGAAAATAGTATCGAGAACATTTTGATTTAAACGTGTCCTTCTCGATACAAAATTACAATGCGATTTCACTCGTAGTGATAAAAGTGTCTTGCCATTCATTTTGAGGGGCCGGGAATGGTGAGGAAAGTGCGTCTGGAAATCACCAAAGGCCTGAACCACAGCCTATAGTTTTCTTTTTTTTACGGTAAATAGTTACTTTTTTTGACAAAAAACCTATATTCAATGACTTCCCCTATTATTTTTTATGAACCCATAAAACGCAGACTACGTTTAAGGACGGGCATAACTTGATCGTTTACCCGTTCGGAAAGTTTTTGAAAGTTGCAGTAACCGTTTATAAAAATACCATCTTAATTATGAAAAATCAATGCGTGCACTCAATAATTGTTTTATTTGTAATTTCCCTATGCTGGAGTTGTAAGGAATCCCAAGAAATGGAAATGCAATCTGGAAAAGAATATTCGGAGGAAATCAAGGAAATCATCATGGCGAAGAACGCCGAAATAGAAAAGTTGTATGCGGAGGGAATGATCGACTCGGCGGCGACCCATTTTGCCGAGGATTGTATCCAGTTACCGCCCAACCAACCGGCTATCATTGGGAATGAAAATTATAAAGCGGCTTGGAAGCAGAACATGCAATTCGGTACTTGGGAATTTGACCTGAACACCGAAAAGGTAAAAGCCAGTGGTGATTTAGCTACGGAATACGGCTCCTATTCCCTGACCTTTAGTCCTAACGAGAATTCTCCCTTTCCGGCCATGGAGGACATGGGGAATTATGTGGTGCTTTGGGAAAAAATCGATGATGATTGGAAGGTTCTGTGGGATGCCCCGGTAAGTTCCGTACCCATGCCCATGCAGGCAACGGATTCTATCCTCAGCCAATAGCTCTCGCTCCCTCACGATTCCAATCGTATGGTCTTAAAAGAGACCATTAATAAAGAAACAAGGTAACTACTGGTTCGTAGGCCATGGTTTTGAATTATGGAAATAATTGTTCCACGGGTATTTTCAATTTTTTTAGGCAGACTAAAATCTCAAATTCCGAGTCGCTTTGGGGAACTGCGGATCGTTTTGTAGTTTGTCGGCTAAAATCATCCTAACATGACCACGTTTGCGGAGAAAGTAATCTCCTTTCATAAATATCTATGCTTTGACGCGCCCCTGGGGGAAAACATCCAGGTGATGAACCCCTTTTCGGAAAATGAAGCGGTACTCCACATATTGGAGCAATTCTATACCCAATTTTTTAGGGATACTCTGTCTCGACGTATCGTCTTGGGAATCAACCCGGGTAGGCTGGGAGCCGGGGCCACGGGCATTCCCTTTACGGACACCAAACGCCTGGCGGAGGATTGTGGCATAGAAACGGAAGCCATCCAGACGCATGAGCCGTCTTCGGTCTTTGTCTACGATATGATCAGGGCCTATGGCGGTAGTGAAAAATTTTATAGCCACTATTACATCAATTCCATCTGCCCGTTGGGATTCATTGAAAAGAACAAAAAAGGGAATTGGGTCAATTGCAATTATTACGATTACCCGGAACTGTTTGAAGCCACCAAGGATTTTATCATCACCACCCTAAAGGAACAGATCGCCTTTGGTATCGATACCTCGGTTTGCTACATTCTGGGAAAGAAGAATGCCGAATTTTTCAAGAAGATCAATGATGAGGCCAAGCTGTTCGATTCTTTTGTGGTCTTTGACCATCCAAGGTACATCGTTCAGTATAAACTCAAACAAAAGGAGGCCTATATTGAGCAGTATTTGAGGGGATTAGGGGCCTAGTTCCTTATTTTTTAGCATTAATTGTGTTAATTTTATTCCCAACAGATTCGGCGCAGAAGATGGCAACGGTGCTAATTTTGGCCTCTTTCCAAACCAGAACTGGTATAACCTTTCTGCTTACGTATTTTATTCATTTATAGTGGTGGTCACTGCATGTTTATCTGCTTTGGAAGACGTATCTTGATCTTAGAATGCGAAATTCAATCCATAGAAAACTATGACCGAAATCAAGAACTTTTTCACCATTTATAAGGATGCCGTTTGGCAGAAGGACGCCAAGGCATTGATAAACCTATATAGCCCAGAAATAGTGGCCTTTGATATGTGGGACCAAGGTTTTTATGGTTCATTGACGGATTGGATTCCAGAAATGGAGCATTGGTTGGGTTCTCTTGGTGAGGAAAGGGTTCAAGTGGATTTTGACCGTATCAGGCTTCATGAATCGGACACCCTTGGATTTGCCAGTGGGTACATTTCCTTCAAGGCTATTGCACCGGATGGAAGGGTCTTGCGGGAAATGATCAATAGGATTTCGGTCGGTTTTACCACGGAAAATGGCGGTTGGAAGGTAGTCCACCAACATATTTCGGCCCCGGTAAGTTCTTCAGACCTTACTGCTGTCCTGGAGCTTTAAATTGGAAAAAAATATAGATGGGACAATTGCATAAAGAATCTTTGTTTCCATAGAACTCTGACGCAACCATTTAAAGAAAAGTACATCTAAATTGAAAAGAACCATTAAGATGCCAATCCGCTATTTTTTAAAGAACCACATCATTATTTTTCTTTCATTTATATTTTTCTTAGGTTGTTCCAAAGACGATGACAACAGTTCCGATGCACCGGTAGGCAGTTGGACGGTTGCGTACTTTATTACTGACGGCGACCTTAAAATTACCAAGGAAGATAATCCCACTTGGCCAGAAGTTAACGATGGTGAAATCACTGCAACATTCGGTGAGCCTGATGGAAATGGAAAAGGAACATTATCTGGGACCTCAGTAAGCAACTCCTATGCTGGAAGTTATACGGCGAAAAGTAATGGCGAACTGACCATTGGTTTCATTGCTTCTACGCTTGCCACTGAACCGGAATGGACATCCTTGTACAACATAAGTGCAGCACAAGAGTTTGAAATTAAAAATGGTCAGCTTTTTATTTATTACAATGACAGATTGAATGCAATCGTCTTTGTTCGAAACTAAAGCATTATTTTATTAGGTTTTAACCCAAACCGGTAATTCTTCAAAGCATGATTTCCTCATGTTTTAATCGCTGTATCGGGGCCATCTTTGAGCCCTTAAAACAGAATTCATGAACATAGTAAGTAAGGAAGAAGCCGTTGGTAATGTAAAATCAGGTGACCGAGTCTTTATCCAAGGTGCCGCCATGACACCCAATGCTCTTATCGACGCCCTGTGCGATAGGTACCTGGAACTTAAAGACGTTGAGATCATTTCCATCCATACGGAAGGGGATGCCAAATATACCGTGGAACCCTACAGCCAAAGTTTTAAGATGAACAGTTGTTTTGTGGTTCGCAATGTGCGAAGCGCTGTAAACAGCAGCTTGGGCGATTATATCCCTATTTTTTTGAGCGAAATCCATCTGCTGTTCCGTCAAGGAATTTTGCCCTTGGATGTGGCGATCGTGCAGGTTTCCCCCCCGGATGTACATGGTTATTGTACTCTTGGAGTTTCGGTCGATGTAGCCCTCCCGGCCATTGAAACGGCCAAAAAGGTAATCGCCCAGATAAACCCTTTCGTACCCAGGACCCATGGCGACGGTATTATCCATATCAAAGACATCGATTGTGCCATTGAGGTGGAAAGTCCCATACATATTCATGGGGTCACCGAGGTTTCCCCTGTGGAAGCTGAAATTGGAAAACATGTGGCCGCACTCATCGAGGATGGGGCTACCCTGCAAATGGGCATAGGGAGTATTCCCAACGCTGTGCTCAACAATTTGGGGAACCACAAACATCTGGGCATCCAAACGGAAATGTTTACGGACGGTATTTTGCCCCTGATCGAAAAGGGCGTGGTTACAGGTGAAAAAAAGAAAGTAAAAACGGGCAAGATCGTCACCTGTTTTGCCGTAGGCTCCCAAAAACTATATGATTTTGTGGACGACAATCCATTGGTACATTTTAAGGAAGCGGCGTATACCAACGATACGGCGATTATCCGAAAAAACCCAAAAGTAACGGCCATCAATGGTGCCATTGAAATCGATTTGACCGGACAGATTTGCGCCGATACCATAGGAAACCGACAATTTTCCGGGGTAGGGGGACAAATGGATTTCATTAGGGGCGCTTCCTTGTCCAAAGGGGGGAAACCTATATTTGCCATGCCATCGGTTACCGCAAAGGGAATATCCAAAATAACACCCTATTTAAAACAAGGTGCAGGCGTTACGACCACCCGCGCCCATGTACATTATGTAGTGACGGAATATGGTACCACCAATCTCTTCGGGAAAAACCTGAAGGAACGTGCAAAGTCGCCTATAGCAATTGCACATCCGGACCACAGGGAGGAACTGGAACGCGCAGCTTATGAGCGTTTTAGAAGTTGATTTACATGATACCAATCGAAACCGAAAGACTCCACATCCAGGAGGCTACCCTAGCCGATGCCGATTTCATTTATGAACTTTTGAACAGTCCCACCTGGTTGGAACATATTGGCGATCGCGGCATAATCTCATTGACCGATGCGGCGGCGTATATAGAATATAGCTTGTTGGCATCATATAGGGAGCGTGGCTTCGGACTTTGGATGGTTTCGGTAAAGGATACCAATGCGCCTTTGGGTATCTGCGGATTTTTAAAAAGGGATTATCTCGATGCACCCGATATCGGCTTTGCCCAATTACCCCAATTTGAAGGCTTTGGCTATATGTTGGAAGCGTGCCGCTCCGTCATGGACTATGGTGTATCGGCACTGAACTTCCCAAAAGTGCTGGCGGTGACAACATCCGATAATGTACGCTCCCAAAGACTACTGTCAAAACTGGGTTTTTCGGAAATCGGCACCGTGCAGCCTTCGAACAAAGAAACTCCTTTTCTATTGTTTTCCAATCCCTAGGAAGTAATCCACGAATTACCCCAGCAGTTCCCGTTCCTTTAAAAAGGGCTGTTTGTACGAGCGTTTTCCCGTCGCCTTGTACATGGCATTCGCCAAGGCGGCAAAAATAGGAGGGAAGGAAGGTTCCCCCAATCCCGTGGGATGGATGTCACTTTCCACAAAGTGCACATCGATTTCCTTGGGCGCCTCGCGCATGCGGATCATGCGGTAGGTATCAAAATTTTGTTGGTCCGGCACACCGTCCTTAAAGGAAATTTCGCCGTAGAGTGCATTGCCTATCCCGTCCACGATACCGCCCTCGGCCAGATTCGTTGCGGCATCCGGGTTGACCACGATTCCACAATCGATTGCGCAGGTTACCTTTTGAACGACCGGTTCATTGTTTTCCCACGTCAGGTCCAATACCTGGGCCGCATAGGAATTATGGCAGAAATAGGCGGCCACGCCTCGCGCCACGCTATCCCTATTGGACCAATTGGACTTTTCCTTTACGAGTTTCAATACGCCGGCATAGCGGTGGGCCTCATAATCATTATTTTCCCCAACGGGATTGTGCTGGGCGCGTTCCAATAGTTCCAACCTAAAGTCTATGGGGTCCTTACCAGTGGCTTCGGCCACTTCATCCAGGAAGGACTGTTCTGCACAGGCGATAAAATTGGAGCTGGGTGCCCTAAAGGAACCTACGGTCAGGTTGGTGTCGATGGTCCAATCTTCCGCCAAGTAATTCTCAACGGCTCCGGCGGGAAAGCGGTTTTCATGCAGGGGACTCTGAGGAATTCCACCCGTCTTTACATGAAAGCCGATGAGGTTGTTATTGGCATCCAGCGCCGCCCGATAGGTGGCCCTGTAGGAGGGTCGGTAAATACCATTGGTCATATCGTCCTCGCGGGAATACACCAATTTTACGGGGGCCTTCATTTTCTGGGAAATAAGGGCCGCCTCCACGAGCCAATGTGCATAGGACCTTCGGCCATACCCACCGCCCAAACGGGTCATCTGTATCTCTATATTTTCAATGGGTATGCCCAATCGGGCCGAAAGGGTCTGTTCCGTTAGTTCAGGTTTTTGCAACGGACCAATGAGCAAGGCTTTATTATCGGAAACATCGGCAAAAAAGTTCATGGGCTCCATGCAATTGTGCGCCAAGAAAGGTGCCGTGTAGGTGGCCTCCAAAACCTTGGCCGCATTTTTAAAGGCATTTTCAGGATGGCCGTCCCTACGTTTCACCGTCGCTTTTTTGGAAGCGATGGCTTCCATCTCCGCATAGTGTTTGGCTGTGCTTTCCAGTCCGCCCGGGGTGTATTCCTCCCATTTTCTGCCAAAGCGGTTTCGGGTCTCCGTAATACCTTCAATGGGTTCGCAATCTATTTTCAAGGCTTTTTTTGCATTCATGACTTCCCATGTGGAATTGCCCACAATGACCGCAACCTCGTTGAACGTTCGCGTATCGAAGAAGGCTTTCTCATAGTCGTCATTAAATACCTTGATGGTAAAGATGGATTGGATACCGGGCATGTTTTTTGCCTCGCTGTCGTCAATAGATTTTAGTTTGAGCCCAAATGCCGGGGGCGTTACGATCATGGCGGTCAGCATGCCCTCTTTATAGGTGTCTACTCCAAATAAAGGTTTACCCGTAACGATTTTGTGGCCGTCCACATTTTTTTGGGATGTACCAATAATGGTGAAATCCTTGATTTCCTTTAATTGCACTTCTTCGGGCACATTCATAGTTGCCGCAGCGGATGCCATTTCGCCATAGGAAGCACTTTTGTCACTTTCGGTATGTGTTAAAATGCCATTACGTGCACTGATTTCTTCTGATGGTACTTGCCAATCTTGGGCCGCCGCAGCAATCAACATGGCCTTAGCGGAGGCACCGGCCATACGCAGCCCTTCCCAACCCCTGCGAATGGATTGGCTTCCACCCAAAAATTGAAGTGTAAAGGCCGCCGTATCCAAGGGTGCCTGCTCCACGATTACATCCTTCCAATCCACGCCCAGCTCATCCGCAACAATCATGGGCATGGAGGTCTTTACATTTTGACCTCCCTCCGGATTAGGTGATAGAATGGTCACCTGACCATTGTCCGCTATTCTTAAATATCCGTTGATTTTAAACCATTCCTTTGGTAGTTGGTTCACTTCTTCCGCTGACATTTTGCAGGATGCTAACCAGCTAAAGCCCAGTACCATTCCACCACCGGCCAAGGCACTACTTTTTATAAATGATCGACGTCCAATTTTAGTTTTAACGGTGGTCACTTATTCTGATATTTTAGATTCGTTTTGAGCATTATCCTACTAATGGCGGTTTGTCCGTTATAAAGGGTTGATGATAATGTCTTCTGCCCGTAGCCTTATACAATGCATTCGCCAAGGCCCCCATAACGGGAGGAAATGGCGGTTCACCCATGCCTGTTGGGTCTATGTCATTTTTCACAAAGTGCGTTTCAATGGATTTTGGTGCTTCGCTATGCCGAATCAATCGATACCGGTCAAAGTTGTTCTGTTCTGGAGCACCGTCCTTAAAGGTAAGGCCACTATACATAGCATGGCCAATTCCGTCAATAGCTCCCCCTTCGGATAGGTTCGATGCCGCATCGGGGTTTACCACAATACCACAATCGATGGCAGCCGTAACTTTTTGAACGACGGGTTTGTTATTTTCCAGGACCATATCCAATACCTGGGCAACGTAACTGTCGTGGCAGAAATAGGCTGAAACCCCACTGTGAACTCCCGCTTCGGATTGGCCCCAATTCGCTTTTTCTTTTACCAATTCCAGCACCCCTGCATATCGGGCCGCGTCATAATCGTTGGATTCCTTTTCCCCGACCGGGTTCTCTTGGGCTCGTTTTAGTAGTTCCAATCTGAAATCGATGGGATCCTTGCCCATTTCCTCGGCCAGTTCATCCAAAAAGGACTGTTCCGCCCCGGCGATAAAATTGGAGCGTGGCGCTCTAAATGCACCGGTGGTAATGTTGGAATTAAGGGTAAAGTCTTCAGCTAAATAATTGTCAATGGCTCCGGCAGGGAATCGATTGGCGAATACTGGGCTTTCCGGAATTCCCCCGCCCTTTACATGAAAGGCTATCAATTTATTATCTGCGTCCAAGGCCGCACGATAGGTGGCATAATACGCTGGGCGATAAATCCCTTGCGTCATATCATCTTCCCGACTATAGACCAATTTCACGGGAGCTTTCATTTTTTTGGATATCAAGGCGGCCTCCACCATAAAGTGGCCATAAAGCCTCCTACCAAAACCACCTCCTTGTCGCGTCATTTGAATATCAATGCTTTCCAAGGGTAATCCTAAAACTTCGGAAACGGCGGGTTCCATCCATTCTGGGGTTTGTGTAGGACCTAATAACTCCGCATGGTCTTCCGTTACATGTGCAAAGAAATTCATGGGTTCCATGGTATTGTGTGCCAAAAACGGACAACTATAACTCCGCTCAATAATTTTGGCGGCATTTTTAAAGGCGGTTTCAGGATCGCCATCTTTGCGTGTTACCTTTCCTTTGGAAGTCACCAATTCCTTTAATTTGGTGGTATGGGTCTCCGAATCTTCCATACCGGCGGGAAAGTTAACTTCCATATCATTGCCGAACATGGTTACGGTTTCTGTAATATCGGAAGCGTTTTCCCATTCGATATTCAAAGCTTTCTTGGCCTGAAATACCTGCCAAGTGCTTTCCCCTACCACAGCGATCAACTCATTGAAGGCCGTAAAGTGAAAGGTATTTTTTTTGTAATCTTCATCGTATAGTTTGATGGAAAAAATATCATGAATTCCTGGCATCTGCTTGGCAGACTCCGCATCAAAGGATTTTAGTTTCATGCCAAAGGCAGGCGGATGAACCAATGAGGCGATCAACATACCTTCCCGCTGTACGTCCAATCCAAATAGGGGTTGGCCCGTTACTATTTTTTTGCCATCCACATTTTTACGTGATGTTCCGATAATGGAAAAATCTGCAATCTCCTTTAATTCTATTTCTTCGGGCACTTCCAAGCTCGCCGCAGCAGAAGCCATTTCGCCATATCCGACGGAATTGCCGCTTGCTTCGTGTGAAAGAACACCTGCAATAGCGGCAATTTCTCCAGCGGGCACCTGCCACGCCTGTGCCGCTGCATTTTTAAGCATCTGTCTGGCGGTGGCTCCCGCCATACGTAGGTTTTGCCAAGAACTGCTTATCGATCTACTGCCGCCGGCAACCTGCCAACTATACAGATTTGTATTTAAGGGTGCTTGCTCAACGACCACATTTTTCCAGTCAACCTCCAGTTCGTCCGCAACGATCATGGGCATCGAGGTCCGAACGTTTTGTCCAATTTCTGGATTGGGGGACATAATGGTAACGACCCCATTATCCCCAATTTTTAAATATCCATTGATTTCATACCATTCCTTTGGCATTTCCAATTCCATCGCCACGGCATCCGAACCCTTAGGTTTACAGGAATTTAGCCAACTAAATCCTAGTACCAGTCCACCTCCCGCAAGACTGGTGTTTTTTATAAATGCACGTCTTCCTAGTTTTGTTTTGATATGGGTCATCTGTTTTATGAATTTTGGTTAGTGTTGGCAGCCATTTTTATGGCTTTTCTAATTCTGGTATATGTTCCACATCGGCATATATTTCCATTCATGGCATTTTCAATTTCGGTGTCCGATGGATTTGGGTTTTTCTTCAGTAGGGCGGAAGCCGTCATAATCTGACCTGCCTGGCAATAACCGCACTGAGGAACGTCCACTTCAAGCCAAGCTTCTTGAACCGGATGGTCCCCATTTTCTGAAAGCCCTTCTATCGTGGTAATTTCTTGGTCTCCCACGGATGATACCGGTAGCTGACAAGATCGAACGGCGTTGTCGCCCAAGTGTACCGTACAGGCACCGCATTGTGCAATACCGCAACCGTATTTGGTTCCAACCATGTTTAAATGATCTCGAAGGACCCAAAGCATGGGTGTTGTTGGGTCAACATCGATTTCATGTTGTGTTCCGTTGATTTTTAATGAGAATGCTGCCATAATTTTTGATAAGTTGTTGTTCTTGTTGAAATTACAAAATATTGATATACAAAGGGAAAACTAAGGTAGGGAACTTCAAAATAAAGTAGGTTATATGACTTTTAGCTTTGGTTGGCGTGGAATTAAAAAAGTGTTACCGAAAAAAACTTCGATAACACTTTTCAAATTTACGGCCGTGGGGTCGTAACGGTAATACCTAGCAATTATAGGCTAAGCAATATACTATCCCACTATTTCCTTTTCAAGAATAAAGGGTTGATTGTAGACGCGTTTTCCGGTAGCCTTATACATGGCATTCGCCAATGCCCCGATAACAGGTGGCAACGAAGGTTCTCCAAGTCCGGTAGGGTCTATACCGTTATCCACAAAATAGGACTCTATCTGTTTGGGCGCCTCGCTATTTCTAATTAAATGATAGGAGTCGAAGTTCTGCTGCTGCGGAACCCCGTTCTCAAAGGTCATTTGAGAATAAGTAGCATGTCCAATACCGTCTATGATACCCCCTTCAATCTGATTTTTGGCACTGATTGGATTGATTACGATTCCACAATCCACGGCACAAACAACCTTTTCTACCATAGGTTTGTTACCGTCCATGGTAAGATCCAATACTTGGGCTACATAGGAATTGTGGCAGAAATAGGCGGATACTCCCCTGGCTTTACCATTATCCAAACCGTCCCAATTGGCTTTTTCCTTAACTAATTTTAAAACACCGGCATAGCGTTCGGGATCGTAATCATTTTTCTCAGGTGGTCCAACAGGGTCTTTTATCGCCCTGTCGAACAATTCCAAACGGAATTCGATAGGGTCTTTACCGGCCAATTCGGCTACCTCGTCCATAAAGGACTGCTCTGCACCGGCCATAAAGTTAGACCTAGGTGCTCTCCATGCCCCTGTCGTAATTTTGGTCTGTAGGCTTGTCTTTTCAGCTAAATAATTATCTACCGCTCCCGCAGGGAATCTATTTTCAAAAACTAAATCATCATTAGTTCCAACTCCCTTGACGGACCAAGCTATTAGATTGTTATCCTTGTCCAATCCTGCCTTGAACCTCACTTTGTAGGCAGGGCGGTAGGTTCCTTGGGTCATGTCGTCCTCTCGGGTATACACCAATTTGATCGGAGCCTGTACTTTTTTGGAAATAACGGCTGCCTCTACACCAAAGTGTCCGTAGAGCCTACGTCCAAATCCACCACCCATACGAGTCATGCCAACATCTATTTTATCAATGGGCAATCCTAACACAGAGGATAAGGTCTTTTCCAAAAACTCAGGAGTCTGTATAGGACCTTTGACTTCGGCCTTATCCGCAGTTACGTTGGCAAAAAAGTTCATGGGCTCCATTGTATTGTGGGCCAAAAATGGAGCACTATAGGTTCGCTCGATGACTTTGGCCGCACCTTTAATGGCCTTGTTAAAATCCCCATCGCTACGAGCTGGTTCTTTTGCGGGAGCATCCAACAATTTTGCTAAATCGTCCTCATAGCTTTCGGTACTTTCCAAGTTAGATGGGCTTTCCCATTCCACTTTTAAAGCTTTTTTGGCCTGCATGCACTGCCACGTACTTTCACCCACAATTGCAACTAGTTGTGGTATTCCACCTCCATCGGACCACTGTTTTTCAACCCCTTCTGGATATACATCAACAGGGAAAACATCTATAATTCCCGGCATGGATTTGATTGATTCGGCATCCATTGATTTAAAGGTTTGCCCAAAAGCCTCAGGATGCACTATCATGGCTGTAAGCATACCTTCCTCTTGGACATCGATTCCGAACAATGGTTTTCCTGTAACTATTTTTGGTCCGTCAACATTTAATCTGTCCGTACCTATTATCGTAAAATCATTTATGTCCTTTAACTCAACTTCTTCCGGAACTTCAATATTTTCTGGTGGGTCATTGGGAGAAGCTACACCCACCGCTGCAGATGCCATTTCACCATAACCGGCCGATTTGTTGCTAGCTTTGTGGTAGAGCGTTCCGTTGGATGTGGTCACCTCTTCCAAGGGGACCTCCCAAGCTTTGGCAGCAGCCTGTCTCAACATTTTTCTCGCTGTAGCACCAGCCATACGCAACCCTTCCCATCCTGCTCGGATGGATTGGCTTCCGCCGGCCAACTGTCTCTGGAAAACATCCAAATTTAGCGGCGCCTGTTCCACAATGACGTTTTTCCAATCTACGTCCAATTCATCGGCCACAATCATAGGCATGGCCGTTTTTACGTTCTGTCCGATTTCTGGATTGGGAGACATGATTGTTACCAATCCATTATCACCAATTTTTAGAAAACCATTGATGTCAAACCATTCTTTTGGAAGGCTGTTCACTTCTTCGGGGGTCATTTTACAAGAGGCGAGCCAACTAAAACCCACCATCATACCACCACCGGCAAGTGCCGAAGTTCTTATAAAAGATCGTCTTCCTATTTTTGTTTTTACGAGTGTCATTTTTTTTGATTTTTTTGGTGCTTTGTACGAGTCATGCATTCTGAGTCTCTGAGACTGCCATTTTTATGGCTTTCTTGATGCGTACATAAGTTCCACATCTACAAATGTTTCCGTTCATAGCCGTTTCTATTTCTTCATCGCTGGGGGAAGGATTTCGCTTTAGTAGGGCCGTTGCACTCATGATTTGACCGGCTTGACAGTAGCCACATTGTGGAACATCTATCTCTAGCCATGCTTTTTGTACTGGATGATCGCCGTTTTCAGAAAGTCCTTCTATGGTTGTAATTTCTTGGTCGCCAACAGAGGAAACAGGTAATTGGCACGAACGAATCGCGTTATCTCCCAAGTGAACGGTGCAGGCACCACACTGGGCAATGCCGCAACCATATTTTGTTCCCACCAATTTAAGATGGTCCCTGAGCACCCATAACATGGGTGTGCTATCGTCTACATCGACCTCTAGGGTCTTTCCATTTATCTTTAAGCTGAATTTTGACATAGTGAGTTTGTTTTGAATCGGATGCATCAAGTTACTAAATATTTATATGTAATGGAACAAGTATTGTCTTAGATTAACATTTTTTTATTTTGATATTGGCCATAGAAAGAGTCTGTTAACTGAACTCACACGTAACTGGCTATCAGTGTTATTTCAGTTTACGTTTATATCGACTAAATCGCTACACCAAATTTCTCAACCTTAATTTTAATTATCTTTGAAATATGCTTTCCAAGAAGACAAAATACGGATTAAAGGCCCTTGCGTATTTGGGAAACCAAAAAAATCGAAAACCCGTCCAGATTTCCGAAATAGCGGAGCATGAGAATATATCCCAAAAGTTTTTGGAAAGTATTCTCCTAAGCCTACGTAAATCTGGATTTTTGAGTTCCAAAAAAGGTAAGGGTGGTGGATATTACCTCTTGAAGGACCCAGACCAAATATATATGACCGATGTTATGCGGGTACTGGAAGGGCCTATTGCCATGGTACCTTGTGTAAGCCTTAATTTTTACGAAAGCTGTGACGATTGCCCGGACGAAAGGACATGCTCCGTCCACAAATTGATGCTCCAAGTTAGGGACAGTGCCTTGGCGGTATACCGAAACAATACCTTACAGGATATTCTTTGCAATCAACCCAAAGACGAGAAATAAGTTTGCCCATCTAAACCTCTTGTTGGAAATATCTCAATTTCACCCCTGTTTTGTTAATAATCTACTAATTCTATAGGGTAATTATAAATTTTAAGGATTTCATTGGTGATAGGTAAAAATTAAATTCTATTTTTGAAAACTCTACTAGATAAGTAGGGTAATAAAATTTACAATTTAAGATGATTGCAGATCAACTTGTTTTAGATAAGAAAACCACAAAAACGACCTACGCGGAGGATAAAAAATCCGAAAAGCCTATACGAAGTATTGCCAAGGCATTTAGCTGGCGTATCATAGGAACTCTGGACACACTTGTTATTTCATACATCCTTACAGGTAAGATTTCAATTGCGGCATCCATAGCGTCAATAGATTTTGTCACGAAAATGATTCTCTATTTTTTTCATGAAAGGTTGTGGAACTTAATAAAATGGGGCAAATAAAAAAGGTATGGTATTTTCAACATCTCAAATTCAACAATTGAACGCCCAATTCAAGGGTATACCACCAGAGGAAATAATCTCTTGGGCCGTGAAACACGGTAATACCCCAGTGGTTACTACCAATTTTCGGCCTTATGAAGTCGCTATTTTACATGCGGTATCGCAAGTAAGTCAGGACATTCCTGTGATTTGGTGCGATACGGGATACAATACCCCAAAGACTTATAAACACGCGGAGGAGCTAATTGAAAGGTTACAATTGAACATCAAATTATATGTTCCGAGACAGACCTCTGCCCATAGGGATGCCATAATGGGAATTCCACAAATAGATGATCCACGACATGAGGAATTTACCAAGCAAGTGAAATTGGAACCTTTCGCCAGGGCCATGGCCGACTTTAAACCAGATGTTTGGTTTACGAACTTGCGCAAAGGTCAGACAGCTTTGCGTGATAGTTTGGATATATTAAGTTTGAGCAAGGACGGGGTGCTAAAAGTGAGTCCTTTCTATCATTACAATGATACCCAATTAGACACCTATTTAAGGAAGTTCGATCTTCCCAATGAACATAACTATTTTGATCCCACCAAGGTTTTGGCCAATAGGGAGTGCGGATTACATACATAAAGAATACCTATGGAAGTAAAAGAATTGGAAGTACCAGTTGAAATCGGTGAGAATACCGCCCATATCAATGCCCTAGAAAATGAGGCCATTTATATTTTGAGGGAGGTAGCGGCACAATTTGAAAAACCGGTTTTATTGTTTTCGGGAGGAAAGGACTCGATTACTTTGGTAAGGTTGGCCCAAAAGGCCTTCTGGCCCGCTAAAATTCCTTTTCCCTTGATGCATATTGATACCGGACATAATTTTCCCGAGACCATAGAATTTAGAGATCGTTTGGTTAAGGAACTGGGATTGGAACTTATTGTTAGAAATGTCCAGGACTCCATTGACCAAGGAAAGGTCAAGGAAGAGTCTGGAAGATATTCCAGTAGAAACAGTTTGCAGACAACGACGCTGTTGGATGCTATTGAAGAGTTTAAGTTCGATGCTTGTATTGGAGGTGCCCGTAGGGATGAGGAAAAAGCAAGGGCCAAGGAAAGGATATTTTCTGTTCGTGACGATTTTGGACAATGGGACGAAAGAAACCAAAGACCGGAATTGTTCGATATGTTGAACGGTCAGATCGAGTTGGGTCAGAACGTACGCGTGTTCCCTATTTCCAACTGGACGGAGCTGGATGTTTGGTCCTATATAAAGGATGAAGGAATAGAGATTCCTTCCATCTATTTTGCACATAAGCGCAAGACCTTTCTTAGGGACGGTATGATATGGTCGGCCGAAGATGGAATTGTATTCAGGGACGAGGATGAGGTCGTGGAAGAACGGATGGTCCGTTTTAGAACGGTAGGTGATATGTCCTGTACGGCGGCCGTTCTTTCGGATGCCATTAGTATAGATAAGGTGGTAGCCGAAATTAGGGATTCTTCTATTTCAGAACGAGGTGCCCGTATAGACGACAAACGTTCCGAAGCGGCTATGGAAAAAAGAAAACAACAAGGATACTTTTAGAATTTTCTTTTGAAAATTCTGCCGTTGGCTATTAGCTATCGGATATAAATCAAATAATAATTAATGGCCAGCAGCTAAAACCTTATGGCTAACCGTATAAAAATGGAAGTACTAAAAATAGCAACGGCAGGTAGTGTGGATGATGGTAAAAGTACCTTGATTGGAAGGATACTTTACGATACCAAATCCTTGACTTCGGATAAACTCGAAGCCATAGAAAGGACCAGTAAGCAAAAAGGATACGATTATTTGGATTTTTCCTTGGCTACGGATGGTTTAGTGGCTGAAAGAGAACAGGGAATTACCATAGATGTAGCCCATATCTATTTTTCCACTGCGAAGAAAAGCTACATTATTGCCGATACCCCAGGACATGTGGAATATACCCGAAACATGGTAACGGGTGCCTCTACCTCGCAAGCGGCCATTATTTTGATCGATGCTCGTAAAGGGGTTATTGAACAAACCAACAGGCATTTTTTCATCAATAATCTTCTACGTATAAAGGAAGTAGTGGTGGCCATCAATAAAATGGATCTCGTCGATTTTTCAGAGGAACGATACAATGAAATTAAGGCCGATTTTGAAAAACTGATGGAGAAACGGGATTATGCCGATCAAAAAATCACGTTTGTTCCGGTCAGTGCCCTTAAGGGTGATAATGTCGTAAATAAATCCGAAAATACACCTTGGTATAAGGGGGAAACTTTATTGGAGCATTTGGAAGCTTTGGATCTTGCAGCGGTTTCCAATGTGGGCACGCCTCGTTTTCCCGTGCAGTATGTTATCCGTCCAAAAACAGAGGAGCATCATGATTTTAGGGGCTTTGCAGGTAAGGTCTATGGAGGTGAGTTGAGTGTGGGTGATGAGGTGGTCGCCCTACCTTCACAGACAAGGTCTAAAATCAAGGACATTTATGTTTACGATAAAAAATATAAAACTGCTTCCAGAAGGTCATCTGTGACCATTACGTTGGAAGACGAAATTAATCTGAGCCGGGGTGATATGTTGGTCAAGGCCAATGACCTCCCAACCATAGAAAAGCAATTTACAGCTACCATTTCCTGGATGGATTCCAAGCCGTTGGCGGCAGGGAACAAATATGTGGTTCAGCATGGGGTCAATAAGGTATTGGCCAAGGTTGATCAGGTGCATCATAAAATTGCACCGGATTATTCCGGAGTGGATGCCGAAGCCCAGTCGTTGGGTATGAACGATATTGCGGAGGTGAGTTTTAGGTTAAACAAACCTATTTTTTACGATAAGTTCAAAAATCATAGGACCAATGGTTCCTTTATTCTCATCGATACACAATCAAATAATACGGTAGGAGCTGGGTTTATAAGTTAGTCGTAATCCTGAATTAAATGTTGAATATAATTTTAAATTAAAACATATTAATCCGATAGGATTTATATTATTATAAAAGCAGCAGGTCAAGATCATATAAAAAATAGCAATGCAAAGTTTTAGAACAGAAATAGAAAATCCGATTGTTGAAAAGGACATCCTAGAGTTGGAACGAAAGATTCATGAGTTCCAAGGCGGTAAGTTGGATGAGGAGAAATTTCGAAGTCTTCGCTTGGCCAGGGGAGTTTATGGACAGCGTCAACCAGGGGTTCAGATGATCAGGATTAAGTTGCCTTACGGAAAGGTAACATCTAAACAATTGCATCGTATTTGTGAGGTTTCGGACGAGTATTCCAGAGGTAGGCTCCATATTACGACCAGACAGGATATCCAAATTCATTATGTGGATTTGAACAGGACTCCTGAACTCTGGGCGGAATTGGAAAAGGATGATATTACCCTCAGGGAAGCCTGTGGTAATACGGTACGCAATGTAACGGCCAGTGAAACCGCAGGCATCGATATAAACGAGCCTTTTGATGTATCGCCCTATGCCCACGCCCTTTTTCAATATTTTTTGAGAAATCCCGTGAGTCAGGAAATGGGACGAAAGTTTAAGGTTTCCTTTTCCGCTTCGGATGAAGATACCGGACTTTCCTACATGCACGACCTTGGTTTTATTGCCAAAATCAAAGAAGGTATTAAAGGTTTTAAAGTGATGCTTGGTGGGGGATTGGGGTCACAACCGAGGCATGCAGATGTTTTATATGAGTTTTTGCCTTCGGATAAAATAATTCCTCTGATGGAAGTAGTGGTCCGTGTTTTTGACCGCTTTGGAGAACGAAAAAGCAGGGCAAAAGCCAGAATGAAGTTCTTATTAAAAGATGTGGGCTTGGATGGTTTTAGAAAACTGATCGATGAAGAATGCAAGGCAATTCCCTTTAAAACCTATCCCATTGATGCCTTGGAATACCCTAAAATAAAAGTTTCCGAGCTCGAAGCTCCAAAAGTAGAAATTGACGATATCAAGGAATTTGAAAAATGGAAGTCTACCAACATCCTACCACAGAAACAAGATGGTTTTATGGCGATAGGAATTAAGGTTCTTTTGGGAGACTTTTATACGGAAAAGGCCAGATTGTTATCGGATTTGGTACAGAACTATGCTGCGGGTGAATTCCGGTTGACTTTGCGCCAAAATATATTGATTCCCTATGTAAGAGAGGATGCCATTCCATTTTTCTTCGCGGAACTAAAAAAACTAGGCTTTGCTGAAGCCGGTTATAATAAGGCCTTGGATATTACCGCCTGTCCCGGAACGGATACCTGCAATCTGGGTATTGCGAGTAGTACGGGAATAGCGGAGGAGTTGGAACGGGTAATAAAAGCAGAATATCCACAATATATTGAAAATCCAGATGTGGTCATTAAAATAAGCGGATGCATGAACGCCTGTGGACAGCACAATATGGCCAATATTGGTTTTCAAGGAATGTCCGTTAGAACTAAGGATAAATTGGTGGCCCCTGCCTTACAGGTATTATTGGGAGGTGGAAATGATGGAAATGGAAATGGACGTTTTGCGGATAAGGTAGTAAAAGTGCCCAGTAAGCGGGGACCTGAAGCCTTACGATTGATATTGGACGATTTTGATGCTAACGGCAATGGAAAATCCTTTCCCGATTATTATGCCGAAAAAGGACAAATGTATTTCTACGATTTCTTGACCCATTTATCCAATGTCGATGATTTAACTGCCGATGATTTTGTTGATTGGGGAAATACCGAAAGATATGAGAAGGCTATTGGTGTGGGAGAGTGTGCCGGGGTAGTCATTGATTTGATAGCCACCTTACTTTTTGAAAGTGAGGAAAAAATTCAGAATGCCCAAGAGAAATTTGAGGAGGAAAAATGGGCTGCCAGTATTTATTATGCCTATGCCTCAATGGTCAATTCGGCCAAGGCCTTATTGATATCAGAAAATACCAAAGTGAACACCCACGCCAGTATTATCAAGGATTTCGATGAGAAGTTTGTTGCCAATGGTAGAATCGAGGTTTCGGGTGGTTTTGAGAACATGGTTTTGCAAATCAACAAAAATGAACCCACGAAAGAATTTGCGACTTCCTATTTGAAAAATGCAAGATTGTTTTTAGAAACCGTTGAAAAGTATAGGGAACGAGAATTAGCGCAAGTTTAAATGCAGTTTAACAAACAACCCAATCAAAAAACAATCGCAGCGGCAGTAAACACTCCCTTCCAAACGGGGGGGAGGTTAACTGTTGTGGGAGCAGGACCAGGTGACCCTGAATTGATTACCGTTAAGGCAATAAATGCCCTTCAAAGCGCTGATGTAGTTTTATATGATGCTCTTGTTAACGAAGAGCTTTTACAATATGCCCCAAAGGCAGAAATGATATTCGTTGGAAAAAGAAAAGGTTGTTACACCTATCAACAGGACCAAATAAATGAGTTGATTGTTTCCAGAGCAAAATCCCACGGACACGTAGTCCGGTTAAAAGGGGGTGATCCCTTTGTTTTCGGCCGTGGTGCGGAGGAAATGGAATTTGCAGCTTCCCACGGTCTGGAAACGGCAATGGTTCCTGGAATTTCGTCCAGTTTAAGTGTGCCGGCCTACCAAAATATCCCAGTTACCAAAAGAGGGGTTTCGGAGAGTTTTTGGGTCATTACGGGAACTACAAAACAGCATAAATTATCAGGAGACGTAGCCTTGGCAGCTAAAAGTAATGCTACGGTTGTCATTCTCATGGGAATGTCCAAATTACCCGAAATTGTTTCTTTTTTTAAAAAGGAAGGGAAGGACGAAACAGCTATTGCCATTATCCAAAATGGTACTTGGAAAGACGAGAAAATAGCGGTAGGGACTATCTCCAATATAGAAGACGAAGTAAAGAAGAATAGGTTGTCCAATCCTGCCATCATTATTATTGGTGAAGTGGTTGGACATCGGCAAAAGCTTATCGAAATAAAAAAACGATATGTAAATAGTAAAGAGTTAAAAGTTCTAAGTGAATAGATAAAAGATTTTTTTACCTAAACAGCTAACTCCTAACCACTAAATCCTAATTAAGAAGTATGATAAAAACAGATATTGTAATCATAGGTGCAGGCCCAACAGGATTATTTACCGTATTTGAAGCAGGACTGCTAAAATTAAAATGCCATCTTATTGATGCATTGCCACAGCCTGGTGGTCAGTGCTCGGAGATTTATCCCAAAAAACCGATTTATGATATTCCAGCTTTTCCGGAAATATTGGCGGGTACATTAGTGGATAATCTTATGGAACAGATAAAGCCATTTGAAGCCGGATTTACCTTGGGAGAACGGGCGGAAACCTTGGACAAACAAGAAGATGGCTCCTATATAGTTACCACGAACAAAGGTACACAGCACCATGCACCCGTTGTGGTGATTGCAGGCGGTTTGGGCTCTTTCGAGCCAAGAAAGCCTCCCATTTCCAATATTGTGGATTTTGAGGATAAAGGCGTGGCCTATATGGTTAAGGACCCGGAGGTCTATCGTGGTAAAAAGGTGGTTATTGCCGGTGGAGGAGATTCTGCCCTAGACTGGGCCATTTTCTTGGCCGATGTCGCTTCGGAGGTATCCTTGGTTCACCGTAGAAATGAATTTCGAGGAGCCTTGGACTCTGTTGAGAAAGCATCGGAATTGGCCAAATTGGGTAAAATAAAATTATTCACGGAAGCCGAGGTTAAAAAATTATATGGCGATGAGAAGTTGGAAGCCGTTGTCATCAAACATAACGACGCCGAAAAGGGTGAAACCTACCTAGAAGTGGATAATTTTATTCCGCTTTTTGGACTTTCACCGAAATTGGGTCCAATCGGAAATTGGGGACTGGAAATCGAAAAAAATGCGATTAAGGTTAACAATGCCAAGGACTATCAGACGAATATACCGGGAGTTTTTGCCATTGGAGATGTCAATATCTATGAGGGGAAGCTGAAATTGATTCTTTCCGGTTTTCATGAAGCGGCGGTAATGTGTCAGTATGCTTACCAAATCATCAATCCCGGCAAACGATATGTGATGAAATATACTACGGTTGGTGGGGTAGAAGGATTTGATGGCTCCAAAAAAGAGGCTAAAAAAGAAGTGGTACAAAGTATAGCATAGTAATTTTTGAAACGACTAAGGAACCCTTCAAGAATACTAATTGAAGGGTTTTTTGATATGGAAAAGTCTTTACAAAAATGATTATTTGGTTTTGAACGGGTAGAGCCGTTACTTTGCCCCAGTTCTATTAAAAACTGTATTGTTATCAAGAAAGGTGGAGGGAATAGACCCATTGAAGCCTTGGCAACCCTTGGTCTAGTCTGATTTGGTCAGTAGGTAAGTAGGTGCTACGTTCTATCCCGAATGCCATCGGGAAAGATAACCCCAAAAGGCTTAGACCAAATTCCTATTCTTGATTCCTTACGTTACATTTAAATGATTTAAAATAGGAGGTTATTACGTCCAATATGAAACAGAAATGAGCAATATAAAAGAGGAAATTCAAAAAAGGATTTTGGTATTGGATGGTGCGATGGGCACCATGTTGCAGCGATATAAGTTTACAGAGGCGGATTTTCGTGGTGAACGATTTAAGGATTGGCATATTGATGTTAAAGGCAATAACGATATGTTGGCGTTGACACAACCTGAAGCCTTGGCCGAAGTGCATCGTAAGTATTTAGAGGCTGGGGCGGATATCATTGAGACCAATACTTTTTCCAGTACCACCATAGCCATGGCAGATTATGAGATGGAGGATTTTGTCTATGATTTTAATTATGAATCGGCCGTCATTGCTAAAAAAGTTGCCGAAGAATACACGTTGAAAACACCTGAAAAACCACGTTTCGTTGCGGGTAGTATGGGACCTACGAATAAAACAGCCAGTATGTCCCCAGATGTAAATGATTCAGGTTACAGGGCCATTACTTTTGAGGAATTACGCATAGCGTATAAACAACAAGTAGAAGCCCTTTTGGATGGTGGTGTGGATGTTTTGTTGATAGAAACCATAACGGACACCTTAAATTGTAAGGCCGCTTTATTTGCAATAGAAGAAGTAAAGGAAGAACGAAATATAGACGTTCCAATCATGATAAGCGGGACCATTACGGATGCATCTGGCAGAACGTTAACGGGTCAAACCGCGGAGGCATTTCTTATTAGCGTATCCCATATTCCTTTGTTAACTGTAGGACTCAACTGTGCCTTGGGAGCTAAGGACTTAGTGCCCCATTTAGAGGTCCTTTCCAAGAAGAGTGAGTTCGGAATCTCGGCCCATCCCAATGCCGGACTGCCCAATGCTTTTGGGGAATACGACCAAAATCCGGAACAAATGGCGAGTCAAATTAAGGAGTATTTGGATAAAGGGTTGATTAATATTATTGGGGGTTGTTGTGGAACTACGCCCGCCCATATTAAAGCAATTGCTGATTTGGTTAAGGATTACAAGCCAAGGCCATTAATGGTAGAGCAGGTATAGATATGGAAAGCAAACAAAAAAAATACCTTAAACTAAGCGGTCTGGAACCTTTAGTGGTGACACCAGAAAGTAATTTTATTAACGTAGGAGAAAGGACCAACGTAGCTGGTTCCAAAAGATTTCTGCGACTGATAAAAGAGGAAAAATTTGAGGAAGCATTGGATGTTGCTAGGGAACAGGTAGAAGGAGGAGCCCAGATAATCGATATCAACATGGACGATGGACTGATCGATGGTAAAGCAGCCATGGTCAAGTTTTTGAATTTGGTCATTGCCGAACCAGATATTGCGCGTGTCCCCATCATGATCGATAGTTCCAAGTGGGAGATTATCGAAGCAGGTCTGCAAGTGGTTCAAGGTAAATGTGTTGTTAATTCCATTAGTCTAAAAGAGGGCGAAGCGGAATTCATACATCACGCCAAATTGATAAAGCGATATGGGGCTGCGGTCATCGTTATGGCTTTTGATGAAGTTGGCCAGGCGGACAATTACGAAAGACGTATTGAAATCGCCCGACGTTCTTACGATATTCTGGTTAACCAAGTGGGCTTTCCTCCAGAGGACATCATTTTTGACCTGAATATATTTCCAGTAGCTACGGGGATGGACGAACACAAATTGAATGCGCTCGATTTCATAAAAGCTACGAAATGGGTTAGGGAAAACTTACCCTATTGCAGTGTTAGTGGTGGTGTAAGTAATGTTTCTTTTTCATTTCGTGGTAATAATCCAGTTCGGGAGGCCATGCATTCGGTGTTTTTGTATCATGCGATAAAGGCCGGAATGAACATGGGTATCGTAAACCCAACGATGTTGGAGGTATATGACGATATTCCCAAGGACCTTCTGGAGCACGTAGAGGACGTAATGTTAAACCGTCGAGAAGATGCAACGGAGCGGCTCCTGGAATTTTCGGAATCCGTTGTAGGTAAGGCCAAGGAAAGCAAGGTGGATAATTCTTGGAGAGAGGAACCCTTGCAGGAACGAATTACAAGGGCATTGGTCAAAGGAATCGATCAGTATATTGAAGTGGATGTGGAAGAAGCCAGAAAGGCATCTGACAAACCTATTGAAGTCATTGAAGGACATTTGATGACCGGGATGAACGTGGTAGGGGATTTATTCGGGAGCGGTAAAATGTTCCTGCCCCAAGTAGTGAAATCGGCGCGGGTCATGAAAAAAGCCGTTGCCTATTTGTTGCCCTATATTGAAGAGGAGAAATTGGCCAATCCGCAGGAAGGGGACTCCGAAGGTAATGGAAAAATATTGATGGCGACCGTGAAGGGGGATGTCCACGATATTGGAAAAAATATTGTCAGTGTGGTGCTGGCGTGTAACAATTATGAGATTATTGATTTGGGGGTAATGGTACCTCCGGAAAAAATAATACAGGAAGCCATAAACCATAATGTGGATATCATAGGCCTGAGCGGATTGATCACCCCTTCCTTGGATGAAATGGTACATCTTGCGAAGGAGATGCAACGAAACAATTTTAATATCCCATTACTGATTGGAGGGGCAACGACGAGCAAGGCCCATACCGCAGTCAAAATTGATCCCCAATATACGGAGGCCGTGGTCCATGTAAACGATGCTTCCAGGGCCGTAACTGTCGTTGGCGATCTTCTACAGAAAGAAACTTCGGCGGCTTACAAAATGAGAATTAAGGAAGACTATGATGACTTTAGGGACAAATTTTTAAAGCGTTCCGTAAAGAAGGAATATAAAACCATAGTGCAGGCCCGTGAGAATAAGTTTCAAATCGACTGGGGCAACGCTAAAATAAAGGAACCTCATATGATGGGGATACAGGTGATAGAAAATCAAGAGCTGGATAAATTAGTCTCCTATATTGATTGGACCCCTTTCTTTAGAAGTTGGGAATTGCATGGGAAATATCCCGATATATTGACCGACGAAGTGGTTGGGGAACAAGCAAGAGATTTATTTTCTGATGCGCAAAAAATGCTCAAGGATATATTAGACAAGAAACAGCTAAAAGCAAAAGCTGTATTTGGATTGTTTCCGGCAAATACCGTAAATGCTGATGATATCGAGGTCAGGAATCCTGATGATGGAAATACCTATGAGTTTAGGACACTAAGACAACAGTTACAGCGCAGGGAAGGCGTTGCAGATTATGCCCTGGCCGATTTTATTGCACCAAAGGAAAGCGGAGTCCAGGATTATATTGGGACTTTCTGTGTTTCCACAGGTTTTGGTACCGCTGAATTGGCTGCGGAATTTGAAAAGAATTTGGATGATTACAGTTCAATTATGGTCAAGGCATTGGCGGACCGTTTGGCCGAGGCCTTTGCGGAATATTTGCATAAGGAGGTGAGAATCAACTATTGGGGCTATGCCAAGGATGAAAATTTAAGTAATGAGGAATTGATCAAGGAATCGTACAAAGGAATACGCCCGGCCCCGGGATACCCAGCATGTCCTGATCATTTGGAAAAACTGACCATTTGGGAATTACTTCAAGTAGAGGAAAGAATAGGGGTAAAGCTAACGGACAGTCTGGCCATGTGGCCGGCAGCATCGGTTTCAGGGTATTATTTTGCCAATGCGGAAGCGAAATATTTTGGACTGGGAAAAATTAAGGAAGACCAAGTAGCAGATTTTGCCCAAAGAAAAGGAATCAGTTTGGAAAAGGCCAAAAAATGGCTCGCGCCAAATATTGCCGATGATTGATATGCGTTAGGGATTGAAGCGGCATCTTTTATAAATTGTAGATTTATAAAAATATAGCGGAAAGCCCGCCCGAACGCCCAAAAAACGAAGGCCACCTAGCCCCCAAAGGGGGAATAAAAGTATCGGTCATGTTAATTGTGGAAGGTTGAAATTTTAAAATTATAAATAGAGTCCCCGATTAAGCTCCCTCTCCTTGGGAGAGGGCGGGGGAGAGGCCCATGAAAGTAACGGAACATATAAAACAAGCCAAGGGTAAGACCTTGTTCTCATTCGAGCTGATACCGCCCGTGAAGGGCAAAAGCATTCAGGAACTGTATGATAATATAGATCCGCTGATGGAGTTCAAACCGCCATTTATCGATGTGACCACCTCCAGGGAGGAGTATGTGTATATAGACAAAGGCGGACTTTTGGAGAAAAAGGTGACCCGTATGCGGCCCGGTACGGTGGGGATTTGTTCCTCCATCCAGCACAAATATCATGTGGATACGGTTCCGCATCTGTTGTGCGGTGGTTTTACCAAGGAGGAAACTGAATATGTGTTGGTGGACTGTCATTATTTGGGCATTGACAACGTTATGGCGCTCCGAGGGGATTCCATGAAAGAGGAACGATATTTTGTGCCTACGGAAGGGGGCCATTGCTATGCCAAGGAATTGGTTTCCCAAATACGGAATCTGAGTCGTGGGGAATATTTGCATGAAACCATTGACTCTGATGATAATGCCGATTTCTGTATTGGAGTGGCCGGATATCCCGAAAAGCATTTGGAGGCTCCTTCTTTGCAGTCCGATCTAAAACGCCTCAAAGAAAAAGTGGATGCCGGGGCGGACTATGTGGTGACACAGATGTTCTTCGACAATCAAAAATTCTTTGAATTTGTGGAAGCTGCCAAAAATATAGGTATTACCGTGCCCATTATTCCGGGAATCAAGCCCATTGCCATAAAAAGACATCTGCAATTGTTGCCGCAGGTGTTTCGGATCGATATTCCCCAGGATTTAATTGATGCGGTGGAAGCTTGTCAAAACAACAAAGATGTACGACAAGTGGGTATAGAATGGGCCATTCAGCAATCGAAGGAATTGAAGTCGGCCGGTGTACCTGTACTACATTACTATTCCATGGGAAAATCCGACAATATCAAGGCCATAGCGAAAGAGGTGTTTTAGGTTCGCTGGACGCCAAATGGTCAAAGTCAAAAGTGTTACTTGAGCTAAAAACTAAAAACTAAAAACTAAAAGCTAAAAGCTAAAAGCTAAAAGTGAAAAGTGAAGAATGAAAAATGAACAATGAAAAATGAAAAGTGTTTTTTTGCTAATTGCTAATTGCTAATTGCTAATTGCTAATTGCTAATTGCTAATTGCTAATTGCTAATTGCCAACAACCAAAAACTATCCCCCAACTTCACTACCTTTGCCATTCATGAATTGGAAATGTTTTTTGTTTTTATCCCTTTTGGGAACTTTATGTTTTTCCCAAGATGCGGAGGTCAAAAAGCATACCTTGGACCTAAGTCAGTTCTATGGCTCGGTTATACTTCATAACACCGATATTTCCCATTTAATCACGAATCATCCAGGGGGAATTATATTAGGATATAACCGAAAAACATATGGTTCCCAAGAATGGGAACAACTCTATAATTACCCGGATTATGGGGCTTCCTTCATTTATCAGGACATGAATAGTACTACTTTAGGTATGAATTTTGGCCTATATGCCCATTACAATTTTTATTTCTTCAAGAGAAACATCCAGTTTAGGATCGGGCAGGGGATAGCTTATACGACTAATCCGTATGATCGAGAAGAAAATTTTAGGAACAATGCCTATGGCTCGGACTTTATGAGTTCCACCTACTTAATGCTCAATTATCATAAGGAGAACCTAATATCTGGGCTGGGGATGAAGGGGGGAATCTCCATAATTCATTATTCCAATGGTAATTTTAGGGCTCCCAATACATCCACCAATACCTTCGCACTCAATTTGGGACTTACCTATGATTTGGACGGTGGTGAGGAATTGGCCTATATAAGGACTACCAACCGTGAAAAAGTGACTGAACCGGTCCGTTATAATCTGATATTGCGCGGGGGACTCAACGAAAGCGATGTAATAGGTTCCGGACAATATGGGTTTTTTATTTTTTCTGGATATGCCGATAAAAGATTGGGAAGGAAAAGTGCCATTCAGGTAGGGGCCGATGTGTTTTTTTCGAATTTTTTGAAGGAACTGATTCGGTTTCAGGCCACGTCATTTCCAGAAATGGATGTCCAGCCCGATGATGATTACAAACGAATTGGTGTTTTCTTGGGTCATGAACTGTTCATCAATAAAGTGTCTGTTATCACGCAGCTGGGCTATTATGTGTATTATCCCTTTGATTTTGAGGGACGTGTGTATAATAGAGTTGGTTTAAAACGCTATTTTGGAAAGCAATGGTTTGGTGCCATTACATTGAAATCGCATGGTGCCGCTGCCGAAGCCGTCGAATTTGGAATGGGAATACGATTATAGAAAATGTTTAGGAACAAAAATCATCAAAAAAATAAATGTAAGCGATGGTTGCATCATTGCTTTGTGATTTTCATTATTTGTTTAGTGCCTACGTCTTGTAGTAACGAAAATGCACCCGATTGCTTACAAACTTCAGGTGAAATCATACGCGAGGAAGTTGAAGTGCCTGAATTCGATAAGATAACCGTTTTTGAAAAAATTGCCTTGGTTTTGAAACAAGGAGATTCCCAGAAGGTGGAGGTAGCGACAGGGGAGAATTTGTGGGAAGAATTATCTGTTGCGGTTGAGGGTGACCGACTCATACTTAGAAATGAAAATGGGTGTAATTTTTTTAGGGAGTACGGGCTGACCACCGTATATGTAACTTCGCCCAATATCAGTGAGATCAGAAGTAGCACGGGATTGGCCATAACGAGCGATGGTGTGCTCTCCTATCCAAGCCTTACGTTGCTTTCTGAAAGTTTTTTGGTTCCTGAAGCGGAAACCACAGACGGCGAATTCGACCTAGACCTAAATACGGGAGACCTCAGCATTGTCGTAAACGGGATAGCCTATTTTAAATTAAGGGGAAACACCCAAAATTTGAATGTGAACATAGCTGCAGGGGATTCCAGGGTGAAAGCGCAAGCATTGGTCTCCCAAAACGTTTCCATAAATCATAGGGGAAGCAATGATATCTTGGTCAATCCGCAGGAATCCATTTCCGGGGTCATAAGGGGGTACGGGGATGTTATTTCCTATAACCGACCGAACACCGTGGACGTATCCGTAATCTTCAACGGAAGGTTGGTCTTTAGGGACTAGTTTTGGAACCCGTTTCCAACCGATGTACGCTATCTGCATATTAAAAACATGTTAAAGGATACACGACTTATTCTTGTTCAATATTTCTTATTTATCTTTAAACAAAAAAATACTATGAATTCATCAAAAATATTTCAGTTTGTAACTTTAGTGACGTTCATGTTCGCACTGCAAAATTCCGTTGCCCAAGAAATAACCGTTTTTCAAGGAATGTGGGGAGATCAGTTTTATCAGGACAAGGATAAAATGACCTGGAAGGAATTTGGTATGGCCATGGATTCAAATCCCGCTTCGGAAGTATATTGGTCCAAGGCCAAAAAGCAATACGGCGTTACCTTCGCGGCAGCGACCGCCAACCTAGGTTTTGGGATTTGGTACTTGGTCAATGAGAACAATGACAATGATACCACAGCGCCAATAATTGGCTTTGCAGGTACGGCGGTCGTGGGATCCATCTTCTATTGCCTTGCCAATAAGAATAAGAAAGATGCCATATTGGAATTCAACGACAGTCTGGGAAAAACGACTTATAGGTTGGTGCCCTCGGATAGGGGCGTTGGGTTGGCGTTGAAGTTTTAGGAATCACTTTTTCAATGTTTTATCTAATTTTTTAAAAAAGTCTGGGGACTTCACTTGGAGATTTGAATATAATTATTACTTTAGCCCCGGTTTTAAAGATTATGACAAAGCAATATTTCTGGAATGGTTTTTATTTTTACTTCTTTTTTAAGAGAGGTACGGGACTGTTGTAGTATGTTGCAAACAAAATAATACGAAAGGTCCCGTGAAAAACGGGACTTTTTTTTTAGAAAAAAGTCGTGCCAATAAGAGTAGCCATACAAGGAATTAAAGGGTCTAACCACCATCAAGTAGCCAAGGATTATTTTGATGAGCAAGTGGATTTGGTAGAATGTCTTTCGTTTGATGCCGTAGTGGATGAATTACTTAGAAAGAATGCGGACAAAGGTATCATGGCCATTGAAAACTCCATCGCCGGGTCCATCATTCCAAACTATGCCTTGGTGCATAAGAACAACCTTCATATCATAGGGGAATATTATCTGAATATCCATCATAATCTCATGGTGTTGAAAGGTCAGAAATTCAAGGATATTAGGGAGGTAAGTTCCCACCCCATGGCATTATTGCAGTGCAAGGAGTTCTTTAAGGATTATCCCAATATTAAACTGGTGGAGGATGTGGATACGGCAGAAACGGCAAAGCGCATACACGATAAAAAATTAAGGCATATTGCGGCCATCGCTCCCAAGGTCGCGGCAGAATTATACGATTTGGACATCGTAGCAGACGATATACAGACCATCAAAAATAATTCTACCCGTTTTATCATTGTCAAAACAAAAAACAAGGAACTATCCAAGGAAGAGATAAACAAGGCGTCATTACGGTTTTTAACGGACCACAAACGCGGTAGTTTGGCCACAGTGCTGAACGTGATGAGCGACTGTAATTTAAACCTGACCAAAATTCAGTCCCTCCCCGTGATTGAAACACCTTGGAAATATTCTTTTTTTGTGGATGTGACATTTAACAAATACGAGGATTTTGATAAAGCAAAATCACTCTTGAATATCATGTTGGAGGAAGTAAAGATATTGGGAGAATATAAAAACGCCATGTTATGATACGAACTGCCAAACGATTGGAATCGGTTCAGGAATATTATTTCTCCAAGAAATTGAGGGAGGTAAGAGGGCTTATGGCCAAAGGTAGGCCCATTATAAACATGGGTATTGGAAGTCCGGATCTGGCCCCTTCCGAAGCAGTTATACAAACCGTTCAAAAGGCCATTCTGGACGATGGTGCACATCAATATCAAAGCTACCAGGGCTTGCCCGAATTTAGAAATGCCATTGCCGCGTTCTACAAAAGGAAATTCGGGGTAACGGTCGATGCTGGAAACGAAATACTACCTTTAATGGGTTCCAAGGAAGGAATCATGCATATTAGCATGGCCTTTTTGAACAAGGGCGATGAAGTGTTGGTGCCCAATCCGGGGTATCCTACCTATACATCCGTTACGAACTTGGTGGAGGCGGTGCCGGTTTATTACGATCTCACGGAAGGTAATGGTTGGTTCCCTGATTTGGACATTTTGGAGGCCCAAGACCTTTCAAAAGTGAAACTGATGTGGGTAAGCTATCCGCACATGCCCACCGGGGCAACCGCGACTAGGGAACAATTTTCAAAATTGATTGCCTTTGCCAAAAGAAACGATATTCTTTTAGTGAACGATAACCCCTACAGTTTTGTACTGAACGATAATCCGCAAAGTATGCTCTCGATCGATGGAGCCAAAGAGGTCTGCTTGGAACTGAATTCGTTGAGCAAGACATTCAATATGGCCGGATGGCGCGTTGGTTTCGTTTTGGGAAATGCAGAATTTTTGGAGGCCGTGCTAAAGGTGAAGAGCAACATGGATTCCGGAATGTTTTATGGTATTCAAAAAGGAGCCATAACCGCTTTGGAAAGCACGGATGCGTGGTATAGTGACCTCAACGAGCTTTACAGGGAGCGCAGGCAACTTATTTTCCAATTGGCGAAAAAATTGGGCTGTATTTATGATGAAGATGCCGTGGGTATGTTCGTTTGGGCCAAATTGCCCATGAGTATTACCTCGGCAGAAGCATTTATAGACAATATTTTATATGATAGGGATATCTTCATCACACCGGGAACCATTTTTGGAAGTAACGGGGAGGGGTATATCCGATTTTCCCTTTGCGTATCAAAAGAGAAGATTCAGGAGGCTATTTCAAGATTTGAATAGATAGTAGATGCACAGGTTAGAAAACATGATAATAACATCAAAATTCCCCTCCTTGGGAGGGGCAAAGGGAGACCTATGAACGTTTTTGTAATTGGAATAGGTCTAATAGGAGGTTCCTTTGTAAAGGATATTAAGGCAATAATGCCCGATGCTATCGTATTTGGTATAGATGCGAATCCGGACCATTTGGAGGAGGCCCTGTCTCTGGGGCTAATAGAGCATAAGGCCAACTATGGGGATTTGCCCGAAGCGGATTTCGTTCTGGTAAGCATTCCTGTGAACGAAATGGTGAAGGAATTGCCAAGAATCTTGGATGTTGTTGATGATGATTGTGTGGTATGCGATGCCGGTTCCACCAAGGAACTCATTTGCAAGGCCTTAGCCAACCATCCCAAAAGACGAAATTTTTTGGCCTGTCATCCCATAGCGGGTACGGAGTTTTCAGGGCCATCCGCAGCCATACTGGGCTTGTACGAGGGCAAAACCAATATTATCTGTGAAGTGGAAAAGACCGCCTTTAAATTGCAGGAAAGGGCCTTGGAGATTTTTCAGCTGTTGGGAATGAGGATTCGGTATATGAACCCAAAGGCCCACGACAAGCATATCGCCTATGTCTCCCATTTGTCACACATAAGCTCTTTTATGTTAGGAAAGACGGTAATTGAAAAAGAGAAAAATGAACGCGATATTTTTGACATGGCAGGCAGTGGATTTGAAAGCACCGTGCGTTTGGCAAAAAGTTCACCTGCCATGTGGACGCCCATTTTTGAGCAGAACAAGGAAAACGTCATAGAGACCTTAAACGAATACATTCAAAACCTGATGGAATTTAGGGAATTGTTGAAAGAGGATGATTTTGAGGGTATTTACAATGAAATGAACAATACGAACAAAATAAAATCAATTTTAAAAGGAATACCGATAAATAAGAAGTAATGGAGAACAAGAAAGAAATGAGATCCTGGTTGGATGATATGAACTTGAGCCATCCGCTGGTAATTGCAGGACCGTGTAGTGCTGAAACAGAAGAGCAGGTTTTAAAAATCGCACATGAATTAAAGGATACCGATGTAAATTATTACCGTGCAGGTATCTGGAAACCAAGAACACGTCCTGGGAACTTTGAGGGAGTAGGTGCACTGGGACTAAAATGGTTACAGAAAGTACGTGAGGAAACCGGGTTAAAAACGGCCACCGAAGTTGCCAATAGGGCGCATGTGGAATTGGCGCTGGAGTATGATGTGGATTTGTTGTGGATCGGGGCCCGTTCCACTGTAAGTCCATTTATCATGCAAGAATTGGCCGATGCCTTGGAGGGAACCGACAAAATCGTTTTGGTAAAAAATCCTGTAAATCCGGATTTGGCCCTATGGTTGGGAGGTATAGAAAGATTGTATACCGCTGGAGTCAAAAAATTGGGCGCCATTCACCGTGGCTTTTCCACCTACGAGAAAAGCAAATATAGAAATATCCCGGAGTGGCAAATGGCGGTCGAGTTTCAGGACAAGTTTCCAGATTTACCATTGATCAACGATCCTTCGCATATTACAGGAAAAAGGGATATGATCTTTGATGTTTCCCAAACCGCCCTAGATCTTAATTTTGATGGTTTGATGATCGAAACGCACCACGATCCCGATAACGCTTGGAGCGATGCCGCCCAGCAGGTAACACCAAAAAGGCTAATCCAGATTATGAAAGATCTGAAGATTAGAAAGGAGACCGATGTTGAGGCGGAGTATAATTCTAAATTAAGTAATCTACGCGCCCAAATTGACGTAATAGATAATCAATTGATAGATATCCTAGGAAAGCGCATGAAGATTTCCGATAGTATCGGGGCATTGAAAAAGGAGCGTAACGTTGCCGTGCTACAATCCAACCGATGGAACCAAATCTTGGGCGCTATGATTTTGGAAGGGGAAAGTAAAGGATTGAGCGAAGAATTTATCTTGAGAATGTTCAAGGCCATTCACCAAGAGTCCATCAACCATCAGGAAAAGATTGTAAATGGATAGAACTAAAAAAAGCCCCGTTTCATCGGGGCTTTTTTATTGGCACCACCAAAGGGTGTAATACCCAGAGCAATTCCTTGAAATTAATGATTTGTTTTCTTCGCAGACCTTATGGGCTAGTTTACTTTTTAAATACATACCGGGTTATAAAAATACCCTGTCCGTCCTTATCACCGGCATCGGCCTCTACACCACTGGTTACAAAAACCAGTTCCCAACCCTCGGCGGCCATGGCGGTTAGTTTGGAAGAAATGAGCGCATCGTTTGCGGCAATGTTCTGGAACCTGATTCCGGCGATATTGTAAAAATTCAGCAGTTTGGTTTCCTCAAAATCCTTTACCCGAATATCGGAGCGGTCCGCTTTGTTCCTTGAATTGTCCTCTTCCGTTTGTATGGATGCAAATTCCTTATAATCTCTGTCCGCGTTCCCGTCAATGATCCTAGACCTTCCCAACCCACTGGGTACTATGGACTCAACGGTCGTTATGATTTTAAATTCTTGGGCTTGGGCAGCGGTTGCCGCTAAAACTGTAAATAATAGGGTAATTAATGATTTTTTCATGATTTTGGTTTTTTAAATGGATGAATAATTAGTTTTCATATACGCCAAATTTACTGTAAACTACTTTTAGGTGGCCTAATTAATCACTAGGATGGGTTAAAAGGTGTATGCGAATGGATTCTAAAAGTATTGTCGTTTCTTTGTAGCTGGAAACATGAACAAAATGGAAGGTAAAGTCTATAAATCAACAGGAAGTTGGTATACCGTAAAAGGTGCGGACGGTTCTTTCTATGAATGCCGAATAAAGGGTAAATTTAGGATTAAGGGTATAAAAAGTACCAATCCCATTGCAGTTGGTGACCATGTCCATTTTGAATTGGATGACAAGGGTGATGAAAAGGTAGGTGTCATCCATAGTATTGAAGACCGAAAAAACTATATCATCCGTAAATCCGTAAATCTCTCCAAACAGACCCATATCATCGCCGCCAACCTTGACCAGGTCTTTTTGTTGATTACATTGAACAACCCGATTACCTACACGATATTCATTGACCGGTTTTTGGTAACCGCTGAAGCGTATGATGTTCCAGTTGTATTGGTCTTTAACAAAATCGATACCTATTCCCAAGAAGAAACCGATGAGATAAAGTTTTTGGCGTCCCTGTATCGGGAAATTGGGTACACCTGTATAGGAATCTCGGCGAAGACCGGAAAGAATGTGGACAAAATCAAGGAAATGATGAAAGGAAAAACCTCCATGTTTTCCGGACATTCCGGTGTTGGAAAATCTACCTTGATCAATGCCATAGAACCCAATTTGGAAATAAAAACCGCGGAGATTTCCCAACAGCATTTACAGGGACAGCATACAACCACTTTTGCCGAAATGTTCGATTTAAGTTTTGGGGCCCAGATCATAGATACGCCTGGTATCAAAGGATTTGGTATCGTGGATATGGAAAAGGAAGAAATAGGGGACTACTTTCCGGAACTATTTGAGTTGAAGCAGGACTGCAAGTTCAACAATTGTATTCATGTGGATGAGCCCCATTGTGCGGTAAAGAGGGCATTGGAAGCGGGGAAGGTTTCCTGGAGCCGCTATAAAAGCTATTTGCAAATGATCAATGGCGAGGAGGATACTTATAGGATGGATATGTACGGGGAAAGAAAATGAGAACGGTCATACAGAGAGTAGGCAAGGCACGTGTAACCGTTGATGGAAAAGTTATTTCATCAATTGGGCAAGGCCTTCTTTTATTACTAGGTATTGTTGCCGAGGATAGCGATGAGGATATCGATTGGCTAGTTAAAAAGGTTCTAAATCTTCGGATTTTTAATGATGGTTCTGGAGTGATGAACAAATCCATATTGGATATTGGAGGCGAAATTATTGTGGTAAGTCAGTTTACCTTGCACGCATCGACCAAAAAAGGCAATCGACCTTCTTACATTAAGGCAGCAAAACCTGAAAACGCCATCCCTCTTTATGAAAGATTCGTTCACAAAATGGAGTTGGAATTTGGTAAAAAAGTAGGAACGGGCATTTTTGGTGCGGATATGAAGGTAGACCTTTTAAATGATGGACCCGTGACAATAATCATCGATACAAAAAACAAGGAATAATGAACATAGAAAATGCACAGAAGGCGGTCGACGAATGGATACGGCAACATGGTGTCCGTTACTTCAATGAACTCACCAATATGGCGCAATTGACCGAAGAGGTGGGTGAAGTAGCCCGTATTATTGCCCGTAGGTACGGTGAGCAAAGCGAAAAGGAGTCTGATAAATCCAAGGATTTGGGTGAGGAACTGGCGGATGTCCTCTTTGTAGTACTATGTTTGGCCAACCAGACCGGTGTAGATTTGCAACTTGCTTTTGATAAAAAGTTAGATTTGAAAACTAGGCGCGATCATGATCGTCATCACAACAACAAAAAGCTGAAATAATAGTATCTTTGGCCTTAGTTTTTAATTTCATTTATCTTGAAACTTCACCTTTCCGGTCCTGAGAATAAATTACTTAAGGATACGATTAAAATAACGGGTTCAAAGAGTGAATCTAACCGTTCACTTTTACTATCGGCACTATATCCCGGTATCAAAATAGAGAACCTTTCAAATTCAGATGATGCCCAAGTCATGGAAGCAGGGCTAACTAAGCGGGAAGGTACTGTGGACATTCACCATGCGGGTACCGCTATGCGTTTTCTGACAGGTTATTTTGCGGCACTTGAAGGGAGCGATGTTGTGCTGACCGGCTCTAAAAGAATGACGGAACGACCTATTAAAATTTTGGTCGATGCCTTGAACGAACTCGGGGCCAACATTTCGTATGAGAAGGAAGTAGGGTATCCGCCTCTTCGCATCAAAGGGAAAAAGCTATCCAAAAACCGGGTAAGTCTGCCGGCCAATATTAGTAGCCAATATATTTCTTCACTATTGTTGATAGCACCCAGTTTGGAAAATGGTCTTGAGCTGGAACTTGTTGGGAAAATAACCTCTGTACCCTATATAAATATGACCTTGGGTTTACTGAATGAAATTGAAATAGAAACTAGTTTTCAAGGGAATACGATTTCGGTTAAACCCAAAGCATCGGTCAACCCTGTTACCTTGGTAGTGGAATCTGACTGGAGTTCAGCGTCATATTTTTACGGCATCGTGGCATTATCGGAGGTGGGGACGGAAATTACATTATCGGCCTACAAAAAAAATAGTCTCCAAGGCGATAGCGTGCTTCAGGAGATTTATACCGATTTTGGTGTGGAGACCTCCTTCGGAGAAAACAGGATTACATTAAAAAAAGTTTCCAATAATCCTACCTCCTTTATTGAATGTGATTTGGCAAATGCCCCGGATATCGCCCAGACCATCGCGGTTACGTGTTTTGGAAAGGGAATCGGTTGCCACCTGACGGGACTTCATACCCTAAAAATCAAGGAAACCGATAGATTGGAAGCCCTAAACACCGAGCTTACAAAACTGGGAGCGGATATTTCCGTAACGGACAAAACGCTTACCCTAGGGACTTCAACCCTAATGAACAGCGAAGTTGCCATAGATACCTACAATGACCATAGAATGGCCATGGCCTTTGCTCCCTTGGCCTTGAGAACTTCATTGGTCATCAACGATGCCATGGTGGTTACAAAGTCCTATCCCGATTTTTGGAACGATCTTCAAAAACTGCATTTTAAGGTGCGGGAATTATAATTTATCTTTTACTTGACAACCCCCTGTTATGGGTCGTATATTTGCAGCCGCAAAATGCAATACAATAAATAGCTAAATGAAACCCTCATCCAGGGATTTGTTATGATACGTTAAATACCTCTACAAAAGGAAATGTTTAAATATCAAGCTATTGACCTAATATTAAACGAATGAAACTATCCAATTTTAATTTTGAGCTTCCCAAGGAGCTATTGGCAGAACATCCGTCCGAGAATAGGGATGAATCCAAATTAATGGTCATAGATACCAAAACTGGTAAAATTGAGCATAAAATGTTCAAGGATATGATCGATTATTTTGATGAGGGCGATGTGATGGTACTCAACAACACGAAAGTTTTTCCGGCTAGATTGTACGGTAACAAAGAAAAAACAGGGGCCCGTATCGAGGTATTTCTTTTGCGCGAGCTCAACGAGGAGCAGCGCCTTTGGGACGTTTTGGTAGATCCTGCCAGAAAGATCAGAATTGGAAACAAACTGTATTTTGGAGATGATGAAACCTTGGTCGCCGAGGTTATCGACAACACTACATCCCGTGGTAGGACGTTGAGGTTCCTTTACGATGGTGCTTATTTGGATTTTAGAAGAAAACTTAGGGAACTGGGCGAAACCCCGTTACCCAAATACATAAAAAGGAACGTGGAGCCTGAGGACGAGGAAAGGTACCAGACCATATATGCCAAGCATGAAGGTGCGGTAGCTGCCCCAACGGCGGGACTTCATTTTTCAAAACACTTGTTGAAAAGGTTGGAAATCAAGGGCATAAATTTTGCCGAACTAACCTTACATGTTGGACTTGGAACATTTAACCCGGTTGAGGTAGAAGATCTATCCAAACATAAAATGGATAGCGAGGAGTTGATCATTGATGAAAAGGCCACTGAAGTAGTCAATAATGCCATTGCCAAGAAAAAACGAATCTGTGCCGTGGGAACCACTGCCATGCGAGGATTGGAAAGTGCAGTTTCTTCCAATCGCACCTTGAATACGTTTGAAGGGTGGACCAATAAATTCATTTTTCCTCCGTATGAGTTCAGCATTGCCAATTCGATGATCACCAATTTTCATTTGCCAAAATCTACGTTGCTGATGATGATATCGGCTTTTATGGGCCATGATTTAATGAAAAAGGCTTATAAAGAGGCGATTATGGAAAGCTATAGGTTTTATTCCTATGGCGATGCCATGCTCATTTTACGGTAATTAGCCTTAAATAGTTTAGACCGACGATGTAAATCCCGCTTTATCAGTCCGTTGAAAAGCGGGATTTTTGTCGATAGGCATTACAACTTTCATATGGAAAGCAAGAAAAGGGACATTAGGGCATTGACCAGGGAACAGCTTCGGGATTTTTTTGTATCCCACGGAGACAAAGCGTTCCGGGGCAATCAAGTGTATGAATGGCTATGGCAAAAATCCGCGCATTCTTTTGATGTAATGACCAACTTGTCCAAGGCGACCAGGGATATGTTGGAGGAGAATTTTGTAATCAACCATATTCAGGTAGATCAAATGCAACGCAGTTCCGACGGAACTATAAAAAACGCGGTTCGGTTGCATGACGATTTGGTGGTGGAGTCGGTTTTGATTCCTACCAAAACACGGACTACGGCCTGTGTATCAAGTCAGGTAGGTTGCAGTCTGGACTGCAAATTTTGCGCTACGGCCCGTTTAAAACGGATGCGAAACCTGAATCCAGATGAAATCTACGATCAGGTAGTGGCCATAGATAATGAAAGCCGATTGTATTTTGACAGGCCCTTGAGCAACATCGTATTCATGGGAATGGGAGAGCCGTTGATGAACTACAACAATGTATTGAAGGCCATTGAAAAAATAACGTCTCCAGAAGGATTGGGCATGTCCCCAAAGCGGATTACCGTTTCTACTTCAGGCGTTCCAAAGCTCATCAAAAAAATGGCCGATGATGCCGTGAAGTTTAAATTGGCTGTTTCTCTGCATTCCGCCGTTGACGAAACCAGAACGTCTATAATGCCCTTTAATGCGACGTTTACATTGGCCGACCTAAGGGAGGCACTGGTATATTGGTACCAAAAGACCAAAAGCAGGATTACTTATGAATATGTGGTCTGGGAAGGCATTAATGATCAGCGAAAGGATGTGGATGCCCTGGTCGAATTTTGCCGATTTGCCCCGTCCAAAGTCAACCTGATCGAGTATAACCCCATTGATGACGGTGATTTTCAACAGGCCTCCAATAAAACCATTGAGATGTACGTAGAAACTTTGGAGAAAAACGGAATCACGGTGACGGTTAGAAGGTCCCGGGGTAAGGATATTGATGCGGCCTGCGGACAGTTGGCCAATAAGTCGGGAAGTTAAAAGTTAAAAGTGAGAAATGAAAAGTCTTTTTGCAAACAGCTAACCCCTAATTCCTATTCCCTAATTACTGCTTAATCCCCTCTTTTCCCTAATTTTGACATTCTAAGCCAGACTGCTTGAAAATTGTATCTCAAATAAAGGAACCGATCACCCGGGAAATGGATCTCTTTGAAACCAAATTCCGGGATTCCATGACCTCTAAGGTTGCCCTCCTCAATAGAATTACGTATTACATCGTCAACAGGAAGGGCAAACAGATGCGACCCATGTTCGTTTTTCTCACGGCCAAATTATTGAACCACGGGGAGGTAAACGAGCGGACGTATAGAGGGGCTTCCGTTATCGAATTGATACACACGGCTACTTTGGTCCACGATGACGTAGTGGACGAAAGCGACAAGCGTCGCGGTTTTTTCTCTATCAATGCTCTTTGGAAAAACAAAATTGCCGTTTTGGTGGGAGATTACCTCTTGTCCAAAGGACTGTTGCTTTCCATTGATAACGGTGATTTTGATCTACTCAGAATTATTTCCGTTGCCGTAAGGGAAATGAGCGAAGGAGAACTGCTACAAATAGAAAAGGCCAGAAGATTGGATATTACCGAAGATGTATATTACGATATCATACGGCAAAAAACCGCAACTTTGATCGCAGCCTGTTGCAGCCTTGGCGCTTGTTCAGTAAAACCCAATAGTCCCGATGTGGAAACTTTCAGGAAATTCGGAGAATTATGTGGTATGGCTTTTCAGATAAAAGATGACCTTTTTGACTATGGGGAGGAGAAAATAGGGAAACCGACCGGAATCGATATCAAGGAGCAAAAAATGACCCTTCCGTTGATCTATGCTTTGAACAACTGTTCAAAAAAGGAAAAGGGCTGGTTGATAAATTCGGTCAAGAACCACAACAAGAACAAAAAACGGGTAAAGGAGGTCATCACCTTCGTCAAACAAGTAGGCGGCTTGGAATATGCCGTTGCCAAAATGCTCCAATTTAAGGACGAGGCCCTTTGCTTGCTGCATCAATATCCAAAATCAGATTACCGGGATTCCTTGGAACTCATGGTAAATTATGTGGTAGAGCGTAAAAAGTAATTTCTATTTTGGCTACTTTGTAATCCGGATATCCACTAACAACAGGACTCCCGTACTAATTAATGAACCATTACAGTACCGTACCTCTACATGAATCAAATTTTCTTTTGGACAGGTAGTTGAGACCCTATTTTAATTTTAGTACTACTTAATAAGAATTATAATGGTTGGCATGCTCTATTGAGAATGAAAACCTGTCAGGTCTAGACAACAAAGGTGTGATAGCCCATCAAGGTTTATTTAAAACGATAGTTATCGATTTATTTAATTTTTTTTTGATTTCTGGGCAACCAAATAGACTTGGTAAGCGTCTATGTAAATAGAAGACCATAAAGGATTTGAAAATTATACCCTTTTATAGAAACGAACGGCAACTGATACAAAAGGCCATTAATGGGAATAGGGAAGCCCAAAAGGTTTTGTATACCCATCATGCCCCAAAGATGCTTAGTGTCTGTAGACAATATATAAAGGATATACATTTTGCTGAGGATGTGATGATTCAAGGTTTTGTAAAGATGTTCAAACATTTGGACACCTTTAAATTTGAGGGAAGCTTTGAAGGTTGGGTGCGGAGGATTATGATTCGGGAGAGTATTTCCTTCCTTAGAAAACAGCAATTCGTAGTTTATGACGATGAAGTGTATGTGGAGAATCAATCCAATTCGTCCGAACTCGTTTCCGATTTGGATACGGAACACATCCAAAGACTTATAGACGCCCTTCCACAAGGCTATAAAATGGTCTTTGTACTGTATACCATAGAAGGATACAAACATCAAGAGATTGCCAAAATGTTGGATATTACGGAAAGCACCTCCAAATCCCAACTTTTTAAGGCCCGGAAAATGCTCCAAGAGCAATTACAGGAACAAAATATTATTGGGTATGGAACCAGATAAGTTTGAAAAGTATATTAAAAGCAAGTTGGAAGAAAGGAGAATCGCTCCTTCGGATGGGGCTTGGGAAAGGATTTCAGGTCAATTGGAAACCTCAACGGAGCAACGAAAAAACGGTTATTTCTGGATGGGAATAGCGGCAAGTTTTATCCTACTTTTGGGAGCCTCGCTTTTTTTCTTTACCCAATCTGAAGAAATTGAAGGGATATCCCCGAATATCGTGGTCGATGTAGAACAGCCCAAAATCATTGAACAAAACTTGGAATTCAAGGACTCCACTGTTTTTGAAATTACACGGCCCGAAGCCTTTGTAGTAACTAAAAATGAGGAAACAAAAGGGAATCAGGATGGAGACCTAGGGCCAACGTCACAGGGCCAGCAGGGGTCGGCTCAAGAAATGGACATGCTAGTTTCCAATAAGCCCAAGGCACCTTTGGAGGATGAAATTATTCCTACGGTCCCCGTGGAAATTCTAGATGCAAAAATCGCTGAGGTCATCGCCCAGGTAAATGTCATGGAACTTCATGGAAATATAACGGATGCGGAAGTGGATTCCCTTTTAATAAACGCACAAAAGGAAATCCTGAGTCAAAAATTACTTGAAAATAATACTACGGTCAATGCTATGGCCTTGTTGACCGAGGTGGAGGAAGAACTTGATCAATCCTTCCGAGACCAACTATTTGAAACCTTAAAGGCCGGTTTTCTGAAGGTTAGAACGGCCGTAGCCGACAGGAACGACTAAATCATTTAATCATTTATTATTTATTTATTGAGCTCTGTATTTTACTACAGGGACTGGAGTTTATTCACTTGCCCTGAGCGAAGTCGAAGCAACGGGTCAATCAAAATCAAAATCGAAAAAAGAAATGAAAACAATTACAACATTTGTCTTGCTATGTATCACCTTGTTCGTGGTTCAATCAATCTCCGCACAGGAAGATTATGAAAAAAAGGTAAAAGCCCTGAAGAGTCAAAAAGAAAAAGTAACCGAACAGGAAAAGGAGGCCTTGAAAGTAGAGGTTTCGGAAATAAACAAGCGACTTGAGGATGGAATAATTTCTGAGGAAGATGCCCAAAAACTAAAAGAGGAAGCGGCAGAAAAGCGTGCTTTGAATATAGAAAACAGGCTAGCGATTATCGATAATCAGATTTCCTTACTGCAACGTAATGAAGGGATTTTGTTCAACGACATCCAAGTAGATTCCGTACCCGAGGGTCAAATACGAATAGGTATCGATATTGGGGGAAAGCCCGCGGAAAGCTACGTTTTTAACACCAATTATTGGAAACGGGATTTGAGATATGATAGACGTACGTATTCTGATTTTGTTCTTGCAACAGGCTTTAACAATGCCATTATCGACGGTCAATCCCTGAACGATTCTCCATATCAGTTAGGAGGGAGTCGGTTTTTTGAAATGGGTTGGCAGTGGCGGACCAGGGTGTTTGAAAATACCAATTTTCTAAGGTTGAACTATGGGTTTTCATTCCAGTTCAACGGTCTTAAGATGAAGGACAATCAGTATCTTGTTCTAAACGACCAAGGTGTTGCCGAGCTTCAACCGTTTCAGTTTGATCTTGACAAATCCAAATTTAGGATGGACAACCTTGTATTTCCCGTTCATTTTGAATTCGGTCCCTCAAAATTAAAACAAACGGAGAAAACCATAAGATATTCCCTTCGCAATCAGTTTCGTTTGGGAATAGGGGGTTATGGAGGTTTTAACATCGGTACAAGGCAAAAACTGAAATACGACCAAGATGGCAGCAGTGTGAAAGATAAATTGAAAAGGGATTACAATACCAACAACCTTATTTATGGTATAAGTGCCTACGCGGGCTTTGACGGTGTGTTGCTATATCTCAAATATGACCTTAATCCAATTTTCAAGAATGCGGCCATTGAACAAAGAAACGTGTCCTTGGGTCTGCGTTTCGATCTCTAAATTATATGATTATTTGAATTGGTGAGGGCATACCTGTACGGTATGCCCTTTTTTAATTTGTGAGCCTTTTCATTTCCTCTGAAAATTCATCTGGGTAGTACACTCGTTTGCAATGGCTACATTCCACCATTTTCGATGCCGAAATCTTGAAAAGTTTTATCCAAAAAACATGAAAGTAATTTCCTGAAATATAAGATGTTAAGGTACCTATTTGATTGCAATAAGGGCAGGTTAGGTTATCCAGGTTTTTGATTTCTGTTTTTCCGGGCCGTGTACCAAAGAAAAGAATCATGTCAAAGGTATCTAAAGCAGTTCAAAAGAGGCATGAAGAAAGTACGTGCGTTTCTTCAGCGTGTTGCCGTAATAAAGCGATTCGTTTATTTCCTGATTGTTTCCGTCGCTTATATAGACAGCCTTTCCTATGGATCGTCCTATCTTTTTGGCGATGGCCTCTGCTTTCTGTTTTGCGTTCTCATAGGCTCTCTGTGCATAGTCGGCCATTTGGCTATCGGTCAAAGTCGCTTTCATGGACGTTTCGGAACGGGATACGCCCAAGGCCTTAACTTGAAGAAAATTCTGCATCTCTTCCAAAGAATCCGTAGTGAAGGTCAAGATTACTCCATCTTTTTCATATCCCATCAATGCGTAGGACAAAGGGTCATTTTTCAGTTTTGACAAGTCCAAACCTGCCTGCCCCAGTTTGTCCTTATAAGTTTTTATTAACTCTTCAAGGCTAACCGTTTGTGTGTCGTAGTAGACGTTATTGAGGCTTACGATCATGCTACTGGTATAGGTAGGTTCAATTTCGTATTCGTAGGCTCCATTGACGTTAATGGAGTTTGGGGTTTCCTGTGCTAGAATTGTATTAAAAAAGCAAAAGGACATAAGAAGCAAAAATGATTTTTTCATGTTTTTCTGTTTTCAGAGATAGTACTAAGGTACTACTAGTTTCCATTTTTTGGAATAGGCGTAATTTTTAAAATTGTAGTGGTTCCCATTACCCTCGAAGGAAAGAATATTCACTTCATTTTGATACATTTGATATTCCCTTTTAAACTCAAGGAGCAAAAACACTGATTCTAGATGATTTCCAAAACCACGATTGATCAAGTTTATGAGACGGCCCGTTTGGAGGAAGTGATCGGAGATTTTGTGCAATTGAAAAAATCCGGTTCCAATTTTAAGGGACTCAGCCCATTTACCGATGAACGTACCCCGAGTTTCATGGTTTCCCCGGTCAAACAGATATGGAAGGATTTCAGTAGCGGAAAGGGAGGTAACGTGGTGGCCTTTTTAATGGAACACGAACATTTTACCTATCCGGAAGCTATAAAATATCTGGCAAAAAAATACAATATAGAGGTTGAGGAGACAGAACAGTCCAACGAGGAGAAGGAGCAGGCCAATGAACGTGAGAGTATGTATTTGGTTTCAGAATATGCAAGTACCTACTTCCAGAACATACTTTGGGAGTCGGAATTTGGAAAAGCCATAGGACTTAGCTATTTCAAGGAGCGTGGCTTTACGGAGGAGACCATTAAAATATTCGGTCTGGGATACTGTCTGGACCAATGGGACGGTTTTACCACAGCGGCACTCGACCAAGGCTATAAATTGGAATACCTGGAAAAAACAGGACTTACAATAGTCAAAGAGGATACCAATTACCCGAACAACCCAAAAAAGTTCGATCGGTTCAAAGGAAGGGTCATGTTTCCCATTCATTCCCTTAGTGGCCGGGTCTTGGGTTTTGGCGGACGTATCCTGACCAATGACAAAAAAGCGGCGAAATATCTGAATTCGCCGGAGAGCGATATCTATCACAAAAGCAAGGTGCTCTATGGTATTTACCATGCCAAACAGGCCATTGCCAAGGAGGACAATTGTTTTTTGGTGGAGGGTTATACCGATGTTATCCAGTTTTATCAACGTGGAATCCACAACGTGGTTTCTTCCAGTGGTACGGCTTTGACCCCGGAGCAAATCCGATTGATAAACCGGTTGACGAAAAACGTTACCGTACTTTTTGATGGGGATGCCGCCGGTTTACGGGCTTCGTTGAGGGGTGTGGATTTGATCTTGGAACAGGGAATGAACGTGCGTATCTGTACGTTTCCAGAAGGTGAGGATCCGGATAGTTTTGCCAAGAACAATGAATTGGACGAGGTAGAACAGTTTTTAAAGGACAATTCCAAGGATTTTATAAGGTTCAAGGCCTCATTGCTAGTTAAGGAAGCATCGGATGACCCCATAAAAAGGGCCGATACCGTACGCGATATCGTAAACAGTATTTCGAAGATTCCGGACCGGATCAAAAAGGAAATCTATGTGCAGGAATGTGCACAGATCATGAACATTTCAGAAAGTGTGCTCTTCAGTACCTTGGCGCAAATTGGAAAAAAGGACCAAGCCGATGCCCTAAAGCAGGAAAAACAGAAGCAGAAGGCCTTTGATGTGGTGCGGAGTGAGCCGGTTGGTGGAAAATTGGATGTGCAATATGAACTGGAACGCAAGATTATTGAAAGCCTTTTGTTATATGGGAATAGGAAAGAGGAGTTTGAAGACCTGGTTTTAAAGGAAAACGAAAGCGGAGACTTGGTTTTGGAACCGGAATCGCTTGAGATCAAAGTCTACGAAAAAGTGTACTTGGATTTACAGGAAGATGAGATAGAGTTGGCAAACCCAACATTTAGGGACGTATATTACAAGTTGATTGCCGCACTGAATGAAAATGAGGATTTTAAGGTCAGTGATTTTATCGCCGCCTTGGAACAGGAAATGGCCAATGAAGTATCGTCCATTCTCATGGAAGAGGAAAAATATGCCCTACATAATTGGGAACGTAAGGATATCTACCCAAAGGAAAAGGGGAGTGGTATCGCCCAATTGGTCAGTGAGACCATCCTTACCCTACGTTGTTTCTTGATAAAAAAAAGGATGCAGGCCCTGCAAAATGAAACCGAAACCCCGGAGCAGGACAATAAGGAAATTTTGGAGGAAATAATGAACTACCTACAGTTAAATAAGCTGTTGAACCAAAAGCTCAATAGGGTACTATCGTAAGGTACTCAACGAAAAAGACCCACATTAATGGCGGGTCTTCTTTATAATGTCAAACTATTTTTTAATAGAGTTCCAAGGCTTTGGCTTGCTGAAGCAAATCTACCATATTGTCTACGTTCAATTTTTTCATTAAACGAGCTTTGTAGGTACTTACGGTTTTTTCGTTTAGATTTAAACCTTGGGCAACCTCTTTGTTTCTTTTTCCACTGGCCAACAATTTAAGCACCTCAATTTCCCTTGTGGATAGTTTACGGAAGAACCTTCTAGGTTTTTTGGTTCCTTCATCAAAGGCCAATCTTTGGGCCAACTCATTGGTTATGAACATACTACCTTCACTAACTTTTTTCACCGCCGAGATGATATAATCCACATCAGAGGCCTTGGATAGATATCCAAAAGCTCCTGCCCTAATGGCACTAAGTGCGTAGACATCCTCAGATTGTCCACTGTACATAAGTACTTTTACGTTGGGATAATCTTTTTTAATTTTTCTTAAAGCGGCAATTCCGTTCATCTCCGGAATGTCCATTTCAAGCATTACAACATCGGGGGTTACAATCTGTAGTTTTTGGAAAAGCTCTTCAGTGGTGGAAACATCGTCCACCATTTCAAAACCATTAGCGGAATCCAGAACCGCCCTTACTCCCATTCGGATGATAGGATGGTTGTCCGCAATTAAAACTTTTATCATTATGTTGTTTTTTCAAGATAGTTTAGTCGGTTTAGCTTTTTAAGGAAAAAGAGTACATGCAATGTAGGACTAAAATATCAAATTTAGAAAGCAAAGATGTACTATTTTTCTAAAACGCGATCAAAATCGAATTATTATTCGATTTATTAACCTGATTAATAGGTGAGTGGTTATTTAATGGATTCTGGAATTATACAAACTGGGATGGGTTCCATTTTATGACGGTTCATGGTATTGAATCTTGTGAAGATAGCAAAAACTTCTTTGTCCCTTCCCGTGAAATCGTCCAGGGTTTTGCCTTCGTTCTTCATCCGCATGGCCCATTCCAGTTCTGGGTAGGACGCCCCAATCTGGTCTTCGTCCGTTCTGTCATCGCCCCAAAGGCCATCGGTGGGAGCCGCCTTGATAATTTCTTCGTTAACGCCCATTTTTTTTGCAATCTCATAGACTTCGGTCTTTAACAAGTCGGCAATCGGACTTAAATCGACACCGCCATCCCCGTATTTTGTGTAGAATCCAACACCAAAGTCTTCCACCTTGTTGCCCGTTCCGGCCACCAGATACTTATGCAATGCGGCGAAATAATAAAGACTGGTCATACGCAGCCTGGCCCGGGTATTTGCCAAGGACATAAAGCGCTCCTCCTCGTTCTCCACTTTGGGAAATGCCGCTACGAGGCTATCAAAAACAGGGGTGAGGTTCACGGGTTGCCTGCTCACGTTGGGGAAATTCCTTTGCAACCAATCGATGTGGTTGGAAGCCCTGTCCACTTGATTGGCCGCTTGGTGTATGGGCATCTCCAGGCAAAGAAGGTCCAGACCCGTTTTGGCGCACAAGGTCGAAGTGACTGCAGAATCTATCCCCCCGGAAACACCTATTACAAACCCTTTTTGGTTTGCATTCGTTGCGTAATCCTTCAGCCAACCTACTATGTGATCGATAACTTTTTCCGTTTGCATACCCGTATTAAATTTGTTTGGATCGATTAACTTTGCCTAAAATAAGTTGTCCTTATTTAAAAATAAAATGTATTCGGAAATACTTGGTATGAGAAAACCCATTTTTATCGTTTTATCAATTTTACTGATTTTTATTGGATGTAATGACAGCGATAAGGTCGAAGAGGAGATTTCAAAAGTTCCTATGGACCTTAAAATAGAAAGGTTTGATCGGTTGTTTGCCGATGCCGGGGAAGAAGGCCTCCCTAAATTGCGCAAAATGTATCCTTACCTTTTCCCTGCCCCTGACAGTGTTTGGGTGGCCAAGATGAAGGATTCACTACAAATTGAGCTGTTTCAACAGGTAGGTAATACCTTCAATAGTTTTGAGGACGAGGAAGAAGGGCTGGTGGATCTTTTCAGACATATCAAGTATTATTTTCCCGAACAGCAAACCCCTAAAATCATCACCGTTACCAATGACGTGGATTACGATAACCGGATCATCTTGGCAGATACCTTATTGTTCATTGGCTTGGACAACTATCTAGGTTCCCAACATAAATATTACGGCGGTTTTCAACGGTATGTTGCAAAAATTTTGGACCGAAAGTTTATGGTGAGCGATGTAGCAAGTGCTTTTGCCAAAAAAGTGGTTCCCAGACCCAGGGACCGGACTTATATGGCCCGAATGATTTATTTTGGAAAGGAACTTTATTTAAAGGACAAACTGATGCCTTATGCCAAGGACGAGCTCAAAATCGGATATACAGCAGATGAAATTGATTGGGCCGTGGCCAATGAAGAACCCATCTGGAGAAATTTTATTGAGAACGAATACCTATATAGTACGGAAACCCGATTGAACCAACGATTTTTGGATCCGGCTCCTTTTTCAAAATTTGGTCTGGAACTGGACAATGAGTCCCCTGGACGCTTAGGTAGATATATAGGTTGGCAGATCGTGCGGGCTTTCATGGAAAACAACGAGGTCAATTTGAAACAGTTGATGACCATGCCGGCAGAGGAAATTTTCAAGAAATCCAATTATAAACCAAGAAGCTAGATGGCAGATTTACACGAGTCCGAAATAACCTTGAGAGTAGGGCTGGACGAGAACCGGGTACCGGAAAAACTTTCATGGTCCGCCCAGGACGGAGGCATAGATAATGAGGAAGCCAAGGCAATGTTACTTTCCGTTTGGGACAGTAAAAACCAGGAATCCCTAAAAATCGACCTTTGGACCAAGGATATGCCCGTTGATGAAATGAAGATATTCTTCCACCAGACCTTGGTTTCACTATCGGATACTTTTATGAGGGCCACCCAAGATGAAAAAATGACGGCCACTATGAAGGATTTCTGCGATTATTTCGCGGAAAAATTGGAACTCAAAAAATAGTTGTTATTAGGATTTTCTAAATCGGCCTGTTTTTCTGCGCCTCAAAATATTCTAGGTTTATGGTGTCGATATACGCCAGTACCTCATCCCTTCCTGCTTTCTTACTAGATGATGTAATGAAATAGTGCGGTGCCTCTTCCCACATATCGTTTTGTAAGTAATTTATATAGTCCGCTACGTGTCTTTGAATGGCCATCGGCCTTAACTTGTCGGCTTTTGTAAAAATGATCGAAAAGGGAATGCCATTTTCGCCCATCCACTGCATAAATTCCAAATCAATGGTCTGTGGTTTATGCCTAATATCGATCAAGACAAAGGAACATACCAGTTGTTGGCGCTCTAGAAAATAATTGGTGATATATTTTTGAAAGGTTTTTTTGTCCTTTTTGGAAACCTGGGCATAACCGTAACCGGGAAGATCCACCAAAAACCAATTATTGTTGATCTTAAAATGGTTTATCAATTGGGTCTTTCCAGGCCTGCCGGATGTCTTGGCCAGGTTTTTTCGGTCCGTCAACATGTTGATCAAGGACGATTTTCCAACGTTGGACCTTCCAATAAAGGCGTATTCGGGCAGGGGTTCATTGGGGCATTTGGCAACCTCTGAATTGCTCATCACAAATTCCGCCGATGAAATTTTCATTTGGTTTGGTCTAAAAATTACGCTCCTGTAACCACTTTTCCAATATGGAATTGAACTCCTCCGGATGTTCCATCATAGGTGCATGGCCACATTCCTTGATCCAAAACAAATTGGAATCCGGTAGCAGCTCGTGGAAGAGTTCAGCAACATCGGGTGGGGTTACCGTATCGTTTTCGCCCCATATAATACACGTGGGAGTATGCATTGTGGGTAAATCAGTACTCATGTTGTGCCTAATGGCACTCTTGGCGATGGCAAGTGTTTTGACCAATTTCATGCGGTCGTTAACCGTTGCATAGACCTCGTCCACGATTTCCTTGGTAGCTACTTCCGGGTCGTAGAAAACATCCTGCGCCTTTTTTTTGATGAATTCATAATCGCCCCTTTTGGGATATCCGTCGCCCATGGCACTTTCATAGAGCCCAGAACTACCGGTAATGACCAAGGCCTTCACCATTTCCGGATATAATTTGGTATGTAGCAGACCAATATGGCCCCCCAAGGAATTTCCCAATAAAATAACGTCTTTAAGGCCTTTGAATTCAATGAACTTTTCCAAGTATTTGGCAAAGTTCTTTACATTGGTCTTGAGCATGGGCATATCATATATTGGAAGTTCTGGAACCAGAACTTTATACCCTTTTTTAGGGAAATGATCCGTAACACCGTGAAAATTGCTCAGGCCGCCCATGAGACCGTGCAGGATAATGATGGGAGTTCCTTCCCCTTTTTCAATATACCTGAACTTCCCGTCTTTGATTATTTCGTCATCCATCTACTAGGGTTCTGACATTTGGGCAAATATAGGTATTTAGATAGAATAGCGTGGTATTAATATACCATCCAAAAATGCAGGGTCACGGCCAGTTCATGCGATTAAATTTTTGTTGGAAAATGTCATTGGTGGTGATTTGAAATCAACTTGTGTCAAAAATGCCGCAAAAATTAGCTATTTTATTAACAAAGTGGTTTTTTGTGGTAAAATGTGGTAATAATATTTATATATTTGAGTTATATAAGAAAGGCCAACAATTTTGGAAATCTATTTTTCAGGTGTTTACAACTGCAAGGCGGATGCCAAGGGAAGGGTAATGTTACCTATATCCCTTAGGAATCAAATGGCTCCAATGTTGGGAAACGGCTTTTTTATTAAAAAGTCCTATTACGATGAGTGTTTGGAACTGTATCCAAAGCACGAGTGGGAATCTGAGGTCAAAAAGCTCAATGAAAAGCTAGGGGACAGCAGGAAGGACCGTGAGTTTAAGCGAAAATTTACTTCGGGATTAAGGCAGGTGGAAATAGATTCGGCGGGTAGATTGTTGATTCCCAAGGATGTAATAGGTCTTGTGGATATAAAAAAGGACGTGGTGTTGTCCCCAATGGACCGGCACTTGGAGATTTGGGACAAGGCCACTTATGACGGGGATGTGGAATCTTCCCCAGAGGAAAGGGAGCAGTTGGCCTACCAGGTGAAATATGCAGAAAAGCCGGAAGGGGATGTATCATAATCCGGTTTTGCTAAAAGAATCCGTGGATGGGCTGGCAATCAAGGAAGGTGGCGTGTATGTGGATGTGACTTTTGGCGGTGGTGGGCATTCAAGTGAAATATTGAAAAGATTGGGCGAAACAGGAAAGTTGTTTGCTTTTGATCAAGATGAGGATGCGCAATTGAATCGGTTGGATGACGGTAGATTCGTGTTGATCAGTGAAAATTTCAGGTATCTGACCCAGTTTTTAAAGTTCTATGGCATACGGAAAGTGGATGGGATCCTGGCGGATTTCGGGGTATCCTCACACCAGTTCGATGAAGCGGTAAGAGGTTTTTCCACCAGGTTTGACGCGGCCTTGGATATGAGGATGAGCAAGCGCAACGCCCTATCCGCTAAAGAAGTGGTTAACGGTTATTCCTATGATGAGTTGAGGCGCGTGCTTTTTGAGTACGGGGATTTGAGAAATGCAAATGCCATGGCGAACACCATACTGTTAGAAAGGGAGCGTGAACCTATAAGTACTACGGAACAATTGAAGGAGGTGCTAAAGAAGTTTTTGCCGGAGCACAAAAGGCACAAAATTTTGGCACAGGTCTACCAGGCGATTCGTATTGAGGTGAACCAAGAGGTGGCGGTCATCAAAGAGTTTTTGGAGCAAGTGCCGGATCTTTTGAATATAGGGGGTAGGTTGAGTGTGATCAGCTACCATTCACTGGAAGACCGTTTGGTGAAGAGGTTCATAAGGGCCGGGCAGTTTGAGGGAGAGCCCGAAAAGGATTTTTACGGCAACACCAATGTGCCTTTGAAAAAAGTAGGATCGCTTATCGTCCCAAAAAAGGAGGAAATAGCGAATAATAATAGGGCAAGAAGCGCAAAGCTTAGAATCGCTGAACGTATATAATTACGGATTGATGAAAGTAAAAAAAGGCATACTGGACATTTTGAAGGGAAAGTTTTTAGTGGATGGGGATTCGCTTAAGAACTGGAGGTTCATCATTTTCACCTCCTTTTTAGCGGCAATCATGATAAGCAGTTCGCATAGTGCGGACAAGAAAGTGCATAAAATCGCCGCTCTGAACGAAAGTGTCAAAGAATTGAAAAATGAGTTTGTGGACGCTCGGTCAGACCTGCAAAAGTTAAAGTTGGAATCCACCATAACAAGTACGGTGGAAGAAAAGGGTTTGTATCCATCGGAAACACCTCCAAAAAAAATAAAGGTAAAATCATTAAAAGCTTTTAATTAACCAATGCCGGTAACTGAAAAATCCATATTGTCCAGATTGTATATCGTTGCGGCATGCCTTGTGGTTTTTGCAGGTGCGGTATTGTTCAAATTGGTTTCCATACAAGTGATTGATGGTGAGAAGTATATGGCCTTGGCCGAAACCAGAACCACCAAAATGTTCACCATAGCTCCCAATAGGGGCAATCTTTATTCCGATGATGGCAGTCTACTGGCTACCTCCGTATCAAAGTACAACATACATTTCGATGCGGTTACCGTAAGTGAAAAGGATTTTCAGGAAAATGTTAAGCCCTTGTCGGATGCATTGGCAAAACTATTTAACAAAGAGTCTTCCTATTACCAACAAATTCTAAGAAAGGCCAGGCAGAATCAAAATAGGTACGCCTTGATCGCCAGAAATTTGGATTATTCCGAATACATGGCGGTGAAAAGTTTTCCGCTCTTCAACAAAGGCCCCTTTAAAGGTGGTATCGTTATCGACCAAAACACAAAACGGGAACATCCACTTGGGAAAATAGCAGAGAGAAGCGTAGGCTATGAACGCGTGGACGAAAACGGTTACAGAACCCGGGTGGGAATGGAAGGCGCCTTTAGCGATTACTTAAGTGGTATTGAAGGTAAAAGGTCCAAAGTAAAGATTGCGAAAAACCAATGGAAACCCATTGGTTATGATAATATCGTAGAACCAAAGGATGGCTACGATGTCTATTCCACCATTGATATCAATATCCAGGATATTGCGCACCATGCGCTTTTGAAGCAACTGGAAAAATACAAGGCGGACCATGGCACCGTTATAGTCATGGAAACAAAAACGGGTGAGGTAAAGGCCATTTCCAATTTGGGCAGGACCTCGGAAGGTAAATATTACGAGCGTTTGAACTATGCTATTGGCGAATCCCATGAACCGGGCTCCACTTTTAAGTTGGTGAATTTGGTGGCAGCCTTGGAGGATAAGGTTATCGATACCAGTACCGTGGTAGATACGGAAAAAGGAAGATGGAAAATTTATAACCATTATGTAAGGGACTCAAAAAATGGCGGGTATGGTGAAATTTCCGTAGCGGAAGCTTTTGAGGTTTCTTCCAACACGGCCTTTGCCAAAATTATACATAACAATTACAAGGAAGACCCGGAGAAATATGTAAACCGACTCATGAGCATGGATATCCATAAGGAGTTGGGCCTCCCAGTAAAAGGTGAGGGCAAGCCTGTATTGAGATATCCTGGGGACAAAGGATGGTCCGGACTATCCTTGGCGCAAATGGCCTACGGATATGAAGTGGCCATGACCCCTTTACAAACCTTGGCTTTCTACAATGCCATCGCCAATGATGGGGAATTGATAAAGCCTCGCTTGATTAAGGAGGTAAAAGAATGGAACAAAACTGTCAAGAAATTTGATAAGGAAGTGTTGAACCCGTCCATCTGCTCCATGGAAACTGCCAAAAAGGTACAACAGCTATTAAAGGATGTGGTAGAGAAGAAGCATGGAACCGGTCATGGGCTGTATTCTCCCAATTTCTCAATGGCGGGAAAAACTGGCACTTGCCAGAAAAATTACGTGAGCAAAGACCCGGACAAGCTAAAATACATCTCTTCGTTTGCAGGTTATTTTCCAGCGGATGACCCAAAATACTCTTGTATCGTGGTTATACACGAGCCAGATAAAAGTGTTGGCTATTATGGGGCCGATGTATCCGGTCCTGTCTTTAAGTCCATCGCTCAAAAAATATATGCCACCTCCCCATTGATCGATGAAGTTGATGTTAAGGAGGTGTTGGAAACGAGGTTGGAGGATGCTTATCAGGGGTATTATGCCAATATCCAAAAGGAATATAAGGAAGTGCCCAACGTGCGTGGCATGAGCGGAATGGATGCGATTTCCATTTTGGAAAATCTGGGATTGGAAGTTGAGGTGAAAGGGAACGGAAAAGTTAAAAATCAGTCCATATCCAAAGGAACCGATTTAAAGAAGGTGAAAAAAATAGTATTGGAACTATCGTGAAGGTATTGAAGGACATATTGTACGGTGTGCATATTTCCGCAGTAAGTGGTACCACGAACTGTGAAGTGGCCTCGGTATGCTTTGACTCCAGAAAGGTACAGAGCGGGGATGCCTTTGTTGCCACTAGGGGTACGGTCACAGATGGACATAAATACATGGACAAGGCGGTAGCGCTTGGGGCGAGGGCCATTATTTGTGAGGAACTTCCCAAGAAAATGGTAGATGGCGTTACCTATGTTGCCGTCGAAAACGGCCAACAAGCCTTGGCCATTATGGCTTCCAATTTTTACGATACGCCATCCAAAAACTTAAAACTGGTAGGGGTAACGGGGACCAATGGAAAAACGACCGTTTCCAGCCTTTTGTACCAACTGTTCAAAAAGGCCGGCTTTAAAGTGGGCTTGCTATCGACTATTAAGATTATGATCGATGACACGGAATACCCAACTAACCATACCACTCCAGATGCCCTGGTCATCAATAAGCATCTTAAGTTGATGAACGATGCCGGCGTAGAGTACTGTTTTATGGAGGTAAGTTCCCATGGAATCCATCAGAAGAGAACGGAGGGATTGGTATTTGAAGGGGCCATTTTTACGAACCTATCCCATGATCACCTGGATTACCACAAGACCTTTGCGGAATATCGGGATACCAAAAAGAAATTGTTTGACAACCTTTCCAAAAAGGCTTTCGCACTAACGAATATTGACGATAAGAACGGCTTGGTAATGCTCCAAAATACAAAGGCAAGAAAGTTTACTTATGCCTTAAAAAATTATGCCGATTACAGGGCGCAGATTTTGGAAAACCAATTCGACGGGCAATTGCTCAAAATAGACGATAACGAATTGTGGACAAAGCTAATAGGTCATTTCAACGCCTATAACATCTTGGCCATTTACGCCGCGGCTGATTTGTTGGGACTTGAAAAGTTGGAATGCCTGCGTTTGCTGAGCGAATTGGAAAATGTGGATGGAAGATTTCAATATTATATATCAAAGGATAAAATAACGGCTATAGTTGATTATGCCCATACGCCGGATGCTTTAAAAAATGTGCTCGAGACAATCGGCACGTTGAGGACTGGAAATGAAAACGTCATCACCGTTGTGGGGTGTGGTGGCGACAGAGACAGATCAAAGCGTCCGGTAATGGGCAATATCGCTTCGGAAATGAGCAACACGGCAATTTTCACTTCGGACAATCCAAGGACGGAATCGCCAAGCGCCATTATCGCCGAAATGGAAGCAGGGGTTGAGCCGCAGAACACCAAAAAAATTTTATCTATTGAGAATCGGGAGCAGGCCATTAAGACCGCCTGCCAACTGGCAAATGCCAATGATATCATTTTGATTGCCGGAAAGGGGCATGAAACCTATCAGGAAACCAATGGTACACGCATTGATTTCGATGATTTTAAAATAGTTAAGGAACTGTTGCAAAGCTTGGATAAATAAGAAAACGAAAATTAATGGTTAAGCGTTGATTCGATACTTTTTGAACTTGACACTTGCGCTTGAACTTGAATAAATTATGTTAACCTACCTGTTCGAATATTTGGAGAAACAATACCAGCTACCTGGGGCGAGCCTGTTCCAGTTCAGTACGTTTCGTGCGGGTATGGCCATTTTGTTTTCGCTGATAATCGCTACAGCTTACGGTAAAAAAATCATACTTTTTCTTCAAAAACAACAGGTGGGCGAGACCATCCGAGACCTAGGTTTGGAAGGGCAAAAGCAAAAAGCAGGAACTCCTACAATGGGGGGAATCATCATCATCATGGCCACTTTGATCCCTGTGCTACTTTTTGCCAGATTGGAGAATATCTACATCATTTTATTGATTTTTACAACTGTATGGATGGGGGTTATCGGTTTTATCGATGACTATATCAAGGTTTTCAAAAAAAACAAGGAAGGTTTAAAAGGTAGGTTTAAGGTAATGGGTCAGGTCGTTTTGGGCCTCATTGTGGGTGCGGTACTATACTTTCATCCAGAAGTTACCATGCGAGACCATAATAAGACCATTATTACAGAGCAATTTACGGTTGAAGAGGTACGAGGTGAGGAAATCAAATCGACCATGACCACGGTTCCCTTCTTCAAGAACAATGAATTCGATTACGGCAGTTTTATTGGTTGGATGGGAGAAGGCGCCAAGGAGTACGCCTGGTTGATTTTCATTCCTATTATCATCTTGATCGTTACGGCCGTTTCAAACGGTGCCAATTTAACCGACGGTATTGACGGTCTGGCAGCAGGGACTTCCGCCATTATTGTATTTACATTGGGGGTATTCGCCCTGGTTTCCGGTAACATCATTTTTTCAGAATACCTGGATATCATGTATATCCCAAGGGTAGGAGAGTTGCTAATATTCATCACAGCATTTGTTGGTGCCTTGGTAGGCTTTCTTTGGTACAATACCTATCCCGCCCAAGTTTTTATGGGTGATACGGGAAGTTTGACCATAGGCGGGGTGATTGCGGTTATCGCCATCATCGTTAGAAAGGAACTCTTGATTCCCGTCTTATGCGGTATTTTTTTCGCGGAGTCCCTATCGGTAATGACGCAGGTGGCCTATTTCAAGTATACCAAAAAGAAATTTGGGGAAGGAAGACGTATTTTTTTGATGTCCCCTTTGCATCATCATTACCAGAAGAAAGGCTACCATGAAAGCAAGATCGTGACCCGTTTTTGGATTGTTGGGATTATGCTGGCCGTGGCCACAATCGTTACCTTAAAAATACGATAGATGGCATTTTTGGTGGTGCTTGGCGGTGGAGAAAGTGGCGTGGGTACGGCCATCTTAGGGAAGCAAAAAGGCTATGAGGTTTTTGTTTCCGATAAGGGGAAAATAAAGGAAAAGTATAAGAAAGTTCTTGAACATTTTGGAATCGATTGGGAAGAATCCAAGCATACTGAGGACAAACTATTAAAGGCCGATTTGGTCATGAAGAGTCCGGGGATACCGGATACCGTTCCATTGGTAAAGGCGCTTGCCAGTAAGGGAGTTCCAGTGATATCGGAAATCGAATTTGCATCCAGATATACCGATGCAACAATTATTGGGATTACAGGAAGTAACGGCAAAACTACCACCACAATGCTTACCTACCACATTTTGAAAAATGGCGGTTTGAATGTGGGAATGGCGGGTAACATTGGGGACAGCTTTGCGAAAATGGTCGCAGAGGAAGCCTTTGACTATTATGTTTTGGAAATCAGTAGTTTTCAGTTGGATGGAATCAGGGATTTTAGACCCCATATTTCCGTCCTAACGAATATTACGCCAGACCATTTGGATCGCTATGATTATAAATTTGAGAACTATATAGCCTCCAAATTCCTGATTACAAAAAACCAGCAGTCGGCCGATTATTTCATCTATGACCAGGACGATGAAGTTATTGGTGATTGGCTGAGCAAGCACCCGATCAAATCCAAATTACTTCCTTTTTCCCTAAAACAATCCATAGGGGAAGGGGCCAGTTTAGACGAAAATGAAATTAAAATAACAACTCAAGAAGACACGATAAAAATGATGACAGACAGCTTAGCATTGGAAGGCCAGCATAACTTAAAGAATACCATGGCAGCGGCCATGGTGGCAAAATTGGTGGGTATCCGTAAAGAAACCATTCGGGAATGCATTTCTAATTTTCAGGGCGCTCCCCACAGGTTGGAGAAGGTATTGAAAATACACCATGTACAGTATATCAATGATTCCAAGGCTACCAATGTAAATGCCACGTATTACGCTTTGGAGAGCGTAAAAACTCCCGTTGTCTGGATTGTTGGTGGTGTTGATAAGGGCAACGAGTACAAGGAGTTGATGCCCTTGGTGAGGGAGAAGGTTAAGGCCATTATCTGTCTTGGTGTCGATAATGAAAAAATAAAGGAAACCTTTGGTAACGTAGTGGACCTATTGGTGGAAACATTTGCCATGGAGGAAGCTGTAAAGGTCGCTTATAAAATCGCGGAAAGGGGCGATACGGTATTGTTGTCCCCAGCCTGTGCAAGCTTTGACCTTTTTCAGAACTATGAAGATCGGGGCAATCAATTCAAAAACTGTGTAAAAAACCTATAATCCGTGCGAAACCTATTGCAAAATATCAACGGTGACAAAGCCATTTGGGCCATTGCGGCACTTTTGGCGTTGTTTTCGTTTTTGCCCGTTTACAGTGCCAGTAGTAATTTGGTCTATGTAGTGGGTAATGGCACAACGGTTGGCCATCTAGTGAAGCATGCCTTGTTATTGTTCTTAGGTTTCGGTATCATTTACGGGGTACATAAAATACCCACCCATTTTTTCAAGGGTCTTTCCTTAATAGCCATGCCCATTGTCATCGTGCTCTTGATCTTTGTGCTGGCCCAGGGGACTACAGCGGGGGAAACCAATGCAAGCCGTTGGATTCGTTTACCCTTGGTAGGATTCGGGTTTCAGCCTTCCAACTTGGCAGCCGTAGTTTTGATGATCTATGTTGCCCGGTATCTTTCCAAGGTTCGGGATGTAAAGGTTACCTTTTCTGAAAGTATTGTACCCTTATGGTTGCCCGTCTTTTTGGTAGTGGTGTTGATCCTGCCCGCAAATTTTTCTACGGCCGGGATTATTTTTTCTATGGTCTTGATGCTTTGCTTTTTGGGGGGATATCCCATAAAATATTTATTGGGTATCGTTGGAACGGGCATCGCCTGTTTGGCCCTGTTCATTTTGGTGGCCAAGGCGGCACCCGATTTGTTCCCAAATAGGGTCGATACCTGGATGAGCCGTATCGATAGTTTTAGCAATCCGGAGGATACCGAGGCCAACTATCAGATAGAAAAGGCCAAAATAGCCATCGCTACGGGCGGTGTTATGGGCAAAGGTGCCGGGAAAAGCGTACAGAAAAATTTCCTTCCCCAGAGTTCGTCGGATTTTATCTATGCCATTATTGTAGAGGAATATGGGCTATTGGGCGGATTTGCCCTTATGTTTTTTTACCTGTTTTTGTTGTTCAGGATCGTGGTGGTCGCCAATGGCTGCACCACCATTTTTAGCAAATTGTTGGTGCTAGGTGTTGGTTTGCCCATAGTTTTTCAGGCTTTGATCAATATGGCAGTGGCCGTGGAGCTGTTTCCCGTAACGGGTCAAAATTTACCATTGATCAGTAGTGGGGGAACTTCCAGTTGGATGACCTGTCTGGCGATAGGCATCATTCTAAGTGCCAGTAACAAAAGCATGCAGCAGACGACGGAAAGTACCGTGGATATTGATGAAAGCAACCCTTTAGAAGTATTGAGTGGGCAGTTATAGGTTTATCATATCCGGTGGCGGAACGGGGGGACATATTTATCCGGCGATTTCAATTGCCGACGAACTTAAAAGAAGACATCCCAATGCGGAGTTCCTTTTTGTTGGGGCAAAAGACCGAATGGAAATGGAGAAGGTCCCGCAAGCGGGATACAAAATTGAGGGATTGTGGATAACGGGGATACAACGGAAACTGACCCTAAAAAATGTAATGTTTCCATTGAAACTGATAAGTAGTTTGATAAAGGCACGTAAAATAGTAAGCAAATTTAAGCCCCACGCCGTAGTGGGTACGGGCGGTTTTGCCAGTGGTCCTTTATTGAAAGTGGCTACAAGCAGCGGAATACCTTGTGTACTACAGGAACAAAACTCCTTTGCCGGAATCACGAACAAACTACTTAAGGACAAGGTGGCCAAGATTTGTGTGGCCTACGATGGTATGGAACGATTTTTTCCTGCCGATAAAATCGTGAAAACCGGAAATCCCGTAAGGGCCGATTTAATTTCCATACAGGAGGATAGGTCTGATGCGTTACGATTTTTTGGTTTGAACACGCAAAAGAAAACCCTTTTGGTGCTAGGGGGCAGTTTGGGCTCCAAGCGAATCAATGCCTTGATTGCGGATAACCTGGAGTTTTTCAAATCCTTGAACCTTCAGTTGATCTGGCAATGTGGAAAGGGGTATGTAAAGATGTACGAAGGTAAAAATTCGGATTATGTAAAGGTATATGCCTTTTTGAACGATATGGCAAATGCCTATGCCGCGGCGGATATGATCATTTCCAGATCTGGGGCGGGAGCGGTTTCGGAGTTATGTTTGGTAGGAAAGCCTACCATCTTTATTCCATCACCTGTGGTGGCGGAGGACCATCAGACAAAAAATGCACAAGCCTTGGTGGCCGAAGATGCCGCCGTCATGATTAAGGAAAGTGATTTGGAAGAAAAGTTTAAAGAAGAGTTTTTGTCGGTTTTCGAATCGGAAGAAAAACGGGAACGACTTTCCAAAAATATAAAGGCTTTGGCACTGCCCAATGCCACGAAGGACATTTGTGATGAAATTGAAAAATTGTTGAATTAGCCAACATGGAAATAAAGGATATACATAGGGTTTACTTCATTGGTATCGGAGGTATAGGTATGTCCGCATTGGCCCGGTATTTCAAGTTTATCGGGAAGGAAGTGGCTGGTTACGATAAGACCGAAACTCCTCTGACCATTGAACTATCCGACCATGCTATTTCCGTGCATTATAAGGATGATTTGGAATTGGTTCCCAAACCGTTTCTAAACCCAGAGGAAACCTTGGTGGTGTATACGCCGGCGGTAAAAAGTACACATTCAGAATATCAATATTTTCTAAGGAACGATTTTGTCATCAAAAAGCGTTCTGAAGTCTTGGGTTTGATTACCAAGGATTCCTTCTGTTTCGCCGTTGCGGGCACCCATGGAAAGACGACCACATCAAGCATTCTTGCTCATTTGCTTCGTGAAACGGGAACTCCGTTAACGGCATTTTTGGGCGGTATTTCGGAGGATTTTAACAGCAATTTTCTTTTAGAGGGAACCGAGTATTCCGTGGTGGAAGCGGATGAGTTCGATCGGTCCTTTTTGAGATTGTCGCCCAATGTGGCCTGTATAACCTCTATGGATGCGGACCATTTGGATATTTACGGGAATGCCCAGGAACTACAAAAGTCGTTTCTTGACTTTGTGGCCCGAATAAAGCCTGGAGGAAAGCTTTTTGTTCGTAAGGGTTTGCCTTTAAACGGCATAACCTATGGGATAGAGGATGATTCGGATTATTGCATCCGGAATTTAAAAATAGAACATGGTACCTACATTTTTGATTTGGGAACTCCGGAAGGAACATTTACCGGGGTTCGATTCAACAAACCGGGAAGACACAACCTGTTGAACGGTTTGGTCGCTTTTGCCATGGCGATACAAGCAGGTTCCCCACCGTATCGCCTAGCCGAAGCTTTGGCATCTTTCAAGGGTGTTCAGAGACGATTTTCCTACCGTATCAAGAACGAGGATTTTGTCCTCATCGATGATTATGCCCATCACCCCACTGAAATAGATGCCGTGTATGATGCCATTGTTGAAATGCATCCCAACAAAAGGATTTTGGCCATTTTTCAGCCACATTTGTTCAGTCGGACCAAGGATTTTGGGGATGATTTTGCAAAAAGTCTATCAAAATTTCCGAGTGTTCTGCTATTGGAAATTTATCCGGCCAGGGAAGAGCCCATGGAGGGAATTGATGCTGCTTGGTTGATGGGAAAGATGACCAACGCCCAAACAAAAGTTGTGGAAAAAGGGGATTTGGTATCGGAAATAAAAGCCCAAAATCCAGAAGTGCTCGTCATGATGGGTGCAGGTGATATTGGGTTGGAAATTATGAAAGTAACAAAAGAATTGGAGTATGCGCATTGATTGGAACTTATTGAAAATAGTTGCGCTATTGTTCGTAATAATGGGGCTTTACGCGTTTTCTAACAATAGGAGCAATAAGAAGAACGTAGTCCGTTCCAGAGTGGAATTTCTGGGTGACCAAAACCTCTATATTACTGAGGGAGCGGTTAATAAATTGTTAATACAAAATTATGGGCGGCTCGAAAATGTGCCTAAAGAAAATATAGTTTTGAATACTATAGAAAAGGCCCTTGAGGCCAATGAAATGGTGAAAAGTGCCCAAGTCTATGTCACTATAGACGGTGAGCTAACGTCTAAAATTGTTCAACGCAAACCCATTGGACGCATTGAGGGGGATTCAAAGTACTATCTGGATGATGAAGGAAAACGTATGCCGTTTTCATCCAATTATTCGGCTAGGGTGCCTATTATAACAGGCAATATAACGGGTAAGAGCCTTGAGGATGTGTACAGGATTTTGGAGTTTATAAACAAGGACGATTTTTTACGAAAGAACGTGATTGGTATACATATAAAGGCGGAGGATGATTACCAATTGAAGTTTAGGCTGAACCAGTTTGTGGTGAATTTAGGGGGTATTGAAAATTTGGAAGGGAAGTTCAGCAATTTTAAGGCCTTTTATGCCAAGGCGAACAAGGATAATACCTTGGAGGATTTTGCGGAAGTAAGTTTGGAATTCAATAACCAGGTAGTGTGCACTAAAATATAACAACATGGAACAAGGAAATTATTCGGTAGGATTGGACATAGGGACCACTAAGATCGTGGCCATCATCGGAAAAAAGAATGAGTACGGCAAAATCGAGATTTTGGGAATCGGTAAATCCAAAAGTCTCGGGGTGCACAGGGGCGTTGTTAACAATATCACGCAAACGATAAAATCCATACAGCAGGCCGTGGAACAGGCCGAAACCAATTCCGGACTAAAAATAGGTTCCGTTGTGGTAGGGATTGCCGGTCAGCACATTAGAAGCCTGCAGCACAGTGACTATATTACCAGAAAGGATTCAGAGGAAGTTATCAATGAGGACGATTTGGATTCCTTGGTCAATCAGGTCTATAAACTGATCATGCTCCCCGGGGAAGAAATCATTCATGTATTGCCACAGGAGTATAAGGTGGATGGCCAGGCCGAAATAAAAGAGCCTATCGGAATGTACGGGGGCAGGCTGGAGGCCAATTTCCATGTTGTGGTGGGCCAGGTTTCCTCTATCAAGAACGTAGGCCGTTGTATCAAAAGTGCCGGATTGGACTTGGGGAACATTACCCTGGAGCCACTGGCATCTGCCGATGCCGTGTTGAGCATGGAAGAGAAGGAAGCGGGAGTAGCTTTGATCGATATAGGGGGCGGAACTACAGATCTGGCCATTTTTAAAGATGGTATTATCCGTCATACGGCCGTAATTCCTTTTGGTGGCGGCGTTATAACCGAGGATATTAAGGAAGGCTGCTCCATCATAGAAAAACAGGCCGAAAGTCTTAAGGTACGTTTTGGTTCCGCTTGGCCCGGGGAGAACAAGGACAATGAAATCGTATCCATACAAGGTTTGAGGGGCCGTGAACCTAAGGAAATCACCTTAAAGAACCTTTCCAAAATCATACATGCCAGAGTGGTCGAAATTATAGAGCAGGTGTATGTAGAAATCAAGAACTATGGTCATGATGAGCAAAAAAAGAAATTGATCGCGGGCATCGTGCTTACAGGAGGTGGAAGTCAATTGAAGCACCTAAAGCAGTTGGTGGAATATATCACGGGAATGGATACCCGTATAGGCTACCCCAACGAGCATTTAGCAGGGGATTCAGACGAGGAAGTGGCCAGTCCACTTTACGCCACGGCCGTAGGTTTGTTAATGAACGCCATTAGGAAGGAAGAAAGGAAGTCGGCCATCAATAAAAATAAGATCAAGAAGGAGGAGGAACCTGTCATGGCCGGTTTTGAAGAAGAGGTTAAGGTGAATCAACCTATGAAGGAGCGGAAATCCGTTTTTGACCGATGGTCCGAAAAGTTGAAGGATTTTTTGGATAACGCCGAATAAGAACTAGAATAAGCGCATAATAACCAGTAATAATAAAAGTATGAGTAATCACAACGAATTTGATAGTATCTCTTTTGATCTTCCAAAAAATCAAAGCAATGTCATTAAGGTCATTGGAGTGGGTGGCGGGGGCAGTAATGCCATAAACCACATGTTCCAGGCCGGTATCAACGGGGTAGACTTCGTCATCTGCAATACGGATGCACAGGCCTTGGACAATAGTCCGGTACCCAACAAGATTCAATTGGGGGTATCACTGACGGAGGGATTGGGAGCTGGTGCCAATCCGGAAATCGGTGAGCAGGCCGCTATGGAGAGCATGGAAGATATCAAAGGAATGCTGGACCGTACGACAAAAATGATTTTCATTACCGCTGGTATGGGTGGGGGAACAGGAACTGGTGCTGCTCCCGTAATTGCCAAGTTTGCCAAGGAAATGGATATTCTAACGGTGGGTATTGTTACCATGCCGTTCCAGTTTGAAGGTAAAATGCGTTGTGATCAGGCCCATCAGGGTATAGAAAAGTTGCGGAAGAATGTAGATTCCTTGATTGTTATCAACAATAATAAATTACGGGAAGTCTATGGAAATCTTGGGTTTAAGGCCGGTTTTTCAAAGGCCGATGAGGTTTTGGCAACCGCCGCTAGGGGAATTGCGGAGGTGATAACACATCATTATACACAAAACATCGACTTGCGCGATGCCAAGACCGTTCTTTCCAATAGCGGAACAGCAATCATGGGTTCAGCCATAGCTTCAGGTTCCTCAAGGGCGAACGAGGCCATTATGAAGGCATTGGATTCCCCATTATTGAACGATAACAAGATTACCGGTGCCAAGAACGTATTGTTGCTTATTGTTTCCGGGGCGCAGGAAATTACGATTGACGAAATTGGGGAAATTAACGATCACATTCAAATTGAAGCGGGTTATGGTGCCAATATCATTATGGGTGTTGGTGAGGACGAGTCCTTGGGCGAATCTATCGCGGTTACCGTTATCGCCACGGGATTTAACGTGGAACAACAGGATGATATCGTAAACACCGAGTCAAAAAAAATCATCCATACATTGGAGGACAACCAAAAGGCGGAAGCTGAACTCTTAACTACAAAACGTACTGTCCATGCCTTGGAAGTTGAAGAGGAAGAGGAGGTGATTGAAAAACCCCAGGAGCGCTATCAGTTTTTGGATTCGGGCGATTTTGACTTGATTCCTACTACCAATTATATCCGGAATTTTAACGTCTTCTATGACGAGGTAATTGCCGAATCTTTGTCCGAGGATGATTTTGTAATTATAGATGCAACGGCCAAAATTAGGGATATCGAAGTGGTAGAGCCTGAAGTTTTAAGGTACGAAAGGGAAGAAGAGGACCAATTTGCCATGAGTTTTGAAATGCCCTTGGAGGATGATGAAAAGGACAATGTTGTAGTCTTTAACTTGGATGATGAAATCAAGGATTTGGACGTAAACGATAGCGTGGAGATAATCCCTGTTTTGGAGTACAATAAAAAAGGAGAGACTCGATACAGTTTGGACGATTATATGGAATTGGAGAATAGGTTAACCGGGGCCAAATCCAAAGCAGAGGAATTTGAACCCAAAATTATAGAGGACGAACTGGTTTTTGAAAAAAGAACGGTTGCCCCAAAGGAACATAATAGGGATGAAACCTCTATAGATCCCATGGAGACCCCAATTGAGGAATTGCTTAGACAGCGTGCGGACGAACGAAGGAGAAAGTTAAAGGATTTCAATTACAAGTTCAAAAACAGCTTGAGCAATATTGATGAAATTGAGAAAGAGCCTGCCTATAAGAGGCAGGGCGTTAATTTGAACGAAAACCCTAGGGAAAAAAAAATTTCAAGAACGACCTTAAGTGACGATAGTAACGATGAGATTCAATTGCGGTCCAATAATTCGTTCTTGCACGATAATGTAGATTAGTGTTATTTCGATATCTATTTGAACCCGAAAACAAATTTTGTTTTCGGGTTTATTATTTATCTTTGCAATCCAAAAACCACAAACGATGAGTTTACAGGCAAAAGTAATGGAGCAAATGAAGGTCGCGATGAAGGCCAAGGACACGGTGGCCTTGGAGTCTTTAAGGGCCATCAAATCCGCTCTTTTGTTGGAAAGTACCAGCGGCTCAGGAAAGGAATTAAGCGAAGAGGATGAAATAAAGTTGCTGCAGAAATTGGTTAAGCAACGGAAGGACAGTGCCGCTATTTTTGTGGAACAAGGAAGACAGGATTTGGCGGAACCGGAGTTGGCCCAGGCTGCCGTAATCGAGCAGTTCTTGCCAGAACAGCTTACTGAGGAAGAAATTGAAAAAGTTGTGGTCCAGACCATTGATGCCACAGGTGCTTCTAGCATGAAGGACATGGGCAAGGTAATGGGAATCGTGTCCAAGGAGTTGGCCGGTCAGGCGGATGGTAAGACCATATCAGCCATCGTAAAACAAAAATTAAGTTCTTAGTTTATAATATAATGACCGAGTGGCACTCCCGATAGCTATCGGGAGAATCCAGCATCGGATTTGTGAATTGAATATTGTAACGGTAAATTTGAGTCTTTTACTCATATTATTAAATAAGGCCGCGTGGCGCAACTGAATAGCGCATCAGATTTCGGCTCTGAGGGTTGGGGGTTTGAATCCCTCCGCGGTCACGAATAAATAGTTCAAAAAGAAAAAACGCCAAGCTTGCTTGAGCGTTTTTTTGTTTGGACTATTTTCAAAGCGGAGCTTTGAGGGAAAGGCTTAGCCAATCCCGATATGGTTCTACATTTTGATTTTATTCCGCTTGAGCGTTTTTTTGTTTGGACTATTTTCAAAGCGGAGCTTTGTGGGAAAGGCGCAGCCAATCCCTCCGCGGTCACTAATTAAATCCAGATTCATTTAAATGAATCTGGATTTTTTGTTGGTATCCCACAAATATCATTCAATCCTCTCGATTCTATTTTTAAAAAATTAACTAAATTTTATTATAGTTAGTTCGGAACAAAACGAACTATAAAGTAGCTTTGTTACAGAATTTGTACTATGGGGCTATGCTCAGAACATAAACGAATGTTGATAGAGGAATTGGGGCTTTATTTTGAAAGGCGCCACAATTTGCCACCATTGGCCGCCCGAATCTATGCGATAATGGTTTTATCCTCTCAAGAGGGCTTTTCTTTTGAAGAGCTCATGGAGATTACCCAGGCCAGTAAAAGTTCTGTTTCCACAAATTTAAATCTCCTGTTGCAATTAAAGTACTTGGAATACTATACACGGCCAGGTAAGCGGAAAAGATATTTTAGGAGTTCTGGTAGTTTTTTGCAAAACATGCTAAAAGAGCGGTTTGAAACGATAATTTCTGATCTAGAACTTACCCAAAAAGTAAATAAGTTCAATCAGGAGAACAATCCTGAAAATTATAGAAAAAAGGGGTATATCGGAAATATATTCCACGACTTCCTAGAGCAGGAAAAATTGAATATTGAACAGACCTTACAACGAATAAGGGATTTCAAAGAACAAAATTAAAAACTATTTAGTTATTCAAAATGAAGAAAATCTACACGCTCCTATTTGTAATTTCAACTCTGATCTTAATTTCCTGTGGAGGTAAAACCAATGAAAATTCGGGTAATCAATCCGCAGCCCCTTCATTTCAGGTAATAGAAATACCCACCAAGGATGTCACTTCTTTTACTACCTATCCGGCAAGTATTGAGGGCATTGTTAATAGTGAGGTTAGGGCCAAAATCTCGGGTTATATTACGGATGTTTTGGTGGATGAGGGGGAACAGGTAAAAAAAGGAGAGACCCTTTTTAAATTGGAAACCCAATCCCTAAGTCAGGATGCCGCTGCTGCTTTGGCAAACGTCAATGCCGCTCAAGTGGAAGTGGATAAATTAAAACCTTTGGTTGAAAAGAATATTATCAGCAGTGTGCAGCTGGAAACTGCAAAGGCAAAGTTGCAACAGGCAAAGAGCACGTATAATTCCATCAATGCCAACATCAACTACGGGAGTATTAAAAGTCCAGTTGATGGTTTTGTAGGGTCCATCAGATTTAGAAGAGGAGCTTTGGTCAGTCCAAACAACGCCCAGCCTCTTACTATTGTTGCGGATATCAGTAAAGTGTATGCTTATTTCTCCATGAACGAAAAGGATTATCTGAATTTTATTCAGGATACGAAAGGCAATACCATAAACGAAAAGATACAGAACTTACCCGAAGTTGAACTAATTCTCGCGAATGGGAGGGTTTATAATCAAAAAGGGAAAATTGAGACCATAAATTCACAAGTGGACGCCGCTACGGGTGCTATCACCTTTAGGGCCAAATTTGACAACCCTTCAAGGATTTTGACCAATGGCAACAGCGCTAAGATCAGAATACCCAAAAAGTTTGAGAATGTTGTAGTGGTTCCCAAGGAAAGTACTTTTGACAGACAGGGCAGTGTATATGTGTATCAGGTGCTTTCAGATAGTACGGCCGTATCCAAAAGTATTGCTGTTATTAACGAGGTGCGTAATCTATACTTGGTGGAAAGCGGTATTAAAGAAGGTGATAAAATTGTGGGTCTGGGGATTGACAAATTAAGGGGGGATACCAAAATTATTCCAAAATCCGTTGCCTTCGATAGCGTTGCAAAGCCCATTAAAATTTTATTCAGATAATAGTAGAACTTCGGATAACACATTAGAATATGCTAAAAAAGTTTATTGAACGGCCAGTACTTTCAACCGTAATTTCGATTATTATCGTCATCTTGGGATTGTTGGGTCTTACCTCATTGCCCATTACCCAATATCCGGACATTGCACCGCCTACCATTAGCGTGAGTGCCAACTATCCCGGTGCGAATGCTGAGACCATTTTGGAAAGTGTAATTATTCCCTTGGAGGAACAAATTAACGGTGTGGAAGGGATGACCTATCTTACATCCACGGCTACCAATAGCGGTACGGCCACTATAGACGTATTTTTTGACCAAGATGTAAGTCCCGATATCGCGGCGGTAAACGTGCAAAACCGAGTAGCTAGGGCTAATTCACAACTACCACAGGCTGTAATACAGACCGGCGTTACTACACAAAAACAACAGACCAGTGCGCTGATGTTCATGTCCTTTTACAGTACCAATCCAGATTATGATGAAACCTTTGTGCAGAATTACCTTAAAATAAATGTGATTCCGGAGATTCAAAGGGTAAATGGAGTTGGTAATGTCAATGTATTCGGTTCCAAGGACTATGCCATGCGAATTTGGTTGCAACCCGAAAAATTAGCGGCCTATGGATTAATACCTTCGGATGTGGTAGCCGTCTTAAACGAGCAAAGTTTAGAAGCGGCAGCAGGCTCTCTAGGTGAAAACGACGGCGAAGCCTTTAGCTATGTGATAAAATATGGAGGAAGGTTTAAAACGCAGGACCAGTACAGTAATATTGTAGTAAAGGCTTTGGACAATGGACGATTTCTGAGGCTTGAAGATATTGCCGAAATAGAATTAGGGGCGCAGTCGTATGCAGCAAGTTCCATGACGTCAGGTCATCCGGCCGTAAACATGGGAATCTATCAGACCAAGGGATCCAATGCCAGGGAAATAATTCTTGAAATTGAAAATAGGCTAGAACAGATCAAGGAAGACCTTCCGGCGGGTATCAATATTTTTGTACCCTACAACACCAACAATTTTTTGAACGCTTCTATAAAAAAAGTGGCCAGTACCTTGGTAGAGGCCTTTTTATTGGTATTCTTGGTTGTTTTTATTTTTCTTCAGGACTTTAGGTCTACCCTCATTCCTGCCATTGCCGTTCCGGTTTCCATAATTGGAACATTTTTCTTCTTGAATCTTTTTGGTTATTCCATCAACTTGTTGACATTGTTTGCCTTGGTTTTGGCCATTGGTATTGTAGTGGATGATGCCATCGTTGTTGTGGAAGCGGTACACGCCAAATTGGATAAGGGGGCCAAGGATGTCAAACAGGCAACAGTAACGGCCATGAACGAAATATCGGGAGCGATTATATCCATCACACTGGTCATGGCGGCCGTATTTATCCCGGTAACCTTTGTCACGGGACCAACGGGTGTATTTTATGAGCAATTTGGTGTAACCTTGATTGTGGCCATCATCATTTCTGCAATTAATGCGCTTACCTTGAGCCCGGCACTTTGTGCATTGTTCTTAAAGCCACATACAGAGGAGGATGAAGGAAAAAAGAAAAATTTTAAACAGCGATTCTTCGATGCTTTCAATAGCGGTTTCAGGGCGACTACTCAAAAATATGGCCGGTCCGTTCATTTTCTGTACAAACATAAGTGGGTAACCGCATTTATTCTTGTTTTGGCCTTTGTTGGTATTTGGTGGTCATCCAGTGTGGTTAGAACTGGTTTTGTTCCCGATGAAGATCGTGGTATCGTATTTATGAACATTGAGCTTCCCCCGGGTTCCTCCATTGACAGAACCCATGAGGTCAACGAAGAGTTGTATTCCAAAATAAAGAAAATACCAGGGGTTTTGGATGGTTCCGTTATTGAGGGACGTAGCTTTTTGGGAGGAGCAGGCAGTAATTACGGTCTGGGTTTTGTTCGTTTAAAGGATTGGGATGAGCGGGGAGCAGATTCGTTGACTATGGAGGCCATTACCGCAAAAATGTTTGGAGCGGCGGCAACGATTCCTGAAGCTAATATAGTATTCTTTGCCCCTCCAAGTATTCCAGGTTTTGGACGTTCTTCAGGTGTGGAGGTAAATTTATTAGATCGCGCCAGTGGTTCTTTCACGGATTTGGATAAGGTGAACAAGGAATTTATTGCCAACTTGACCCAAAGGCCGGAGATTCAGTACGCACAATCCTCATTTGATACGGGATATCCACAATATGAACTTGAAATAAACGTGCCAAGGGCCAAGGAACTTGGGGTATCCATAAGTAGTATTTTTGCCACCCTACAGGGGTATATCGGGAGTATCTTTGCTGCGGATTTTTCCCGTTTTGGTAAACAGTACCGTGTGTATGTTCAGGCGCTTCCAGAGGATAGGGCGGATCGCGACAATCTGGACCAAATGTTCGTTAGAACTTCCGAAGGTGTCATGACCCCCATTACGGAATTTATCAGTTTGGAAAGGGTGTATGGACCACAATCGGTAACGCGGTTTAATTTGTTCAACTCCACGAAGATTACGGCCGCCACGAATCCCGGATATAGCTCGGGAGATGCTATAAAGGCCGTGGAAGAAGTGGCCAAATCCCTACCGACAACGTTTTCAATTGCGTATTCCGGCCTGACACGTGAAGAAGTGAATGCCGGAGACCAGACCACGACTATTTTTCTATTGTCACTGGTGTTCGTGTATTTCCTGCTTGCGGCGCAATATGAAAGTTATCTAATACCTTTTTCTGTATTGCTTTCGTTGCCGTTAGGAGTTTTTGGTGCCTATTTGACTACGCAATTGGCCGGACTGCAAAATAATATCTACTTCCAAATTGCCTTGATTATGTTAGTAGGCCTTCTTGCCAAGAATGCAATTTTAATTGTGGAATTCGCCCTGCAGAGAAGAAAGCAAGGATTATCAATCCTTGATGCTGCCGTGGAAGGAGCAGAATCAAGACTACGTCCAATTTTGATGACCTCCTTTGCTTTCATATTGGGATTGATGCCCTTGGCCCTTGCAGGTGGAGTAGGGGCAGAAGGAAATAGGTCTATTGGTACCGGCGCCGTGGGTGGTTTGTTCATTGGTACCGTAGTGGGTGTATTCGTTATTCCCACCTTATTCATTTTCTTTCAGTGGTTACAGGAAAAAATATCCGGAGAGCCAAAATTCGAAACGGTAGAAAAACAGAATAATTAGTATAGTATGGGATTGTCAAAATATATAAAAATTGGTTTTACGGCATTTTTGCCAATAATTTTGGTTTCATGCTTTTCTGCCAAGACGTATGAAAGACCGGAGGATGTGGTATTGGAGTCACAATATTTTAGAACGGATTCCCTACAAAGAGATAGTGTTTCCTTGGCAACAATTTCATGGAAAGAATTGTTTACAGACCCATATCTACAAGGTTATATAGAAGAAGGTCTTCAAAATAATATTGACATAAGAAAGGCCATTCAACGCATTTTGATTTCGGAAGCATATTTAAAACAGGGAAAGACCGGCTATTTTCCTACCCTGAATCTCAACCCAAAATATACCCATACGGAGATTTCCGGGAATAGTCAGTTTGGAGGTCTTTTTAGTAGGTTGGATCAATACGAGGTAAGTGGTGGACTGTCTTGGGAGGCTGATATTTGGGGTAAAATAAGAAGTAATAAAAGGGCTTTCGAGGCAAGTTACCTACAATCAGTCGCCGCCCATAAAGCGGTGAAAAGTACCTTGGTGGGAAATATAGCTTCCCTCTATTATCAACTATTGTCTTTGGACGAGCAAATCCAGATTACGAAATTGACCATAGAAACCCGTTCCAGCGGATTGGAGACTACCAAAGCTTTAAAAGAGTCGGGGAATGTTACGGAGGTGGCCGTTAAACAAACGGAGGCCCAATTGTATACGGCACAGGCATTGTTGATCGACTTGGAAAATTCAGTAAAGCTTTTGGAAAATTCCATGTCCTTGATTTTGGGTGATGAACCAAAGGAAATTGTAAGAAGTACCTTGGAAGAGCAAAAAATAAATACACCGCTAAGTATTGGGGTACCCACCCAACTCTTGGCGAACCGGCCCGATGTTATATCCGCGGAGTATGGTCTGGTAAATGCTTTTGAACTTACCAATGTTGCCCGAAGTAATTTTTACCCATCCATTACCCTAACCGCCAATGGAGGACTTCAAAGTTTGGATTTTAATAAATTGTTCGATACCAATTCCTTGTTTGCTTCCATTGTAGGAGGACTTACACAGCCATTGTTCAATGGTAGGAGAATACGAACACAATATGAAGTAAGTCAGGCCCAACAGGAACAGTCAAAGTTGGATTTTAAATATGCCTTGCTGAATGCCTCCAAGGAAGTATCCGATGCACTTTATTCCTACCAAGCGGCCATGGAAAAAATTGAAGTGAAGAAAAAGGAGTATGAAGCTTATACCATGGCCCGGGAATATTCCCAAGAGCTATTGGATAATGGTCTGGCTAATTATCTGGAAGTACTGAACGCAAGACAAAATGCGCTGAATACAAATTTGGACCTTATCTCTACCAAAAACAATAAGTTACAAGCCGTGGTAAACTTATACCTTGCTTTGGGTGGAGGCTGGAATTAAGGATGTCTTTTTTGGTTTTTGTCCAGAATATGCGCAACAATCATTTTTGCATGGATCCTTGAATTTTCTATAAACCATTTGTGGGTTTCCATACCGCCACAGATTACCCCTGCCAAATAAAGATTTTCAACATTGGTTTCCATGGTTTCCGGGTCGTATTCCGGTAATCGCTTTTCATCTTTGGTAATATGTATACCCAGCATTTCCAAGAACTGAAAATTGGGCTTATAGCCTGTAAGGGCCAGTACAAAATCATTGGGAATCGTTTTGGTCTCTCCCTTTTCATTTGTAATTTCCAAGGTATCTTCGTGAATGGCCTTTACAGTGCTATTGTAGAAGGCGGTAATGCTGCCTTCCTCAATTCTGTTGATGATATCCGGCCGTACCCAATACTTTACGCGCTGACCGACTTCCGTACCCCTAATAATCAACGTAACTTCCGCACCCTTTCTCCAACATTCCAGGGCCGCATCGATGGCACTGTTGCTGGCGCCTACGACCGCTACTTTTTGACCGGCATAATAATGGGGATTATCGTAGTAATGGGATACTTTTGGCAAATCCTCCCCAGGTACGTTCAGTAGGTTGGGAATATCATAAAAACCCGTGGCTACGATAACGTGATTTGCTTGGTACTGTCCCTTGCTTGTCCTTACATGAAAAATATCGTTAGCCTTTTGAACTTCCAACACTTTCTCAAAAAGCTGTATATTCAGTTTGTTGGATGTCACAATCCTTCGGTAATACTCCAGGGCTTCGTCTCGCTTCGGTTTGGCCTCTTTGCTGATAAATGGGATGTCGTCTATTTCCAATCGCTCCGAAGAGGAAAAGAACTGCATGTTCGCCGGATAATTGAACAAGGAATTCACAATGGGCCCTTTTTCCAGTATAACATAGGAAAGTCCTTTCTTTTGTGCTTCCAGTCCACAGGCGATACCAATTGGCCCTCCTCCTATAATCGCAATATCCAATAATCCCATTGACTATATTTTATTGGCACCTCAAAAGGGTTAATACCCCGAGGTTTGCCTCGAAATTAAAAGTTCGTTTCCAAAGAATACCTCGTGGGCTTGCCCAGAGGTAATTTACTCAATCAGACTTCGAAATACCGTTTTCCAAAACTAGCCATTTTAGTTAGAAATAAAGGCTGAAAATAAATTGAAAAAGGGACGCAATTTATTATTGTATATGATTTATATCATGCTTTAGGCCCTTTGTTTAACCGAACTTTAAATATCATTAAAAATCATAGTTATGAGTCTAAGACATAGAGTACCCGTATCCACCATTATGACAAAAAAGATCATCACCTTAAACAGTAACGATCAATTGGAAACTGCGGAACGCCTTTTTAAGGAGAACCATATTCGCCATATTCCCGTTGTGGAAGGTGATGCCATAATTGGAATGTTGAGCTTGACGGATTTGCTTCGAATCAGTTTTGCCGATGGCGCCTACGAAGAGGATTCCGATGTGGAAACCATTGTCTATAATATGTTCACCATCTCACAAGTGATGGCCAAAAACCTGAAGAGTATTTCCTCAAATACAACGATCAAAGAAGTAGCCGAAATTTTGGCAAATAGGGAATTTCACGCCCTTCCGGTCGTTGATGGCGAAAAATTGGTAGGGATTGTTACCACTACCGATTTGATAAAATACCTTTTGGAGCAGTATTAGTTTTAGGTTATGCATAGGGTGGTCAGAATCCTTGTGATCCGTTGGCCACCTTTTGCTATTTAATAATTGTAAAGCCGAAGGTTCTCTTTTCCTTAAGCTTCATCTGAAATCAAAAACCAAGACTATAATGAATGCCTCAAGTAGTACGTCTGGGGTAGTTTAAATTCCATCCGCGACCGATTTAAGCTCCGAAATGGTCTGCAACGGGTTTTCACTTTTGAAGACAAAGCTGCCGGCTACCAATACATCCGCACCGGCGTCGATCAACTTTCTAGCATTTTCCGTGGATACGCCGCCATCTATTTCAATAAGGGCCGAAGCATTTTTTCGCTGGATAAGCTCCTTTAGGGTCTTGATTTTTTCGTAGGTGTTTTCAATGAAGGACTGGCCACCAAAACCCGGGTTCACGCTCATGATCAATACCAAATCAATATCACTGATAATGTCCTCCAACAGATTGATATTGGTATGCGGATTTAAGGCAACCCCAGCTTTCATACCCGCTGCCTTGATAGCCTGTATGGTTCTATGCAAATGGCTACAAGCTTCGTAATGAACCGTTATAATAGCAGCACCAAGTTCAGCAAAGGTGCCAATATATCTGTCCGGATCAACGATCATCAAATGTACGTCCAAGGGTTTGGTGGTATGTTTTTGAATAGCCTTGATAACGGGCATTCCGTAGGAAATGTTGGGGACAAAAACGCCGTCCATAACATCGATATGGTGCCAATCTGCAACACTGTTGTTCACCATTTCAACATCACGTTGTAAATTTCCAAAATCCGCTGCAAGTAGTGATGGGGCTATTTTTGTTTTTTGCATTTTATATCTGCTAAATGATTATGCAAAAATAGTGATTTGAGTTTTGCATAACCCATTGTGATTCGCTTTACGGTTTCATCTTGTCAAAGTAATGTATCAGATCACTTTCCGCTGCTATATATCCAAAAGAACTCCATGAAGGGCTATCCACTAAATCCAAAATTAGCTCTTTGGCTTTTTCTTTATCATTGTTATAAAAAAACCAGTTAGAAAGTCCGTAGGCCACGGCATCGTTCGATGGATTTCCAGATTTGGTTAGAAGGAGGGAATCTAGGGGGATCAAACCTTTGTACAGCTTACAAAGTTCGTAATAGCTTTGGTTTTCAATAATTTCCATTTTTTGGGTAATAGGTTCCAGTATTTCATTTGCCAATGTTTCGTTTCCAAGCCTACGCTGAATCATATATAGCCAATGCGTACTTGAAACAATATTGTCATCCAGCTCTCCTGATTTCCTGCAGTTTAGATACGCATCATATGCTTTTTCATAGTCGTGTTCCAGATAATATGCCAAACCCAAGTGATACCAAATATTTCCGTGTAGTGTGCTTACAGGAATGTTCATGGCATTGGGCATTCCATCGGGTTCGATTTCATTGTGCTTTCCTTCAATGAGTTTTGTCGCCAACTCCAAATCTGAGATTGCCTTTTCGAATTCCCGGATAGAGATGTACCGATGTCCGCGATGGCGATAAAAACGGGCGTCCTCAGGGAATTTCTCGATTCCTTTGGAGTATAAATCGATGGCATCTTCATACTTTCCAAGATAGGCGGTCCGCCTCCCGTACCAAATCAGTGCATTGGCGCTATCGGGATTGCTTTCGTATGCTTGCTTCGCCTCTTGGTATTGGGCAATCATTTTTTCGGAAGGTTCAGGTATACTGAATTCCTTGCCCAAGGGCGTTGTGAATCTATGAGGTGTTTGCAAGGCATTGGATACCGTCTCTGGAGTTTCTGTTTTTTCCTTTTTGATTTCTTGGCAACCGGAAAAAACCATCAAAAAACCCAATAGCAAAAATACCTGGCCTACTGTTATTCTGAATTTACTCATGTTCATTCCCCAATTTGAACGGCGTTTTTCCCGGCTTTTTCTAAAATGGCGTTTACCACGGGCAATTGAGAATCCATTACTTTATTCAAATTAGACAAGTGGGTTTCAAGTTCGGCAGAAAGCTCCTCAAAAACTTTATAGGCCCCGTCAGTAGGTTTTGCATCACCGGTCTCAACACTTCTACGTAAGGAGGCCAAACGGTTGTTTAACTTGATCGGAAAATTCAAGGGATCCTGTGGGGACTGGTTCCTTACTTGATATAATTCCTCTTCAATAGCCGTCAACTTATCCAAAAATGGAGCGAGTTTCCGCTTGTAAGTGGAACCCGAAAGGGACCCTTTATGCGCATTCAATTGTTCTCTAACCTTTCGTATTTTAATGACAGCTTTATTGGCGGAACTGGTCTTATTCATAATCTTATTGGCTAGTTCAAATTGTTCTTGAAGATCTGCTTTGGTTATACCCTTTAAATTAGGGTTCATTTCTATGTCGAAAGTATATATTTCTTCATAGTCGCCCGTTTTCATTTTCACCTTGTATGTCCCTAAGGGAGCTTTAGGTCCTCGTTGGGGGCGTCCGCTCCAAATGATCATTCCGTCGAAAACCGTGGCGCCAGGATACCGTAAATCCCATTTGAACGTGTTTAGGCCTTTTGCCGTCGTGGGTTTGGACGATCCACCTCGTTCCCACCAAGGTGCGTCCGGGTCTTTTTCATATTTAGGCTTACTACCCGTAAAAGTGTCAATAATCATATTATTTGCGTCCAATATTTCGAAAGTAATCGTGTCCTGTTCGGATTTGAGATAATATTGGATTGTTGCATCGGAAATGCCACGAATGGCGTTTGTTGGCTTAAAGAGAACGGCATCTTGATCCTTCATTTCGGACGTGTACTGCCGTAAAGGTTGTATATCATCCAAGATCCAAAATCCACGGCCGTGGGTTCCAAGTACAACATCATTGTCCTTAACGACCAAATCCCTTACAGGTGTGTCAGGGAGTTTTAACTGGAGACTTTGCCATAAATCCCCATCGTTGATTGAGAAATAGACACCATGTTCCGTGGCAAGGAACAAAAGGCCTTCCCGAACCGGATCTTCCCGTACCGCCCTTGCAAAATGTCCGTCGGAAATTCCGTTGATAATCTTGGTCCATGTTTTTCCATAATCATGGGTCTTGAAAACATAGGGCTGTCTATCATCGACCTGATATCGGTTTGCCGCGACATACAAGGTGCCTGGGTTGTGTACCGATTCATCTATAATACTGACCCTTGAGAATTTCGGCAGGCCTGCTGGCGTAATATCTTCCCAGTTTTTTCCGCCATCCCTTGTAATATGTATTTTACCATCGTCCGAGCCGGCCCAAATGGTATTGATATCGTGGTTTGAAGGTGCAAGGGCGAATACGGTCGCATATATTTCAGGTCCGTTCATGTCCATCGTTATAACACCTCCGGTTTTACCTAACGTGGACGGGTCGGCATAGGTAAGGTCAGGACTGATTTTTTCCCATAATTGCCCATCGTCCGTGGTTTTCCACACGTGTTGGGAACAGGTGTACATGACATTGGGGTCTTGGGGAGCGAACATAATGGGGAAGGTCCACTGCCAACGTTCCGGAAGGGCACTTGCGGGTTCTCCTGAGAAAAATCTTGGATATACCTGTATATCGCGTATCTGTCCGTTGCTGCGATCGTAGCGGGTCAAAAGGGCACCTTGGCTACCGGCATAAAAAATATCTGGATCGGTAGGATGTTGGGTTATCCATCCGCTTTCCCCGCCACCCACGGCATAATACCACCCATGGTTAGGGCCTCTTGCCTGCATGTGTTCCCAGCCATCGCTGGGCATAGCCAAGGTACTGTTGTCCTGTTGCGCACCTGCTACGTGATAGGGGACATCACTGGTGGCCATAACATGATAAAATTGTGTGGTTACGTAATCTTCTTCTGTCCAGGTCTTTCCCCCGTTGATACTTACGATTCCCCCGCCATCATTGGAAGAAATCATTCGGTTAGGGTCATTTGGATCGATCCATAGGTCATGGTTATCCCCGTGCGGCACTTTTATTTCGGTGTCGAAGGTTTTTCCACCATCAGTAGATTTCCAAAAATCGACATTGAGTCCGTATACCGTTTCCTTATCTACCGGGTCGGCATAAATTCTGGAATAATAGAAAGCCCTTTGTCTCAATTTACGCTCGTTGTTGGTAAGTTCCCAAGTCTTACCGCCATCATCGGAACGAAATACTCCACCTTCATTGGCCTCCACTATGGCCCAGACCCTGTTGGAGTCAACTGGTGAAACGGTGACGCCAATTTTACCCAAGGGACCTTTTGGCATACCGGGATTCTTGGAAAGGTCCGTCCAGGTTTCTCCGCCATCGACCGATTTCCACAACTTACAATCCGGTCCACCGCCCCACATTTTCCAAGCTTTTCTGTATACCTGCCAAGTACTTGCATACAGCACATCTGGATTGTTCCTGTCAATGATCAAGTCTACGGCTCCGGCCTTTGGACTTACATAAAGTACCTTGTTCCAAGTGCCCCCCCCATCCGTGCTTTTAAAAACACCTCGTTCCTCATTGTCCCCATACGGATGGCCCAGGGCGGCTACGTATACAATATCCGGATTTGTGGGATGAATACGGATCCTGGAAATGGCCTGGGTTTCCTCAAGTCCCAAATGTTTCCAGGTTTCACCGGCATCCGTAGATTTATAGACCCCATCCCCTTGGGTGATACTTCCCCGTAACTGAACTTCGCCCATGCCAATGTACACGATATCCGGGTTTGTTTCGGCCACGGCCACGGCACCTACGGAAGAACTGGTTATTTGACCATCTGTAACAGGTTTCCATTCATTGCCTCCGTCCGTAGTTTTCCATAAGCCACCACCGGTGGCCCCAAAGTAGTATTCATTGGGTCTGGAAGGGCTTCCAGCGGCACCTAAAGACCTTCCTCCGCGTGAAGGGCCAATATTGCGCCATTCCAGTTTTTCGTAAAACGATGGATCGATGGGAAGCTCCTCCGTTTGTGAAAAACCCAGCGTAAAACATAAAATGAAAATAAAGAGCAACGGAAATTTATACTTCAGATTCATTAGTGTGTTGGTTTTCATTTTTGGTATAGTTTTAAATTATGTGAGTAGACATTGACTAAGATATTGCTTGAATTTTAAGAAAGGCCACTTAATCCTGACTTTCATTTTCATTATAGGATTCATGGTTTTCATCCCCACCCGATTGTAAATATTTGAACAGGTCCTTAATTTCTTGCGGATTGAGTCGGTTCAACAAACCTCCGGGCATTGGTGAAATGGGCGAAGGTCCGCGTTGGACTACCGTTTCTTTTTTGATAGTTACCGTGTACGTTTCGTTGTAGGGATTGGGCATTAATACAATTTCTTCCTCGTTTTCTGATTGTATCCTACCCGCCAGATTTTTGCCATCCGCCAGCTCCAACAAGGTGTGGGCATACTGATCCGATATTTCATCATTGGGACTGAGAACTGCATGGATGAGGTCATAAGTACCAAATTTCGTATGGGCTTGGGTAAGGTCCGGTCCTGCGGCCCCTCCTTCGCCACGAACTCTGTGGCATAAAACACACATGGCCGCTTCAAAGGCTCGTTTTCCCGCTTCAAAATCACCTGCTTTCATTTCTTCGTTCCATACAATATCCTGTATGTCTCCCGCAGTATAGATGCCTCCAGGTCCCTGGGGCTGGGGAAGATCCGCTACGGCATCCGTTGGGGAATATTCGCCCGAAATTTCCTTGAAATAGTCTTTTTCAGATTCAGGTACATGTGACATGGCCCGTTGGCGGACATTTTCCATATAGGCTTTAAAGCTCATTCCACCCTTGCTTCCCAGCACATCATAGAACCACGAGAAGTAGGTTTCCCTTAATTCTTTGTTCCATCCTTTTTCGGCATTGCTCAAAAGCATCCCGTAATAAATGGCCTCACTTGGCGGCATTTTTGCCAGCACTTCCCGTATGATTTCTCCATATTGTTCGCTCCTAAGGGTGGTTTGCTCATCTAAAAGTCCAACCCCTTCCGAAACCGTCCTTTCTTCAGTATGTTTTACCAATTGGTTGACCAAACCTTCCGTTATGCCATCCGCTTCCAAATACAGTAGAATCTGACCCAATTCCTTGTTTACGCTGTTGTTGGCATGGGGGAAAGAATTGTTCAGTTTTTTGGCTATCACATTTCCGGCAGCATTTGCTGGTTTGCCCATCCTGATGAAGGATAGGGAATAGGCGCGCAAGAGGGCCAACTGGTTTTCTTTGGTAAGTGTTTCCAGTTGAATGGGCTCCAATTTTTTATAAAGCAGTTGTTGGTGCTGTGGGTCATCCGTTCTGGCAAGTGCAATACTGGCATTGATAAGTTTTGTAGCCTCGGTTTCTGAAGAAAATCGGTCTTTCCAAGCATCGAATTCGGCATGCTCCAAGACCATACGCGCAGCATAACGAATAAATCGGTCCTCATGGTCCAAATTTTCCCACGCAAGGGAAAGAACTTCTTCCAGTGAGCTTTTCTGGAAGGATTCCAAGGTGCGTCTCAGCTCCCTCAATTGTTTGTTTTCGGCATTTTCGACAGTATCCGCTTTGGCAGTAGCATCACCGGTATAGGTCAACCGGTAAAAATGGGAATCCAAATTTCTGCCTCCGGTAGCAAAGTAGAGGTTACCGTCAGAGCCGGAAATCATATCCGTTAGCGGCAATGGGGTCCCTGAAAAAAACTGTTCCCTCGTGGCTCCGTAGCTACTCCCCTTGGGAACCAAATCGATAAAATACACCGTTCCAAAGCTCCAATCCATGACCAAAAGCCCGTTTTTGTATTTCGATGGAAAATTTAGGGAAGAGGCGGAAAGGACCGCCGTTGGCGAGCCTTGTGTTAGGTTATGTACGGCCGGCAAATTATCGGGATAATAAGCTGGCCATTTACCCGATCCGGTACGCCATCCATACTCACTTCCCGGTACCACATGGCAAATGCGCGTGGGCCTGTACCAAGGCATTCCGATGTCCCATTCCATGTCCGAATCATACGTGAACAATTCCCCGTCATTATTGAAGGCAATATCAAATGGATTCCTATAACCGGCCGATAGCAACTCCCATTCCGTACCATCAGCATTAAATTTTGCGACCCAGCCACCGGGCGCCTTGATATCGTTTGCATGGCCCCTGGCATCCAAATAGGTAGGTAATAGGTTGTCCTCGTTCCAGTTGTTGGGCAACCTACTGTTGTTTTTTAAAACATCTGGAACCAAGGTATGGTTGCCCGCAATAAAGTAAATTTCATTTCCATCGGGCGAAAGGACCAGACTGTGGGGCCCGTGTTCCCCATCGCCCTGCAATTTTAAAAGCATGGTGCTTTGGTCCAGAACTCCGTCCCCATCGGTATCTGCAATTCTATAGATGCCGCTTCCATAGTCCGAATCTTCCTCCCATCTTTTATTCACGGAAACGTACAGGCTATTGAAAGCCCAAAGTAGACCGTGAGCCTGTCCTATTTCAATATCCAACGGGGAAACATCCTCTTTGGAAAGTTCTTCCCCATTTTTAGGAGGGGTAAAGGAGAAAATTTTGCCATACTGATCACAGGAAAAGATAATGCCATTGGGTCCTTGGGCCAAGGCGACCCAAGATCCTTGCTCATTGGCACTGGGATGATAGATTTCTTCTAATGAAAATCCATCGGGAATATTGAACTTGATTTCTGAAGCTGGTGTGGCTGCTTCGTTTTGGGTATCGTCCTTACAGGCAATCATTGTCGCAACAAATGCCATTATTGCGATGTATTTTAAGAAAGAATTGTTCATGGATTAAAAGTTGGTCTTTTAGATAGCTAAAAGATACAAAACTTGCACTAAAGAATTCAATAGTTATTTTTTTGAACTGCCCATTTTACTAAAGAATATTTACCACAATGTTGCCCACATTTGGGCCCACCTTAAAAGGGCCTAAAAAATTGCAGTATCTAGGCCAGACTCTTAAAGTAAAGAGCTTCTACTTTTTCTCTGGCCCACGGCGTTCTCCTTAGAAAAACTAGGCTCGACTTTATGGATGGATTATTCTTGAAGCAGTTGATATTTATTTCTTTCGATAATTCTTCCCAAGTGTAAATTTGTGTAAGGTGTTCTAGGATATCGACCAATTTTACACCATGTAGTGGGTTGTTTTTTTGTTCCATGAATTCTTAATCTTTATAGGCGACCAATATGGATATGGGAGGAACATCGATGTATTCCTGTATGGTTTTGGAGCCGCTGAAATCAAACATATCATTATATACTACCAATTTATAGGCTTCTTTCAATGGATACCGAAAAGCTTCTTTTTTGGCATTATAAATGACCAGAATCTCCTTCCAAGAATCATTATTGTAGGAATTCTCCAGAGTATATGAAATAAGGCCATCGGCTACGAATTGAAATTCTAGGTGATCATTGACCGTTTTGGCATTGGACATGGAGAAGGCTGGATGCGACTTTCGTAAACGAATTAGATTTTGGTAATACGTAAAAACATCTTGGTGTATATTTTTCAAATTCCAATCGATTTGATTGATACTATCCGGTAGGTTGTAGGAGTTATGTTCGCCTTGTTTGGACCTCAAAAATTCAACGCCTGCATGTAAAAACGGGGTGCCCTGCGAAGTCAAAACAATGGCATTGGCCAATTTGTGCATGGCAATCAATTCCTCTTGACCAGCGGCCCGATTCGAAATTTGTAGTTTATCAAATAAGGTGAGGTTATCGTGGCAGGAGGTGTAGGATATGGATTGCCAAGGGGCTTTTGTCCATGGGGCCTTGGAGTAATTGACACCCTCATAATCGATTTGAGGATGTTGGATGCCGCCCACAAGTCCAAACTTTATGGATTCCTCCTTTTTGGTTCCCCCGTTTACGAAACCGGTGTCCAAATCTTCAAAGACGGAACCCTTTAAACCGTCCCGAATATCATCGCTAAAGGCCGCAATTTGCGGCAGTTTTTGCATGTGTTTTTTTAGGGACCTCTTTTCTTCAGGGAGCGGGGAGTCCTTGGCAGTCCAGCCTTCGCCATATAAGAGGATGTCTGGATTTACTTTTTTTAGGGCCGATGCGATTTCGTTCATGGTCTCAATATCATGGATGCCCATTAAGTCGAACCGAAATCCATCGATATGGTATTCCTTTGTCCAATATAAAAGGGACTCTATCATGAATTTTCGCATCATGGTTCGTTCCGATGCCGTTTCATTCCCACAGGCGGCCGCATCTGAATAGCTGCCATCTTCGTTATGACGGTAATAATAGCCGGGTACTTCCTGATTGAACAGCGATTCCTCCGTCTTGCCCGTGTGGTTGTAAACAACATCCATAATCACCCCGATACCGTTTTCATGAAAGGATTTCACCATTTGTTTGAATTCCTTGATTCGCACCGATGCGTCATAAGGGTCGGTCGAATAAGAACCTTCCGGTACATTGTAATTTTTGGGATCGTAGCCCCAATTAAATTGAGGTGTATCCAGTTTTGTTTCGTCAATGGAATAGTGGTCAAAGGAAGGCAATAAATGTACGTGGGTAATGCCAAGTTCCTGTAGATGATCAATACCTGTTTTTATATTCCCCGGTCCTTTGGTGCCCTGTTCCACCAACCCGAGAAATTTTCCTTTTTGTTCCGCTCCCGATTGTGGATGTAGGGTCATGTCCCGTACATGCAGCTCGTAGATTATCGCTTTATTGGGTGCTTCAAGTTTGGGCCCTTTGTCCATTTCCCAGCCTTGAGGGTTGGTAGTTGCCAAATCTAGTACCATGGCCCTGTTACCGTTGACCCCAACCGCTTGGGCATAAATACCTGGGGTTTCGAACAACCATCCCGAATCTGTTTTAACCTGAAAGGTATAATACGTGCCGTTCAGGTTTCCTATTAGTTTTTTTATCCAAACGCCATTCTCTGAACTTTCCATCAAGTGGCTCTCCTTTATTTGGGAGTCGTTGCCGTTTTCGTAGAGATTGACTTTTACCCCCTTTGCTGTCGGCGCCCATAAAGTAAATTCCGTAGCTTCCTTGGTATACTGTGTCCAAAGGTTTGCATTTTGGGCGGTAGGGTAGGCGTGGTAGTGGGATTTATCAAAACCCTTGCGGCAAGAAGTGGTCAATAACATCAAAATGGTAGGGATAAAAACGTATTTCATTAAGAGAATTCTTTTTAACAAGATAGAAAAGATATAGTAGGGTTACACTATCAAGGAAAGTATCTAAAATGAAAAAACTCCGGTAATCAGCCGGAGTTTATTCATCAATCAAAAAACGAACAGTCATGATAAACTGTTTGTAACCTTAAAATTACAACTTATATGCCAAATTTGCAATTTAACATAAGTTTCACGTGTAATTTTTACGTTTAACCTAGATAGGTCTTTAAAATCTTACTTCTAGAGGTGTGTTTTAACCTACGAATGGCTTTTTCCTTGATTTGTCGTACCCTTTCCCTAGTAAGGTCAAAAGTTTCACCAATTTCCTCCAAGGTCATGGAGTGTTGCCCTGCAAGGCCAAAATAAAGTCTGATAACATCGGCTTCCCTTGGAGTCAAGGTTTCCAATGCGCGTTCAATTTCTGTACGAAGCGACTCATGTAGCAATTCCTTGTCCGGATTTGGGGACTCACCACTACGTAAAACATCGTACAGGTTGGAATCCTCTCCATCAATTAAAGGGGCGTCCATGGATACGTGACGACCAGAGTTCTTCAGGGATTGTTTTACGTCCTCAACGGTCATATCCAATTCCTTGGCAATTTCTTCTGCAGAGGGAACCCGTTCATGCGCTTGCTCCAAGAAGGCAAACGTCTTGTTAATTTTGTTAATAGAACCAATTTTATTCAAAGGCAAACGAACGATACGAGACTGTTCCGCCAATGCCTGTAATATAGATTGACGGATCCACCATACGGCGTAGGAGATAAACTTAAATCCCCGCGTTTCGTCAAAACGCTGTGCAGCTTTGATCAGACCAAGGTTTCCCTCGTTGATCAAATCCGGTAAAGTAAGCCCTTGGTTTTGGTATTGCTTCGCAACCGATACCACGAATCTGAGGTTGGCCTTTGTTAGTTTTTCAAGAGCGATCTGGTCGCCTGCCTTGATGCGTTGTGCCAACTCTACTTCTTCATCAGCGGTAATCAAGTCCACTTTTCCAATTTCTTGCAAGTACTTGTCCAAGGATGCGGTCTCCCTATTGGTGACCTGTTTTGTAATCTTAAGCTGTCTCATTAAAGTAAATTAAGTTCAATTTGCATAGACTGCATATACTTATACGTAGATTTTTCCAGAATGTTACAATTGGGTATAAAAAACTTCAAATAATCGATTAAGTGAATAAAAAAGCCCCGACCAATGGTCGGGGCTCTAAATTTTAAGGATTTTTAATCCCTTCTTGGTTTTCTATCGCGATCGCGGTTTCTGTCGTTTCCACGACGGTCGTCCCTACGATTGTTATCGCGCGGAGGCCTTTCCTTAAAACCTTCAGGTTTTGGCAAAAGAGCCTTACGGGAAACCTTATCCTTTTTAGTTCTTGGATCAATACCGAAGTATTTCACATCAAACACATCGCCCATGTTTACCACATCAGATACATTTTCAGTACGCTCCCATGCCAATTCAGAAACGTGCAACAATACTTCGTTGCCCGGTGCTTCCATATATTCCACAACGGCACCAAAATCTAACATTTTGATAACCTTTACTTCGTAAACGCTCCCAACTTCCGGCTTGAACATCAAAGAATCGATTTTTGCAATTACTGCGTCGATTCCCGCCTGGTCCGTACCCAGAATTTCCACGATACCTTCTTCGGTAACCGGATCTTCGTTGATAACGATCGTCGTTTTGGTCTCTTTTTGAAGCTCTTGGATTACTTTTCCTCCAGGTCCGATCAAGGCACCTATGTACTCGTTCGGGATGATTCGTGTAACCATTTTAGGTGCATGCGGTTTCACATCCGCTCTTGGTGCCTCAATAGTTTCCACCAATTTTTCCAATATATGTAAACGTCCGTCACGGGCTTGTTTCAAGGCCTTGACCAAGATTTCATAAGAAAGTCCCTTTACTTTGATATCCATCTGACAAGCAGTGATACCATCGGCCGTACCGGTTACCTTAAAGTCCATATCCCCTAGGTGATCCTCATCTCCCAAAATATCGGAAAGCACGGCATATTTACCTGATTCCATATCGGTAATCAATCCCATGGCAATACCTGAAACGGGTTTTTTCAATTGGACACCGGCATCCATTAGTGCCATAGTTCCCGAACAAACTGTTGCCATGGATGAAGAACCGTTGGACTCCAACACTTCGGATACTACCCTTACTGTATATGGACAATCCTCAGGAACCATGCCTTTTAGGGCTCTTTGTGCCAAGTTGCCATGACCGACTTCCCTTCTGGAAGTGCCACGGATCGGTCTAGCCTCTCCCGTTGAAAAAGGAGGGAAATTATAATGTAGGTAAAAACGCTCCTCTCCTTCAAAAGATGGCATGTCTATTTGATTGGAATCCCTAGAAGTACCCAAGGTGACCGTAGCCAATGCCTGTGTCTCTCCCCTGGTGAATATAGCAGAACCATGTGTGGATGGTAAATAATCCACTTCGCACCAAATAGGCCGTATGTCCGTAGTTTTACGACCGTCCAATCGCAGACCTTCGTTCAAAGTAAGGTCTCTTATTGCTGCTTTTTCGGCCTTATAGAAATATTTGGAGATCAATCCACCAAATTCTTCCTGCTCCTCTTCGCTGAAAGAGGCTTTCACCTCCTCTTTGATTGCCTCAAAAGCTGCGCTTCTTTCATGTTTAGCAGAACCGGCTTTCGCTATTTCATACACCTTACTGTAAGTAAGATCGTGTACTTTTTTCGCCAACGATTCATCCTCTGCTTCCGGTTCGTACTCACGGGTTTCTTTTTTTCCGAATGCCTCTGCCAACCGAACCTGGGCCGCACACTGTACTTTTATGGCCTCGTGGGCAAATTTAATGGCCTCGGTCATTTCCTCTTCGGAAATTTCATCCATTTCCCCTTCCACCATCATTACAGAATCGGCAGATGCGCCAATGATCATATCGATATCGGATTCCGCCAATTGAGCTAACGTAGGGTTGATTACGAATTCACCGTTGACCCTTCCTACACGTACTTCTGAAATTGGGCATTCAAAAGGGAAATCAGATAACTGAATAGCAGCAGAAGCTGCCAAACCGGCCATAGCATCCGGCATTACGTTTTCGTCATGGGACATCAATTGGATCATCACCTGGGTTTCCGAGTGGTAATCCTTGGGGAACAAGGGCCTCAAAACCCTGTCCACCAAACGCATGGTCAAAACTTCTCCATCGCTGGGACGCGCCTCTCTCTTGAAAAATCCGCCAGGGTAACGCCCCGCGGCGGCAAATTTTTCACGGTAATCCACCGTTAGTGGCAAGAAATCCACATCGCTTGCCTTGTAGTTGGAAACAACTGTACATAACAGCATACATTTTCCAGATTGAACAACAACAGAACCATGTGCCTGTTTTGCCAATTTTCCGGTTTCGATAGAAATCTCCCTACCGTCCCCAAGGTCAATGACCTCTCTAAATACTTTTGGAATCATAAAATGTGATTAAAACCCGAATCATTTCAGGTTCGTTAAACAATGGTCTCTCCGACGTTTTGTATGGTCGGGTGTTGTTGTGTTGTTGTGTGGACCAATGAAAAACTGTGTGTAGCTTTTTGTGTTTGTCTATTTTTTTGGCTCCTTAGACATGGAGTATATTTTAAAAAAAGGGGATGGTCAACCATCCCCTTTTGTGTTTATTTTCTAATACCAAGTTCTTTGATAAGCTCCCTGTACTTGACGATATCCTTATTTTTAAGATAGTCCAACAAGCTTCTACGCTTACCTACCAATTTTACCAAAGACCGCTCGGTGTTATAATCTTTGTGGTTGTTTTTTAAATGTCCGGTCAAGTGATTGATCCGGTGTGTGAACAAAGCGATTTGTCCCTCGGTAGAACCTGTGTTCTCCGCTTTCCCGCCATGCTTTTTAAAGATGTCGGCCTTAATTTCCTTGGTTAAATACATTCCAATATTGTTTTAAATGATTTTTATGTATCCGATTTTTTGTAAATCAGGGTGCAAATATAGGTCTTTTTTCATTACCCGACGAACATTTTTACAATGCTCAGGCTTTTGCCTTTCGGATGGGTTGATTTTGGATGAGGTCTATGTATAGATTGATGTTCTTCTTCAAGTCCTTTCGGTGTGAGATAAAATCCAAAAACCCGTGTTCCAAAACAAATTCGGCGGACTGGAAACCTTCCGGCAATTCTTTACCTGTGGTATCTTTTACTACCCTTGGTCCCGCGAAGCCGATCAAGGCCCCGGGCTCCGATATATTGATATCGCCCAACATGGCATAGGAAGCCGTGGTGCCACCCGTAGTTGGGTCCGTACAAAGCGAAATATAGGGTAGGCCAGCGTCTGCCAATTGCGCAAGTTTGGCCGAGGTTTTGGCCAACTGCATCAAGGAAAGGGCAGCTTCCATCATTCGCGCGCCCCCAGATTTTGAAATCATGACAAAGGGAACCTTTTTCTTAATGGCATAATCAATTCCCCTTGCGATTTTTTCACCTACGACGCTACCCATGGATCCCCCAATAAACGCAAAGTCCATACAGCAGATTACGATATCCTTTCCTAAGGATTTACCGAACCCGGTACGAACTGCATCGGTAAGACCTGTTTTCTTTTGGGCGGCCTTTAACCTGTCAATGTATTTTTTGGTGTCCTCAAATTTTAAAGGGTCCTTGGAAGAAAGTTTGGCATCCAATTCGGTGAATTTGTTGTCATCGAACAAAATCTGGAAATATTCCTTGCTGCCAATACGTACATGGTAATCATCTTCCGGACTTACGTAAAAGTTTTTGGCAAGGTCCTCAGATTCTACGATTTTACCGGTAGGGGATTTATACCAAAGTCCTTTAGGGGTGTCCTTTTTTTCCTCTGTGGAAGTCTGGATTCCTTTTTCCTTTCTTTTAAACCAAGCCGTCATGTCTTCCATTTAAAAAGTTATCGACTAAATTATAGCGTATTCACATTATTGAGATCCTCAAAGGCTTTCTTTAAGCGCTCTACAAAGGAGGTCTCGCCATTTCTCAACCAAACTCTTGGGTCATAAAACTTTTTATTGGGCTCATCGGCACCTTTTGGGTTCCCTATTTGGGATTGTAGATAGTCCTTGTTGTCCTGGACATAATCACGTACGCCCGCCAAGAAGGCATATTGCAAATCTGTATCGATATTCATTTTTATCACCCCATAGCTGATGCCTTCCCTGATTTCCTCAACGGAAGAACCGGATCCGCCGTGGAATACAAAATCAATATGGTTGTGCCCAACGCCGTATTTTCCCGAAATAAATTCCTGGGAATTTTTAAGGATTTTGGGGGTTAGCTTTACGTTTCCTGGTTTATATACGCCGTGCACGTTTCCAAATGCCGCTGCGATGGTAAATCGATGGCTTACTTTGGACAGCTCTTCATAAGCGTATGCTACTTCTTCCGGTTGGGTATACAATTTAGAGTCGTCCACATCAGAATTATCCACACCATCTTCCTCTCCACCGGTAATTCCCAATTCTATCTCCAGGGTCATTTCCATCTTGCTCATGCGCTCCAAGTACTGCTTACAGATTTCGATGTTTTCCTCCAAAGGCTCTTCTGATAAGTCGATCATGTGCGAGCTGAAAAGGGATTTTCCCGTTTCGGCATAATGTTTTTCACTGGCATCCAAAAGTCCATCGATCCATGGCAATAGTTTTTTTGCACAATGGTCCGTATGCAGGATTACCGTGGCTCCATACGCTTCAGCCAATTGATGTACATGTTTGGCACCGGCAACCGCTCCTAATATGGCCGCCTTCTGCCCCTCATTGGAAAGTCCTTTTCCTGCGTTGAACTGGGCACCACCATTTGAAAATTGGATGATGACCGGTGCGTTCAAGCTCGAGGCGGTTTCAAGTACTCCATTTATGGTGTTGGAACCTATTACGTTTACGGCAGGTAATGCAAATGCCTTTTCTTTTGCATATTTGAAAATTTCCTGAACCTGGTCTCCGGTAGCTACGCCCGGCTTAATATTGTGAGCCATAATCTTTGTGGGTCTAATTAGTTTCTAAAAATGTGCAACAAAAGTAATAAAACAAATATACTTAGAAGGGATAGTTTATGCCAATTTGCAAAACTGAATTGGCAAAATTATAATCGCGAAACCATCTTTTTGAAGGAATTTCAGCGGGATTATAGGTCTTGAATCCAAGGTCTAACCGGAATAAAAAGTAGGTGAAATCATAGCGTAGCCCAAAACCCGAGCCCAAGGCAATATCCCGTAAGGATTCCAGTCCGTTAAAGGTGGCATCCTCGTTCTCCACATCGTCAAAAACATTCCAGATATTTCCTGCATCCGCAAATAAGGCGCCGTTTAAATCGCCAAACAGTGGAAACCGATACTCCAGGTTTAAGGCCAATTTTAAATTAGCTTCATTAAAGTCGTTTAGGGCGGAGGTGCGTCCAGGCCCTAGGGAATAGGGGAACCAGGCCCGGTTGTCGTTCGAGCCTCCGGCAAAATAACTACGTACAAAGGGTATGTTATCTGAATTTCCATAAGGGATGGCGATACCAAAAAAGGTTCTGGCCGCCAGTACATTAGAACGGGACAGGTCCCAATATTTCACATAGTCGAACTCGGTCTTTATATACTGTGAAAAGGGTACGTTAAAAACCAAAAGCTGTCCATCATCATTTTCATTAAAAGGGATAAAATTGGAAAAACCGGAGAGTAAGTTCCCGGCACTTTCAACCTTGAACCGGAACTGATAAAAATTGTTATCCAAAATACCATTTCGGTTATTTTTATTGAACGTGTAGTTGGTGGTGAAAATTAGGTTGTTCTCCGTTAAACGTTGTTCTCGCTCGGCGATACTTCTCACATCGCCAATCTGTTCTTGGTTGAGATCGTTTATTTCACCTGAAATTACGTCCCTTATAAAGCTAGAAGTACCAATGGTATCATTAGTGCTCGTGGTTACGGTAGAGAGGTTATCGTTCTCATCAAAATAATCTGGATTCACCACATCGGAATTGGCCGCTATTGCATTCAGTTGATTGTAAGTTGTTCTATACACATCATAAAAACGATTCCTGTTCACGTTTCTAACGAATTGGATATTCAATAGTTCGATAGCGTGTTTTTTAAAATCATTGGGGGACCAATTGTAACCCAAAATAGCATTCAGGGTCTGTTTGTCCAAACCAATATTTTTTTGAAAACTGGTTCCCACTGAAATTCTTGTTTTTGGTAGGGAATAATCGGGTATTAGGTTGGTCCTGTTTACAAACGGAAACCATATTCTTGGGAAATCAAGGGAAATGTCCCCACCGATTTCGGAGAAAAAATCATCGGGGAAAATATCTGTACTTAAAAGGCCAAAGGTGCCATCGGCCGAAATGCTTAAATTTTCAGCGCCTTTAAAAATATTTCGTATCAATAAAGAGGCACCCATACCCACACCGATGCGACGTAAATTCGACCGACTTACCTCAAAATTTGTACCCAAGGAATACTTTGATTTTGGTGCGAGATAGATATTGGTGTTAACCAAATTTTGGATACTGTCCTCCTCAAAAATAATATTGGGATATTTAAAAATGTTAAGACTGTTCAGCTGTCTGGATGTTCTGATCTTGTCCAGGTCTCTATAGATACTGTCTTTTTCAAAGAAAATGGCATCGGCCAGGGTCTTTGGCTTGATTTTGAATTTTCCGGAGTAGTAAATATTAAGGTCCTCGTATCGTACGGAATCCAAGGGGGCACTCTCCGTCGTCGATAAAAAATTCGTAAAGACATTTACTTTGTTGATTTTCTCTACCCTATATTCCGATGTGGTGACTTGATTTTCGCCCCGTCTCCTTAAATCGCCAATATTAAGATTGATATTCATCTTTTGATCGTTCGATGCCCTTACGGTATCCCTTTCAATATCAAATGTGATGGAACTTTCCTGAAAATTTCTAATGCCACTGTTCCTGAAAATCCCCGTCAATCGTTCCCGCTCCAGGGTAAAATTGTTCAGGTCAAATTGTTCTCCTTTCTTCACCAGGGACGCATCGGCATGTAAAAAATAAAGTGAATCGATCGCTTTTGAGGAAATATCATTGGAAAGGGAATCTATGTAGTAAGGCTTACCCAAATTGATCCTGTAATCTACCGCCACCTTTCTTTTTCCGTTCGTGGAATCAATGAGGTAGGTGGTACTGTTGTTAAAATACCCTTTGCTGTTGTAGAAGGCACTCAGCCGTTCCAAACTTCGTCTGGTTTGGGTGGTGTCCAAAATTACCGGGGCCTCGCCCACATCCTTGAGCCATACACTTAGACCTTTTACCAGAAAAGACTCGCCCAAACGGTCCACTTGTTTTCTGGAGAGCAGTTTCTCGAGACGCTTCTGCCTATTCGGTTTTTTGTTGAGCCAAGCCTGATAAAGGGAATCCGGATTTTCCTTTGCCAGGTTATAGAGGTTCAGTCGCAAGGGATATCCTAAAATAGCGGTATTGGTCTTCTGATAAATGAGACTTTGAACGTCCTCGTTCGTTACCTTCACAGAATCCACCAAGATGGTGTTTTTCACGATCAGATACTCTTCTTCCTCAACCTTTTTGAGCGAATTACAGGATGTGGAACCTATTGCCAGTAGCAAGATTAAGCTTATTTTAGCTATGTGGTATTTATAGCATGCTACCGTCTTCATAGAAATCAAAAATACATCATTTGAATGGTTGTGAAAAGTGAATTGAAACTTATAAAAAACCTACAGCAAAAAAAATACCGAAATGAAAATGGCCTTTTTGTGATGGAAGGTAAAAAGGCGGTGGAGGAACTTTTGGAGTCTGGATTTAAGGCCTATAAAATCTTTACGACTGGACAAGAATTGCAAGGTTCAAAAGCTTTTGAAGTAGAACCGATTTCCATGAAGGAGCTAAAGCAGATTAGCAGTTTAAAAAATCCTAACGGTGTTATGGGGGTTTTCCATAAGAAAATAACTACCGATTTAAAGGTGGATGGGTGGACGGTCGTTTTGGACGGAGTGCAAGACCCAGGTAATTTGGGTACTATCATCAGGTTGTGCGATTGGTTTGGGATCGAGAACCTCATCTGTTCCAAAGAGACCGTGGATTGCTATAATCCAAAGGTATTGCAGGCCACCATGGGCTCCATTGCCCGTGTCAATATTTTCTATAAGGATTTGACAAACTTTCTAAACGCTACCAAAGTACCTGTTTACGGCACTTTCATGGAAGGAGAAAATATCCATAAAACAAAATTGCCGGAAAATGGCATCCTGATTCTTGGAAATGAAGGAAACGGTATTTCAGATACCGTTCGGAAGTTGTGCGATTATGAAGTTAGTATTCCGCAATTCGGGAAAAAAACCACCGAAAGTTTGAACGTGGCCACTGCCACGGCCATATTTTTGAATGAAATTAAACGCAAGTAGCAAGCTTATCCACCTCTATTCAAAAGTGAAATTGATAAAGATGCCTCGGGATTTCATGGAGGCGATATTCCCTGTCCAGGGGCTGTTGGGATCGTTGTCCCTTATCAATTCATCGGTAAGTGCAAATACCCCTCTTATGGACGGGCTGAATTTAAAATACTCCAGATAGAAATCGATACCAAAGCCCAACTCATAATTATAGACCCATTTGGTCATTCTAAAGGTACGGGAAAGGTTATCGTCCAAGCTAGCTTCGTTACTACCCAAATTTAGGGACGCTGAACCACCACCTATTAAAAACGGTTTCCAGTTACCTAGTCTTCGGGTGCTTACTTTTAAAAGTAACGGAAAGTTTATGTAGGTCGATTTTACCTCTCTTAGTGCATCCCTTTCTTCTTCCAATAATGGGGAGGGAAAACCTAAAAGTCTTGAAGTATAGTGAAGGCCCGGTTCCAACCGTACGTCCAGAAATTCGTTAATACGCATTTCCCCAATTAATCCTACGTTGAATCCCAATGACTTGGCAACTTGTACGTTGGTAAGATCCTTGCCGTTGGCATCGAACCCCAAATCGTCCTCGTATTCAAACTTAAAGTCATACTGGTTCAAACCTAAAAAATATCCCCAGTTCAGGAATTTTTTATCTTCGTTCTCCTTATTTAGAACGGGGTTTTCGTTGAACTGGCCATAAAGGTTCGGGGTCAATATAAGGATACCCAAACATGTGAAAAACCATTTTTTCATTTACTCAAATGTCAATCGTTGTAATACCCTTATTTTTTGGCGATGTATATTGACGATACGCCAAAAGTTTGAGGTTTGTTCGCTACATCTATAAACCCGATTTCCCGTAAAATATTGTTGAAGTTTTCTCCATGGGGAAAGGCAGCGGCAGATTCGCTTAGGTAGCCATACGCAGAATTGTCTTTAGAGAACAGTTTTCCGATCAAAGGGAGGATGTATTTTGTGTAAATGGTATAACCTTGTTTGAAGGGTGTTTTGGTTGGTACCGATGTTTCAAGAATCACCAAGGTGCCACCTGGTCTTAAAACACGGAGGATTTCGGCCAGACCCTTTTCAAGGTTTTCGAAATTACGGACCCCAAAAGAAACGGTTACGGCATCAAAGGAGTTGGTTTCGAAGCTTAGGTTTTCACTGTCGCCCACCACCATTTCAATAATGGGGGATAGGTTTTTTTCATTGATTTTTTTTTCCCCAACCGCAAGCATGCCTGGGGAAATATCCAAACCCACAATTTTTTTTGCCCCCGTTTTTACCATGGCTATCGCAAGATCCCCGGTTCCTGTTGCAATATCCAAAATGGTATTGGGAGCTTCCTCCTTTAGAATAGCCACTACCTTTTTTCGCCATTTTACATCTATACCAAAGGAAATTACGCGGTTTAGGCCATCATAATCCGTAGAAATGGTATCGAACATCTTAGTGACCTGTTCTTTTTTCCCTAAGTTGGAGTCCTTATATGGGGTAACCTTTTTGGCCATTTGCAAATTTTTGGGCAAAGATACAATATAGAAAGAGGTTCTTTCAAATTTTACGGAATTCATTGGTAGCGTCGAAGCGCATGGAAATCCAATACCGTTTCAAGACCGAGATTCTTTTTCTTTAAATGCCATTAGGACAAACAATAAGGTTGGTTTAGGTATCGATTAAATCATTCTTAAAAGCTTGAAAATAAATTGAAACCTCATAAAATTATGTAATTTTGTACCCATTAATAATTCACTTACTTGTAGAACATAGCTATTGACCCAATGAGGGTTAGGACCTGGAGGTGAAGACACGTTTCCAGGGAAGCTAGCTTAAGATTTTAAATGAAAATAATAATTGCTGGAGCTGGTGAGGTTGGATTTCATTTGGCGAAATTACTCTCCTACGAATCCCAGAATATTACTTTGATCGATACTGATAAGGAAAGTCTGGCATATGCGGACAACCATTTGGACATTAGGGTGCTCAGGGGCGATGCCACTTCCATTTCCATTTTAAAGGATGCATCGGTACAGGATTCCGAGCTCGTTATTGGTGTAACATCTTCGGAGACCACGAATTTGACCTTGTGTATGTTGGCCAAACAATTGGGCTGTAAAAGAACCATAGCCAGAATTTCCAATACGGAGTTCGTTGATAACAAGGAATTGTTGAAATTTTCCCAATTGGGCATTGATGAGCTTATTTCTCCGGAAGAGCTCGCCGCTACAGAGATTCAGTTATTGTTGAACAAATCGGCATTTAACGACACCTACGAATTTGAAGACGGGGAGTTGATAATGGTGGGGGTATCCCTGCCCAAGTCGGCACCTTTTGTTGGTAAAATGGTCAAGGAGGCTGCCAAGGTATTTCCGGAATTACACTTCATGCCAATCGCCCTACAAAGACTGGGGACACAATATACGGTGATACCACGTGGTGACACCTATTTCAAGGAAGGTGATCAGGTCTACTTTATAACGGTTAAGGAAGGGGTGGACGAGCTCTATAAGCTCACTGGCAAGAAAAAGGAGGAAATTAAAAACGTTATGATTCTTGGTGGGAGTAAGGTTGGGTTCAAAACAGCCCGGGATCTATGCTCCAAACGTTTTAATGTTAAATTGATAGAAAAAAACAAGGAAAAGGCCTTTGATTTGGCCGATGACCTTCCCAATGCCTTGGTCATCAATGGAGATGGAAGAAACGTGGAATTGTTGGATGAGGAGAGTCTGGAGTCCATGGATGCCTTCATCGCGGTAACTGGAAATTCAGAAACCAATATCATGTCCTGTTTGGTGGCTAAATCCAAACATATCAAGAAAACCATCGCCTTGGTGGAGAATATGGATTATTTTCAGCTGTCCCATTCCATTGGTATCGATACCTTGATCAACAAAAAACTCTTGGCTGCCAACAATATTTTCCGTCATATACGAAAGGGCGAAGTCGTAGCCTTAATGCGCTTGAACAATCTGAATGCGGAAATTTTGGAGTTTATCGTAAAAAAGGATTCCAAGGTTACCGGTTCCACCATACGGGAATTGAACTTTCCCAAAGATGCCACGATTGGTGGTGTGGTAAGGGACGGTGAAGGAATCATTGCCTTGGGTGGCTTTACGATCCAAGCTGGGGACAGGGTGGTCGTTTGTTGCCATCCGGAGCAAATCCCAAAAATAGAACGAATGTTCCTCTAGCATGCGCTTGAATTCAAGAATTATTTTTCATCTGATGGGGCTATTGCTTCTTTGCAATGGCGGATTTATGCTTTTGGCCGCTTTGGTAAGTGGCATCTACGATGACGGAGCGACCCTTAGTATTACCTTGGCTTCCGTAGCGACCATGTTTGCAGGGGTTTTTGCCATGTATTACACGAGGGGACACCGTAAAGAGGTAAAGCAAAAAGAAGGCTATATCATAGTTACTTTTGGATGGTTGGTCATGTCCATTTCAGGAATGCTACCCTATATTTTTTCCGGTGCGGTGCCGGATATTACCAATGCCTTTTTTGAAACGGTTTCGGGCTATACAACTACCGGGGCCTCTATCATGGACGATATTGAATCCATGCCCGAAGGAATCCTTTTTTGGCGAAGCCTTACGCATTGGATCGGCGGTATGGGTATCATTGTATTGGCCATAGCTATTTTGCCTCTTTTGGGTATTGGAGGCATGCAGCTATTTTCGGCCGAAGCACCCGGACCTAGTGCCGATAAATTGCATCCAAGAATTACGGATACCGCAAAAAGGTTGTGGTTAATCTACTTGGGATATACCATAGCGGAAACTATACTTTTGAAGTTGGCCGGAATGTCCTTCTTTGATGCTATCAACCATGCCTTGGCAACGCTTTCCACAGGAGGTTTCTCTACCAAGAACGCCAGTATTGCGTATTGGAACGATCAGCCATTGATACAGTATATCATTATACTTTTCATGTTTTTGGCCGGAAGCAATTTTGTAATGAGCTACTTTGCCTTTAAGGGCAAGGTGCAGCGAATTTTAAGGGATGAGGAATGGAAATATTATTCGCTCGCTATTTTGATATTTACGGTAGTAGTAGCAGGGGTCATTTATTTTCAGGCCAATATTACCCAGGATACCCCAGGTTATCCCATGGTACTTGGAAAGGCCGAAAGTTCCATAAGGCATGCCTTGTTCCAGGTTATTTCCGTTATAACAACAACCGGATTCGTTAGTGCCGACTTTACCCAATGGACCCCATTTTTGACAATATTCTTTTTCGGTTTGTTCTTTATGGGAGGATCTGCAGGTTCTACATCCGGGGGTATCAAAATCATGCGACATCTTTTGATCATAAAGAATGGACTATTGGAATTCAAAAGGACATTGCACAGCAATGCCATCATCCCTGTACGGTACAACAACAAAACGGTAAAGGAAAAGATTGTCTACAATATCATTGGCTTTTTTGTGCTGTATATGCTGTTGTTCATTATTGGGGCCTTGGTATTGGGGATGCTCGGTCTTGATTTTGAATCGGCCATTGGTGGGTCGGCTTCATCCTTGGGCAATGTGGGTCCTGCCTTGGGCAGTTTAAATCCCGTTAGCAATTTTAATAGCCTGCCTGCTTTGGCTAAATGGTGGTGCGGGTTTTTAATGTTGGCCGGTAGGTTGGAACTTTTTACGGTCTTGATATTATTGAATCCTTATTTTTGGAAAAGGACTTAAACTATTGATCAACTCTTTTGAAAAGAAAAATCCCGCATTATGAAAATGCGGGATTTTTGTAAATATTCTATTAGTTAGATTTATAAAAGTGCTTTTTTAATTCTTGCTATCGCTTCCTCTATTTCCTTGACCGATGCCGCATACGAAATCCTGATGCAGTTTCCATTGCCAAAAGCGTCACCTGTGACCGTGGCCACATTTGCATGCTCCAATAAGTACATGGCAAAATCCGAAGCATTGTCGATTTTTGTACCGTTCAAGGTTTTCCCAAAATAGGCGGTTACATCTGGGTATACATAAAATGCCCCTTCCGGTTCATTGCATTTAAATCCTGGGATATCGTTCAGCAAATCCAGAATCAGCTTTCTGCGTTTTTTGAATTCATCCACCATATACTGAATTCGGTCGGGAGATTCTTCCAAGGCGGTTATTACGGCCCTCTGCGCAATACAGTTGGCACCACTGGTCACCTGACCTTGTAATTTATTACACGCCCGGGCAATATAGCTAGGAGCTCCAATGTATCCAATTCTCCATCCTGTCATGGCGAAGGCTTTCGCTACCCCGTTTACCGTAACGGTACGGTCATACATGTCCTCGAATTCTGCCATGGAGGCGTGTTTGGTAACACCGTAGTTTATGTGTTCGTAAATTTCATCGCTGACCACAATAATCTGCGGATAATTTTGAAGTACATCGGCCAATGCCCTCAACTCCTCTTTACTATAGATAGAACCACTAGGGTTGCAAGGAGAACTGTACCAGAGCATTTTGGTTTTTGGCGTAATGGCGGCTTCCAATTCCTCTGGAGTCATTTTAAAATCGTTCTCCAATGAAGTTGGCACTTCCACTGGAACACCATCGGATAACTGAACAATATCCGCATAGCTGACCCAGTAGGGGCAGGGTAGAATTACTTCATCGCCCTTGTTGATCATCGCTTGCGCAACATTGTACAAGGATTGTTTGGCTCCTGTAGAAACCACGATTTGGGAGGGTTCGTACGTAAGATTATTGTCCCTTTTAAATTTTGTGATGATGGCCTTCTTTAGCTCCACGTATCCATCCACCGGGGTGTACGCATTGTAATCGTCGTTGATTGCCTGTATAGCGGCATCTTTGATGTATTCCGGGGTATTAAAGTCAGGTTCCCCTAAACTCAACCCGATAATATCTTTTCCAGCCGCCCTAAGTTCACGGGCTTTCGCGGCCATTTCAAGTGTAGCGGAAGGAGTAAGGCTATTTATCCTGTCCGAAAGTTGATTGTTCATATCAATAAAATTACTAGTACTGTAAAGTAGGCTGCTTGCCTAATTCCCTTAAATGTTTGAAGTGCGAAATTATAGCTTTTCTAGTAGTTTCATATTCGTGATATGGTAAATTAAATTCCCTTGCAGTCTGTTTCACAATTTTTGAAATTTTTGTGTAATGGATGTGACTGATATTCGGGAAAATATGATGTTCCACTTGATGGTTCAAACCACCGGTGAACCAATTTACAATCCTATTTTTGGTGCTAAAATTCACGGTTGTAAACAGTTGGTGGATGGCCCAGGTGTTTTTCATGGTGCCGTGATCATCGGGTAGGGGCGTATCGGCATGGTCCACGATATGTGCCAATTGGAAAACCACACTTAAAATTACTCCTGCAACATAATGCATCAGAAAGAATCCAATGAGGATTTTCCACCAAGCGATGTCCAAAATCAACATAGGCAATACGATCCAAATCGTCACATAAAGGATTTTGGTGATTATCAAAGTACTCCAATTGATGGTCGCGCTGGGCAACTTGCCATAGGAAAGTTTACGCTTCATATATCGATACATCTGCATAAAGTCTGTAGTTATGGCCCAGTTAAAGGTCAATAACCCATAAAGGAAGATGGAATAATAATGTTGGAACTTGTGATAGCGCTTCCATTCCGCATGCTTGGAGAAGCGCAATATCCTTCCTGCTTCCATATCCTCGTCGTGTTCATGGATATTGGTATAGGTGTGGTGGAGCACATTATGCTGCACTTGCCAATTGTAAACGTTGCCAGCAAGAATGTAAATGCTACTTCCCATGATTTTATTCACCCATTTTTTATTGGAATAAGACCCATGATTTCCGTCATGCATTACATTCATGCCCACACCGGCCATTCCAACGCCCATGACAATGGTAAGCAATATATTGGCCCAAGTTGGTAGTCCCAAGGTTAAAATTAGGAAATAGGGAGCCAAGAATAGGGTAAACATTACTAGGGTCTTTAAGTGCAATTTCCAGTTGCCTGTTTTCTTGATCTTGTTGTTCTTAAAATAATCATTGACCCTAGCGTTCAGGGTCTTGAAAAATTGTGTTGAATCTCTTCGGGGAAATCTGATGGTTTTGTTCTCCATAACCGATAATCTTTTTTTAAAAATCGAGCAAATAAATTTTTATTTGTTGGGTAGGTTGCCCAAAATAGAAATCTTTGCAAAAAATAATGTATTCTTTTTCTAATTCTACAAATATACGCATGACAGCCGAAACCATTTTTAAATATTTCCCCAATTTAACAGTAGAGCAGCAAAAACATATAAATTCATTAGAGGAGCTCTACAAAGATTGGAACCAAAAGATCAATGTGGTTTCTAGAAAGGATATTGACGAACTGTACCTAAGACATGTGCTCCACTCGCTTGGGATTGCCAAAGTCCAAACATTTAAGGATGGATCTGAAATTTTGGATGTAGGTACTGGGGGTGGATTTCCGGGTATTCCCTTGGCAATTTTATTTCCTGAAGTGAATTTTACCCTGGTGGATTCCATCGGAAAAAAAATAAAGGTCGTCAATGAGGTAGTGGAGGGGCTTGGCCTCACGAATGTCCAAACCGTTAATTCAAGAGTGGAGGAGGTTCCAAATCAATTTGATTTTATAGTCAGTAGGGCGGTCGCGGCCATGCCTACGTTCGTACATTGGGTAAAGGGAAAAATAAAAAAGGAGTCGCAACATGAAAGAAGAAACGGTATTCTGTACCTGAAGGGAGGGGATTTACAGGAGGAATTGGAAAGCTATCGCACAGCTGAAATATTTGACCTTACTGATTATTTTAAGGAGGATTTTTTTGATACCAAAAAGGTCGTATATCTTCCCATGAAATTTAAAGGCTAAAGACTATAAATGGTCTTATAAACCTTCCGACTTTTTTTTGCATATTCCTTTAACCGATTCCAATAATGTATCCGAGTACAGAGTATGTACATCCTACAATGCTTATATGTTCTGAAAATCAAGTTCATATCCATTCAAAATTCTGCAAAAAACATTTAATTTACAATTAATTAACGTTAAATTTACATTGAAATTGTTCAATTGGATGTTTTTGGAAATAAAAAAGCGCCGGTAAGGCGCTTTAAATTTAGTTTGTGAAAAAGATTATTCGCTCCAGGGTGGCACCACGCCATTAGTTCTTGCATAAGCAATAAGTTGGCCCTTATGCTCTCCATTGTGTTCCATGATGATCAATAGACCTCCTAACTTGTTCATTTTCATAAACCCAAAATCAACTTCATTTCCCAATTCACCGCTTTCCACTTCACCTACTTTGTCCAACACCCATGCATTGGATTTTTTTAGGGCCGTAATAATATTGTCTTTACCCGTTATTTTGGTCAGCCCCATAATATCGACATCTTCTGGAGGTGCAAAGCCCATCTTGGACCCAATGAAATAGTTGGCTCCAGCTACATGGAGCAATGCTTCCGCCACCGAATTAACGCCCTCCATAGGTCTCCAATCATATTGTTCCTCAGAAAAGGCCTCCGCCAACTGGATTACTTGAGCTTGATTTCCCTGTAACAATCCCTGAATGGTGTTTTGTGTTAGGTTTTCCTGTGCTTGGATACCCAATACGCAACCTGTCAGACAGAGTATTGAAATTAATTTTTTCATTTTAGTGCTGTTTAAAAGTGAAGGGTGTTCCCGGATTTTCCGGGAACACCCTTAAAAGTAATCAAAATCTTTATGACTGTAACTTTAGCTTGTTAAAATTCAGACACTTAACCTAAAAAAGGATATCGATAATCTTCCGGGGTCACAAAAGTCTCCTTTATCAGGCGTGGGGATACCCATCGCAATAGGTTTTGAGCAGAGCCCGCCTTGTCATTGGTCCCGGATGCCCTTGCTCCACCAAAAGGTTGTTGGCCCACGACCGCTCCCGTAGGTTTATCGTTTATATAAAAATTCCCTGCACAATTTTGTAAGGCTTTGGTAGCCTCGTCAATCGCATAACGGTCTTGTGAAAGTACGGCTCCCGTTAGGGCATATTCAGAAGTGCTATCTACCAACTTTAGCGTTTTGGACCAGTCCGCATCCTCATAAACATAAACGGTTACCACTGGTCCGAAAAGTTCCGTCTCCATTGTGGCATAATGTGGGTCGGTCGTTACAATAACCGACGGTTCTATAAAGTAGCCTTTAGATTTGTCGTAACCACCTCCAACGATAATTTCCGCTTCTTTATCATTTTTTGCTTGGTCAATGTATTTGGCAAGTTTATCAAATGAGGCTTCATGAATGACAGCGGTGATGAAGTTCCCCATGTCTTCGGGCGATCCCGGTTTGTTAAAAGAGGCCACATCCTTTTTAACCAAATCCAATATTTCTTTGGACGTGGATTTAGGTAGGTATACCCTGGATGCCGCACTACATTTTTGCCCCTGAAATTCAAAAGCGCCCCGCGTAATCGCCGTGGCAACTTGTTGAGGTTTTGCTGTGGGATGCGCAATGATAAAGTCCTTTCCGCCGGTCTCGCCAACAATTCTAGGGTATGTTTTGTAGGTATGAATATTGTTTCCTATCTGTTTCCAAAGTTCCTTAAATACATGAGTTGATCCCGTAAAGTGAATGCCGGAAAAATCTGGACTCGCCAAAACTGTTTCCGTTATCATTACCGGGTCTCCGTAGACAACGTTGATTACCCCATCCGGTAGTCCTGCTTCCTTGAATACATCTACGATGACCTTTGCGGAAAATATTTGGCTGTCACTTGGTTTCCATACCACCACGTTCCCCATCATGGCCGCACTTGCAGGCAGATTTCCTGCAATTGCCGTAAAGTTGAAGGGTGTAATGGCATATACGAATCCTTCGAGAGGTCTATATTCCACGCGGTTCCAAATGCCTTCGGACGAATAGGGTTGCTCTTCGTAGATCTGTGACATATATTCCACATTGAATCTCAAAAAGTCTATGAGTTCGCAAGCCGAATCAATTTCGGCCTGATGTATAGTTTTTGATTGCGCCAACATGGTCGCGGCATTTATTTTTGCACGATAAGGACCTGCAATAAGTTCGGCCGCTTTTAGGAAAACCGCAGCACGCTGCTCCCATGTCAAGTTTGCCCAAGCCTCCCTGGATTCTAGGCAGTTGGAAATTGCTTCCTCAACGTGTTTTTTTTCAGCAAGATGGTAGTTGCCCAAAATATGTTGGTGATCATGTGGGGGCGACATCGGTTTGGTGTTTCCGGTACGCACCTCCTTGGGGCCAATATACATTGGTATATCTACCGTGCTAGTGTAATAGGTTTTGTATTGCTTTAATACCTGTTCGCGCTCAGGAGTTCCTGGAGCATAACTTTTTATTGGCTCATTTATGGCGGCCGGTACTTGGAAAAATCCTTTGCCCATGGTCAATTTTTATTTTTAAAATTAGTAGTTGACCAAAAGTACTAAAAGGGGTTTGTTATAAAAACTAAATTGAGGTTAAAACCTATTTAGTTCAGGGCAAATGGGGCACTAAACTTGAATGTTGGGATATACACCCTAAAATTTTCCGTGGTGGTAAAGTTTATCATGTTGTAATGTCCCTTCATAGCTCCAATTGGAGAGGTTAGAAGACATCCCGAATTATAGGTGTGCGACTCACCGGGTTTAATAACAGGTTTTTTCCCTATTACCCCTTCACCATCCAAGGTTTCCACATCGTTCAAAGAGTCATAGATTCTCCAATGGCGTGACGTAAGTTGAACGGAATCCTTGCTCTGGTTTTCGATGGTAATGGTATATCCAAAAGCATAATGCATCTTGTAATTTTTGAAGAAAGTACCTTCAAAATTCGTTTTAACGGAAATCTTAATGCCTTTGGTAACTTGTGTTGTCATAATATCTAATAGGTAAACATACTACCTGCAAACAATAGTGCAGCTCCTATACCAGCTAAAATAACGAAAATTGTATTTAGGAAAATATATTTAACAATAGTTTTAAATCTGCCCTGTTGGTAAAAGTTCCGCATTGCCTTATAGAGGTAAACGGCGAAAATCAGGATAAATATAGCACTAGTGTCAATTCCAAAAACAGCATCGAACATATAGCTAATAATGAGCAAGATAAAGAACAATGATTGATTGTGAAAACTAAAGATTAAATGATCGGTATAAGTATATTTTTTTCTGATATATACCAACCAAATGAAGAGCGAGAAGACCGGTAAAAAGAAAAATGTGGTAAAAGGCAATTTGGAAAAAACGGAACTTATATAGGCCCCCGGCTGTCTTTTTACCCGTATCAAACTTTGCGCTGTATTGAAGGAAAAATTATTGTGCCAGGTGTCCTCTAACCCATATTTTGTCTTTGCTTCTTCAAATATGTAAAAAGTATCCTTCTCGATCAACGTTGTGAAAATTTCCTGTTTCCGAAAAAGTGATTCAAAAAATGGTTTCTGGTTGGCCGCTTCCACTTGCTTTTTTGGATCTTTCATAATGATGGAATCCCGTATCCTAATCCTTTCCGAAATAAGTCCATTTATGTTCAGGGAATCCAGCTGGGCCATGACTTCTTTTTTATCGGCCTCATTATCCCCAAAATCATAATCTTCTACCATGGAACTACCAAAATTTATAGGCAAGTCCTTGGAGTTGGAACCGTAACGGTTCAATTGATCAAAATTACCCGAAAGTCCAATGAGCAAAAAATAAATGATGGCCAAACTTAACAGAAACCTAAATGGATTGGTATAGGACATCCTTTTGCCCATGATATAGTCTGCGGTAATCCTACCGGGCCGTAAAAGCAAAGCCGCTAGGGTTCTAAGTAGTCTTGAGTCGTAGGAAATAATGTTGGAAAAAAACTCCTCGAAAAAATCCTTTAAGGTTAGTTTTTTAGTGCTGTTTGCCTGCGAGCAATGTGGGCAGTATTTATCGCTTATGTCCAAAGGGTGACCACAATTAAGGCATTCCACTCCCCTGTACCGAAGCTGGTAACGCCCTTTTGTATTAACGCTTGGTTTGGTCTCCATGGAATATGTTAGATTACAGGGACCCGATAAAATCAGTTACTGATGTTTCTGGAATTTGCGGAGCCCACTCCTATAATACTATCGTAAAGGTCTCCAAAATTTCTGTAATATACCAAGATCATGTAGTTGTTTTCCGTAAAATGAAAATTTCCGCCAACGGTATTCAAATTTATTTTGCCAGCTTCGTTTTTTGTAACGTATTTATAATTGTAAAAACCTTGCTTCAAAATCAAGGTGGCTTCCATCATTCCGTTATTCTCGTTGTAGGTCATTTTATTTTCCTCGGATAGGGCATAGTTATTGAATTTCCCAAAAATGTATACATCGTCAAGTCCTAATGCTTCTGTATATGGTAGGCTGAAATGGACCTTGGTGTATTCCGCTTCCCTAGAGGCATCGTCCCCTTGCAAGGTCCTAACCACAAAGTCCCCGTTGATATCCGGAAAGTAGGTGTAGGGTTCATTCGCCCTAAAATTGTCACTGAATAGATAATGATTGTAAAGGCGATCCCCTATTTCTATTCTTGCGATTTGGGAACTCGGGGCCCTTAGGTCACTGGTGTCGAACAACAAATATTCATTGCCCCCAAAAAATGCGGTTTCCTGATCATACCGGTACACCAGTTCAGCCCCCAAGGTGAACTGTGGCTTTATATTGTAGATGGCATTTTCCCAATAATTGTTTTGGATAATGGCAACTTTGACTTCCTGTTTTGGATTTACCAATTGAAAATTACCTGGATTGATCCTAAAATGAACCACCTGCTTTTCATTTAAAAAGTTGAAATCCCGCGAACGCTTTACCTCGGCACCAACTTTTACGACATCCTTATAAACAATGAACCTTCTTGAGAATTGGAGCACGTAACTACTGTTGTAGATTTCGATTAGGTAGTTACCGGTAACCCTTAAACGTACATTTTCATTTGGTATGGTAAGCTGATAGTTGGAATAGGTCTCCAACGTTGTGTAGCTATTTTCGTAATTTATGATTCGTTGATTATCGATACCGTCCAGATATTGGGATTTAAGAAGGTCCGATGGGGTCCAGTCATAATCACAATGGACTATCTTATAATAATAATCCTGTTCGTTTGCCAATAGGTCATCGAATTCCAATCGAAGGGTTTCCCCAATCTGAACTACAGGAAATTGATCGTCCGTAGGTCCTCTAAATATGACCGACTTAATATGGTCCGGGGGATTGATTTCCTCTTGTATCTGGGCCAACGCGCCTTGAATACAGAGAAGGCCAACAATTATTTGTTTAAGGAAAAATCGCATTTAACAATTAATATTTGGGTTAAAGGTAAACAAAAAGGATGCCTAAAAAATTTACCTCGATAGAATGCCTAATTTATGGTTAATTATTATGAAAACTTTTCATTTAGTAGTAAATTCGCAGCAAATTTTGTTAACCTAAGGTCTACAATAATATGTCAAAAGACATTCGAATTAAAAAAGGACTGGACATCAATTTGGTAGGAGCTTCCGAGTTGTCTACTTCCAAAGCGGTCCTAAGCAATGTTTACGCAATAAAGCTTGATGATTTTCACGGAATAACTCCTAAAATGTTGTTGAAGGAAGGGGCCGAGGTAAAAGCTGGAGAGCCATTGTTCTACAGTAAAGCCAATGAGAAAATGTTGTTCGTTTCTCCGGTAAGTGGTGAATTGGTGGAAATTGAGAGGGGCGCGCGTAGAAGGATACTCAGGTTGAAGATTTTGGCCGATAAGACCCAAGAGGTTGTTGAGCACAAAAAAATGGATTTGGAAAAGGCATCAGGTCAAGAGATCAAAACTGCCTTGTTGAAGGCCGGTTGTTGGCCTTTCGTAAAACAACGTCCCTATGATGTCATAGCCGACCCTAACACTACTCCAAAAGCTATCTTTATTTCTGGCTATGCCACGGCTCCATTGGCCGCTGACTTGGATTATGTTTTGAAAGGCAAGGAGGAGGAGTTGCAGACAGCTATAACTGCTTTAGGTAAACTTACTCCCGGAAAAATACATGTTTCCGTGGGTGCTTCCGGAAATTCGCCATTGTCGGGTTTAAAAGGAATCGAATTACATACAGTATCCGGCCCACATCCTGCTGGATTGGTCGGGACACAGATAAACAAAATTGACCCTATTAACAAAGGCGAGTTGGTTTGGACCGTTTCTCCCCAAGATTTGGTCATCATCGGGGAGTATCTCAATACGGGTAATTTCAATGCGGAAAGAATCGTGGCATTGGCTGGATCGTCCGTTAAATCTCCTAAATATTATAGTACTAAAATCGGTGCTGAAATCTCTACGTTCCTCTATGCTAGTGGTGTAAACGATGAAAACTTTAGAGTCATTAACGGCGATGTGCTAACCGGATCCAAAAGTGCCCCAGATGGTCATTTAGGTTTTTATAATAATACGGTTACTGTGATTCCGGAAGGTAATGATTATGAGTTGTTCGGATGGAACAAGCCTGTGTTTAATAAAGTTTCAACTACCAGGGCCTTGACTTTTTCTTGGTTACAGCCTAAAAAGAAATATGATTTGACCACAAACACTAATGGTGAACATAGGGCATTTGTGGTAACAGGGCAATATGAGGAAGTTTTTCCAATGGATATTTATCCCCTACAATTGCTAAAAGCATGTATGGTGAAGGATTTGGATGAAATGGAACAATTGGGGCTTTATGAAGTTGCACCTGAGGATTTTTCTCTAACTGAATTCATTTGTATTTCCAAACAACCCCATCAAAAAATTATTCGTGAAGGATTGGATTTATTGCAAAAAGAAATAGGATAAGATATGAGTTTAAAAAGTAAAATGCATGAGTTGAAAATGAAGTATCAAGGCAAAAAGATGGCGCCTGCTTTCAATGCCTTTCATACTTTTTTGTTCACTCCCAATGAAACTACCCATGGCGGTACGCATGTAAAGGCTGCTGACGACTTAAAGAGGACCATGAACACTGTGATAATGGCGCTTATTCCTGTGTTGCTGTTTTCCATGTTCAACGCGGGCTATCAGCATTATGCAGCCATTGATGCGGCCAATGGAACTCCAAGGTCATTGTCTTTTTTCGAAAACTTTTTGACATGGGACAATTTCTGGATTGGCATAATCAAAGTTTTGCCTTTGGTCGTTGTTTCCTATGGGGTAGGACTTATTGTGGAATTCATTTTTGCCGTAATTAAAGGGCATGAGGTCGAAGAGGGTTATTTGGTAACCGGAATGTTGGTTCCCCTGATCGTTCCCGTTGATACCCCGTTGTGGATGTTGGCCGTTGCCGTCGTTTTTGGAGTTGTAATTGGCAAGGAAGTATTCGGCGGTACCGGAATGAATATTTTGAACCCTGCCCTAACAATACGTGCATTCCTGTTTTTCGCGTATCCTACATGGATGAGTGGTGATAAGGTTTGGGTGCATGGTGCCGTGGAACGAGCAGGTGGTCCGGATGCCATTTCAGGTGAAACAATCTTAGGTTCCTTGGCCCAAAATGCCGAGGTGAGTTATTCAGTGTCCGATATGTTTTTCGGTTTTATTCCGGGTTCTGTTGGGGAAACTTCCACACTTTTGATATTGATTGGAGGCCTCTTTTTGATTTTCAGTAAGATTGCCAGCTGGAGGATAATGCTTAGTGCCGTAATTGGATCTTTGGTTATGGGTCTAATTTTCAACCAAGTGGTCGAAATGGGTTGGATTACCGAAACTAGTAAGTTTTATGGTTTAATGAGCTTTGAATTTTGGAAGCATCTGATTGTGGGCGGTCTGGCTTTTGGTATTGTTTATATGGCCACTGACCCTGTTACAGGTTCCCAGACCAATCGCGGTAAATGGATATATGGCTTCTTCATTGGTTTTATATCTGTAATGATTCGCGTTTTCAATCCCGCCTATCCAGAGGGTGTCTTCTTGGCGATATTGTTGATGAACGTGTTTGCGCCCACCATCGATCACTACGTGGTACAGGCAAACGTAAAACGAAGAATGAAGCGATTTAAGAATGCCGTTGTACTACCAAAGGATACGGACGGTAAGGCTGAAGAATTAAAAGTAGAAACGGTTTAATTATGGCAATAAATACAGATAAAAATGTGTATACCGTGGTTTTTGCCTCGGTCATGGTGGTCGTTGTAGGTTCAATACTTGCTTTTCTAGCTACAGGATTAAGCGGTAGAATCAACGAAAATATGCGTTTTGAGAAACAGCAAAATATACTCTATGCAATGGGTGTCAATGAAAATGCCGACGAAGGGAGCGTTAATTTTGTCCCAACAGATGAAGTTGAGAGTGAGTTCTCCCAATACATAACCGAGCAAATTGTTATCAAGGGGGATGAGGTCGTTGAAAACAAGGAAGCTTATTTGATCGATATGAAAAAGCAACTGGCCTTGGCTAAAAAGGGTCAAACTCCAGAGTTGCCATTGTTTATTGGTGAAAAGGAAGGAAAGAAATTTTATGTGATCCCCATGTACGGAAAAGGTCTTTGGGATGATATCTGGGGTTACATCGCCTTGGATAGTGAAATGGTAGTTCAAGGGGTATTCTTTGATCATAAAGGGGAGACTCCCGGATTAGGAGCCAATATTAACCAACGCTATTTCATGGATGACTTTTCAGGTGAAAGTATTATGGATGGTACTAAGTATGCGGGCATAAATGTTGCCAAAGGAAACAATGATCCCCTGAACAATGACAAGGACGATAATGAAGTAGACGCTTTGGCAGGTGCAACCATTACCGGCAATGGGGTTGCGGCCATGATCAAGGAGACCGTAAATCTTTACAAGGATTATTTACAAACAATTAGAACCAATTAATATGGCACTTTTATCAAAAAAGGATGCGAATCTTATAAAAGATCCCCTGGCGGATAACAACCCGATTACTATTCAGGTATTGGGTATCTGTTCGGCTTTGGCAATTACCGCAGAACTAAAGGCTTCCGTGGTTATGGCCATCGCGGTTATGTTCGTTTTGGGTGTGGGAAACGTAGTTATATCGGCTATGAGAAATATAATCCCTTCCAAGATTAGAATTATCGTACAGTTGATAGTGGTAGCCACCTTGGTAATTGTAGTGGATCAGGTGTTAAAGGCATTTGCTTATCCACTAAGTAAAACACTATCCGTTTTTGTAGGATTGATTATTACCAACTGTATCATCATGGGACGTTTTGAAGCCTTTGCCTTGGGAAATGGTCTTTGGAGATCATTCTTGGATGGAATAGGGAACTCCTTGGGTTATGGAATTATTTTGGTAATCGTAGGTTTCTTTAGGGAACTTTTGGGCTCAGGAACCTTATTTGGATTTCCAGTTTTGGGTGATCCAATTGAAAAGACTGGCCTTTATTCTATTGGCTATGAAAACAATGGATTCATGATTATACCTCCTGCGGCCCTCATTGTTGTTGGAATTATTATCTGGGTGCAGCGATCTAGAAATCCTGCATTGGTAGAAGAGAATTAAGAATACACTTACACATAATATTATGTTAGAGCATATAGAATTATTTTTTAGGTCCATTTTTATTGATAATATGGTATTCGCCGTATTCCTGGGGATGTGCTCCTATTTGGCGGTTTCCAAAAAAGTGGCCACGGCCGTAGGACTAGGGGCAGCAGTCATTTTCGTACTTGCTGTAACAGTTCCCATGAACTGGCTCTTGGATAAATATTTATTACAAGATGGAGCATTGGCCTGGTTGGGACCTGAGTATGCGGATTATAACCTAAGCTTTCTTTCTTTTATCTTGTTCATTGCTACCATTGCAACCATGGTACAACTTGTGGAAATCGTAGTGGAAAAGTTCTCACCGTCACTTTACAATTCCTTGGGGATTTTCTTGCCCTTGATTGCGGTAAATTGTGCCATACTTGGTGGATCACTTTTTATGCAGTCCAGGCAAATCGAAACCTTTGGATTGGCGTTTAACTACGGATTAAGCTCCGGTATTGGTTGGTTTTTGGCCATTTTGGCCATCGCGGCCATCCGTGAAAAAATCCGTTATTCCAATGTTCCAGCACCATTGAGGGGATTGGGGATAACCTTTATCATAACCGGATTAATGGGAATTGGTTTTCAAAGTTTCGGTGGTATGTTGACCGGTGGGGATGACGCAGCCGAAGATGCTCAGGAAACCGTAAATATCGAAACTCCAAAGAGCGAAGAAAAGGAAGTGACCAACCAAGAGGTAACTGAAAATAATTCTGAGATCGACAAAAAGGAAATCTCCTATAACGACGTAAAATAATTAGCATGATTTTAGCTGCAAGCACAGGCGGAACAATATTGATTACAGTAGTCGCTTTTTTAATTCTACTGATGATATTAGTGGCTTTATTATTGTTCACCAAGGAAAAATTATCCCCTTCAGGTCCCGTAACCATTACAATCAATGGTGAAAAAAAGATAGAAGTGGGATCGGGTAGTTCTTTACTTTCTACATTGGGAAATCAGAAAATATTTTTACCATCCGCTTGTGGTGGTGGTGGAACTTGTATTCAATGTGAATGCCATGTGCTTTCCGGTGGTGGAGAAGCACTACCGACCGAGACACCTCATTTTTCAAAAAAGGAATTGAATCATGGAGCGCGTTTGGCCTGTCAGGTGAAGGTAAAACAGGACATGGAAATTACCATACCTGAAGAGGTTTTCGGTATTAAGAAATGGAATGCCAAGGTGGTTAGAAATTACAATGTTGCCTCTTTCATTAAGGAATTTGTAGTTGAAATTCCAGAAGATATGAACTATAAGGCTGGAGGATATATTCAGATAGAGATTCCGGAGTGTGAAGTCAAATATGCGGATATCGATATCACGGCCCACCCAGAGGAACATGAAACTCCTGATAAGTTCAAGGCAGAATGGGATAAGTTCAATCTATGGCCTCTGGTGATGAAAAATCCGGAAACGGTAGAAAGGGCCTATTCAATGGCTTCCTACCCGGCTGAAGGACGCGAAATTATGCTGAACGTCCGTATTGCCACACCGCCATGGGATCGCAATAAAAATGGTTGGATGGATGTAAATCCCGGTATTGCTTCATCTTACATATTTAACCTGAAGCCAGGTGACGATTGTATTATATCAGGTCCTTACGGAGAATTCTTCATAAATGAATCAGATGCCGAGATGTTGTATGTTGGTGGAGGTGCAGGAATGGCCCCGATGCGTTCCCACTTATATCACCTTTTCAAAACATTAAAGACAAAAAGAAAGGTATCGTATTGGTATGGAGGTAGGTCTAAGCGAGAGTTGTTTTACTTAGACCATTTTTACCAGTTGGAAAAGGAGTTCCCGAATTTCAAATTTTATTTGGCCCTTTCCGAGCCTTTGGAAGAGGATAATTGGAAGGTCAAGGAAGATATCGATGCACCAGGGGACGGCTTCGTTGGATTTATTCACAATTGTGTGATAGACAATTATTTGAGTAAGCATGAGGCACCCGAGGATATTGAACTTTATTTCTGTGGTCCCCCGTTAATGAACAAAGCGGTTCAGAAAATGGGCGAGGATTTTGGTATTCCTGATGAAAACATTCGATTTGACGATTTCGGAGGCTAGTAAAAAAGGAAAACAAGAATATGTAAAAACCGATATGCATGCATGTCGGTTTTTTTTGGGGTGGGATTTATCGTTTCTTCTTAATCGGAAAAACACAGAGTTCACTAACTTTAGAAATGCCATTGAAAATAACTTTCAAATAGGAGGAATAAAACTTTGAATACATGCAACCATTATCGGAACAGGAACTTCATAATTTAGCCATGAATTTGGTGGGGAAGCAGCTTGTGGAAGATGGATACGAATTTCTAGCGGTCAACAGTGAACTTCGAAAGAACCCTCAATTCGTTTGTATAAAGGAAACAAAAATGAGTTTTGTGGTAGTGAAGGCCATTGAGTACCCAGGAGATCCGCAAGATTTGGATTTTTTTAGGGCCGATTTAAACAAAATGAGGGACCATGCCTTAAAATTTGAAGCGAAAACCTTTTATGCGCCGGTGGGCTTGGTAAATGCAAAGGATTACAATCTACCGGTGTACCTGAACGAGGAATATATCGTGGATTATGACGGTTTAATTGAAATTGAATAATGGGTAAATGGATGTGTTTGGCAGGAGTGCTCCTACTATTCTCCTGCACGGGAGGGATCGTTAGGAATCAGACTAGGGGAGAGGCCCTTGGAACTACGTACAATATTATTTATTTGGGGAATGCAAAGCTTGACTTCCAAGCTGAAATCGATTCCGTCTTCACAGTGGTCAATAAATCCTTATCGACGTATATTCCTGATTCGGATATTTCGAGAATAAACAGGGGTGATAGCCTGGTTGTAGTAGATCGAATGTTTCAAGAGGTTTTTGAGCTTTCCAGAAAGGTACACAAACAGACCAAAGGATATTTTGACCCAACGGTAGGTACTTTGGTAAACGCATGGGGCTTTGGGCCTGGGGAACAGATTTCCATGGATAGCCTTACCGTGGATAGTTTATTGCAGTATGTAGGCTTCAATAAAGTATCCATTTCACCTCAGAATAGGGTCATTAAGCAAAACCCGAATATTTATTTCGATTTTAATGCCATCGCCAAAGGATATGCAATTGATAGGTTGGCCGTTATGTTGGACAATAAAGGTATTGAGAATTACTTGGTGGAAGTTGGTGGGGAAGTAGTGGCAAAAGGGATTAACCTTGAAAAGGAAAAACCCTGGGTGGTGGGTATCGATGATCCCCAAGCGGAAATGGGTAGACAAATGAAATTGTTGATAAATATGTCCGATAGGGCTTTGGCTTCCTCCGGAAATTATCGGAAATACAGGGTGGATAGTATTTCTGGAAAAAAATATGTCCATACTATTGACCCTATTTCAGGTTACACTAAAAATTCAAATACACTGGGGGTGACCATTCTCGCGAATGACTGTGCAACGGCAGATGCCTACGCTACGGCATTTATGGCGATGGACCTGCACGAGGCCTTTAAAGTCATTAATTATAACAAAGACCTTGAAGCGTATATTATTTATTTGGATGAAAAGGGAGTTACCCAAGAATTTCTCACCAAAGGATTTAAGGAACTTTTGGTGGAATAGTTATTTTTTGACCAAAGGGATAATTTCTCCCTGGGCCAATCTGTATTTATCGACGTCCTCTGGGGGCATTTTAGAGGTCATGTCTATTTCGTAAACCCTAAAACCTACAGACCTTAACTTTTCAAAAAAGTCCCTACCATAGATGCGTACATGGTCGTATTGACCGAATATTCTAGCCCTTTCTTTTTTGTCCGTGATGGAATGGTCTTCAAAAGTTATTTCCCTACTTAAATCTTGGGGTATTTGGAAAACACCCCAACCGCCCGGTTTCAAAACCCTAAAAAGTTCATTTATGGCCTTGGTGTCATCTGGAATATGCTCCAGCACGTGATTGCAAAGAATAACATCAAAACTGTTACTTTCAAAAGGTAGGTTGCAGATGTCGGCTTTAACATCGGCCAAAGGCGAGTTTAGGTCGGTTGTGGTATACGCAAGATTTTTCAGCTTTTTAAATCTTTTATAAAAGGCCTGTTCCGGGGCAAAGTGTAATACCTTTAGGGTATCCTGAAAAAAATTGGTGTCGTTTTTCAAAAAAAGCCATAAAAGCCTGTGTCTTTCCAACGAAAGGGTAGAGGGAGAAAGCACATTTTCCCTAGGATTTTCATAACCATAGGGCAGAAAACTGCGGAACTTTTTCCCATCTATGGGATCTTCGTATTTGTTTCCGGAATAGTAAAAGGACAATATAGGCCGTACCCAATAGCTTAGCTTGATAAGCACTGGTCTTGGTATAAGGTTCAGAAAAAATTTGAAAATTTTCTTCATCTACCCGAAAAGCGAGCGTTGGTATTTTCCAATAGAAATCGGATTGTCTCTAAATTGCTCTTTAATAATATTTAAGATTGTAGCTTAGCCTGCTTAAACTCAAGCTCCTCATCTGATACAATACCCAGAGCATCATAAATGTATTGGAATGTGGATAGCAGCTCTGGTTTTCCGTTTACAATGGCCACATTATGCTCAAAATGCGCACTGGGTTTTCCATCTGCAGTGAGAATGGTCCAGCCATCCTTAAGTTGTTTAATGTTTTTTGTCCCCATATTGATCATAGGTTCAATGGCCACCGTCATACCTTCTACAAACTTTTTCCCGCGCCCTCTTTTTCCATAATTGGGCATTTCCGGACTTTCATGCAGTTTCTTGCCCAGTCCATGGCCAACAAGTTCACGTACCACACCATACCCATGGCTTTCACAATAATTTTGAATGGCAAAACCTACATCGCCAACCCTGTTGCCTACTTTGAATTCGCGAATACCAATGTAAAGCGATTCCTTGGTCACTTTCAATAATTGTTTTACCTCTGGGGCCACTTCGCCAACTTCAAAGGTATACGCATGGTCCCCATAAAATCCATTTTTAAGGGCACCACAGTCCACCGAAATAATATCCCCATCTTTAAGCGGTTCACCATTTGGGATTCCGTGGACTACTTGTGCGTTTGGGCTCATGTTCAAGGTATTTGGGAAATCGTACATTCCCAAAAAGCCTGGGGAAGCGCCGTGGTCCCTAATAAAGGTTTCTGCCAATTTATCCAAATAAAGGGCATTGACTCCTGGTTTTATTTCCGATGCCAACATGCCCAATGTTTTGGATACGATCAGGGCGCTCTCGCGCATGAGTTCTATTTCTTCTGCCGATTTTATTTTTACCATAAGTGCAAAAGTACGCTTATTTTGGATTAAGCTAGTCCACCAAGGATTTTTGGGTCATAAAGGGGGATTGTGCTACACCCATCAATTTTAAAATGGTGGGGGCGATATCCCCAAGAACACCGTCCTTGATATGCTTAACATCCTTGTCTACCAGAATTAATGGTACAGGATTGGTGGTATGGGCGGTATTGGGTGTTCCATCCGGATTTATCATCGTCTCACAATTTCCATGATCGGCAATGACCAACACGGAATAGTCGTTTTCGATGGCTGCGGTAATAACATCCTTGGCACATGCATCCACCGTTTCACAGGCTTTTATCGCTGCCTCCATAACCCCGGTATGGCCAACCATATCCGGATTGGCAAAATTGAGGCATACAAAGTCAACTTCCCCTTTTTTAAGTTCTGGTACAATGGCGTCCCGAATATCGTAGGCACTCATTTCCGGTTGTAGGTCGTAGGTAGCTACTTTTGGAGAAGGGCATAACAACCGCTTTTCTCCTTCAAAGGGTACTTCCCTGCCACCGCTAAAGAAAAATGTCACATGGGGGTATTTCTCCGTTTCCGCAATCCGTATCTGGGTCTTGCCGGCATTAGCAAGTACTTCTCCCAACGTTTCTTTTATATTTTCCTTGTCGTATACTACATGGACGCCTTTGAAGGAATCATCGTAGTTGGTCATGGTCACGTAGTAAAGATCGAGTTTGTGCATGTTTTGCTCATGCATATCCTCCTGACTGAGCACTTGGGTAAGTTCCCTACCTCGGTCCGTTCTAAAATTGAAGAATATGACAACGTCGCCCTCTTTGATTTGCCCAACAGGATGGCCTGAATCATTCACCATAACGATGGGTTCCACAAATTCGTCCGTTACATTGTTGTCATAACTGTTTTGGATGCTTTGAACAATATCCATGGATTTTTCCCCTTCGGCATTGACCATTACATCATAGGCTTTTTTTACCCGTTCCCAGCGTTTGTCACGGTCCATGGCATAATACCTACCAACAATGGATGCCAATTGCGCATTTGTTCCTGAACAGAACGAAACCAAATCCTGCAAAAATCCTTTACCACTTTTGGGATCTACATCCCTACCATCCGTAAAGGCATGGATAAACATATTTTTTACTCCGGATTCCGAACCTGCGGATATAAGCCCCTTCAAATGGTCAATATGGCTATGCACCCCACCATCACTCAAAAGACCCAAAAAATGAATTGGTTTATCGTTCGTATTCGCATATTGGAATGCATCCTTCAGTGCAGGTTCGTCCTTTAAGGAATTCTCCTTCACGGCCAAATTAATTTTTGCCAAGTCCTGATAGACGATTCTACCCGCTCCTAAGTTCATGTGTCCTACTTCGCTATTGCCCATTTGCCCCTCCGGAAGCCCAACGTTCATCCCGTCCGTGAGTAAATTCGCATTGGGGTAATCTTTATATAAACTGTCGATAAAAGGGGTATTGGCCTTGTCAACTGCCGAAACTTTTGGGTCTGGGGATTTGCCCCATCCATCCAATATCATTAAGATAACTTTCTTGTTCATTTGTAGGTCGTTAAATAGTATGTGTCAAAAATACTAGGATTCCCTAAGTATAACTAGAACTTGAATACTCTTTTTGCGAGAGAATGCGAAATTGTTAGAGAGTCTTACTTTAATTTACGGCTTTTGTTAAAATTTAGTTATATAAGTGTTAATCCTGTAACATAAGGCCATAAGGCCCGTCTATAATTATATAATAACAATCTATTCATCAATTAAAAATTCATTCATCATGAAAAAAACAATCCTAGCTTTGTCCATGGCGGTTCTGTTCATGGGCACTGGTCTTTTGGCCAACGCAACGCCCATCAAAAATCAAATCAAATTGGAAAAAAGCAAAGCGAACTATGACCTTAGTTCATTTTGTAAAGCGGTAATGCAGGGCGACATTGAAACCGTAGAGCGAATGATAGAATTGGGAGAGGACGTTAACAAAAAATCCTTGGGCATGACCCCCGCAATGTTCGCTGCACGTTACAACAAAGCGGAAGTACTTCAATTGCTTATTGATCACGGGGCCGATTTATCCGCAAAGAGTGACCAAGGATACTCCGTGGCCAAGTATGCAGAACTTTCAAATGCAACCGATGCACTTGCCGTGTTGGAGGGTGCTAGCGGCAGCTAAGGTGCAACAAATCATCAATCAAAAGACGAAAGGCCTGTTCCTTTATTGGATGGAACAGGCCTTTTTTCTTTCCTAAAAATGATGTTTCGTTTATTTGGCCAGCCAAAAGCGAACGGCCATATCCAATTTTTTCAAAAAGGGAATTGGGATTGGAAGCGCAGTGTTAAGAAAATATTGCCCCTTGTTAATTTTTTATTATTTTTTTCTTAAAATGAAATATCCATAAAATAGGATGATTAATTTTACGGATATAGTAAAAATGAACAACAATTTAATAACCTTATTATGAAAAAAATAATAGTATTAACCATTTCATTGGGAATTTTGAGTTTTTCCAGTTCCTATGCAGACGTCAATGTAGACGCACCTAGAAACCATACAATCGTAACGCCCATGAACGATAATATCAGTTCACTGTGCAAAGCGGCCATGCAAGGGGATGTGGACAAAGTAAGAAGCTTGATCGCCACCGGTGAAAGCGTAAACGAAAAGTCATTGGGCATGACACCTGCCATGTATGCGGCAAGGTACAACAAAGCAGAAGTGATGAAGGTATTATTGTTGAACCAGGCCAATTTGAACATAAAAAGCGACCAGGGCTATACGGTAAAGGAGTATGCGGAAATGTCCAAGGCTACGCATGTATTGGAAGTACTAAATTCCAATTCTTAATTTATTGGTATTATTTGAATTAGAAAAAGGCCCATCGAAACCGATGGGCCTTTTTATTCATAATATACTCTAAATAGTGTTCAAGTAAAAGAGTACCAATTAAAATTCAAAACCGTTTAAAGCCCTATGCGTGAAGGCATAAATGGCCATAAATAACATCAGGGCGCAGAATACGGAATAGACCTTTAAGATCACCACCAATATTTCCGGTTTGCAGTTTTCAAATGCGCCAACATAAAGATTCTTGAAGTGTGTAAGTGTTCCCATTATAGTGTCTTGTTTAGATACCAATAAACATCGGCATGTGTTACTAAATCAAAGCTATAAGGGTCAAATTTTAGTAGTTAAAGCGATTCGGGAATCATAAATATAGTAAAAAGGATAGGGCAATTAGTATATAAATCCGATTATACGCAAAATTTAACGTTTAACCTTCGTTCCTATATTTTTCTATGGCTTCCCTTATTTTTTCAATCCTGTTTTCCGGGTCGGGATGTGTACTCTGAAATTCAGGGACCCGGTTTGGCCCGGCGGCCGCCTTTAATATTTCCATGACCTTGATCATTTCATTGGGGTCATAGCCGGATTGTATCATGAACAAAACGCCCAGTTCGTCACTTTCCAATTCGTCGTCCCTACCATTGGTCAAAAGGGTATTCTGTCCGATGCTGCCTACAATATCGCCCATATCCGCACCTACGGAGGCTCCCATCGTCACTGTTTGCCAGAAGGTACTTTCCGCGATCCGTTCGGCGGAATGCCTACCAATCACATGCCCAATTTCATGGCCCAAAACCCCCGCAAGTTGGGCCTCGTTCAATTGGCGGAATAGGGCATAGGTAACAAAACACTGTCCGCCGGGCAAGGCAAAGGCATTGATCGTGCGGTCATCGGCCAACAGATGAAAATCGTATTTATAGGGTGTTTGTTGGGCGATGCTGTTATTCACCAAGCGGTTTCCAACGGCATCCACAAAGGCCTGTAATTTTTCATCGGGGTAGAGTCCGCCGTGCTGTTGGGCCATTTCCGGAGCGCTTTGCAATCCAATGGCGATTTCCTGCTCCGGGGACATGTTAATGGTTTGGGTACGGCCAGTATAAGGGTTTTCCTCCTTGTTGTTGCATTTTTGGATAAAGGCGAAGGCCACTATGGCCAAACCGATAAAAATTCGGATTTTCCAACTTCCTCTTCTCATAATGTTAGTGTTCTATAGTAGAACCTAATATACAAAAGAGTTACAGAAGTGCTCTATTGATGTCCAAAATATTGTTTTGGATATAACTGCGCAAAAAGGCCCGTGTAAAGTGCTCCGCACCATAAAACTCCTCTTTTTCAAGTAGGGCTACCACATTGATGCCCCGGTAGGCTTCCAACATGGGTATGGACAAAGGAGCGTAGCTATAGTGCCATGGCTCGTACTTGAATCCCCTTCTTTTTGGGTCGTCTGTATAGACCAAGTAATAACCGTAGGTTTCTGAATTCTTGTCCATCCATAACTTAAAGTCCTCATAAGGACCGCCGTTGCCATATTTTTCAGGGTCGAGTACATCGCCCTCCACATTCCTGTAACCATCGATTATATCGGCATCCGTGCCCCAATGGTGCCTGCTGGTTCCGGGAATGGTCGAATATTCGATTATTTTTTCAATGGCCGCCATGGGTTCCATACCTTCATCGGTATAGGTAATGTACTTGCGTTCAAAAATACCTTCCTGTCTACTGAAATCCCGGAAACTGGAAACTATTTTAAGGTCGATGCCATCTGAATAGGCCGCCTTTTTCATTTCCAAAAAAGCGTCGTGCGCTTCTTTTCGAAGGTTGATATCCTTTCCAAATAGTTCAATGTTGGCCTTTCCCATCAATTCTGCCGTGGAATAGCCCATGTCCTGCGTGATAAGGTTTGGAAGCAAGGAAAGCCCCAAGGCCGCTCCGCTACTTTTTTGGATAAAGGATCTTCGTTTCATAATATGGTTTCTATAATTATATAACTTAAAATTACTTAATTAATTATATTCGGTTACCATACTGGTAAAACTTCCAAGGCCTATTATTTATGGGCGGTTAAATATAAATATCCTTGATGTTTTATGTTAAGGTCGTTTAAACTGATAACATAAAAGTAAATTCCTGATGCCAAACCCGAATTTCTGGCAATTACTGATTCCCTGTTTGAAATTCCCTCGAACTCATTGTTGTAATTTGCCTTTGAATATACTAATATTCCATACCGGTCATATATCTGCAAGGAATTGTTTGGTGAATTTTCAATGCCATCAATAACCAGTCTATCGTTTATTCCATCACCATTAGGAGTCATGTAGTAATTGTCGAGGTCTATAGAAGATAAGCTTTGTAGCATACCTTTGTTCCCGCCCAGGGTAATAATTTTATAATCATTGGGTGTAAAAGTGTTCGAGGTAAGCTTGCCTTGGCTCATATTGCCTTCGAAGCCAGAATTTCCTAAATCCTCCCATTTCCTATTCCTACTGCTCCAACCTACTACCCTAAGTTCTGAAATGTCGTCGACTAGAATTCCAATGTTGCTTTCCCTGTTCCATGATAAGTCTACATAGGATGGTTTCTCTCCTTCTAAATGCCAGAATTCAAAGTTGCTGACGGAAAGGAATTCTGTTTCTAATTTTTTGGTGTCAAAAGATTCTCCAAAAACACTTGGACTATTTGGATTCTCATAATAATAAGCACTTTTTGCATAATCGTTAATTGTATTTGAAGTCAAAGTCAAAGGACGAAGTTTTGTACCGTCACCAATTGGAAAAGTAAAACTTTCCTTTCCTTGAATTGAAGCATATCCTTCTACGTGGTTCTGATTCCCTTCACCCACATAAAACGAATCGTTCAAGAAACTTATGTTGATTTCCGATTGTGAACGGGAAGTAAATAAATTACCTGTAATTAGGTTTAGATTGTTCAAAACACCCATTGTGTTTTCTAGATAAAACCCATGGTCAACCGCTACTTCAACATCAAAGAAAACCAGATTGGAATTTCCTGAAAGTACCAATTCCTTACTTTGATTATAGAACCCTACCAAACCCATGTTCTGATTAAAGGCCCCATCATTGATGACATCCATATGGAAACCAACGACACCTGTATCATGGATTTTTATGGTTCCGTAATTATGAAGAGCCTCTTGTCCTAAAACCATAAAACCTGAAAGGAACCCTAAGTTGCAGATTATATATTTAAATGAATTCCACATTATCTATAAGCTTCAAAAATGACAACAATACCGTCTGTAAAATTATCAGTGTTCAAAGTAAATCCATTAGTGTTAAAGCTTGTAACCCTTGCTGTTGTAAGTCCAAACTTATCACCATTTTGATTTGAATATCTGAGCCCAATAGAATGGGAACTGGAAGCATATCTGGAAATATCATTGATAGAATTACCACTGCCACCAATATAGATTACTTGTTCTGAGATAGTTCCGCTATCATTTCTTGCAAACCCTCTCATATTGCCAAAGGAGTTTGCTATTCCAGAATTATTGTTGCCGACTCCATTATCGGTGTCCATATCAAAATTTTCAACGTTTGCATAGGCCGTAAATGTTATTGAAGAGGGCTTAAAGGGCAATCCACTAATTGTGATATTACCTGTGGAGGTTATTCTAAAGGTTCCTACATAAACTCTAGGCAGGTTATCAACATAGATCTTCGTTGTTGCATCTTGTTCATTCGTTGGATTTCCCAAATCAATAATTTTCGTGTTGTTAGCTGAATTGCCTTCAGTTAACACCTCTTCTAGGGTTTGATCCTCCAAACCTGGATCACCTGTAGGACCCTTATCTCCGGTCTCGCCTTTGTCACCGGTCTCGCCTTTTTCACCTTTGTCTCCAGTTTCGCCTTTGTCACCGGTTTCACCCTTGTCCCCGGTTTCACCTTTGTCGCCGACATCGCCTTTTTCACCTTTGTCCCCGGTCTCGCCTTTGTCCCCAGTCTCGCCTTTGTCACCGGTTTCACCTTTATCTCCAATCTCCCCTTTGTCCCCGGTCTCGCCTTTGTCACCGGTCTCGCCTTTGTCACCGGTCTCACCTTTGTCGCCTTTATCACCAGTTTCACCTTTGTCACCGGTTAGGCCCTTGTCCCCAGTTTCACCTTTGTCCCCGGTCTCACCTTTGTCCCCGGTCTCACCTTTGTCCCCGGTCTCGCCTTTGTCCCCGGTCTCGCCTTTGTCCCCGGTCTCGCCTTTGTCCCCGGTCTCACCTTTGTCACCAGTTTCACCTTTGTCACCAGTCTCGCCTTTTTCACCGGTTTCACCTTTATCTCCGGTCTCGCCTTTGTCGCCGGTTTCACCCTTGTCCCCAGTTTCACCTTTGTCCCCAGTTTCACCCTTATCCCCGGTCTCGCCTTTGTCCCCGGTCTCGCCTTTATCTCCGGTCTCGCCTTTATCTCCGGTCAGACCCTTATCACCGGTCTCGCCTTTGTCACCAGTTTCACCCTTGTCACCAGTCTCGCCTTTTTCACCGGTTTCACCTTTGTCCCCAGTTTCACCCTTATCCCCAGTCTCGCCTTTGTCACCGGTTTCTCCCTTGTCCCCGGTCTCGCCTTTTTCACCGGTTTCACCTTTATCTCCGGTCTCGCCTTTATCTCCGGTCTCGCCTTTGTCACCAATATCTCCCTTTTCGCCTTTGTCCCCAGTTTCACCCTTGTCCCCAGTTTCACCTTTGTCCCCAGTCTCGCCTTTGTCCCCAGTCTCGCCTTTGTCCCCGGTTTCTCCCTTGTCCCCGGTCTCGCCTTTGTCCCCAGTCTCGCCTTTGTCCCCGGTTTCACCTTTATCTCCGGTCTCGCCTTTGTCACCGGTCTCGCCTTTGTCACCGGTTTCTCCCTTGTCCCCGGTCTCGCCTTTGTCCCCAGTCTCGCCTTTGTCGCCGGTTTCACCTTTGTCCCCGGTTTCACCTTTGTCCCCAGTTTCACCCTTATCCCCAGTCTCGCCTTTGTCACCGGTTTCTCCCTTGTCTCCGGTCTCGCCTTTGTCACCAGTCTCGCCTTTGTCACCAGTCTCGCCTTTTTCACCGGTCTCGCCTTTTTCACCGGTCTCACCTTTGTCGCCTTTATCACCAGTTTCACCTTTGTCACCGGTTAGGCCCTTGTCCCCAGTTTCACCTTTGTCCCCAGTCTCGCCTTTTTCACCGGTTTCACCCTTGTCCCCAGTTTCACCTTTATCCCCGGTCTCACCTTTATCACCGGTCTCGCCTTTGTCACCAGTCAGGCCCTTATCTCCGGTCTCGCCTTTTTCACCGGTCTCACCTTTGTCACCGGTTTCACCCTTGTCCCCGGTTTCACCTTTGTCGCCGACATCGCCTTTTTCACCTTTGTCCCCGGTCTCGCCTTTGTCCCCAGTCTCGCCTTTTTCACCGGTCTCACCTTTGTCGCCTTTATCACCAGTTTCACCTTTGTCACCGGTTAGGCCCTTGTCCCCAGTTTCACCTTTGTCCCCAGTCTCGCCTTTATCACCAGTTTCACCTTTGTCACCGGTTAGGCCCTTGTCCCCAGTTTCACCTTTGTCCCCGGTCTCACCTTTGTCCCCGGTCTCACCTTTGTCCCCGGTCTCGCCTTTGTCCCCGGTCTCGCCTTTGTCACCAACATCTCCCTTTTCACCCTTGTCCCCGGTCTCACCTTTGTCGCCTTTGTCCCCGGTTTCACCCTTGTCCCCGGTCTCGCCTTTGTCACCGGTCTCGCCTTTGTCCCCGGTCTCGCCTTTTTCACCTTTGTCACCGGTTTCACCCTTGTCACCGGTCTCACCTTTGTCGCCTTTGTCCCCTGTTGCACCTTTGTCACCAGTTTCACCTTTGTCACCGGTTAGGCCCTTGTCACCGGTTTCACCTTTATCTCCGTTCAGACCCTTATCCCCGGTCTCACCTTTGTCGCCTTTGTCCCCGGTCTCGCCTTTGTCACCGATTTCACCCTTGTCCCCAGTTTCACCTTTGTCCCCGGTTTCACCTTTATCTCCGGTCTCGCCTTTGTCACCAGTTTCACCTTTATCTCCGGTTTCACCCTTATCCCCAGTCTCGCCTTTGTCACCAACATCTCCTTTTTCGCCCTTTTCCCCGGTCTCACCCTTATCGCCGGTTGGTCCTTTATCCCCAACATCCCCTGAATCTCCTTTTTCTCCTTTTTCTCCTTGTGGACCCGTTAAGTCTGAGGATGTAAAAGAGGTACCATCACTATAGTTAATAGTAAAAGTTCCATTGTAATTATCTATAAAGGAAAATGTTCCTTCTTGGGTCGAATTGCATAAATTCTTCCATTGGCTGCCATTAAAATGATGTACACAGTTTGTATCTATATTATAGACAATGGCACCTTTTAGAGGTGAAATGGATTGCATTTGTGCTGTAGTCAGTCGGGTTAGAATAAATGCCTTGTTTGTACTTTCTAACTCGACAATAGAAGCTGAATTAATGCTGTTGGGGTTTTGTCCTATTTTTACCTGCCCGATGGAATAATGGGTAATAAACAATAGCAAGAGCGGTAGAAATCTTTTTATAAACATTTGTGATTCAGAATATCAATTATCACAATAAAGGTATTCCACAAAATTCCGGGTATATATATTTTGTTGTGAAGTGAAGCATCCTTGTTGTGAAAGCCAAAAAGGCTTTCAATCAAAGTATTTATTGGTCTTTCGTCGATAAATTGGAGTTATGACACCCAGACCTTATCCACTATTTAAATCGATAAACTGTAAACAAGAAAAACTACCTCGCGAGGTACAGAAAGCCCTGATACTTTAAATCAAGGTCCAACATGTCTATCGTATAAAAATACACCCCAATGGGTAGGCCCTCTTCCCGACCGAATACAATGTTGCCGACATTGGAAAACCCTTCGAATTCATCCACGTAGTTCGCCTGTTCGAATACCTTTAGTCCAAAACGGTCGTAGATGCGCACCATATTGTTGGGCGATTCCGCCAACTCCTCCACAAAAAAGCGGTCGTTGATACCATCCCCGTTGGGCGAAACAAAAAAGTTGTCCAAGGTAAGCACTTCTTTTTCCAAAGGTTCAAAAGGTATTTGCGACACGCCAAGGGTGATGATTTCATAATCGTTGGGAACAAAGGTTGCCGAAGTTGTAAACCCCTGCTCCAAATCGCCCATAACAAAAGTGGCCTCCAAGTTGATCCACCGTTGGGACACTTTGCTCCAACCCACGGGAATGATGGTCGTGGCATTATCGGTTAGGTTGGCCATGTTGCTTTCCCTGTTCCAAGAGATGGAAATGGTGGAAGGAACGCTGCCTTCCAAGCGCCAAAATTCCGTATTGGAAACGGCTGCGATGTCCACGTCCAACGCCTCAATGCTGAAGTTGCCCGGTATGACCGACTGTGTACTTGGATTTTGGAAAAAATAGGCACATTTGGCAAAGGGATTTACGCCTTCAGAATTCAAGGTCAGGGGCCGCAAAGCGTCGTTGCTGCCCACGGGAAACATAAAATCCTGTTTGTTGGTGATGGCCGCATAACCGTTTATTTTTTGAAGGTTGCCTTCCCCGTTGTAAAAGGCATCCGCCAAGAAGTTGTAGTACACCGCAGGGTTCGCTTTTGGGGTAAAAACATCCCCGAAAATGAAATTTGTGTTGTTACGGGTATCCAGACCCAAGGTTAGAATGAGGTCGTTTTCAACGGCCACTTCCACATCGTAGAACAACGGGACCACGGTACCAAAGACCGAAACGTTCTCCCCGTAAAACCCTACGAGGCCCCGGTTTTCGTCAAAGGGGACATCGTTAATCAGGTCCGTATGAAAACCCAGATTGCCCCCGTCATGGATGCGGAGGTTTCCATTGTTGTATAGTGCCGTTTGGGCGGTTAGGCCTCCCAATCCAAAAAGTACCGATATAAAAACAAGGATTCTCATGGGCTATTCCTTTTTGGAGAGCATTTTTTTAATGGCTTCTACTTGGATTTTTAGCGCTTCCAGCTCTTTGGAAAGTTCCAAATTCTCTTCCTGTAACGCTTCTATTTTCTTCTCCTGTTCTATAGTATGGAGGAAAAGTTCCTCAATTTTTTCGAGGTTTTTTAAAGCACCTTCTGTAAGGTTCCAGTTACCTTGTTTCTGGATTTCTTTTACCGATTTAATTCCTGGAAGATGATTATTATCTTTTACAAATTGTTCGATTTCATCAAGATCTTTAAAAGTATAATTATCATTTAAAGGTGATTTTCCTAAAAAATATTTCTGAAAAACATAGTCTGGATATACATTGGCTGCGGTTATAAAACTATTGCCATATACATCCCCGGTTGTAATTAAATCTTGTGCACCAAAATTTGGATTTGCTGGTGGTAGTGCTACAGTACCGCCTCCGTTCGATAGGGTCAGGTCGTTTCCTGCAATGGAAAGCGTTTGTATCTCGTTGGTGATGCTTCCGTCCACCTCGGTGGTCAGGTAACCGTTGTTTGCGACAAAGCCGTCCACTGCGGCCTCGTCCAGTACGTTGTCGATATTGTCGATGAACCCTGCTGGAATACCAGTCAGAGTGGACCAGTCCGCCACCCCCGCACTTGGAATGGTGACGGTGCCGCCTCCGTTCGATAGGGTCAGGTCGTTTCCTGCAATGGAAAGCGTTTGTATCTCGTTGGTGATGCTTCCGTCCACCTCGGCGGTCAGATAACCGTTGTTCGCGACAAATCCGTCCACTGCGGCCTCGTCAAGAACGTCGTCCGTATCGTCGGCAAACCCTGCTGGTATTCCTGTCAAAGTCGACCAATCGGCGGCTCCCGCAGCTGGAATGGTAACAGTTCCGCCTCCGTTCGATAGTGTCAGGTCGTTTCCTGCAATTGAAAGTGTTTGTATCTCGTTGGTGATGCTTCCGTCCACCTCGGCGGTCAGATAACCGTTGTTCGCGACAAATCCGTCCACTGCGGCCTCGTCAAGAACGTC
>NZ_JAQPCH010000009.1:0-152595 GCF_028464205.1 Maribacter sp. PR66
TATCGGGCGAGCCACCTAATTGAGCAAAGAGGTCGTTGTTGTCGAAGGTGTCCCCTTGGCAAATAGTTAACGTTCCGTCGCTTCCAGCGTTGGGAGGTGCCTGTTGGGTTACGGTCACTGTACTCGAATCATTGGTCGTACATGGTGCGGATGCCAAAACGGTATAGGTATGTGTCCCGTCACCATTGTCGGTCCATGTCCCTCCGGTATCTGGAGAGCCGCCGAGCTGTGTGAAAAGGTCGTTGTTGTCGAAGGTATCGCCCTGACAAATATTTAAGGTTCCGTCGGTACCGGCGTTGGGAGGGGCCTGTTGGGTTACGGTCACGGTACTCGAATCGTCGGTCGTACAAGGTAAAGTTGCCAGAACGGTATAGGTATGTGTCCCGTCGCCGTTGTCGGTCCATGTCCCCCCGGTATCGGGCGAACCACCGAGCTGCGCGAAAAGGTCGTTGTTGTCAAAAGTGTCCCCTTGGCAGATGTTCAAAACACCGTCGCTTCCGGCGTTGGGAGGTGCCTGTTGGGTTACGGTCACTGTACTCGAATCATTGGTCGTACAAGGTGAAGTTGCCAGAACGGTATAGGTATGCGTCCCGTCCCCGTTGTCGGTCCATGTCCCTCCGGCATCGGGCGAACCACCTAATTGAGCGAAAAGGTCGGTATTATCAAAGGTATCGCCCTGACAAATATTTAAGGTTCCGTCGGTCCCGGCGTTGGGAGGTGCCTGTTGGGTTACGGTCACTGTACTCGAATCATTGGTCGTACATGGTGCGGATGCCAAAACTGTATAGGTATGTGTCCCGTCCCCGTTATCGGTCCATGTCCCTCCGGTATCTGGAGAGCCGCCGAGCTGTGTGAAAAGGTCATTATTGTCAAAAGTGTCCCCCTGGCAGATGTTCAAAACACCATCTGTGCCCGCATTGGGAGGTGCCTGTTCCACCACGGTCACTGTACTCGAATCATTGGTCGTACATGGTGCGGATGCCAAAACGGTATAGGTATGTGTCCCGTCGCCGTTGTCGGTCCATATCCCGCCGGCATCCGGCAAACCGCCTAATTGTGCGAAAAGGTCGTTGTTGTCGAACGTATCGCCCTGGCAAATGTTTAATACTCCGTCTGTACCAGCATCCGGACAAGCAAATATGGTAATCGTCACCGTTGCATATTGTGTGTGTCCCTTAGAGTCCAAAATTCCGTAAACAAAGGAGTCAGAACCAAAATAATCAGTGTTGGGAGTATAGGTAAAATAGTCATCCACGGGATTGGTCGGTGTGCTATTATTATCCAATACAGTTGCTCCATTGGTCGGTGTGCTTACTAAAATAATACTACCCGTATTGGGACCATTCCCACCAAAATCATCATTGGTAGTAACTAAAATATTCACGGAATCATCTTCTTCAACTGTGGCCGTATCGTCTCGAGGTACTGGAAAGAAACTTTCGGTAAGGTCATCCAATAGATTTCCATCCGAATCAATTCCGTCATCGGAAATATCAAAAGTGTCTTTGGGCCCGTATGGACTGTCTCCCGTTGCCGTTGCCTGATTAATAACCCCTCCGGCATCAATTGCATTTCCATCAAAACTATATCCAGCAGCGTAGGTGGCTATTTCATTTGCTTGTAAAGTTCCTTCCCCAGAACCCATAGTTGCAGAAATGAAAGAAGGGGCACTGGTTAACGTCAACGGGTTTCCATTGGCATCCGTAAAAGTATCGGTGAGTTCGATATTTATGATTTCCACATTACCCGTGTTCTCTACTTGAATCGTATAATTGACCGCATCACCAATGGATACGGGCGTGCTATAATTTTCGGTTACTGTTTTGGTTACTTCAATGGAAGGTTCAGCAATTATCAGATTGGATAGCACAAATTCTACGTTTTCGTTAAAGCTGATTAGGCTTCCGGAAACCGATACGTCCATTTCGATGGATTGAACTGGAGCATCCATACGCATTGTCCCTCCTCCTGTACCTTGGTCCACACCATTTCCACACTCGCCGCCATTGGAGCTGAGTAGGGCACCCGCATCAATTTGAAATTGTGTGTTGTTTGATTGAAAAATGGGTCCATTGCTACTAATATTGGTCCAAGTTTCATTGGTCAAGGTAAAAACTCCGGTATTTGTCCCGTTCAACAGTGGAAACGGCAAAATACCATAGGTACCTACCTTATCAACATTTACCAATGGATTGGTAAGGTAAACCGGATTTCCAGTGGTTGCATCAAAAAAATGAAACTCCAAAGTACCCGTCAATAAAGATGCAACGGAAATTTCAAGGGACGGACTTCCAAAAACGTCCGGTGTAGGATTGTTATAGGTGTTGTCCGAAGTACAGCCCATGGTCTCATTTCCAGATATCAGTACACTCCCTGTTACCCTACATTCTACACGGACAAGACCGTCAGAACTTAAGGATTCCCAAGTGTTTAAATTAATAGGGGTCCAGGTAGTGGTTTGTTGTGAGTAAAGACAACAACTGACTAATAGTAATAAAAATAAAAAAAACCGTTTCCCAAGATTTGTTTTGGTCAATTGGTCTTTAATTGGTTTGGCCATTACTTAACAATCCTAATTTTATTCCCTTTTCCAACCTGGTTTTTGTTGAATTGTGGCACTATATTGATTTATAAAAGTAATCTGACCCTAATTCTTTAGAAATATAATGTTGTAAAGACAGTAAAAGGAAAGGTAAACCTTAGATTATCTGTTGGTAACAGATTTGAAGTTTTTAAAATTATCTACCTTGGTAGTTGGGAATATTTTTCCCTATTTAGGACATAAACCCAGTGATATACCTTTTTTTATCATAAAATTCTTGGCTGCATCATGCTCATTTGGGATTTCACCCTCCAGGATAGCCTCCTTAATGGCTTCCTTTATTATACCAATTTCTTTTGAAGGTTTTAGGTTAAAGGTGTCCATAATCTCCTCTCCCGAAACCGGAGGTTGAAAGTTTCGAATCCTATCCCGTTCTTCTACTTCCTTGATCTTTTGGCGGACAAGTTTAAAATTGTTCTTATACCTCCGCTGTTTTTTTGGGTTTTTTGTTGTAATGTCCGCTTCGCATAAGGTCATCAAATCCTCAACGTTGTTACCGGCGTCGAAAACCAATCTTCGTACCGCGGAATCAGTCACATGTTCCTCTGCTAAAATAATGGGGCGTGAACTCATCATGACCATTTTTTGAACGAATTTCATTTTGTCGTTCAGTGGCATGCGCAATCGTTTAAAAAGTTTGTACACCATTTTGGAGCCTACAAATTCATGGCCATGGAAGGTCCAGCCAATTTTCTTATGGAAACGTTTCGTAGGTGCCTTCCCAATATCATGGAGTAGTGCAGCCCAACGCAGCCAAAGGTCATCAGTCTCCGTGGAAATATTATCCACTACTTCCAGTGTGTGCCAAAAATTATCCTTGTGCCGTTGTCCTTCTATTTCCTCTATTCCCTGCAGAGCGGTCAATTCTGGCATGATGATGTCCAATAGGCCCGTTTTATGCAATAAGGAGAATCCTTTGGACGGGGTTGGGCAGAGCATAATTTTGTGAAGCTCCTCTACAATACGTTCTTTGGAAATAATCTTGATGCGTTCTTTGTTGCGTGTAATGGCATCCAAGGATGAGGCTTCAATCCTGAATTCCAATTGGGTTGCAAATCGGATTGCCCGCATCATTCTCAAGGGATCATCGGAATAGGTGATATCTGGATCTAGTGGAGTCCGTATCAGTTTGTTTTCCAGATCCTCCAATCCATTGAAGGGGTCTAAAAGGGTGCCATAATCCTTTTTGTTCAATGATATGGCCAAGGCATTGATGGTGAAATCCCTTCGCTTTTGATCTTCTTCCAATGTACCGTCCTCAACGACCGGTTTTCTACTATCCCTATGGTAACTTTCCTTTCTGGCACCTACGAATTCAAGCTCCAGTTCATCATGTTTGACCATGGCGGTACCAAAATTTTTAAAAACGGAAACTTGGGGCTTTCTCGGAAGTTTTGATGCCAATTGTGTAGCCAGTTCGATACCGCTTCCAACGGCGACAACATCGATGTCTTTTGGAATTTTTCTCTTTAAGAGGTAATCCCTAACAAATCCGCCAATGACATAGGTGTCCAGCTTGAGTTCGTCTGCAGTGCGACCAATAATTTCAAAAATGGGTTGGCTTATGGCCTTTTTATAGTCCATTGGATATTCTTCGGCATTATTCCCTAATCACTTTCACGCGGCCATCGATACCCATTTTAATTATGGAGGATGGACCCGCATACTGATTTTCAGGCTTCAAATTTACCACATAGTCCACACCTGTTAAAATGGCCTTGTCAATTTCTTTGAAATTTAAAGCAATTGGTTGGTCTTGAAGATTTGCACTGGTGGAAACAATGGGTTTTTTGAACTTTCCAATGAGGTATTTGCAAAATTTATCGGAAGCGACCCTAATGGCGACCGAATTGTCCTGGGCAATTACATTTGAGGCGAAGCCTTTCGGTCTATCATAAACAAGGGTGGTAGGTTTGGTGGCCAAGTCCATAATGTCGTATGCCAAATCCGGAACCTTTTCCACATGCCGTTCCAGCATAGCATCGCTAGCAACAAGACATACGAGGCCTTTGTCATCTAACCCTTTCAATGTAAGTACTTTTTCTACAGCGGCCGTATTGGTCGCGTCGCAACCAATCCCCCAGACGGTATCGGTAGGGTAGAGGACAAGGCCGCCATTTTGTAGTACTTTAAGGGCTTTGTTTAATTCGTTGGTGAAATCCATTCTTTAGATCGGTTCAATTAATTTCAAATACTTTTTTAATTGAAATGGGTAATTCCACTTCTTATGGGTATATAATTTCTTTGTTTCCAAGCTGTTGTTTGAAATACTGTTGAAGAGTTGCGCAAGGCTTTCAGAATCCTCGTAGAAATATGAGTTTTCGTATAAATCGGGCATTACGCTCATTTCTTGGGGTGTGATTAAAGGTTTTTTATAGGCAAATGCCAAATTATAGGCTCCTGTTATCTTGTATTTCAAATAATTCTGTTCAGTATTGGAAACCGGTGCCATAATGAAATCAGAAGTTTTTATATACTCGTGAAATATTTCATTTTCTATAAAGTGATCGAAAGTGATTAGGAAAGGGGTTAAATTCAGCTCTTGGACTTGTGAAGAGAACAGGGCAACATCCGGATTTTTTGGATTCATTTTTCCCAAAATAATAATCTTTAGGTTGGTACTCTCCAATTCCAATCTGGACAATGCTTCCAGTACTATCTTATAGTTTCTTCTTTTATAGTTGACCTCCCCAGGGATACAAATCCAAACATCATTCTTTTTATCCATTATTTTCGAACTTGGGAACTTCGGGAAATAAATGGGATAGTAAGGAAAAAGCCGAATGTTCCTATCATTAAGTACTGTAGAATCCACCAAAAAATCGTTCAGGACATAGTAGTTCTGAATCCGTTTACTAATGATTTTTTGTGAAAAACTGCCGTTCAGTTTTTTTAAATTATGGATACTCCCAAAGCATTTGATTCTTTTTGGCAACAGCCTGGTAAGTGCAATCGTTTCCTTATTACTACTGGCCGTATTGAAAATTACCACATCAAATCCATTTCTAACAATATATTGGTAGGTTGTAAACCAATTGTAAATTCTTTTTATAAAAAAAGAGGAGCTCCGTGGGTCTAGAAATCTAGTTTTGCTCGTTTCTATACCATAATGAACTATGTTTTTATGGATCTTTGGATGTATTATTAAATGAACATCGTAATTGGCGTCCTTTAGAAATCGGATTTGACTGTATAAACATTCTTCATGGTACGTGGTTAGCTCTATAAGGGCTATTTTCTTTTTGAGCATGTTTATCTTCTATTAATTTTCAAAGATACTGGAAGACTTTTATATTTTTGCCAAACTATGACCAATACACCAGAGGACCTAAAAATAAGTGTAATTGTGAGCACCTACAATGCGGAGGAGTGGCTCAAGAAGGTTCTTTGGGGTTTCAACCAGCAGACGTTCAAGAATTTTGAAGTGGTAATTGCCGACGATGGGTCCAAACCCGCGACCAAGGAGTTGTTGGACCAAATGTCGAAGGAGGTATTTTACCCAATCGTGCATGTATGGCAGGAGGACGATGGGTTTCAAAAGTCAAGAATCCTAAACAAAGCGGTCGTTGCGTGCCGGACGGATTATATTATTATGACCGATGGCGATTGTATTCCCCGGGAGGATTTTGTGCATGTGCATTACATCAATAAGGAACCTGGTTATTTTATTTCTGGTGGATATTACATGTTGCCGATGAATATTTCCAAATTGATAAGCCTTGACGATATCGAACAGCAACGTTGTTTTGATATCCATTGGCTCAAGGAAAAGGGCATCCCCAAAACATTTAAGAACAACAAGTTAACGGCCAGCGGCCTTATTTCAAAGGTATTGAATTGGGTCACACCAACGAACGCCAGTTGGAACGGCCATAATTCATCGGGGTGGAAACAGGATATTTTGAACGTGAACGGTTTTGATGAGCGAATGCAGTACGGCGGTCAGGATAGGGAGCTGGGTGAACGCCTTTTCAATTTCGGGATCAAATCTAAGCAATTGCGATACAGTGCCGTTTGTGTGCATTTAGATCACAAAAGAGGATACAAAACTCCGGAATCCATTGCAAAAAACCAGGGGATTAGAAAAAAGACAAAAAAGGAAAAGAGGGTTTGGACCTTTTACGGCATTACCAAATAGTAGGCCAACTCGTTTTTTTGTTCCAGACGCTTTAGTTCCCTGAATCTTTCCAAGACGCCAAGTGCGTTCAAATAGCAGATTACATAACCTTTTTTGCCGTCCAAAAACCCAAGTCTTAGAACATAATGGTTAAAGAACTTCCAACCAGTTTTTAGGTACATCGCGGCATAATTGAATTTTCGTTCGCGGTAGAAACATTCAATTGCCTTTAATCTACCATAATTTAACATTTTGGACTTGTAGTCCTCGTAGTTTTTATAGCAATAATGGGTAAGTTTTTCATTTAGAATACCGGAAGTACCTTCCACATCCAACGTCTCATGGACGATTCTCCTATCCGAAAATTTAGCTTTGCTTTTTCTAAAGAGTCGGTAATTCTTGTCAGTTTGCCATCCGCTGAACCTTAATTTCTCGTTTTGGAACATGAACTGTCTGAAGAACCAATACGCCACGATTTCAGTTTGTTTGGAAACCGTTTCCAAAATTTCATTTTTCAAGGGTGTAGGCACAATTTCATCGGCATCCAAAAATAGCACCCAATCATGGGTCGCCTGCTTGAGCGCGAAGGACTTTTGGGCGGTAAAATTTTCAAATGGATTTTGAATGACTTTTACCTTGTGATGCTTTAAAAGATATTCATAGGTGCCATCCGTACTAAAGGAATCCACCACAATGATTTCGTCAACAAAGGAAACGGACTCTAAACACTTTTCAATGTATCCAATCTCATTGTAGGTGATTATCAGGGCCGTAATTTTTTCTCTATTACTCATCATATTTTTCGAATAAGTAGGGTCGGTAGCATTGGGCTAACAAAGGTATAACAAAAAAAAAAGGCAAAAATTGTAATCCTTGGTAGATTTCTTACAAATTGCTTTAAAGACCCATGTTTTTAAGGAGATGTTAAAACCCGTTTAGGGTTGCGTTTCGAAGTTTATTTAAATGGATTTCACTTAAAACATCACTTAAATTTCAATGCCCCTTAAAAATATTAGGCCGATATTTTCAATAGTATAAAAATCGAAAACATCGGCCCTTGAAATTTTTTACAGATTTCTTTATACGGCTACATCATACTCTCTAAGCGCTTCGTTCAAGGAAGTTTTTTTGTTGGTACTTTCCTTACGTTTGCCAATGATTAAAGCGCAAGGCACCTGATATTCGCCCGCCGCGAATTTTTTGGTATAGCTACCTGGAATTACAACCGACCGGGGCGGCACAAATCCTTTGTACTCGACAGGCTCGTCTCCCGTAACATCGATTATCTTTGTGGAAGCCGTAAGCACCACATTAGCACCCAAAACGGCTTCTTTACCTACTCGAACGCCTTCAACTACGATACATCGAGATCCAATAAAAGCATTGTCCTCTATAATGACCGGGGATGCCTGCAAGGGTTCCAAAACTCCTCCAATTCCTACACCTCCGCTTAGGTGAACGTTCTTTCCTATTTGAGCACAGCTACCTACCGTCGCCCAGGTATCAACCATGGTTCCTTCATCCACGTATGCGCCAATATTTACATAACTGGGCATTAGGATAGTCCCTGGGGAAATGTAGGCACCATGTCTAGCCACGGCATTGGGCACAACCCTGATACCTTTTTCCTTATAGCCTTTTTTCAAAGGCATTTTATCATGATATTCAAAAATACCCGCTTCTAAAGTCTCCATTTTTTGGATAGGGAAATAAAGTACCACGGCCTTTTTTACCCACTCATTGATTTGCCAATCGTCCCCGTTAGGTTCTGCGCAACGTAATTTTCCCGCATCAATAAGGTCAATGACCTCTCTAATGGCGTTTTGGGTATCCGTTTCTTTTAAAAGGTCCCTGTTTTCCCATGCTTTTTCTATGGTATCCCGTAATTCTGTCATCTGTATTAAAATTTTGTCAAATATAAGCGGAAGCCTAGGAATTCCCTATCGGTCTATCTTCATATAACAAATTATCCTTTATTTTTGCCAAAAATTTAAAGTGGGAAGAATTCTTGCGTTGGACTATGGTCAAAAGAGAACGGGCATTGCGGTAACGGACGAGTTTCGCATCATTGCATCGGGACTGACAACGATACCTACGGATGAAATCATTCCATTTTTGACCCACTATTTTAAGGAGGAGTCGGTCGATGTACTTGTCGTTGGGGAACCCAAACAAATGAACAACCAGCCATCGGAATCCGAAGTATTTATAAAACCGTTTTTGACAAAACTGTCCGAAGCCTTTCCCGATATAAAAATCGAACGTCAGGATGAGCGGTTTACCTCTAAAATGGCATTCCAGAGTATGTTGGATAGTGGGTTGAAAAAAAAGCAGCGAAGGAACAAGGAACTGATCGATGAAATTAGTGCAACGCTCATTTTACAGGATTATTTAAAGAGAATCTAAATGATATTACCAATTGTAGCCTATGGCGACCCGGTCTTGAGAAAGGTAGGGGAAGATATTGATAAGGACTACCCAAAACTATCCGAGCTTATTTCCAATATGTGGGAAACCATGTACAATGCCAGTGGCGTTGGGTTGGCCGCACCCCAGATAGGATTGCCCATTCGATTGTTCGTGGTGGATACTACACCTTTTTCGGACGATGAAGACCTTTCGCCCGAAGAGCAAAAGCAGCTGAACGGTTTCAAAAAGGTATTTATAAACGCCCAAATTGAGGAAGAGACAGGTGCCGATTGGCCTTTTAACGAAGGCTGTCTAAGTATTCCAGATGTTCGCGAAGACGTCAATAGGAAGGAGCAGATACGGATTACCTATTTAGATGAAAATTTCGAGGAATACCAGGAAACCTACGACGGACTATTGGCCAGGGTCATTCAGCACGAATATGACCACATTGAAGGGATTCTGTTTACGGATAAACTTTCCTCCTTAAAAAAGCGATTGCTAAAGGGAAGGCTGGCCAATATATCCAAAGGGAAAATAAGCGTGGATTACAGGATGCGCTTTCCCAATGTAAAAAAAGGAAGGTAAAGGGATTTAATTCATAAGAAAAGTGGCATCTTTGCCCACTCAAAAAAAATAAAAAATAGTGCCTATGGGTTTGGAGAAAATTTTGTCGGTTGCCGGTAAACCTGGATTGTATAAATTGATAACACAGACACGGACAGGCTTTGTGGCGGAGTCTCTATTGGACGGAAAGAAGATCAGTGTAGGTTTGCGAAGCAACGTCAGTGTACTTTCTGAAATAGCCATTTATACTTTGGACGAGGAATTACCATTGCGGGATGTTTTCTTAAAGATTCAGGAGAAGGAAAATGGTGAAAAAACATCGGTAAGCCACAAGGACGAAAAGATAAAATTGGAGGAGTACTTTTTTGATGTATTGCCCAATTACGATGAGGATAGGGTGTATACCAGCGATATCAAGAAAATCATTCAGTGGTACAATCTTTTGGTAGAAAATGATTTGGCCGATTTCTCTAAGGAAGAAACTAAGGACACAGAGAAAAAATAGGAAAAAAAGTAGATTGTTAGAGATCTAATTTTATAAAAGGCCCTCATTCAGGGTCTTTTTTTATGGGGAATACGAAATCGAAGAATGCTTTAGAATCTTCATAGAATTTTGGTCGTGGGGCGAAAAAAGCTCTCCTCCCCGGGTAGGGAAGGGTGTTCCGCGACAGCGGAACCGGGATGGCGAGGCAGTAAACAGATTCTTCCTCCTCGCTACGCTCGTCATCAGAATGACAAAATCCACCTGTTTGTCTTACTGAGCAAAGCGAAGTATCCATTGTAGTAAAGATTGCCCAAAGGGAAACCGAGCAACGGAACGTGGAGGGTCGGGATTTCGTTACGCTAATATCCCACCTACCTTTTTATTTGAAATAAAAAAACCTTAATCCTTTTCAATGGTCTCGTACGTGAACTTACTTTTTTTCCAATCGATTAACGGGGATGGGTAGTAGTTCACATTGTTCCGATCCAAGAATGGGGCCTGGTCACCCAAACGGACTTTGTAATCTTCCCAATCCCTGTTTTCAGGTACCGTCCACGCAAGTTCTGAATATCCAATCATACGTGGAAACGCCAAATACTCCAATTCGCTGATATTGGTAATGGTTTCAGACCATAGGGGAGCTTCGGTTCCTAAAATATTTTCCTTTGGAATTCCGTAATCCTCCGGAGACCATTGGTAGGCCGAATCCACCGGAATGTAGGCCGCCCAGTGAAGCCCTAGGTCGGTCAGGGTATCGTATTTCATATCCAAATAGGCCTTGTTCGCAGGTGAGACGATGACTTTCATGTTTTTTGCCACCGCTTTCTTTGCATTTTCTTCACTGGCCCACCATTGTGCAATGGCGTTGGAGTCAATATCCGCATTGGCAACTTCGTCCCAACCGATCATGAGCTTGCCGTGTTTTTGCACAATTTTCTCCACCTTGTTCACAAAATGGATATAGTCGTTCTTTTTGGTAACATGGCTTTCATCCCCTCCCATGTGGAAATAAGGGCCAGGGGTCATTTCGGAGATTTCCCGTACCACATCGTCAATAAAGGCATAGACCGTATCCTTTCGGGTATCAAAGGTGCTAAACCCTACCTGCATGCCCGTGTACAGCCTTGGCGTTTTTCCATTGCCGTTCAAGATGGGATAAGCCACGGAGGCCGAGTTCGTGTGTCCGGGCATGTCCACTTCGGGTATAATCGTCATATAGCGTTCCTGTGCATAACGCACGATTTCCTTATAATCCTCTTGGGTGTAAAATCCGCCTGGCCCACCGCCAACTTCCGTGCTGCCACCAATCTCGGTAAGTTTTGGCCAGGACTTGATCTCGATGCGCCAGCCCTGATCGTCCGTGAGGTGCAGGTGCAACATGTTGATCTTGTAGTAGGCTAATAGGTCGATGTATTTTTTCACGTCCTCCACACTAAAAAAATGTCGGGCTACGTCCAACATGGCACCCCGATAGCCAAAATTGGGATTGTCCGTTATTTTCCCCGATGGTATGGGCCAAATTTTCTGAGCGGCAAGGGTGTCATTGCTCACATTTGGAATCAACTGACGCAAGGTCTGGATACCTCTAAAGGCACCTTCGGCGGTATTTGCGTTCAAGATGATGGAATCCTGATTGATGTACAGCTGATAGGCTTCGGGAGCGTTCAATTCAAGACTGTCCGACTGGTTGATGTAAATGACCCGTTCCACTGTGTTGGCATTTTCTCCGTTCACGGGTACGTCCAAGTCGATGTGCGCCTTAATTTTTTCGGCCAAAAATTCGCCAACCTTGTCAAAGCCCGTGGCATTTTTGGAAGTGTAAATGGCGGTGAATTGATCCAGTGCAAAAGCCGAATTCGTTGGAATCACCTTTACAGGCTTTGGAATTAAGCTAATTATTGCCAAATCCGTTTCGGGCATTTGGATGCGTGGTTTTTCAGGTTCGTTTTGACAGGCCAAAAAGACCATCCCAAGGGACAGGAAAAAAAGACTTCTGATGAAAACAGTTTTGATCATTGCTGTGGTTTAGGGGTTGTTTACTAAATGTTGCATGGCATGGAACCAAATGTCATATCCTTTTTGGTTCATGTGAAGGCCATCTGATACAAAGATATCCTTTTTGACTTCTTTCCCATTAAGCATGGGATACCAGACATCCGCAAAGAGGAGGGATTCGTCCTTTTTGGTCAATCTTAGGAATTTTCTATTGAGGCGTTTGTATTTTCTCCGCAAGTGCCATCTGCTGATACTGGGCTTGGCCGATATCAACACAATTTTCATGTCCGGGTTTTGTCTTCTGAGTTTGCCGATAATCATTTCCGTAGTGCCGATGATCTTCCGTGGTCTTTTTTTGGCCGAAATATCATTGTCCCCTTCGTAAATAAAAACTTTGGTGGGATTGTACCGAAGCACTAGGGTGTCCAAATAATAGAGCAAGTCCGATGCCTGGGAGCCGCCAAAACCGGCATTTAGTACCTGATGCTCTGGAAAGGAAGCTTGTAAATTGTCCCATTTACGTATACTGGAACTCCCCGTAAAAACAATGGTTTCCTTGTTTGGGTCCCAAAGGGAATCGTTTTTTTGGGTCAATGCCTCGACTTCTTCAGCAAAGGCGGGTCTTTCTTGGGCCGATAGCCAAAATGTGGTGCCTAAAAAGAAAATTATTAGAAGGATACTACCTTTTATTAAGGGTATTTTAATTTTCAAGATTAGAATATTATTTGGGTTCAACTTTATCAATTACTTTGCTTAATATCCCCAGAGTTTATCTCCACCTCCCACCAATCATAAAACCGTTGGATCCAATCATCAGAGGGTAGGTTTTGTTGTTTCATTCCAAAGCCATGTCCACCTTTGGAATACATATGTAGGCCCACGGTTTTGTTTGCCTTAAGCCATGAGGAATAGAGTTCAATGCTCCCGGCGGCCAAGCCTAACGGGTCGTCTGTGGCACAAATGATCAGCATCGGCGGGGCGTCCTGCGGTACCGCTTGGACGGGTTGGGCCGTGGTCCATGGATATACGGGCACTAGGAAGTCGGGCCTATTTTTTTCATTGTAGTTGTAGGCTACGCCCATGGTGACAGCACCCCCGGCGGAAAAGCCCATAAAACCAATTTTATGGGGGTCTAACTTATATTTTTCGGCATTGGTCCGCACGTATTCAATGGCGGACAGTCCGTCCCGTACGGACAAGGGAAGGACGGGTGCGACCCGTTGCATGATCCGTTGGGGATTGGTGGCTCCCTCCATACTAATTTCCTGTACCCCATCCTCCCCGGTGGGAACCAATCGGTATTTCAATACAAAGGCCGTAATGCCCCTTTCCGCCAGCCATTTTGCGACATCGTTTCCTTCGCTATTGATACTCAAGGCATACAATCCTCCACCTGGAGCTACGATAACGCTGGTGCCGTTGGGATTTTCCGGAGCAAATACCTCCATGGTGGGGGTAGAGACGTTGGTGACCACCTGGGTCTGCCAAATATCCGAAAAGTATTCCTTCTCGCCTCCTTCCCACTGTACAGTTGGTGGGATTTGATGGGGCAAGTCAATAATTTGCTGAGCAAAAATACTGCTTGAAAAGATAAGGACTAAAACTTTGATTATATGCTTCATAACTATCTAATTAATTCAATAACAAAAATACGCCTGCTGCCATTAGGGCACCTATAACCGGGCCCAAAACCGGCACCCAAGCATAGCTCCAATCGCTCTTTCCCTTGTTTTTCAAAGGTAGGATGGCATGCATGATCCGTGGCCCCAAATCCCTAGCGGGATTGATAGCATAGCCCGTGGGACCGCCCAATCCAAAACCGATGCCCATCACCAAGAGGGCTACGGGAAGGGCATCTAGGGACCCTAGGGAAATCGGTTCGTTGGCCAAGGCACCACCAGCGATGTAGAACACCCCAAAAACGAGGGCGAAGGTGCCGATCGCTTCGGTAACCACGTTCCAACCATAGCTTCGCACGGCCGGTGCCGTACTGAAGGTGGCCAATACGGCATCGGTATCATCGGTAAGGTCATATTGTTTTTTATAGGTGAGCCATACCAAAAAATTGCCGACCATGGCCCCAAAAATTTGGGCAATGATATAGCCGGGCACCAAGGTCCAGGAAAATTTTCCGGCGGCGGCAAGCCCAATAGTCACGGCGGGATTCAAATGGGCACCGCTGACATCAGCAGATATAAAAACCCCAATGAAGACGGCAATTCCCCAAGCCAGGGAGATGCCAATCCATCCGCTATCGGCACCTTTGGTGCCTTTTAAAACAAGATTTGCCACTACCCCGTTGCCTATAAGGATAAGCATTCCGGTACCGATGATTTCAAAAATATACGCTGTCATAGTTGGTTGGTTTATACTTTTTTAAAGAGATGGAATAATAATTTCGTGTTCAAACCCCAAATTGCTGTAAGTGATGCTCCAGATGCTTAGAAAATAGGGTGTTCCATTCCGTTTGGGTCAAGGTTCCAAAAGCATAGGATTCCTTCCCGTCAAAGTGGGCCGACCCTAGTTCCTGGGTCTTTCGCATGTTGGCAATGAGATTGTTCTTTTCCTTTTCAAAATCCCGTTCATCACTGATCTTAAATACGGGCGAAGTGGGGCCGTTTTTCTTGTATGGTTTTGGGCCTACAACGGTATTTTTTGCCAATAGCTTGATCAGGAATTTTTGGACGCCTTTGGGCCTGGGGTGTTTGTCCGTATAGGTGCTTTCATAGGCAACGTTACAATGCGCCAACATTTGGGAAACGTTCATCTTACCCCATTTAGGGGCGGTTTCTGGAGTAAGGTTATTGATGCGCGAAATGGTTTCCTCGCATTCCTGCTTGTCGAATAAATTTTTCCAGGTCATTTTGATTGTGTTTAATTAATGCCTTTTACTTTCATCTGTAAGATATAAACGGCGTCCATGGCCGTAATAAAGAGTATGTCCCTTTCCGGGCCTCCAAAAGTGACATTGGCGGTCCAATTTTCAGGGACCTTAATGTGTTTTATTTGTTTACCATCTTTGTTGAATACCGTTACCCCATTACCGGTTAGATATAGGTTGCCTTTATTGTCCAAGGTCATACCGTCCGACCCCATCTCACAAAATAATTCCCGATCGGAAAGGCTTCCGTCCTTATTGATTTTATATACATATGTTTTTTTATCCCCCGGATCGGCGATAAACAATTTTTTGCCATTTTTGGACCCTATGATTCCATTGGGCATCACCAAATCCTCTTCAACAATGGTCAGTTGGGTACTCCCAGGAGCTAAATAGTAAACACGTCTTTTCTCGACTTCTGGTTCCCTATCTTTCCACCAATCTCTTTTGTACAGAGGGTCCGTTATATACATTCCCCCTTTTGGGTCTACCCATACATCATTGGGTCCTCCCAAAAATTTTCCCTCAAATTTTTCTACGAGTACCGTAACATTCTTTTCCGGATCAATGTTCCATAATTGATTATTTTCATCGGCACAGGATATCAGGTTCCCTTGGTGATCAAAATAGAGTCCGTTCGAACGGCCACTGGGGTGCATCCAATCTGAAACGGTATTGGTCTCTGCGTCCCATTTTACGATGCGGTCATTGGGCTGGTCCGTGAAATATACATTTCCCTCAGCGTCCCTCGCCGGACCTTCGGTAAATTTGAATTCTTCAGATACCAAAGTAAGTGAAGCACCCGCTTCTACAATATCTTGGGCGTAAGCGCAGGAGTTCAAAAGAAGTAAAGCAAAGAGTACATTTATGGTTTTCATCGATTAGTCAATAATTATTTTGTTAGTTTTTTAGTTTACTTAGTGGCACCCGGACCTTTTACGAATCGGCCTGAAAAAGTTCCCGTATGTTCCCCGTCTTTTAAAACATGGCCCCCATTTACGAATACATGCTGCATGCCCGTGGCATATTGGTGGGGTTCCTTAAAAGTGGCGTTTGCCTTGATGGTTTTTGGGTCGAAGACGACCACATCGGCAAAATACCCGGCTTTTAAAGCCCCTCTTTTTTTCAATTTTAAATTGGTGGCCGGTAGTGTCGTCAACTTATAAATAGCCTCTTCCAAGGAAATCACTTTTTCATCGCGCACAAAATGGCCCAACAAACGGGCAAAGGAGCCATAGGCGCGGGGATGGGTACTTTGTTCCAAGAAGACCCCTTCATTGGTATAAGAACCCGCATCGGAACATATACTCATGTACGGCAGTTTCAATTTCTTTTTTACGTTTTCTTCGGACATGGAAAAATAGACGACCTGGATCCTGCTGTCGTCCTCGTAGATGAGGTCTACCAAGGTTTCGTTGGCCGATTTCTGACGTTCTTCGGCAACTTCCGCCAAGGTCTTCCCGATCAAATGCCTCAGTTCTTTATTTCTAAAACCGACCAACAGAATATTCTCGGGTGGTACGTGGAAGTCGATTTCGTCCATCATCTTTTTTCGGGTGGCCGGATTTTCCATCAGCGTAATCGTCGATTTATGTCCGCCTTCCTTGGCCCATGCCGGAAGTACCACGTTCAATCCCGTAGAACTGGCATTGTACATGTACATATCCGTCGTGATGGCCAGACCTTCGGTACGGGCGGCGTTTACCATGGTAATCGCACTGTCCAACAAATGCCAATTCGCGTTCCCCGATGCCTTAAAGTGATAAATTTCGGCTGGGAGTTTCGCTTCCCTGGAAATGGTAATCAGTTCGTCCACTGCCTCCAAAAGCCCGCCTTCCTCGTCCCGAATGTGGGAAATATACATGCCGTCATACTCGGCAACTACCTTCGCCAGTTCTATGATTTCATTGGTATCGGCATGGCCACTGGGCACATAAATCAAGGAAGTGGAAAGTCCAACGGCGCCCTCTTCCATACCTTGCCGCAACAGGTTTTTCATGGTTTCCATTTCTTCGGGCGAAGGAGGTCTTTTTTCTATGCCGATGGCGTATTCCCGCAACGTTGCATTCCCAACAAAGGAAGCGACATTGGTAGATATGCCCTTCTTTTCCAAATAATTAAGGTATTCTCCCAAAGAGGTCCATGGGATATCGTATTTGATATCGCCCTGCCCATTCTTCATCTCCTGCTTCATCACTTCACTTAAAGGTCCCATGGATGATCCCTCGCCCAATACCTCAAGGGTAACCCCTTGCCGGATATCTCCTTGTGAACGTCCGTCTTCCAACAGGGCCACATTGGCCCAGCTCAACATGTTGATGAAACCCGGCGCGACCGAAAGTCCGGTAGCGTCTATTTCCGCTTTGCCCACTGTATTTTCAAGGGAGCCTATGGCCGCAATGGTATCGGCATTGATGGCGATGTCCCCGGTAAAGGATGCCTTGCCGGAGCCATCCAAGATCTGCCCGTTACGTATAACGACATCATAAGTTGTTTTTTCGGGATTTTCGCAGGCCGTGAATAACGCCCATAGCAGCGTTAGACAGAGAAGGTATTGTTTTGACATCTAGAGGTTGTTAAGAAAATCCATATTGTGTTGCATGCTTTCCAAAGGGGTACTGGCGTATTCTTCTTGTTCAATCAGAATGTGTTTTACTCCGGATAACTCCCGGTTTTTCATCATGGCCTTGATATCCAAACCGCCCTTACCAAATTCCGTACTTTCCTTTTTGGTCATGTCCATATCCTTTAAATGCCAAAGCGGGAACCTGCCCGGATATTTTTTGAAATAGTCCAAGGGGTCCTTACCAGCGACGACCACCCAGCCCAGATCGAGTTCCATATGCACCAAATTTGGGTCGGTTTGGTCCATAAGTACGTCGTAAAGCACTTGCCCTTGGTCCGATTCAAACTCGTATTCGTGGTTGTGGTAGCCGAACTTGATGCCCAATTTTTGGCAGGCTTCACCGGCCTTGTTGAATTCCTCCGCCACCTTTTTATAATTCTCCACAGTTTGACCGTCGGACGGCATGGAGGAGCATATCAGGTAGTCCTGACCGGAGGCAGCGGCCTCTTCCATTGTTTTTTCGAAGTGCTTGTCCAGATGTACGTGTCCGCTGACCAATTTCATGCCCAGATCTTCGCAGGCCTGTTTCATACTCTTGGGCGTGAGCCCGTAATAATGCCCTTTAGTGCTCCTGGCGGATTCTATTTCTTTGATGCCGATGTTGGCAATCTGCTCCAAGGTGCCCAACGGGTCTTTGGCCATCTGGTTCCTAAAACTGTACAGTTGCACCCCGAATTTCAGATCGGTTTCCAAGGCGAAAGATACCGCGGGCAAAAGAACCGACCCTACCGAAAAAAGCGAGGAACGGACTAAAAAATTTCTTCTATGCATTTGCTCTTAGTGTTTGTCCCGATGCGTTTTATGGAAAGCATCACAATTTCCCAAGTTACTAAAATATACAACATGGCCTGTACCCTTAGATTTGTACTTTTGCAAAAACTTTTGAAATGAATACCAGGGAGGAGAAACTAAAGGCATTTGATCGTTTGCTTACCATAATGGACGAGCTCCGGGAGGAGTGTCCTTGGGACCGAAAACAGACCATGGAAAGCCTTAGGCACTTGACCATTGAGGAAACCTATGAGTTGGGAGATGCCATTTTGGACAATGATTTAAAGGAGGTACAGGGAGAATTGGGCGATTTGCTGCTTCATATCGTTTTTTACGCCAAGATTGGTTCAGAAAGTGGAAGTTTCGATATTGCCGATGTAGCTAATGGTATTTGTGAGAAGTTGATCAATAGGCATCCACACATTTATGGCGATGTAAAAGTGGAAAATGAAGAAGAGGTAAAACAGAATTGGGAAAAAATAAAGCTCAAGGAAGGAAAGAAAAGCGTTTTACAAGGAGTGCCAAAAAGTCTGCCCGCTATGGTAAAGGCGAATCGAATTCAAGACAAGGTGGCCGGTGTAGGTTTTGACTGGGAACAACCGGAGCAGGTCTTTGAAAAACTACAGGAAGAATTGGGGGAGTTGCAAGAAGAGCTTTCTACTGGAGATAAGGACAAGATAGAATCAGAGTTTGGTGATGTACTTTTCTCTATAATCAACTACGCCCGATTCCTGGGAATCAACCCTGAAAACGCCTTGGAGCGGACCAATAAAAAATTCTCAAAGCGGTTTCAGTTTTTGGAAATCGAGGCCCAAAAGCAGGGAAAGGCCTTAAAGGATATGAGTTTGGCCGAGATGGATATCTATTGGAACAAGGCCAAGGAAATGGACTGAATCCCTGCCTTTAAAATCGGTTTATAAAAGTATCTTTGTCGTTCTAAATTTCCAACCGTGTTTTCGAACTACACCAAAGAATTCGCATACAACATAAAACTTTCCGTACCCGTCATCTTGGGGATGCTGGGCCATACCTTTGTGCAGTTTGCGGACAATATCATGGTAGGCCAATTGGGTACGGCAGAACTGGCTGCCGTTTCGTTGGGGAATAGTTTTGTGTTCATTGCCATGTCACTGGGCATCGGGTTTTCCACGGCCATTACACCCTTGGTCGCGGAAGCCGATGGTGCCGGGAACAAGCAAAATGCCAAAAGTGCCCTAAAACATGGATTGGTACTCTGTACTATTTTGGGTTTTTCGTTATTTCTTCTAATTCTATTGGCCAAGCCATTGATGTATCTAATGGAGCAACCGGAGGAAGTGGTGGAACTTGCCATGCCCTATTTGGATTTGGTCGCCTTCTCATTGGTACCGCTCATCATTTTTCAGGCTTTTAAGCAATTCTCAGAGGGCTTGTCCCAAACCAGATATCCCATGTATGCAACCATTTTGGCCAATGTGGTAAACATCACCCTGAACTATCTTTTGATATTCGGAACCTTTGGATTTCCAAAATTGGGTATTGTGGGCGCTGCGTGGGGTACCTTGATATCAAGGGTCGTTATGGTATTTTATTTGTGGATGCTCCTCAAGAACAAGAAAAAATTCCACGATTACGTAACCGGTTTCAACCTAAAGAACATTGAAAAACGGGTACTACGAAAAATAATTTCCTTAGGGTTTCCATCCGCCTTACAGATGTTTTTCGAGGTGGCCATTTTTACGGCGGCCATTTGGTTGAGCGGCGTTTTGGGGAAAAATTCGCAGGCGGCAAACCAGATTGCGTTGAACTTGAGCAGCATGACCTTTATGTTTGGCATGGGACTGGGGGTCGCTGCCATGATCCGGGTAGGCAATCAGAAGGGACTTAAGGATTATAGGGAATTGCGGCGGATTGCCCAATCCATATTTTTTCTGACCTTGTTGTTGGAAATTCTATTTGCCATTCTTTTCCTTTTGGGCAAGGATTGGTTCCCCACGCTATATTTGGACGTGGACGATAGGATGAATTTTATGGACAATACAGAGGTGATATTATTGGCTTCCCAACTGTTATTGGTAGCGGCTTTCTTTCAGATTTCGGATGGGATTCAGGTGGTGGTTTTGGGTGCCTTGCGGGGCTTGCAGGATGTGAAAATACCCACGTTCATTACCTTTGTGGCCTATTGGTTGATCGGGTTTCCCATTTCCTACTATCTGGGTTTGCATACCTCATTGGAGAGTGTGGGGATTTGGGTGGGACTCCTTACGGGCCTCACGGCGTCCGCGATTATGTTGTATATGCGATTTAACTATTTGACCCAAAAATTGATTCGGACTACTTAACTTTTTGAGTGTATATTTATCGGAGTTTAGTAAAATCAAACGAATGGAATTACCCAAGTTTATATTAGGCGACAATACGGATTATCCAAACGCCATCTATGTTATCCATACCGATTATCCCAGGTTTATCATCAACTTGGAGGACGATGAGGTGGAATGGTTGGAAGAATTTTCAAAGGAGGACGAAAAGGAACTGGAATCCGAAGCCGAAAACCTGATAGAGGCGGCCACGGCCTTTTACGACAGGGAAGTTTCGAGATACGGGGAATAAGGATGCTCGACCAACTACTGCAGTTAGACAAGGATATATTTATCTATTTGAATGGTTTGGGAACCCCTGCATGGGATACCTTTTGGCAATTCATTTCGCATAAATTAAGTGCCCTTCCCCTGTACCTTTTCCTGCTGATTCTTTCCTATCGGAAATTTGGGTTGAAAGGGACCTTGGTTTTGATGGTGACGGTTGCGTTGTTGATAACGGTATCCGATCAGTTGAGCAATTTTTTTAAATATGGCGTGGGTAGGTTACGGCCCTGTCATGACCCTGAAATTTCTTCCCTAATGCGCCTGGTAAAGAGCTATTGCGGTGGGAAGTATGGATACTTCTCGGCCCATGCCTCCAACGCCTTTGCCGTTGCCCTGTTTTTTGGGATGCTTTTGAAATCGGGTTTACGGTATATCGGTCTCGGTCTTGTTTTTTGGGCTATGGTGGTGGCCTATAGTCGGGTGTACATCGGGGTACATTATCCATTGGATGTCTTGACCGGAGCCCTGATGGGGAGTTTCTTGGGGTGGTTGTTTGCGAAGTTATATATATTTGCACATCGGAAATACTCCCTATGATATCCAACCTAAGGTATTGGTTTTTAGTAGTTCTTATTGTTTTGGTGTATATCGCCGGTAGTATCGTGACCCTCTTTGAAAACGATTCCGCCCAGTTCGCCGTGATGGCCATGCGCATGGTGAACGAGAACGATTTTATCAATCTGTTCAAGGGCCCTAACGAGTATTTGGACAAGCCGCATATGCACTATTGGCTGGCGGCACTCTCCTATAAAATTTTTGGAATCCACGATTGGGCCTACAGAATTCCCGGTATTTTGGCAACACTCTTGGGTGCCTATAGTTGCTACGGACTTGGTAAGCTTTTGTACAACGTGGATACGGGGAAATTGGCAGCGCTCGTATTCATGAGCGCCCAGACCATAGTATTGGGAGCGATAGACGTACGTACCGATGCTGTTTTGACCGGCTTTACCATTTTCGCCATTTGGCAACTAACGGCCTACATTGAAAAAGGAAATCTTATGGCAATTCTCTTGGGAGGTTTTGGCGCCGGGATGGCCTTTTCCACCAAGGGTCAGATTGCCTTGGTGGTCATAGGATTGCCGATTTTATGCCATTTGGCCTATACCCGAAAGTGGCACCGATTTCTAAGTTGGAAGGTACTTTTGGCCCTGGTAATTTTTGGATTGACCATTGCGCCCATGTTATATGCATATTACCTGCAATTTGACCTACATCCGGAAAAAGTGATTCGGGGTAGGGGAAACCGAAGTGGCATCTTTTTTATTTTCTGGGAACAGAGTTTTGAGCGCATGAGTGGGGAAGGCATCGGGAAGAACAGCAGTGATTACTTTTTCTTCTTCCATACCTTTTTATGGGTCTTCCTACCTTGGACCCTTATGGCGTTGGCAGCTTATTGGAGTAAGGCAAAGGCCTTTTTAAAAGTACGGTTTGCCTACAAGCCCGGCCATGAATTTTTGACCTTGGGCGGGATTACCTTGGTCTTTGTACTGATTAGTTTTGCCCAATTCAAATTGCCACATTACCTGAATGTTACCATCCCCTTGTTTTCGGTTCTTACGGCTTCTTTTGCGTACGATGTGCATCGGTCCGACAAAAATAGGATGACCAAATTTTTATTGGGAGGCCAATATTTTATCTTATCGGTGGTATTCGTGGCGAGTGCCTTGATCTGTTTTTTTGTATTTAAGTTCGATGGTCTTTTAATTCCGATACTACTGAGTGTAGCCGGATTGGTCATTGTTTATTTTGCACTTAAAAGGGAGACCTATTATGAAAAACTCATTACCGTTTCGGTTTGCGCCTCCGTTTTGTTAAATGCGGTTTTGAACCTTCACTTCTACCCGAACCTTCTCAACTATCAGGGTGGATCTAATATGTCTGAATTGATTTCGGAACATACTATATCCGTAGATAAAATTTATAAAATTGGAGATGACCATACTTGGGCCTTGGACTTTTACAACAAGTTTCCCGTACAGATCAGTTCCTTGGATGAACTAAAAAACAAAGAGGATGTTTGGGTCTATGTAAACGATGCCGAATTGGAGACCATACGACAATCCCCACTGGACTGGGACAGGCAGTTGACGGTGAATCAATTTAGAATCACCCGGTTACAGGGCAAGTTTTTAAATCCATCCACTAGAAACCAAGTGGTGCGAAAGATGCATTTGGTGCATTTAAAGCATAAATAGGAGTATTGTCAATTAAATCCTTTCTTTTTATTTTAAGAAAGTCCACTTCAAATTGGAAAACAATCAACTCGTGACTTCCAGCAAGAATTTTTTTGTCGCACTAGCAATATGCACATTTCTATCATCGAAATGTAATTCTAACAATTCAATCCACTTTTAAGACGATTCAAAACATAGTCATTTTATTTAGGGTGTAGTGTGTCCATCTTTGGCCTATCGATAAAACCTTAAAACACTTAAAATGACCGCAACAATTGTTTTTTCACTGGCAAATATTTTAGTCTTACCCATGTGGGTTTTGATGATTTTTCTACGAAAATGGAGGCCGACCAGGTTCCTAATTGATAATAAAATTATACCGATCGTCCTATCGGGTATATATGTTTTTTACATCCTGCAAGTGCTGATCTCAAACGGTATGATGGACTTTGGGAGTCTTAAAAGCGTGATGGAATTGTTTACGATAGAAAATGCAGCATTGGCAGGATGGATACACTATTTGGCATTTGACCTCTTGATCGGAATGTGGATGATAGATCAAAATAAGGACCTTAACCTTCATCAGGTATTGATGGCACCTTGCCTTTTCCTAACCTTTATGTTTGGCCCCTTAGGTTTTCTACTGTTTATGGTTCTAAAAGGGCTTAAGTCCAATCCCATATAATTTAACAAAATACATTATTTAACAATTAAAAATATCAATCATGGAACAGCTAATATCCATATTCGTAAAAAATGACCAGTCTTCTTCTGAAAACCTAACCAACCATTCGTTGGTCGGGATAAAACTAAAACGTCTTTTTTCAATAGTGAAGGACCAAAGTCCTGTTTTGTATTGGATATCTATAGTTATATCCCTTTTGGGTCTGTTCTGTATTGTAGGAATTTTTATCGATGAAAGAACTTTATTAGGGGTCAATGTTTGGCTCAAGCCGTTAAAGTTTTCCATATCTATTTCTATCTATTTGATAACTCTTGGATACTTGGTTTCAAAATATCCGTACTCCCAGAAAAAGAAGGCAATAATCAACCATCTTACTGCATGGACCCTGCTGTTGGAGTTCTTGATAATTTTCTATCAAGGATCTAGGGGAGTTCAAAGTCATTACAACGTTGCAACTCCTCTTGATGGCATTCTGTTCATGTTCATGGGGATATTTGTAGGAATTAATGTTTTGACCATGGTTTTATTTTTGATTGATGCCATTCGGTTAAAGCTAAGGGTTGCAAAGTCCGTTCAATGGGCCATTTTTTTAGGTTGGCTAATCGTTATTTTTGGAAGTTGGGTGGGAGGACAGATGATAAGTCAACTGGGCCACAATGTTGGTGTTGCCGAAGGGCAGGAAGGCTTGCCCTTGGTCAATTGGAGCGTAAAAGGAGGGGATTTAAGGGTAGCACACTTCTTCGCGTTGCACTGCATACAGATAATTCCGTTATTCGCCATGTGGCTAGGTCATAGATGGAAATTCCCCCAAGGCAAACAAATTTGGGTCGTATCTTTATTTGCTTTAATGTTCGCCTCGGTGATAGGGTATATTTTTTTTCAGGCAAAACAGGGCGTTCCTTTTATAGCATTTTAATTTTCTTGTAGTGATATATAATAAAGAAAGTCGAATAAAATATTTAGGATTTGATGATTTTTGGTTTTCTGTTGTTGGTATTTTTATCCTAAGCATTGTTACCTCATATCTTTTCAGTAGCACAACATCGGATATTTCGCTTTTAGAAGTCGCTTTAAGTTGGGTGATTGCATTGATGTTTTCCGCCATAGACTGGGTGATAAATCGAGGGATGATGATTTATTTACGAAGGAAATACCCAGAATTTACTGACGATGCCAAGCGTATCGTATTGTTTTTTCTTACCATAACCTTCACGGTTGTATTTGTAGATTATATAGGAGGGAAGTTATTATCCTTAATACCGGGTATAAATTATAACGTTAATGTATCCAGACTTAAAATGCTTTTGCCCATTATATTAATTACCATAATGACCATGGCGATATACGAGGCTATTTATTATAATATACGTCTTCAAAAATCCATCAGGCAAGAGGAGCGTTCCAAACAAGCCATAGTACAGGCGCAGTTGGACGTTTTACGAAACCAGGCGCAACCGCACTTTTTTTTTAATACCTTGAATACATTACGTGATATTATCGACCAAAACCCTAGGGAGGATGCCAAGAAATTTGTAGATAAGTTATCCGATATGTACCGATTTATACTAGAGACCGGTAATGAAAATCTTCTCCCACTACGAGACGAGCTAAAGTTCGCAAGAGCCTATATCCATATACAATCAGAGCGATTTGGAACCAATCTAATGGTGAATTGGCATATTCCCGAAACTTCAATGGATTATAGGGTTGTCCCTATGAGCCTTCAATTATTGCTTGAAAATGCGATTAAGCACAACATAATATCCAAGGCAAAACCATTAACCATAGCAGTAGTTGTAAACGATGATAAATTGATCGTGGAAAATAAGATTCAACCCAAATCCACTCAGCTACCGTCCACAAAACTGGGACATGTCAACATTCAAAAAAGATATGCGCTGATTTCCGATACATCCATTGAAATCCATAATGATGGAAACAGGTTTAGAGTAAGCCTACCCTTAATTAAAGTTTCAGAACTAAAAACTAGCCATGAAAATATTGATTATTGAAGACGAGGCAAGGGCCGCAAGTCAATTGCAGCGTATGTTAACTACTTGTGGTTTTGAATACGATCTTTTGGACATAATAGACACTGTAGAGAACAGTATACAATGGTTTCAAGGCAACGCCGCACCAGATTTGGTGTTCATGGACATACAATTGGCCGACGGGTTGAGTTTTGAAATTTTTCAGAAAATCGAAATTGAGGCACCCATTATTTTTACGACTGCATTTGACCAATATGCCATACAGGCCTTTAGGGTGAATAGTGTGGATTATTTGTTAAAGCCTATTCAAGATGCCGATTTGAAAAGGGCCTTGGATAAGTTCAACAGATCTAATAAACCAAACACCCTTGATCCAAGTGTTTTGAGACAACTTCTAAGCAGTTTCCAAATGACTCCCAAACGGGAAGGTATCTTGGTCAAAGATGGTAGCGGTTTTTTTCAGATTAAAGTTTCTGAACTTTTGTACTGTTATTCCGAGGAAAGTGTCACTTTTGGCGTGACTTCTGGAAAACGTTTCATCATTAATGAAACGCTTGATGAACTGTTCGAATCTTTGGACCCAAACAGATTTTTTAAAATAAACCGTAGTCAAATCATTGCCAAAAATGCCATTGAAAAAATAGATTCCTATTTTAACCACCGAGTGAAACTCACCATTACAAACCCACGTGAACAGGAATTCATTGTTAGTCGACCAAAAACCACTAATTTTAAGGAATGGTTGAATATGTAATATGTGAATCGAATTTCTCAGTAACTATCAATCTAATGTACCTTGCATTACTTCAGTAAAACACTATTAAGGGAAAACTACGAGACGTATGTAGTATTTATGATTTGCTAAAGTTTAATGTTCTTAAAATGAAAAACAATCCCCGTCAAGGAGACCAACGCCGTAATCAAAAAGAACACTACACTAATCCCAACGGAGGTGCTTTCTTCTAGGTTCAGTAAAGCGGCACCATAGAAAAAGGTCACTTCCCTACTACCCAAACCTCCAAGGGTCAATGGGATAACGGATACGATGGAAGAAACCAAAAATATAACCAGATACGCAATAATATTGCCCTCAATGGATAGTGCCTTCATAATACAGAGTACACAGAGAAGCTGGGCGAATTGTACTAGGGCGGAATACCCAACGGACTTCCAAAAAATGGGCAGGACATACTGGAAAAATCGCTTGTTTAAAAAGAAAAAGGTCCCCACAGATATGGGTATTAAAAGCAAGAATAACCATCGATACGGATTCAAAAGCTCAAATTCCAATACCCATAAAAGGGCACAGGCATAGATAAACAGGAGTAGCAGGCCACTGAGTCGGTCGAGTACCAAAACACTCACCACGCGCTTGGTAGGCACCTCGAAGGTTTTTTTGATTAGGTAGCCCTTGTAGGCGTCCCCACCAATTCCACCAGGTAAAAAAAGATTGTAGAACATACCTAAAAGGTAGAGCTTCAAATTGCTTTTTTGGGAGAGTGGGATTCCAAGCTGATGGAAATAAGCGTTCAGCCGAAAGGAAGCGAGTATTTTGGACACAGAAAACAATAGTATCGCAGCGGTCAAATACAGCGGGTTGCCTTTTTTCAAGGTGTTCACCACTTCCGTAAAATCGATTTTGGTAAAAATGAAGTAAACAAGCGCAATGCTTATCAACAACTTCAGGGCGGTGGTAAGGGTCTTACGCGGATTGGCCACCTATGCTCACTTTTTTGATTCGGTAGGGTCTTTTTTGTTGCGACTCGTAATAGGTACGTATCAACAATTCCATCACGATGCCTATGGTAAACAGTTGGATACCTCCCAAAATGAACATCATTCCAAAGATCAATAAGGGCCTGTTCCCAATATCCTCGCCCAAACCGAACTTCACTAATAAAAGATAGATATTTATCAATATTCCAAGGATGATCAAAAGAAATCCAAAGATGCCGAAAAGGTGAATAGGTCTTTGAAAATATTTTCGGATAAAGAGCAACAACATCATATCTGCCACTACCTTAAATACACGTTCCAACCCGTATTTGGAAACTCCGGCATGACGGGCATGGTGTTTCACGGGCACCTGTTTAATTTGCGCACCTTCCAAATGGGCCAAGAGGGTTATAAAGCGATGCATTTCCCCATAAAGATTCAAATCCTTGGCAATGTCCTTGGAAAACACTTTTAGTGCGCAACCATTATCCTTAATATCCAATTTGGTAACCCGTCTTACCATATAATTGGCAATTTTTGATGGTATTTTTTTTACCAAGGAATCCTTACGCTTTTGACGGATTCCGGTAACCAGGTCATAATCCTCGTTTACGGCATAGGAGAGCATCGGCGGAATATCGCTGGGGTCGTTCTGCAGATCCCCGTCCATGGTGATGATGTATTCCCCTTCGGCGTAATCTATACCTGCAGCTAGGGCCAGGCTCTGACCGTAATTTTTCTTGAGTTCGATGAGATGTACCTTTGGGTCCTTCATTCCCTTGACCACTTTTTTGGTGCCGTCCTTGGAAAAATCGTCGATGTAGATAATTTGGTAATTATATCCAGGTAGGCTTTCATGGATCTTTTGGGTCAACAACACCACATTTTCTTCCTCATTGTACAGAGGTACTACCACGGAGAGTAGGGAAGGGGTTACAATATCCATTAAGCAGTTTTTGGATTATGGGGCAAAGTTAAGTTTTTATTCGAACACTGTTAGCAAAGGATTTCCTGTCTATGCTTTCCTATACGCTCTAAGTAGGCGTTCAGCGGCCACAAAGGGGGTGATTTCACTTTCCATGACCTTTTCTTCCATGGATGACAGTGCTTGGGAAAGGGTTGGATTATCATAAAAATCCTGTAGCAGGATGTGGTTCAAATGATGCCGAAGCCACTTTTTGTTCTGTTGTTTTCGTGTCCGATGGAAAGAACCGTTTTCCTTTGTATGCAACATAAATTTTTCAATGCAGGACCAAATCGGTTCCAAACCTTTGTTCTCTAAGGCGGAACAGGTCATTACCTGCGGAATCCATCCGTTCTCCTTGGCCGAAAAGAGGTGCAGTGCCCTACTGAATTCCAATTGGGCCGTTTCGGCAGGTTGTACGTTCTGACCATCGGCCTTGTTGATCGCTATGGCATCGGCCATTTCCATGACCCCCCTTTTAATGCCTTGTAGCTCATCGCCCGCACCGGGCAATTTTAACAAAAGGAAAAAGTCGGTCATATCCCGTACAGCGGTTTCGTTTTGTCCAACCCCAACGGTCTCTATCAAAATAACGTCGTATCCGGCAGCTTCCAAAAGTATGATGGTTTCCCTTGTTTTTCTGGCCACACCACCGAGTGAGCCACTGGTGGGAGAGGGTCTTATGAAGGCATTTTTTTCCTTGGATAAGGTTTCCATCCGAACCTTATCCCCCAATATACTGCCTTTTGTCTCGTTGCTCGAGGGATCAATGGTAAGTACCGCGACCTTCTTCCCTCTGTGGACCAATAACATTCCAAAATTCTCGATGAAGGTGCTTTTGCCAACGCCCGGCACTCCCGTGATACCAACACGAACGGATTCTTTCTGGTATTCAAGGCACTTTTCCAGAAGTCCTTCAGCTATTTTCTGATTCTCCTTTTTGGTACTTTCAATTAAGGTAATAGCCTTGGCAAGGGCGGTCCGGTCATTCTCGATGACCTTTTTTGACAAGTCGTTGATGTAGGCTACATCGGGAGTCATTTTAAAGCTTCTTTCTGAATGTCCAATGGCTTTCGGCTATTTATTGATGGGCACGTTGATACGTGTTTGGTCCCAGGAGAGGCTTAAATAAAGCTGGTCCTCATTAGTAAAGTCGATGGTAAAGTTTTCCACGGGTTGCGATATTTCCCTCGAGGGCACTTCTACATTGATGAGGTCCTCGGCCGCATCCCTGGTAGTCTGTGTGCCACCCCCAAAAATGCTAACCCCCCAATCCGGTACTTCCTTATTGAAAATCACCTTCCAACTTTCCTTATTTGGGATGGTCCAAAGGGAATACGTACCCGCGGGCAAGGGCTTGTCGATTATTTTGATGGCTCCTGATGTAGTAAATGTCGTGGGTTCGTTGGCCCCCGTACGCCACACTTGGTCAAAGGGCACCAGACCGCCAAAAATGGGCCTGCCTTTTTTGGAGGGACTGGAATAATGGACTTTGAGTTGGGTACCTTGTAGGGTATAGGAGCTCGTTTTTTCCGGGCTGTGTTTCTTGGTCTCTTTTCGCAAATAGGGTAGGCCCACAAAGTAAAACAGGCCAAATAAAACTATAAGTACCGCTACCAGTCTTTTTAGGAATTTCATGTCTTTTGAAGTGTTAAGTAGTCCTAAGGTACTAAATCAAAGGTAAAGATGGTAATGTTGTTATAGGTTTCCCCGGGCTTTAGAACACTGCTTGGAAAGTCCGGTTGGTTGGGTGCATCTGGGTAATTCTGGGTTTCAAAACAAATTCCGGGAAAATCCAAGGGAGTGTAGACCACCAAGGCGGGTTGGTTCGTGAATACCTGCATGGTAATACCGGATTTAGCCGAATGTAATTCCGCCACTTTTTCACTACCCATGTCTTTTATATAAGGTGTGTCCAAACGCTGTACGCCAATTTCCCTTGGCAGTAAAAAATCATATTTGGATTTCCGCACAGGGATGATGTCGCCCGTAGGTAACAGATTTTCGTCTGTTTCCAGTATATACGGGCAGTTGAGCTGTAACTCATAATTGTCAATGTACGGGCTGTCATCCAATTTAAAATAGGAATGATTGGTCAAATTGATGACCGTACTGCGGTCCGTCACCGCTTGGTGTATGACCTGTAAAGAATTTTTGACCAGTTTATAGGTTACGTTTACGGTCAGGTTTCCCGGGTACCCTTCCTCAAGATGTTTGCTATTATAAGATAATTTCACCATTGGGTCATCTGCATAGGACACCTCCTCAATTTGCCAATATTTTTGATGAAATCCTTCCTTGCCACCGTGAAGATGCACCCCATCTTCATGGTAGAGTAAAAATTTTTCCCGATCTAAAACAAAACTACCGTTGGAAATACGCCCGGCGTATCTGCCTATGCATGCTCCCAAACAATTTTCATCCAAACGATATCGGCTTGGGTGGTTGTATCCAACTACCACATTGGTGTAGTTTCCGTCCTTTCCCTTTACCAGAAGTTTCTGGATAATGGCGCCGTAGTCCAGCACCATTAAGGTCATAAATTCGTTGGAAATCGTAACTTGTTTCAAGCGGAAATATTAAAAAGATTCGTAAAAATAGAAGTTTTTTGCAACACCCTTTTTTTTCTTTCGTCCTTAAAGTAACAACAACTAAAAACAAACACCAAACCTACCAATGTTTCAAATTGACATTGTTGAAAAATGTAAGGCAAACGACCGCACTGCACAAATGCAATTGTACCGGCAGTATTGTGACGGAATGTACTGTGTAGCCATGCGGTTTTTAAAAAATGCGGACGATGCAGAGGATGTATTGCAGGAAGCTTTTATCAAGGCTTTTCAAAAAATACATCAGTTTAAGGGGGAGGTGACGTTCGGGGCGTGGTTAAAGCGTATTGTGGTGAACAAATGTATCGATTTCTTGAAGTCGAAAAAGGAACAGACCATCGCTTTGGACGAAACGTATATGCGGCCGGTGGATACAGATGATGATTGGACAGTGGAGGAACATATCGATATTGAAGAAGTAAAGGAGGCCATTGGGCAATTGCAAGGTAAATATAGATATGTCGTGATGATGTATTTGGTAGAAGGTTTTGACCACATTGAAATTTCAGAAGTATTGAACATAACCGAAACCGCCTGCAGAACGCGATTGTTGCGCGGTAAAGGTCAACTAAAGGAGTTGTTAAAAACAAAAGGATATGGCACGGGATCTTAAAAAATTGTTCGAGAAGGAACGTGAGGAACAAACCTTCAAAATGAAGCGGGGACATGAAGCCCGCTTTTTGGCCAAGCTGGAGGAGTCGCTTCCACAGGAAAGGGAGCAAACTTCCCTTTGGAATACCTGGCGGGTGGCTGCTTCGGTCATACTACTTGTTGGAGTGGGAATTTTTGCCTATGTACAAATCAATACGACGGAGGATGTACCCACCACGGTGGTTGACACTGAAAAATCCAAAGAAAATAACAAGGGCTTTTCCTTTGGGGACCTTTCTCCCGATTTAAAAAAGGTGGAGAATTACTACGTGGCCAATATCAATATGGAACTTTCCCAATTGGAGATATCGGAATCCAACAAGGAGCTTGTGGACAGTTTTATGGAGCGGTTGGCTGAGCTGAATTCCGAATACCAAAACCTGAATACCGAATTGAACGAATTGGGCCCCAACGATCAGACCATTGGGGCGCTCATAGAAAACTTGCAGCTTAGGTTGCAGTTATTGCAGAAATTAAAAAAGAAGTTAAATCAATTAAAATCATCAAAAAATGAACAGATCACCAAGAATAGTATCTAAACAACTCATCATTGTCTTAGGCTTTTGTATGGGTTCCCTAGTAGGTTTTGCCCAGAAGGAAAGCCGCACCTATACGGAAAGTTTCAATGTAGATAAGGATGCCGTTTTGGATATCAATACGAGTTACGCCGATATTGAGTTCGAAACCTGGAACAAGAATTCCGTTGAGGTGGCCGCGGTCGTCGAATTGGAAGGAGCGGATAAAGAGGAAGCGGAGAATTACTTTGCGAACGCCCCGATAAAGATTATGGGGAATAGTTCCAGGATCGAGATTTCTTCCGGTTCCAATAAATTCGGGTTTATAGGCTCCCAGGATTTTGAGTTCGAATTTGGGGAGTTTGATATTGAGATTCCCGAAATGGCACCCTTTGTGGTGGAAATTCCGGAGATAGCACCTTTCCCGGAAATCGTGGATATGCCGCCCATGCCCCCTTTGCCCCTTACCGATGCCTTTGAGTTTGACTACAAGGCCTATCAAAAGGATGGGGAAAAGTATATGAAAGAATGGCAAGAGGAATTCAAAAAGAGCTTTGATGAAAAGCATCAGAAAAAACTGAAGGAATGGGCCAAACGTATGGAAGAGCGAGGAAAGGATATGGAAAAGCGTATGGAGGAACGTGAGAAACACAGAGAGGAAATGGAAAAAAGGCGTGAGGAGCTCATGGAGCAACGTGTTGAAGAACGTGAGGCGATGCAGAAAGTAAAACATGAGGAGCGGAGGGCACGGCAAGAGGCAATGCGTTTAAAAAGCAGACATGAGGGACCCAATATTTTTTATTTTTCCACAGATGGGGAAAACAAGAACTTCAAGATCAAAAAGACCATAAAGATTAAAATGCCAAAATCCACCAAGATTAAAATGAACGTGCGGCACGGCGAGGTGAAGTTGGCGGAAAATACCAGAAACTTGAATGCGACCCTGTCGCATTCAAGCCTATGGGCCACTACCATTGACGGAGATGAAACACAGGTGTCCGTATCCTATTCCCCGGTCAACGTGAGACGATGGAACTTTGGGCAACTAAAGACCAACTATTCCAAGGATATTGAGTTACGTGAAGTGGGAAGTTTACAATTACAGGCAACTTCGTCCGATGTCACTATCGATAAATTGCTAAAAAGGGCCTTCATCAAGAATGATTTCGGGCCCTTGAAAATTGTTTCCATTGACAATGACTTTGAAGAGATGGACGTATCCTTGAAGAACGCAGAATTCCATTTTGCACTTCCTTCAGTGGCGACTTCGATTTACATTAAGGGAAATGCTTCGGAAATGGTTTTGCCCAAAAAACTGACCCTGACCGAGACAAAAAATGGAAATACCAAGATTTTAAAAGGATATCATCTATCCGATAATAAAGACCGTTCCCTGGTCATTACTTCGGATTATAGCGAAGTGACCATCCAATAAGTATCTTTGCCTCTTTTCTACAGTTTTGGTTCCCATCCAGGAGCATACTCGCGTTTCCAGAAATTCATCGCCATCTCATTGTTCAGCACTTTTCCTGTAGCCGTATCAATTTTTAAGGTCTCCCCGGCATCTTGGGCCATATTGCCCAAATGGCAGAGCATGGTCGTGATGCTGGCATCTTGAATATCTGCATGTAAACTCTCATCCTGCCGTATGGCATTGAAGAAGTTGCCTACATGATTCACGTCCAATTGGCCTTCCCCACGAGTATTCGTAGTTTCGCTAGCGCCTCCCTCTTTTTCCTCCTTTAACAGATTCCCTTGCAAATCGTATAACTGATAAAAGTTACGATCTAGCATGATGGAGCCTTTGCTGCCGTAGATGGTAATGCCCCTACCCGGTCTTTCCGGTTTCATGATGCCGCGACTATGTCCGGTCCAGGTAATGAATTTGTCATTATCGAAGGAGAACGTGACCTGTTGGTTGTCTACAAACTCCCAATCGTCGTCATACGTGTATTTTCCCCCAAAGGAAGTGACACTGTTGGGTAGGTCCACGTCCAGGGCCCATCGGCATATATCAATTTCATGGGTTCCATTGTTATGGATTTCGCCCGTTCCCCAATTCCGGAACCAATGCCAGTTGTACGGATGTACATTGTCCTTATATTTTTCTCGTAAAGCTGGACCTTGCCACAATTCCCAATCCAAGGTTTTGGGGACATCGATTACGGTGCCTTTGCCAATACTTCCCCTATTGTTGGAGTAATAGGCTTCGCCTTTGTATACATCGCCAATGATTCCTTCCCTAATATCCTTGATAGCGCTAATGGAAGTTATCGCAGAACGTTGTTGGTTTCCCATTTGCACTTTCTTTCCATATTTCCTTTGGGCGGCCGTCAACAATTCGTTTTCATGAGGATTGTGGCTACAGGGTTTTTCCACATAGACATGTTTTCCTGCCTGAAGTGCCAAAATCGCCATAGGGGCATGCCAGTGTTCCGGGGTGGCAATAAATACGGCATCTACCTTTCTGTCTTCCAGGATTTTCCGAAAATCCTTTTCTACTTTGGGTACATAACCAATATTTTCTTGGCACCATACATTGTGTTCTTCAATGATGACATCGTCTACGTCACAGCTATACAAAATGGTGGCATTTGGGTCGGCATGAATGGCCTTTACATGCGCTTTTGCCCGACTGCGAACCCCAATGACCGCACAATTGATTTTATCGTTTGCTCCTAAAATTCTGCCGTAAGAGGCCGATGAAAATAGCATGCCGCCAAAGGTCAAACCTGCCGTGCCGGCACTTGTTTTCTTTATAAAATTTCTTCTTGTTGTCATTGCCTATTCTTTTGTGGTTGGTTTTATTTTTATATTCTTGAAGGAAACGCGGTCCCCATGGTCTTGAAGGAGAATATGCCCTTTTTCCGCTTCCCCAAAGTTGGGCCAGGTCACATATTTACTTTCGGAAACCAATTTTCGATAGTCATCGCTACCGCGTTCGTATTCCAAAACCTTCATACCGTTCAGCCAATGTTCTACATGTCCGTCCTTAGAAATTATATGGGCCGTGTTCCACTCGCCAATGGGATTTATGGGTTTGTTTTCATCGGCCTTGATTAGGTCATATAGCGATGCGACCGTCCTGCTACCCTCATGATTGCCCAATTTGGCATCAGGATGGCGTTCATCGTCCAAAATTTGGTATTCGAGACCAATAGAAGAGCCCGGACCTTTGTTGATATCAGTATCCACGTAATATTTGATGCCGCTATTCGCACCTTCGGTAATTTTAAAATCCACTTTTAACTCAAAATCGCCAAAGGTCTCCTTGGTCACAATATCACCACCTGCCGCTGATTCTTCACCTCCTGACGAAAGTACGGTCAATACGCCGTTTTCTATTTCCCATCCTTTATCGGGGAATTCATCCAATCGGGCACCCCGCCATCCGTCGGTTGTCTTGCCGTCCCAAAGCATTTGCCAGCCATTTTTTTCCTCGTCGATGCCCAAAGCGTTTTTGGTAATAATCGGGTCGATTGGGGTTTCGGTAGCATATTTGGAAAGACTATCCGTCAGGATTTTAATGTTCTTCCAACTAATTTCGGTGCCTTCCTGTTGGTCATCGCCAATACTGTGTACTTGTAGCGCAATAAAACCATTGGAGGTTTTATCATCGATCAAATGTGCGGCCGGTACACCGTTGATCCATGTTTTTAAAGTATCGCCTATGGCCTCGATCCTGTAATGGTTCCAATCATTTTGTTTAAATGCCTTTTGAGCTTCAGGATTTCTGGTCAAAGGGTTCAACCATCCTCGCCGGGCCTCGTCATAGATACCTGCGCTCCAAGCCCTTTCCGATGGGTCGATTTCAATCTGATAACCATGCACCCTTCCGTCCATATAATGGGGAAAGCTGTTGCTCCTTATTTGTATTCCAGAGTTCATGGAGGGGTCTACCTTATAATCCAGCTCTAGGATAAAATCCCCGTACATTTTATTGCTGGTCAAAAAGGAGTTTGGGGTATCGTGGACGGTACTTCCTACGATGCTGTTATCACGGACCGTGTAATTTGCCGTTCCCCCTTTTTGGGTCCAACCCTCAAGGGATTGTCCGTCGAATAAGGATACCCAAGGGGTATTATCGGTGGGTTCCTGCTTGCAGGACATACATAGGAAAGCCCCAATGGAGAATGCGTAAAAAATCAACTTGTTTTTTGTCATGGCGATGCTTGTGGTTGTTAATCGGTTCAAAAAAAAGCGTCTTAAAAAAGACGCTTGAAGATAGTAATTTTATGTTGTATTGCTAATGCACTTCCTTTTTTAAGTAATCCCCAAAATTGGCCTTAAACCGATTCAACCTGGGAATGGAAACGTTACGGATGTAGGAATTGTTAGGGTGTTTTCTTTCATAATCCTGGTGGTAGTCCTCAGCATCATAGAACTTGGTAAAGGCGGTCACTTCCGTGGTAATGGGCGCCCCGCCGTAAACATTTTGGTCTTTCAGCGCTTGGATATAACTGTCTATGATTTTCTTTTCCTGCTCGTTCTTATAAAAGGCAATGGAGCGATATTGCGTACCCCGGTCCGGTCCCTGACGGTTTAAGGTCGTGGGGTCGTGCGACCCAAAAAATACCTGTACCAATTCCACAAAGGAAATTTGGGAAGGGTCATAGTACACTTCAACGGCTTCGGCATGGGAACTCTGTCCGCTTCCTACCATTTCATAGGTGGGATTTTCTTCTGTGCCCCCGGCGTAGCCCGAGATTACTTCCTTTACCCCCCTAACACTTTCAAAAATGGCCTCCACGCACCAAAAGCAACCACTGGCAAAGTAGGCCGTTTCGTATTTGCTGAGGTCCTGCGGACTCATTTTTTCAATTTTTTCCGATGTTGGAGTCCTTTCTGAGACGTTCTCCGAAATTGTTGCAGGTTTGGTCTTGGACTGGCAACCTGTGGCCAACAGAATGGCCATGGCCATAAGGGAATGTTGTATGAATTTCATCGTAATTGGTTTTTTGTGCGCATGTTTAGTAGGAAAAATACAAAGTACTTACCTCAAAAAAGGTTAAAATATGTTAAGGATAGCTGGTGACTACCTAAATTTATTCCATAAACCCTCATAGAGGGGTTTGTCATGTTGATTTAAACACCTCTGTAAAAAAAATGTTTAAAATCAAGCTAGTAACCTAATTTTAGACATGTGAACGTACTGGAGCAATTACTTTTTTCATATTCCGAAAAGTCCATCCCCATCTTGGATGAGGCTTTACCGATTGCAAATTATGTATCGTTGGATTTATCCAGTTCGAATTCCGATTTGAATGGTGTAAACATTACCGACCCAAACGAATGCCAATTCTATATTGACTCTATTTTAAAAAGGCAGGGAGGTAAGGTCGCCCATGGCGGTTATTTGGAACAAAGAAATCTCTATGCCGATAAGTCCGGCTTCAACGAGAAAACACAATCGCCAAGAAATATCCATTTGGGAATCGATTATTGGGCACCTGCCGGTACCAAAGTAATCAATCCCTTAGATGGGGTGGTCCATAGTTTTAAGAACAATGCAACCAGGGGCGATTATGGACCCACCATAATTCTGCAGCACAGCATACAAGGGTTGGTCTTTTACACTCTGTATGGGCATTTAAGTTTGGAATCGTTGGATGGATTATCGGTCGGTAAGGAATTTGCGGTCGGAAGTGTACTGGCCTCCTTGGGTACGGAAGATATCAATGTAAATTACGCCCCGCATCTGCATTTTCAGGTTATCCAGGATTTAGAAGGCTACGAGGGGGATTATCCGGGCGTATGTGCCCAGGTAGACCTTGATTTTTACAAGAAGAATTGCCCGGATCCCAATCTGCTATTGAAAATTTAATCTAAATAATTCCTCGATGGCTTTGCCTCGAGGTTTCCGATTATACCTACCCTTCGGGGAGGTGGGAATTGTCTTTTCGCTCCCGATAGTTATAAGGACCGTGTGGGGTAAATATAAAATTTCGGTTCCAGATGGTGATCGGGATGAAACTGGCGGAATACCCCTATGGCTTGACTAGGGAATAGTCGGTTTCAAGAAATTTTTTATCCCGCTCGATTAAAAACACCTTTTTCCGATAACCTGTTTTTTGTGCAGGGTACGTTCGTCGAGCAAATTTTACACTTAATCCGGATCGGTGCAGCTTATCGAGAAACCCCTGTTTTTCAACGAATGGCAACCCCCTTACATACGCTTGCGGTAGTTATAATAATGTAACAAACGCAAGTCATGAAAACAGTAGCGACCATCTTCTTCATCTTCTTCATAGGAACCGCGGCCAGTGCCCAGGACAGGCCTGAGACCCTAAAGGTAGAGACCATCGAAATGGGAATCGTTACCGAAACAGCTCCGATAAAAAAGATGGAGGTAAAACAGGAAGTGGCCCGTTTGTACCGGTTCAAGAACTCAAGGGTAAAGAAGGAACTTTCCTTTACTACCAAAGCGAACAGCCCTAAAATGGCTTAACCTATACCAGTATCCCCTCGGTATCCCTACCTGCCCAAAGGGCAGGTTTGGGACTACCCCTTCAAAAGTTCGTATGCTCTTTCAGCTTTTATAAATGATTCCGTTGTGACGTGTAAGAATCGGTTTTTTTTACCGATGAAATGCTTAAAAACATCGGTGAACTATAATTTTAATTGTAGGAAAATACGTATTATCGATTGTTGTTCGTCGAAAAGTTTGAATTTCATCGGTAAAACCTGACATTTTATCGAAACTCAAATTTTAAATCGGCAATATTGGAGTTATATACAGACCAAATCTACCTACAAATGAAGACTATTCTTAGTTTAATGCTTGTTATTTGCATGGGGACTTTTGCCCAAGCTCAGAAAGCGGAAATTGAAGTGAAAGTGAGTACCATTTCAAAGCCCATAGCTGAACCCATGGACCAAACTAATTTGGGTGAAAAGTTCCCAGCAGTAACAGGTATTTTCGTTCTAAAGCATTCTAGGGTCAAGAGAGCCCTATCCTTTATCGTGGAGGAAAAAAATGAAAAACTGGCCTAATCCATCGATGTTTCGGTCACGTTTTCCTCTAGGACTACGGGTCCTAGTATGTCCCAAACATTTCCGGCAACAATTTTTTGACCTTCTGCCGTTGGATGTATGCCGTCCTCTAAATTTAATTCAGGTTCGCCTGCAACCCCTTCCAATAAAAACGGGATCAGTAAAATATCATTTTCCTGTGCGAGATCGGGGAACATACTTCTAAATTCTGAGGTATACTCCAACCCCATGTTTGGCGGAATCTGCATTCCGGCAAGGATGATGGTGGTTTCCGGATTTTTTTGGCGCACGGCATCGATAATCTTCTGAAGGTTTTCCCTGGATTTGTCCAAGGGAATCCCCCTGAGTCCGTCATTGGCACCAAGCTCCAACACAAAAATATCTACCTCCTGGTTCAAGACCCAATCCAATCTATTGAGTCCCCCAGAGGTAGTTTCACCACTCAGTCCGGAGTTGATTACGGTGTAATTCAATCCCAGGGAATCAAGGCGTTTCTGTATCAGATTTGGGAATCCCTGTTCTGTTTCCAGTCCATAGGCAGCGGTAAGGCTGTTCCCAAAAAATAGGATCACCTTGTCATCCGCAGTTTCCCCCTGTTCAAGGGTAACATCGCTTTGGTTCGTATTCTCCTCCGTATTTTTTTGTTGTTTCTTACCTTCACCACAGGCAATAATCACCAAAAAAGCCAAAAAATAACTAAACTTTAATACTTTGTACATCATGGTTTCTTCTAAAAATAGAAATCATTTGTTTATTTTGTTCGCTTGTACCAAATGATTTATGGCAAAGATATTAAACGTACGCAATCTTAGGAAGACCTATAAAAGCGGTTCCAAGGAATTGACCGTTTTGGATGGGATTTCCTTTGAAATTGAAGCCGGCGAAACCTTCTCCATTGTTGGGCCCTCCGGAAGTGGAAAAACGACCCTTTTAGGTCTTTGTGCAGGATTGGACCATGTGGATGAGGGCAGTATTGAGCTCTGTGGGGTGGAATTAAGTAAGTTGAACGAGGATGAACTGGCCTTGTTGCGAAACCGGAAGGTGGGTTTTATTTTTCAGGATTTTCAATTATTGCCCACATTAACGGCCCTCGAAAATGTTAGTGTCCCCTTGGAATTACAAGGCAAACCCGATGTCCAAAAGGTGGCCAAGGATTTATTGGAAAAGGTAGGTCTTGGGAGCAGATACGATCATTATCCGTCGCAATTATCTGGCGGGGAGCAGCAGCGCGTCGCATTGGCGCGTGCGTTTTCAACGACCCCCGATATTTTATTCGCTGACGAGCCAACCGGAAACTTGGATGAGGAAACCGGGGAAAAAGTGATTCAGCTGTTGTTCGAACTGAACAAGGAAATGGGAACTACCTTGGTTATCGTAACCCATGATCTGGACCTTGCACAGCTCACCCAAAAGATAATCCGTCTGAAAGGCGGTAAAATTATTTCCAATCAAACCAAAACCCTAGCTTGAACCCATTGGATACCTCTACCAAAACCCGATTTTCTTGGTTGTTAAAAATGGCTTGGCGCGATGGCAAGGCCAGTGGAAAGCGACTGTTCCTGTTTATGGGCAGTATTATTTTGGGGATAGCGGCTGTGGTTTCCATCCAATCGTTTAGTCAAAATCTAAAGGAAAATATCGGTGGGCAATCAAAGGCCTTGATGGGTGCCGATTTCTTGATCGACAGCAATGAGCTGGCCAATGAGCGGGTACAACAAATCATGGATTCCTTGGGTGGCGCGGGCGCAAAAGAAGTAAAGTTTGCCTCTATGGCGGCTTTTGTAAAGAACGGTGAAACCAAATTGGTTCAGGTGCGGGGGGTGGAAGGAAACTTCCCGTTTTACGGTGAATTGGAGACGGAACCAGCATCGGCTGCTGCTGATTATCAGGAAAAAGGGGGGGCTTTGGTGGATGCCACGGCCATGATTCAATTTGATGTAAGGGTAGGGGATAGCGTAAAATTGGGGAACATTACCTTCCCGATTGTTGGCTCCTTGATAACCGCTCCCGGAAGTACGGGCATTGGAACATCCGTAGCGCCGCCGATCATCGTACCGTTCGAGTACATGGAACCTAGCGGTTTGTTACAAAAGGGGAGTCGCTTGGAATATGCCTATTACTTCAAATCACCGAAAGCTGACCTGGAACAACTTGACAAGGAAGTGGACCCTTTGCTGGACGAACAAAATGCCGATTTGGATACCCATACCTCTACCAGTGACCGATTGGGGAGAAGGTATAACAATGTGGGGCGTTTTTTAAATTTGGTTGCCTTCATCGCCTTACTGCTGGGATGCGTAGGGATCGCAAGTTCCGTACATATTTATATCAAGGAAAAACTAAGGGCGGTAGCCGTATTGAAATGTTTGGGTGCCACCAGAAAACAGACCTTCCTGATTTACCTTATCCAAATAGCAGGCATGGGCCTGTTGGGAGGGTTTATAGGGACGGTCATTGGACTACTGCTGCAGCAGACCTTCCCCATGATATTACAGGAATTTCTACCGTTTGAGGTTGAAATCTCTACTTCGTATTCCGCAATAGCCGTCGGTTTGATTTTAGGAGTGCTCATGTCCGTTTTATTTGCCCTTTCCCCGCTGCTAAATACCTGGTTCGTTTCCCCATTGCAGGTTTTGCGGGTACAGGACAACATTGGCACAAAATCAAGAAAGGCACAGATTTGGGTGGTTTTGGCCATTGTACTTTTTGTCTTTTTGTTCGCTCTGTGGCTCTTGGAAAACTTAAAATACGCCTTGGGTTTTGTGGTTGGAATCCTAATTACCTTTTCAATTTTGGCCGGAGTTTCCATCCTTTTCATGCGCTTGGTTAAAAAGTATTTTCCAAAATCATGGAGTTTTACCTCACGCCAGAGTCTATTGAATCTATTCCGACCCAATAACCAAACCGCCGTGTTGATTTTGGCGATTGGAATCGGGACTTTTTTGATCAGTACCTTGTATTTTACAAAGGATTTCTTATTGGCCAAGGCCGTGGTGGATTCCAACGAAAAGAGCCCCAATATCATCATGTTCGATGTGCAGACGGGACAGAAGCAGGATATCATCAATACCGTTGCTCCAAAAGGATTGCCCATTTTGGACAACATCCCGATAGTTACCATGCGGATGGAGCGAATCAAGGACCGTAGCGTCAATGAAATCCGATTGGATACCACCACAAGTATCAATAAATGGATACTCAACCATGAGTTTCGGGTTACCTATAGGGATTCGCTCATAAGCTCGGAAAAATTGGTATCGGGCGCCTTTGTTGAAAAAATGCCACAAAATGGTCCCGTACCCATTTCTTTGGCGGATAATGTAGCGAGGGATGCCCAGGTCGTAGTGGGTGACACCCTACTTTTTAACGTTCAGGGTATGCTCATGGAAACTGTTGTTGGTAGCATACGAGAGGTGGATTGGGGCAGGATGCAATTAAACTTTTCAATCGTTTTCCCAACCGGGATTCTGGAGAATGCGCCGCAATTTCATGTACTTACGACCAATGCTCCGGACAAGTCTACATCGGCCAAACTGCAAAGGGAATTGGTAAAGAAATTTCCAAATGTTTCCATTTTGGACCTACGTCAGGTCATTACCCTCATAGAGAGTATCTTGGACAAAATTTCATGGGTAATAAGCTTTATGGCTTTCTTCAGTATCCTTACGGGAATTATTGTCCTGATCGGTTCTGTGCGTAATAGCAAATATCAGCGAATTCGGGAAAGTGTGCTTCTGAGAACAATCGGGGCAAAAAGCAATCAGATCCTGAAAATTACCGCCTTGGAATACCTGTATTTAGGTATTTTGGGAAGCGGTATCGGGGTTTTGTTGTCTCTATTGGGCAGTCAGTTGCTCGCATACTTTATTTTTGAAACACCTTTTATACCTTCTTGGATTCCATTTTTGATTGTACTTCCCGGAATAACATTATTAGTGCTGACCATTGGTTTGTCCAATAATATTTCGGTGTTAAAAAGTCCGCCGTTACAGGTTTTAAGGAAGGAGACAAACTAGTTTTATTTCTTCGGATTTGTTCCGGGGCGGCCACTAATCTACCCAAAAACGGTCGGTCAAACGTCCTTTTTATCGGTAAGTGGAAAATGGCTGCGGTTCCGTATATCGACCTTTTTTTACACTTTATCCAACAAAAATCGAATGACCGAAAAATGTTGTATTTCAGCGATTTATAACGATATCACCTTCCTTGCCGAGTTAGCTTTATATAACCCAAATCGATGTTATGAAAGCTATTTTAACCTTTTCTCTAGTACTTTTTTTCGGAGGAATTTCCTTAGCTCAGGACGCTAAGATCAATCAAAAAGTGGCTACGCTACAAGAAGACGTAGTTTTGGTTGCGTCCTATTTGGAAACCAAGAATGTAAAAGGATTGGATATGAAAGGACAAACCGGAATTACCAGGTTGTACCGTTACAAAAATTCCAGGGTTAAAAGTGCTTTATTTTTCACAACAAAGAACAACAAGCCTAAATTGGCATAAAAATTGATCTACTTAATATACGGTATTTTTGGTACCGTTCACCTTAAAGACAAAGCTATGTTAGTATCCACCACACTTATTGCCACATTATTGATTGCCACGTATTTGGTAGTTTTTCCAAAAACTAAAGGAACGCTTAGACCGATTAAGATTCCGGTAGACCAAAACAAAAGATAAATCTTTGGGAGGGTCAAGCGTACCCTCTTCCTTTTATCATTGTTTTACCCCAGGTTGCTTTATCGAATAATTTTCTTTGGCCTTGGCCTCATCCACCTGGCGTTTTACATCTGCCAACAAGGCCTTTGAGTCATAGATGATTCCGTCCTTGATGGTGTATTTCACCCCGCCAACGCGAACGACCTCATTATCTTCGGTGAGTTTTATGGCGCCCGTTCCGTAAAGTACTTTTAGATTTTTAAGCGGATTTTCTTCGACAATCGCGAAATCTGCGAATTTTCCAATGGCAACACTGCCAATTTTATCATCCATGCCCAGTGCCTCGGCGCCATTCAATGTTGCCGACCTGATAATCTCCAAAGGATGAAAACCGGCCTCGCGTAAGAGCTCCAATTCACGGATGTAGGCGAAACCATAAAGTTGGAAAATGAAACCAGAGTCAGAGCCCGTAGTTACGCGGCCACCCCTATTTTTGTACTCGTTTACGAAGGTCATCCACAGGTCGTAGTTCTTTTTCCAGGCCACTTCCTGCTCGGTACCCCAATCATGCCAGTATGAGCCATGGGAAATCATGCTGGGCTGATAGAACTCCCAAAGGGATGGAAGGGTATAATCCTCATGCCATTCCGCTCTTCGAGCCCTTTGTAAGTCCCTGCTCGCCTCATAAATATTAAAGGTAGGGTCTAGGGTAAAATCAAGCTCCAACAATTCGTTCATTACGTTATTCCAATGCTCTGAATAAGGGGCCGCCGCTTGCGACCAGAGATTGCCCGCATTTTCAAATCGGTGTTGCTCGTTCTGATAGTTGTAGTCCAAAGGATAATCCTGTACCGTTCTATCATCAAATAAGGCTTCTGGAAGCCCGTACCAATGTTCCATGGAGGTCAGGCCTGCACGAGCGGAGTGCAACACGTTCCACCGGGCCACGCTCAATTGCGCGTGATGGCACGCGGAACCCAATCCCAATTTTTTGTTTTCGTCCAATGCGGCGGCCATGATTTCCGGCTCCGCGCCAAAAAACTTGATTCCGTCCGCACCTTTTTTTGCATTGGCCCTCACCCATTCCCGTGCCTGTTCCGAAGTTGAGATTGGGATATCGTTAAGGGGGTTGAAGGACTTGCTAGTCTGCCCAAAACCGGTATAGGCCATGATCCTTGGGGCTATAATTTCATTTTGTTCACTTTTCCTTTTTAGGTCCATCGTGAAGTCTACGCCCCTTCCGCTAGGTTCGCGCACGGTGGTGATGCCATGGGCCATCCAGAGTTTAAAGACATAATCCGGCTCCGCACCTTGGGCCTTTCCACCAATATGGCCGTGCATATCTATGAGTCCGGGCATTAGGTACATGCCCGTACAGTCCAATTCTTTGCCGCCAGGTTTCAATTGCGGTCTATCCGACCCCTTGATCTTTACTCCCGGATAGCCTACCACTTGGATGTCCTTAATAATGTTGTTTTCAACAACAATGTCAATGGGTCCTTGTGGGGGAGCGCCATTTCCGTTGATCAGCATTACCCCTCGGATAATGAGCTGTGAATGGGGTCCGTCGCCTTCCAAGGATTGGGCAAAGGCTAGGTTTAAAGAAAAAACTAACAGGACTAAGGGGAGAAGAAATTTGTTCATTTGGTTATAGGTTGATTAAAGCCAAATATTTATTAGGCTTTTTAAATATAGGAAATATCGGGTTATCAGGTGCAGGCCAATGCCCAGTTTCAATTGAATTTGTAAAGACCGTAAATAAGATAGAGGAAATTTAGGCTACTGGGGACAATTGCTGCTTTATTTCCTGAAACTTGATAATATAATTTGTTCCTTTTTTACTTGTATCCTTTTGGATGGATCCTTTAAGTTGCCTAGTAAGGTTGTGAATTAGCTTAAGGCCCAAGGATTTTGAATTTTTGTAGTTTATGGTATCGGGAAAACCAACGCCATTGTCCCCTATATTTAGTACATAATGTCTGTCGATTTCCTTTTTTAGAGCGATATAGATTTCCCCTTCCTGATCATCGGCAAATCCATATTTGAGCGCGTTGGTAACGGCCTCATTGATCAAAAGACCCAATGGAATGGCCGTATCTATACCTAATTTTATTTCTGGAATATCGATTTTTAACTGTACTTTGCTATCCAGACCTTTTATAGACCGTATCAAATATTCGCTAAGTTCCTGTACATAGGATTTGTATTCGATTTGACTAATATCTTTTCGCATGTACAACATCTCATGGACCATGGCCATGGAAATAACCCGGTTCTGGGTGCTCTTTAAAAGGTTTCGCATTTGGGTCTCCTCTACGTTTCTTGTCTGTAAGCTCAATAGGCTGGACACGGTCTGTAGATTGTTCTTGACCCTGTGGTGTACCTCCTTTAAAAGCATTTCCTTCTCGTGCATTTGTCGCGTGAGTTCTTTCTTTGACTTGTAAAGTGCGTTGTGGGACTTCAATAAGTCCTTTCCGAAAATACTGCCCAATAAAAAGAGGGAAAACGACACAGAAATAAGACTAAAAATACTTCTGAACTCAATGGGAACAAGATTTTCCGTAAAGCTCAATTGGGGAAAACTTTGTGAGAATATGAATAGGATAATGGCAAAGGTCAAGTAAAGGAAAAACCTGCCGTGTTTACGCGTATTCACATACCCTGCAAAAACCACCAACGCCAGCATAAATATAAAGCTACTATTTATACCTCCACTGTAAAGTATTACTATCAAAGCGGTTACAAGGGCCATCAATGAGGATATATAGTACGTTAAACTTATTTTTTTGGTGACTTGGTAGATATAGGTATTTGCAAGATTGGCAAGGCCATAGATAAAGAGTACATGTGGGATAATTTCTGTAATGTTCAACAAAAACAGGCAAATGAGTCCGAAAACAATGGCCAAGGCACTGGTGATGTAATTTACCTTTAGAACTAGCTTTGTTTTCTCCCTTAGGTATTCTTGCTCTATATGAGAATCTGGCATACTAACAATTTAAAAAATTGGTAATCAAAGTTTCCACTGTAAATCTAGGTATGTTTTTAACACAATGCTAAGATTTTTTGCTTTCACATAGAAATTCAACCTCAAGACTTAGGTTCTTCTTACCTGTGGCTCCAAATCCGTTAATTCGGATATTTTTATGGGTTTACCGGATTGAATGCTTTTTCTTGCTGCAATTCCTATAAGGATGGACATGGCCCCATCCCGGCTACCAGCCGTTCTACCAAATGGGTCCGGTACTTCTGGGTTCACGAATATTTTGTCCTGTAGACGTTTATCGCCACCACCATGGCCGCTTTCTTCCATATCTACTTGAACGGTCTCGAATTCTTGCCAAAGTTTATGCACGACGATTGGTTTTTTGGATACGATTTCCCCTCCGTCCTGTGCCATTTCATTGGCGTGCTTTTCAGCTTCATCTATAGAGGTGTTTTCAAAGTACGGAATATCCAACCAAGCCTCAATTCTACCTTCTGTTCCATTGAAGGCAACCCGCCAACCCTCAAATGGCGAATAGGTCGTTAAGGAATAATTGAGGATGGTATTGTCCGTATACCTGACCTGTGCCGACATTTTATCATATATATCAATGTCTTCCCGAAACAAGCAGTTATCCCGAATATATCCGTCAGCATGTTCGTGATCAACATATAATTTCTTCGAAAATTCATCTTTGTGGATGTCCCAATAAAAAGCACATTCGTTTTTATGATCACAGGTCCTACAGTTCTTTCCCCTAAAAGGACCATTTTTTCCATAAAATTCCAGATCACCGTAGGCAAAAACTTCATTGGGTTCTGAGTTGATCCACCAATTGAGCAAATCAAAATGATGCGTGGCCTTGTGCACCCAAAGTGATCCGCTGCTGTCCATTTCTCCATGCCATCTTCTAAAATAAGAAGCCCCGTGATAGGTATTTAAATACCAATTGAAATCTACGGAGACAAGGTCCCCGATTGTTTTATTTGAAATCAGTTCCTTGATCTTGGTGGCATAGGGGCTCCATCTATAATTGAACCCAACGATTAAATTTTTATTGGACGCTTTTTCGGCATCCAATATCTGCTGGCATTTAAACTCATCGATTGTGAGAGGTTTTTCGGTAAGGACATCGCAGCCCATCCCAAGACCTTTGATTATAAATTCATGATGGGTGGAGTCTTTGGTGGTTACGATGACCAGGTCTGGTTTCGTAATGGAAACCATATCTTCAAAGGAAGTGAAGGTGGGACAACTGGCTCCAATATAGGTTTTGCCATATTCCAACCGGCTAGGATTGATGTCACTAAGTCCCACGAATTCCAAAATCTCTGAATACTCGTCCATTAGGCGTTTTCCCCAAAAGGTGATTCCACGGATACCCGTTCCCACTAGGGCAACCTTGAGTTTTTTCGATTTATCAAAGGCAAATGCCTGTATGGGAAAAGCACTGCTTGCGGCCAACATGCTGATGGAAAAAACAAATTCTCTTCTAGAATTTTTCATGGTATAAATTCAAACTATCCTTTTAAAGATATTTAAAATTTATAAAGGTTGGAATATTATGGCTCTAATATTTCCGGTGCATTGGGGAAGCTTCCAAAAATAAAAAGGCGTTCCATTGAACGCCTCTATACTGAAAAATCTTTGGGTCTAGTCCTGAATTAGAACCCATTCCCCTTTGGAAATAAGGGGTTCCGCCTGTTTGAACTTCAGGGTTTTACTTTCTCCGGACATTACATTTTTAATGGTAACTTTTTCATTTCTTCCGATTTTAGGTTGCTCCCGTACGATAGTCTCCGTTACGGCAGGTCGCTGTCGCTGTGTCTGCCCCACGGCCCTGTTTTGCGCCGCCAATTCATCGCTGTTGGGGATTTCCTCTTTGGAAGTCTGTATATTTTCCTTTTTTCTGGGGATGTTTCTAGCCTCTCGGATGTCATTTGGATTGCCTGATGGCAGTTCGCCCTTAAACAAGAAGGATACAATTTCCTTATTTACCTTTTCGATCATTTGTTTGAAAAGCTCAAAGGCCTCAAACTTATAGATTAATAAAGGGTCTTTTTGTTCGTGCACGGCCAATTGCACGGATTGTTTTAACTCGTCCATCTTTCTAAGATGGGTTTTCCAGGAGTCATCGATGATGGCCAAGGAAATATTTTTTTCAAAATCGGTAACCAATTGCTTACCATCACTCTCATAAGCTTCCTGTAAATTGGTCACTACGTTCAGGGTCTTTACACCGTCCGTAAACGGTACCACGATACGTTCGAAGTTGTTCGCGTTATCTTCGTATACCTTTTTGATTACCGGAAATGCCGTAGCGGCGTTGCGCTCCATTTTTTCCTTGTAATGGTTGTACCCCGCCTTGTAGACGCGTCCGGTTATTTCTTGGGCGCTAAGTTTACCGAATTCTTCCTCGCTGACCGGCGAAGTCATGGAGAAATACTTGATCAGTTCAAACTCAAAGTTTTTAAAATCGTTGGCGGCCTTATTACCCTCTACAATTACCTCACAGGTATCATAGACCATATTGGCAATGTCCACCTTTAGGCGTTCACCTTGCAGGGCATGGCGTCTTCTCTTATAGACCACCTCCCGTTGTGCGTTCATAACGTCATCGTATTCCAACAAACGCTTACGTACGCCAAAGTTGTTCTCCTCCACCTTTTTTTGGGCTCTTTCAATGGATTTCGTCATCATACTGTGTTGGATGACCTCACCCTCTTCCAAGCCCATTTTGTCCATCATTTTAGCAACCCGGTCAGAGCCGAAGAGTCGCATCAGGTTATCTTCCAAGGAAACATAGAACTGTGAACTACCGGGATCCCCTTGACGCCCGGAACGTCCTCGTAGCTGGCGGTCCACACGTCTGGAATCGTGCCGTTCCGTACCAATGATGGCCAAACCACCCGCTTTTTTAACCTCGGGTGTTAGTTTGATATCCGTTCCACGACCCGCCATATTGGTGGCAATGGTCACAACTCCGGGATTACCCGCATCGGCAACGACATCCGCTTCCTTTTTGTGTAATTTGGCGTTCAATACGTTGTGAGGGACTTTTCGTACGCTCAATAATTTTGAAAGTAGTTCCGAAATTTCTACCGATGTGGTACCAATCAACACCGGTCTACCGGCCTGACTCAATTTGGTGACCTCATCGATAATGGCGTTGTACTTTTCACGTTTTGTCTTGTAGATCAAGTCGTTTCTGTCGTCCCTAGCAATTGGCCTATTGGTAGGTATCTCAACGACGTCCAATTTGTAGATTTCCCAGAACTCCCCTGCTTCCGTAATGGCCGTACCGGTCATACCGGCCAATTTGCTATACATCCTAAAATAGTTCTGTAGGGTAACGGTGGCAAAGGTTTGTGTTAAGGCTTCAATCTTCACATTCTCCTTGGCTTCAATGGCCTGATGCAGACCATCGGAATATCTACGACCGTCCATGATACGACCGGTCTGCTCGTCCACGATCATAACCTTATTGTCGATAACTACATACTCCACGTCCTTTTCGAACAAGGTATACGCCTTTAACAGTTGGCTCATGGTGTGTATACGTTCGCTCTTGACGGTAAAGTCCTTGAAAAGTTCCTCCTTTAGTTCGGCCTCTTTCTCTATTTCTAGGTTTTGTTCCTCAATTTTGGCAATTTCAGCACCAATATCGGGCATTACAAAGAAATCCCTGTTCTGCTCTCCGGAGATATAATCGACACCTTTATCCGTAAGCTCTATCTGGTTGTTCTTTTCATCGATTACGAAAAGGAGGTCCTCATCTACCTTTGGCATCTCTCTGTTGTTGTCCTGCATGTAAAAATTCTCCGTTTTTTGGAGCAATTGTTTTACACCCTCCTCGCTAAGGAATTTAATGAGCGCCTTATTTTTAGGTAGGCCCCTATACACGCGTAACAATAGAAAACCGCCCTCCTTGGTGTTTCCTTCGGCTATCAACTTTTTGGCTTCGGCCAGGACACCCGTCAAATGTTGTCTTTGTTTCTGAACGATTTCACTCACCTTGGGTTTAAGTTCATTAAACTCGTGCCTGTCTCCCTCTGGTACGGGTCCGGATATGATCAAGGGTGTACGGGCATCGTCCACCAATACGGAATCCACCTCATCCACAATGGCATAATTATGGGGACGCTGCACCAAATCCTTGGGGGTATGGGCCATATTGTCCCTTAGGTAATCAAAACCGAATTCGTTATTGGTTCCATAGGTGATATCAGCATTGTAAGCGGCCCTTCTACCATCTGAGTTTGGTCTGTGGTGATCTATACAATCCACCGATAGTCCGTGAAATTCAAAAATGGGTGCCATCCAGGCACTGTCCCTTTTGGCCAGATAATCGTTTACCGTCACCAAATGTGCACCATTTCCCGTAAGTGCGTTCAAATATAAGGGTAGGGTAGCCACTAAAGTCTTTCCTTCACCTGTCTGCATTTCCGCAATTTTACCTTGGTGCAGGGCGATACCACCTATCAATTGGACATCATAATGTACCATGTCCCAAGTAACCTGTTTCCCAGCGGCATCCCATGAATTCTTCCAAACAGCGTTGTCCCCATCCAGTGATACATATTCTTTTTCACCCGATAATTTACGGTCGTTCTCCGTGGCTTTTACCATTAAGGTTTCGTTTGCTGCGAAGCGTTTTGCCGTTTCCTTTACCACCGCGAAAGCCTCTGGTAAAATTTTGTTCAAGGTCTCTTCCGATAATTTATAGGCATCTTCCTTTAGCTTGTCGATTTCGGTATAGATATCCTCGTTTTTATCAATATCGCTGGATTCCTTTACTTCCTTCTCAAGTTCCGTGATTTTATCGGTAATATCCTTGTAGGAATCCTTTATGGTTTGTTTAAATGTTAGGGTCTTGTTTCTTAGCTCGTCATGGCTTAATTTCTCGAAGTCGCTTTCAAAGGATTTTATCTGATCTACCAAAGGCTGAAGCTCCTTTACATCTTTCTTGGATTTATCACCTACAAAAGCCTTCAGTATAGAATTTATAATACTCATAGTGTGTTTCTAATTTGAGCTGCAATCCGGAACCATAGGATGTACGCCCCGTTTACAAGCTATTATTCGTTATCGATGTAACCATCGATACATCGTCTGTTCAAAAGCCGTTCCAGTGTGCGAAAAACACCGGATTTCTTTTTTAGACTGCCAAAATTACATAAAAAAAAAGCCTCCAAAGAGACTTTTAAGTAGTTATTGTAATATGGGAATATTAATATTCGTCCTCGTTCCAGAGGTAATCTTCTTCCGTTGGGTAATCTGGCCAAATCTCTTCGATAGATTCATAGATTTCACCACCTTCTTCCTCCATGGACTGTAAATTCTCCACAACCTCCAAGGGAGCACCGGTTCTAATAGAGTAATCTATTAACTCATCCTTACTTGCCGGCCAAGGTGCATCACTTAAATAAGATGCTAATTCTAATGTCCAATACATGGTAATTGTTTGATTTTAAAATTTTTGCAAAAATAATTTTTAATTGGAAACGGCCAAGACAATTTATTATTATTTCGACCGAGTTATCAACATATTTTTTGCATTGATAAATTGATAACGCATAAAATGTGAATTTATTAGTCCCTTTTCTCGGGAATCCACTTTATTTCCTCCACTCCCAAATCCATTGACAACTTTCGTGCCAATACAAATAGGTAGTCTGACAGCCTGTTCAAATAGGTAAGAACGGTCTCGTCAAAAGGTTCGTTCTCATACAAAATAGTCGTTTTTCGCTCCGCCCTTCTGCAAACAGTACGCGCAATATGACAGTATGACACAATGGGATGTCCGCCAGGTAAGATAAAATGGGTCATTTGTGGCAAAACCTCGTCCATTTTGTCCATCGCCATTTCAAGGTATAGCACATCGTCGTTACTGATTCTTTCAATGTTCAGGCGTTCCTTGCCATTTTTTAATGTTGCCTTTTGTGGTTCGGTGGCCAATATGGCCCCAACCGTAAAGAGCTTTATCTGAATAGCTTGCAGTTCGTTCTGGTAATCCTTGGCAATATTTTGGTCAGCAATCAACCCCAGCCATGAATTCAACTCGTCAACGGTTCCGTAACTATCTATCCGAATATGATGTTTTGGGACCCGAGTGCCACCAAACAATGATGTTGTGCCATTATCCCCAGTTTTGGTATAGATTTTCATTTAAATTGTTCTAATTATAGTTGCCGAATGTAAATTGATTTTTTTCAAACGCTATTCGCTTTCCGCTATAAATTATTTTTTGAAGGTCCAGGCTCCTTTATAATTACAGCATGAATGTTAGGTCGAGCCTTTCGGCTCCGCTCAAGATAAACTAAAGTCGAGACCTCATTTTAAACGCTTTAGGTACCATGACCTCTCGACGGCCCTCGAGGAGACATTGGTTTATGACGGTTTACGGATATACAATTTATTTTAACGTTCAAGCTATCTGCCTTCATTCAATCTTCTTAATTGGTTAGTCTTCATTCCTTTTTTTTCGATTGTAATCTCCCATAAACTTGCGCGACTTTCGTTCCCTGGCTTTTCTTTTATTGGTAATGGTAATTACCAAATAGATTGCAAAAACAACCCCCAATACTATGTAAATTGTATTATCCATAATACGTCATTGAATATTTTAAACTCTAATTTTAAAATGTTCCTTGGCCTGTTCCTTTCTAAAAAAAACTAGTCCGCAGTGGAACAGATCCATGGTTACCGACACTTCCGGCAGTTTTTTTATACGTTCCCATGACACCTTTCTCTCCCTATTCTTATGTATTCCGTTTATCATGAGCATAGTGTCGTTATGATAACTTGCTTTTGAAATTGACTTGAACAGGGTACCATTAACTCCAACATAAATTACATCCAACGGTAAGGTATCAAACGTCAAATGGTCAAAATTAGCGACTAGCTTATCTTTAATATAGTCGTCTGCATCCACAAATCCAATACTTTTATAATTAAAATAAGAAATTGCCTTGGTAAGCACATGCTCTTCAAGGGGGATGTGCCTTTGTCTTTTCGTGTAAAGGCCTTTTGTTAGGAAATTATATACAAACGGTGAATGCACGCCGTGTTCATTGGAGGAGCGAATAATAAATTTGAGATAGGACAGCAACTGGAACACCTTCTTTGGCAAAATTTCCCAAATGTACTAATACCTTTTGTTTTTTAACGATGGATAAAAACTGGAGCCTCGTATTCTAAAATATCGGTTTTTTTATGGGGTAGCCCCAAACCTGCCCTTTGGGCAGGTAGGGATACCGAGGGGATACTGGAATAGGTTAAGCCATTTTAGGACTGTTCGCTTTGGTAGTAAAGGAAAGTTCCTTCTTTACCCTTGAGTTCTTGAACCGGTACAAACGGGCCACTTCCTGTTTTACCTCCATCTTTTTTATCGGAGCCGTTTCGGTAACGATGCGCATTTCGATGGTCTCTACCTTTAGGGTCTCAGGACTGTCCTGGGCACTGGCCGCGGTTCCTATGAAGAAGATGAAGAAGATGGTTGCTACTGTTTTCATGACTTGCGTTTGTTACATTATTATAACTACCGCAAGCGTATTTCAGGGGGTTGCCATTCGTTGAAAAACAGGTGTTTCTCGATAAGCTGCACCGATCCGGATTAAGTGTAAAATTCGCTCGACGAACGTACCTTGCACAAAAAACGGGTTATCGAAAAAAGGTGTTTTTAATCGAGAGATTTCATTTAGGAGTAAGAGGGTTTTCCTGATTTTAGGGAATTGTCAGCCTAATTGGTCTGCCAGTTCGAACCAACGCTCCGTTTTTTGGTCAATGGTATCTGAGAGTTCCCCCAGTTCAATGGAAAGGGCTTCGATTTCTTCGCCACTAAGGGAAGTGTCCGTAAACTTATCCTGGATTTCCAGTTTCTTGGCTTCCAATTGCTTTATTTCCTTTTCCAAGTTTTTGTATTCCTTTTGTTCCAAGTAGGAAAGCTTGTTCTTTTCAGGTTCCTTCCAGGTAGTTTTAACAGGTTCCGATTTCTCCTTCTGTTCCCGCTGCTCGATTACCTTGCTATCTTCATAGGCGCGATAATCTGAATAATTGCCCGGAAAATCTTCAATCACTCCTTCGCCCTTAAAGACAAAAAGATGATCTACGATCTTGTCCATAAAATAACGGTCATGGGACACTACAATGAGGCATCCAGGGAAATCCAGGAGAAAACTTTCAAGGACGTTCAATGTGACAATGTCCAGATCGTTCGTCGGTTCGTCCAATATTAAAAAATTGGGATTTTGAATCAGAACGGTACAGAGATATAGACGTTTTCGTTCCCCACCGCTTAGCTTTTCAACAAAGTCATATTGCTTTTTACGATCAAAAAGAAATCGTTCCAATAATTGCTGGGCCGATATTTGTCTTCCTTTCATCAGCGGAATATAATCCCCAAATTCCCGTATGACATCGATGACCTTTTGGCCTTCCTTGATCTGTATTCCCTTTTGGGTGTAATAACCAAACTTGATAGTGTCGCCTATAACCACCTTGCCGTTATCCGGTTTGTCCCTTCCCGTTAGGATATTCAAAAAGGTCGACTTTCCGGTTCCGTTTTTTCCGATGATTCCTACACGCTCCCCTTTGGTAAAGGAATAGTCGAACTTTTCCAGAATAACCTTATTGGGATAGGATTTGGAGACTTTATGGATTTCGATGATCTTGTTGCCCATCCGTTCCATATTCAGCTCCAATTGTACTTCATGTTCCTTTCTGCGCTGGCTTGCTTTTTCCTTGATGACGTGAAAGTCGTCTATGCGGGATTTGGACTTTGTGGTCCGTGCCTTGGGCTGTCTACGCATCCAGGAAAGTTCCTTTTTATAAAGGATTTCCGTCTTGTGCTGTTCAACGGCTTCCAGTTCCAAACGCGCCTCTTTCTTTTCCAAATAATAGGAGTAGTTTCCTTTGTAGGGATAGAGCTTTCCGTTTTCCAACTCTATAATTTCGTTGCAGACCCTTTCCAAAAAATAACGATCATGGGTCACCATGAAGAGCGTAAGGTTTTCTTTCTTAAAATATTCCTCGAGCCATTCTATCATTTCCAGGTCCAGATGGTTGGTGGGTTCGTCCAGAATGAGCAGATCAGGCCTGTTGATAAGTGCATTGGCCAGGGCCAATCTTTTTTTCTGCCCTCCGGAGAGTTTTCCCACCTTGGCATGTAGATCTTCCAGTTTTAACTTAAAAAGAATCTGCTTGTATTGGGTTTCAAAGTCCCAGGCTTCAAATCGATCCATGGCCTCAAAGGCTTTTTGATAGGCTTCGGTGTCCTCTGGATTTGAAAGGGCTTTTTCATAATTGGCAATTACTTTAAGGATTTCATTATCCGAAGCGAATATGGTCTCCTCCACGGTCAAATCGGCATTCATGACCGGTTCCTGGTCCAAAAACGAAACCCTTATTCCTTTGCGATAATTCACCTGACCTGAATCCGGCTGGTCACTACCTGATAATATATTCAATATGGAAGTCTTTCCAGTACCGTTTTTGGCGATAAGGGCAATTTTTTGGTTTTTGTTGATGCCAAAGGACAAATCCTGAAAGAGCACTAGCTCCCCATAGGATTTGGAAATATTTTCAACGGTAAGTAGGTTCATTTTTAGGAGTTAGGAGTTAGGAGTTAGGTTTTAGGGGTTAGGAATTGGACTGGCCATTAAAATAAGACCACAAAAATAGATATCTAAGGGCCAAAGACAACAAAATAAAGATCAAGAGTATGGAAAACACCTGAAATTCTATCAGCCATAATAGAACGGTGAGGGCTAGAAATCCCAAGAGTGCCAAGATATACCATCTTATCCGGTTTGGCACCGAATTTTTAATCAAAAGAAAGGCTACAAAAAGGTTCGGAGCAAAGGCCCATAACAAGTTAAAATTCATTTTGGTGGCATCGTGGTCCGTAAAGAACCAAAGAAACACGATTACTAGGCCCGCCAAACCGGTTAGCAGGAACAACACAAAGTCGAGCCACTTTGTTCTCTTTTTAGCCCGATGGTCTTTATAGCTTATAAAACCCACCACCAAAAAGAGCAGTAAGAGCCAAAAAATTGGGGATAGCAAAAATGGGGTGGGGTAGGACTGTGGTGGGATATCCACCAAAACAGATTCCCTTTTCACTATAGGTTTTCCCGCCAGCGAAGTATGTTTCATTTGTTCATACACATACAGGGGTAAGAACATAAGTTCATAAGGTGTCGCTTCCCGGTCGATTACGGCACCCAAGGCCAAATCGATGCCGAAATTCGACCACGAGTTAATTTCTAAATTTTGATGTATCAATTCCCTAAAAGTAAATTCTTCCTCAAGGTGGGAAAAGTTGAACTGAAGTGAAGGGCCTAAGGTTTTTTCAAAGACTAGGGGTATTCTGGTGGCGCAGTTATCAAAAAGAAAATCATATTGGTACTTCCTATTTTCCGGTAAAAGATTGTTTTCCAGAAAGACCACAATGGCTGTTCTCTTTTCTAGGTCAAGGTCCAGTTCCTGTTCCCGGACCCAACGTTTTTCAATTTCATAACTTCTTTTGAAATAAGAAAATGGCATCCTCGATATGGTATACGCCAGTTTCCCCCTGGTGAAATTCAAATAAAAGTTGGGGTCCTCAAAATCATAGGTGCCATAGCCATACACTTCGTCGATTCCCAAGGAAGCGTCCTGAAACCGAATGGCACTATGCCCAAATTTGGCAGCAAGCTCTTCCCCGGTTCCTACGGTCAACAGACTAATTTTGGAAAGGGGCGAAAGTTGGTTTTTCTGGGAATGTCCAGCAAAACCTACAATCAAAACCAGAAAAATTAGGACGGTCCTTTGAAACATAGTCGAAAAGCATGGATGCTACCGCAAAGATGCGAATAATAACCAATTTATGTTATTTTTACTCGAAATCGAAGTTGCTAACAAATACCGGTTTTAAACGACATGCAAAAACACCTCCCCAATTTTATTACACTTTTGAATATCTTTTGTGGCTGTGTGGCCACTGTTTTTGCCGTTTTGAACAATTTGGAAATGGCAGCCCTATTTGTCGCTTTGGGCATCTTCTTTGATTTTTTCGATGGACTTGCCGCACGGGTCTTGGATGTGAAAAGCGAATTGGGATTACAGCTGGACTCCCTCGCCGATGTTATCACGAGCGGACTTGTACCGGGTGTCGTTATGTTTCAGTTGTTGGCCATGTCCCAAAGTGGCGGTTGGAATCTGATCGGGGCTTCTTTTTTGGAAGAACCCGGGGTTGACTGGGTTTCCTATTTACCATTTTTTGGGTTTGTGATCACTATGGCGTCCGCCTATCGTCTGGCCAAGTTCAACTTGGACGAGAATCAGGTATCGTCCTTTATAGGCTTGCCAACACCTGCCAATGCCCTGCTTATCATATCACTGCCGCTAATCCTTTTTTACAACGGAAGCGAAAGTGTCAATGCCATTATATTACAACCATGGTTTTTAGTGCTCCTCACCATTTTAAGTGCCTATTTGCTCAATTGCAACCTTCCGCTTTTTGCCTTGAAGTTTAAAAACTGGAGCTTTAAGGACAATGCGCTACGCTATATTTTTCTGACCATAAGTTTGGTTATGATAATCACGATGAAATTTCTAGCGATTCCCTTTATTATCTTATTTTATATTTTGAGCTCTTTTGTGGAGGAAAAATTCTCGAAATAGACGGGATGGAGCCAACAAATCATAACGAATCCATCGAATATTGGTTACGGGGTCCCGTGGAGGGAATACCCTCTCTTTTACAACCGGCCTCACATGCCCTGCTGCAATCCAACAAGGATCTTTATGATTATTTGGCAGATTTTCCGGAGGTATTTCTTTGGGAAAAATTGGAAGATAGGGCATCCGTTGGGTTTCATATACAGCACATGACGGGCGTATTGGATAGAATGATGACGTACGCCAAAGGAACTTCGCTCACGGATGCCCAATTCGAGTATCTTAAAAACGAGGGGGTGCCTAACAACAATTCGACCTTAAACAATTTAATGGCTGATTTTACAAAACAAATGGAAATTATGCTTGGGTATTTTAAGGGCCTTTCCGAGGATACCTTAAAAGAAGCAAGATTCGTTGGAAGAAAAAAATTACCTTCTACGGTTTTGGGATTGCTGTTTCATGCAGCGGAGCATAGTCAGCGCCATATAGGACAATTACTGGTCACCGCTAGTGTGTTAAAATCCCAGCGTACGAGGATAAATTAATTTTTTTTAAAAGTTGTGAAGATTACACCAAGAATAGAAGAAAGTAAAGCGAGGAAATTAATTGGTGTGTCGTGCCACATGAGCATTTTGAATAACAGGACGGCTGAACTCTGGAGCGGTTTTCGGCCAAGGGTTTCGGAGATTTTCCATAGGGTTTCACTCGATTTTATTTCCCTCCAAAACTATCCCGAAGACTATTTCAGGCATTTTGACCCAAAGAAGTCTTTTGAAAAATGGGCCGCCGTGGAAGTATTGGAGGTATCCAATATCCCTAAGGGTATGCAGTTTTTTGAGTTGCCTGCTGGAAAATATGCGGTTTTTGAATACAAAGGGACAAGTAGTGACCCTCACTTATTCCAATACATCTATAATGAGTGGTTGCCGACTTCTAGATACCGGTTGGACCACAGGCCCCATTTTGAGGTGCTAGGTGAAAAGTATAAAAATAACGATCCCAATTCCGAAGAGCAGATTTGGGTTCCAATCCTGGACTATTAATGGATACCGAAAAAAGAGCTCCATGGTATTATTTGGCATTGTTGATTTTGGCTGGAGAAAGTGTTTTTATTTTGCCCTTCGTCCTTCAACGTGTATTTAGGCCTACCGTTTTGAAGGTTTTTCAACTGAACAATACGGAATTGGGTCTTTGCTTTTCCGTGTATGGGGTAGTCGCCTTGGTTTCTTATTTCTTTGGTGGACCCTTGGCGGATAAATACCCGCCAAGAAAGTTGATCGCCCTAGGCCTTTGGACAACGGCCGCAGGCGGATTGTATTTTGCCACCTTTCCCGAATTTCATTACTTACAGATACTCTACGGTTATTGGGGTTTTACCACTATTTTCCTTTTTTGGTCGCCCATGATAAAGGCCACAAGGGTCTGGGGCGGACGTAATTCCCAAGGAAAGGCATACGGATTTTTGGATGGGGGAAGGGGGCTTGTGGGGGCACTTTTCGGGACCTTGGGCGTATTGGTTTTTTCTTGGTTTATGGCCGATAATTTGGAAAGTGCCAACCTCGCCGATAGTCGGTTTGCGTTCCGCAAGGTACTTTTGGTATCATCCACAATTGTGGCATTCGTGGGCATTTTGGTCTGGGTGTTTATGAAACTGCCAGACCGTTTGGAAAGGGAAATCGTTCTGGAAAAAATATCCATGTCACAAATTGGACAAGTACTAAAATTACCATCGGTTTTATTGTTGATGGTCATCATACTTTGCGCCTACGTGGGGTATAAACTAACCGATGTTTTTTCGCTCTATGCAAGTGAAATCATGCTGTACGATGATGTGGATGCCGCCAAGACCGGAGCTTTTCTTTTCTACGTGAGGCCCGTGGCGGGAATCTGTATCGGGATTATTGCGGATCGCTCCCTACCTAGTTATTGGCTGTTTGTGAGTTTTGTCGTTTCTTTAATTGGTGCCATGCTCTTTTCTATGGGGTTTGTGGTGGACACCTCCGTGTTTTTATTTCTTGTTTCCATTTTAATCGTCACTTCGGGAATTTATGCGGCCAGGGCTTTATATTTTGCGGTTATGGAAAGCGGAAAAATACCGTTGGCATTGACGGGAACCGCGGTGGGACTTATATCGGTAATAGGCTATACCCCGGATATATTCGCCGGCGCTGCCATGGGCCTATTGCTGGATGCGAGTCCCGGATTGAAGGGACATCAGCATGTTTTTTATATGATCGCGGGCTTTTCCCTTGTGGGAGCGTTGGCAGCCTATAGGTATTACAAATTATACAGAAAGGATGGAAAGAAAATTTCCTAGGAATCTGCAATTGGTCCTATCCGGAATCATTGTCATTTTGGCGGGCCTAGTGTATGGACTCCATCCGTTATATTCCATGCCTTTACTACTGGGTTTTGAAGTGGAGGCAGTGCAGCTTGGGAATATATTTAGGGCCATCATGGGCATTTACCTCGGGTTGGGTATCTATTGGCTTTTGGGTGCATTTCGTCAGGAGTTGTGGAAATCAGCCACACTCTGCAACGTGCTATTTATGGGTGGTATCGCTTCAGGTATATTGATCGGCTTGCTTTGGGATGGTTTTGGTTTACCATTTTTCGTCGCCATGGTTTTGGAACTGATTTTTATGGTTTGGGGATTTTATAATTTGAAAGCCTTTAAGTCCTACGTCGGTAAATAAATAAAACCATTAATGTTATACCTTCGTAGATATTGTGTAGAATTAAAATATGAACATATGAAAACCGTACTTCGTTTACTTTCCTTATTGGCCATTGTGGTCCTTTTTTCCTCCCACGAACTATTTTTAAAGTCCGACTCTCATTTTTTGGAACCCAATACCTCGGGTCTCCTTTATTTGTTCAATGGTACATTTGATACCAGTGAAAATGAAATTACCAGGGACCGAATCGTAAAAGCCAAAATTTTGGGGCCGGGCTATCAATTTGAACCATCGGATACTGATTACTACGGAGAGGAAAATATCACCTATCTAAAATATACTACCGGAGCATCGGGAACGTATGTGGCCGGTATTTCCACCCTGCCGAGGATATTGGAAATGAATGCGGCGGATTTTAATGAATATTTGGAGCATGAAGGTCTGGAGGGCACCATTGCCGATAGAAAACAGGCCGGAATCACCAATAACGGCGCTAAGGAGCGGTATTCAAAACATGTAAAGGCACTGCTACAGGTGGGTGAAAATACCTCCATCGACTTTATGAAGCCGTTGGGCTATCCCATTGAGTTCGTTCCCTTGAACAATCCTTTTGAGATTACCTTGGGGGACAGGGTCGCCTTTAAATTGCTCCGGAACGGAAAGCCGTTGGCCAATCATACGGTTCATTACAGCACCTCCGTGCCGGGCCAGGATGCCCACGAGAACGAAAATTCCGTGAAGTCCAATGCCAACGGTATGGTAAGCATTTTGCCCACCTCAAAAGGAAAGTGGTACGTGGCCACTATTCACATGGAAAAGAAGGAAGGTGATGCCGTGGATTACGAATCCAACTGGGCCACCTTGACCTTTGAGATTAAATAATGGTTAGCTTTTTAATCCGATGTTCTTTTTTCTGGAAACAGGTTTTAATTTTGCCTTAAATTATTGTGTGAGCTATGTTCAAGGAACTAAAAAAAGGCATCAAGGAACTTAAGGGATATACGCCCGATGCGGTCCGTACCCCAATTTTACAATCGTTGATCGATTACATTCAGGAAAAAAGGGATGAGGATGAGCCCATTAACCTGAATTTTGTTTGTACCCATAATTCTCGAAGAAGCCATTTATCCCAAATTTGGGCACAGACCCTAGCCGCCTATTTTGATATTCCTAAAGTGGCTTGTTACTCCGGAGGTACGGAAGCAACGGCTTTGTTTCCAAAGGTCTTGGATACGTTGGAAGGTGCTGGATTTAGAATCAGCAAATTATCGGAGGGTGGGAATCCAGTGTATGCCATCAAATATGGAGATAATAGCCTGTCCATCATCGGTTTTTCAAAGACCTATGATCATGCCTTTAATCCGGACTCCAATTTCGCGGCCATTATGACCTGTGGGCACGCCAATGAAAACTGTCCCTATATTCCAGGAGCCGAAAAGCGCATTCCAATGACCTTTGATGATCCAAAAGCTTTTGATGGAACCAATCTCCAATCTCAAAAATACATGGAGCGAAGTTTGGAGATAGCGGCACAGTTGTACTATGTTTTTTCTAAAGTGGTATAGGAATTTCAGGAAATCCAACCTTTGATAATTTCCCTTTTTCCCAACTTTTTAAAGATGTAAATGACTTGTTAAATATAGGTAAAACTGTCAATCTAAAATTGTCATTAGGGTCTGCATGATTATCTTTAAAGAGTATGCTCTGCGAAAAACTGAAAATAGTTTACCGGTCCATTAAATACTGGTTTTTAATTTCCACCTTTTTGATTACTTCACTTAATGCTCAGAATTTAAGTGTGGAGAATAAAATAAAACCTGCCTTTAAGGACTATTTTGGAATGCCCCGGACCTCAGTTTTTTTGCATTTGAACAAAAGTGCCTTTGTTGAAGGAGAGCATCTCTGGTTTAAAAGTTACCTATATAACAGACTAAAGAACAATCTTTTAAAGGAACCGCTTAACCTTTATATAGGAATTTATGATTCCGTGGGCCAACCTATAAAAAAGGAGCTTTTCATCAGTAGGAATGGATTAGCGCTTGGACAAGTACTGATTGATTCCACTTTTGACAAGGGAACTTATTATATAAAGGCTTCGACCAGCTGGATGCGTAATTTTCAAGAAGATGATTCGTTCATTTCCCAATTTGATGTCGTTCAAGGGCCTACCAAAATAAAAGGAATCGAAGACGAAGAATTAGATGTCCAATTTTTACCAGAGGGAGGATATTTGGTTTCGGATGTACAGGGTACTGTGGGGGTTAAGGTAATAAATTCTCATGGAAACGGTGTTAAAGGAGCAAGAGGGATCATCAGAAATAATCGCGGTGATTCCATAACAGCATTCATTACAAACAATTTTGGCCACGCGAAGTTTGAGATTTTACCTCAGCAGGAAATTCTGTATTCTGCAACAATGGATAATTTTCAAGGGAAAAAACAAAAAATTTTGCTTCCCAAGTCCAAACCCAAAGGCATTGCAATGTCCATAAGGAGAATTTCTTCTGATCGAATAATGATTCTTTTGGGAACCAATTCCGTGACCAGGGCTGAAATGGGAAGTAAGCCATTTAGTTTACTTTTTCACAGGGATGGGCTTTTAAAACATATGGAGGTGGTGTTTCCATCGAATAAAAATTACGTTTCCTATGTTCTTGACTCGGAGTCCTTACATCCTGGTACCAACATTATTACACTAATAGACAGCTATGGAAATCCTCTGTTGGAAAGACTGGTATTTAATAGGAATAGCATAAAGCAGGGAGAATTGAAAACATCACTTGGATATGTTGATCGCGACTCAGTATCCATGCATATTGATTTGGAAAGAAAATCAAAAGGGTTTTTATATTTAAGCGCCTCGGTTTTACCGGCAGAAACTAAGGCTTATCGACATGATTACAACATTTTAAGTACCTTTTTGTTAACTCCATATTTGTCCGGAAGTGTTGAAAATCCTAAATATTATTTTTCAAATGTATCCGAAAAAACCGAAAAGGATTTGGATTTACTTCTATTGACACAAGGTTGGTCCCGTTATGAATGGAAGAATATTTTTGAGATTGCTCCAGATAAAAGAAATGGTTTTGAGACTGGCGTAGATGTTTTGGGCCAACTTAATTTTGAGCTTAGAAAAAATGAAGGGATTATGTTATATCCTGGAGAGGGGTCTCTTCCTCAAATGATAAAAATAAAAGAAGGTTCCAAAAGTTTTTTTCTTGAAAATTACAATCTTGAAAAAGGAACTGAACTCAGGTTTACGGTAGTAGATGCCAATGGAAGGCTTTCCAGGCCAAATTTATACGTCAGGGTCGATAACGGAACAAAATCGGATGTTCTACATAAACTGCCTAATAAAAGGCAAATGTCTACCTTTGATTATCAAGTAAATGATTACAGTGGCAATTTTAGTTTTGTACTTCCAGATAATACCATCACATTGAATGAGGTAACCGTAGAAAGCAGGCAGGAGGACCCTGTTTATGTGAGTCCCAACTTTACTCCGGATAAACTCGTTAAAGTTACAGAGAAAACCATAGGCAATTTCCCTAGACTATTGGATTTGATACGGTCCAGTGGATTTAATGTGTGGGAGGCACCCAATACGGGCTATGACCGCATTCGTATTACGTCCAAAAGACCCTTGGCACTTTCTTTGACACCTCCCTCTCCAAGATTATACGTGGATGACATACCTTATTCAGATTTCAATATATTGACAGATTTTTCCACTAGCCAATTGGAAAGCTATTTTATTGATAGGTCTGGAAACGGGGAACCTGGTGCCGCAGGAGGAGTGATAAGGGTATACACTAAGAAGGGGGTTGACCAGGATGCTGCAGGTTTGGGAAGAAAATATTCCGATAAGGAATTTTTTAAACATATTGTAAAAAATGGTTTTGACCAGGTGAAAGAATTCTATGTGCCCAAATATGCCAGCGTCAGTGATGACTCCTTTAAAAATTTTGGAACTATTCACTGGGTCCCCAGTTTGGAAATAGTTGATGGACGTAATGGTACATTCGTATTTCAACACCTAGACATCAAGCGCATGAAAATATTCATTGAGGGAATTGGTGAAGATGGTACTCTTTATTCCACAATGGAGGATGTTGAAATTAGTCCGGATTAGGTCAACGTTTTTTTAGATAACCGGTTAATTGAGTAAGATTCATAGGATGTACTTTTCATTTATTATTATAAACTAATAAGGCTATTAACATCTATTAAATCAACATTTTAGGTTGATAATAGCTACTTCGAAGGGATTGAAATTCTGAATATAAAAACTTTAACAAAAGATACTTGTCATAACAAAGTCACCTTGGCTAGATCAATAATTAATTCGTATTTGTAACATGAATTATACTATTCGCTCATTAAGTTGTTTGTTTTTTTTGTCGGTCTTCGCATGTGCAACCTTATATTCACAGAATTTAAGCATTGAAAACAGGGTCAAACCTGCAATCGGTGATTATTTTGGTATGCCGAGGCCTTTAGTCTTTTTACATACGAATAAAAGCGATTATGTGCAGGGGGAATATCTATGGTTCAATGGTTATATTTATGATCCTTTGACTGGCTTCCCTTATAACGAGAGACTGAATCTTTATGTAGGTGTCTATGATTCAGAAGGCAATCAAATCAAAAAGGAACTTTTCATTAGTGAAAATGGAATATCAAAAGGACAAATCAAGATAGATTCTATTTTTTCTGCCGGGCTTTATTACCTAAAGGCAACAACCGGTATTTTGCAAAACTTGAAAGAAGAGGATTCTTTTATTCAAAAATTTAGGGTTATAAATCGATTTCAGACTGTATTAGAAAATAGTAAAGATATTTTGGACATAAATTTTCTGCCCGAGGGAGGTACCCTAGTAAGCGATGTTCCTGCGACGGTAGGGGTTAAAGTTGAAAATCGATCGGGCCAGGGTGTCGAAAAATTTAAGGGCTATTTGGTGGAAAGTAAAGGTGATACCGTGGCGAGCTTTGAAACCAATATGTTTGGTTTGGCCAGGTTTAATTTCTTGCCTAGAAAAGAAGAGACCTACAGTACAAGTTTAATCGACAGCGAAGGCAGAATAAGGCAATTCTTCCTACCGGAGATAGAAGAAAGGGGAATAGGCATCAATGTCAAAAGGCTTTCTGAAAATAAAATACAGATTACTTTGGGCATGAATCCTTTAACTAGGAGTGAGATTGGTGAAAAAACGTATTCCTTATTGTTCCATAGAGATGGACTTCTTAAGCATATGGATATTAACTTTCCAAAGGATGGAACCTTTGTATCCTATATTTTTGATTCCGAAGAGTTAAACCCGGGAATGAATATTGTAACCTTGGTTGATAATACGGGAATTCCTGTGGTCGAAAGGCTAGTCTTTAATTCTGGGGATTCAAAAAAGAATAATGATTTAAACATAAACGTAAAGTCAAAGAAATTTGATTCTGTGCAATTAACCCTATTTGCAAAAAATAGCTCCAAAAGCTTAAAATTTTTAAGTGCTTCAATTTTGCCTTTGGGAACGAAAGCCTATCAAAAAAAGAAAAATATTTCTAGTTCTTTTTTATTGGAACCTTATGTTAATGAAAATATTGAGCATCCTTCGTATTATTTTACGGAGACCTCAAAGAAAAGGGAAAATGATTTGGACCTATTGTTATTAACGCAAGGTTGGTCCCGTTACGATTGGAAGAACATATTCAATAATTCACCAAGAAAAGAGAATAATTCCAGGACAGGAGTGGACCTTTACGGCAAGCTGAATTTTGAACTGGGAAGAAATGAGAATCTTTTACTGTATATTGGTGACAAGCCATACCCAAAAAGGATTGAGTTGTCCCAAGATTTGGAAGAATTTGTATTAAAGAACTATTATTTTGAAAATGGTGATGAATTACAATTCACCACAATCAATTCAAATGGAAAACTTTCAAGGCCCAATTTATATGTAAGGCTGGATAATGGCATTAGGGTCGATAAAATAAATAGTGTTGAGAAATATATTACAGAGATTGTTGCTAAGGACAATAGCGAAGCGTATAACCTGGAAGATTTTATAATGCCTGACAAAACCATAGTTTTGAACGAAGCCACGGTAGTTGAGAAGAAAAAGAGAAATGATTACTTAATCAGTCCGGTCGTTAACGAAAATCGTGTAACCGAGATTACGGAGCGGGAAAGAAAAATGTATCCCCGTTTTATGGACATTATCCGCTCCAATGGTTTTAGGGTTATTATCGACTGGACTAGCTTATATGAGGGTCGAGTATCCATTGTCAACCTTAGAAATGGCGTCTCACCAGCTTTGTATGTAGATGACATTCTTCAAGTCGATTTTAATAATATAGAACATATTTTGACGGATGAAATAGGGGCTTATTTTATAGATAAGTCTGGAAATGCAGAACCAGGCGCGGGAGGCGGTGTTATAAGATTGTACCGGAAGATTTGGGGCGAAGGGGAGGATGTAAAAGTTGAAAAGGAGTCAAGGTTTTTTCTGCACACCGTAAAAAATGGCTTTGCTCCGGTAAAAGACTTCCATGTTCCCAATTACGCTAGTGTTACAGACGATGCCTTTATTAATTTTGGAACCATTCATTGGGAGCCAGGTATTATTCTCGACGAAAATGGGAAGGTCGACATTATTTTTGATGGTAAGGGTTGGACGGAATTTGAACTATTTATCGAGGGCATGGCTTCTGATGGTTCTTTATTTTCAACCAACAAAATAATTAGAGTAGATTCTAGTCAATAAGTATATTACATAAAACAACTCAAAAATCGAGCTTCTTTTTTCTCAGCTCGAAGTTTTGGCCCAAATATACCTTTCGTACCATTTCATCGGCGGCCAGGTCTTCTGGTATTCCCGACTTAAGAATACCTCCTTCGAACATGAGGTAGGAACGTTCCGTAATGGCCAAGGTCTCCTGAACGTTGTGGTCCGTAATCAAAATACCGATATTCTTGTTCTTTAATTGGGCTACGATGCGTTGGATATCCTCCACGGCTACGGGGTCCACCCCGGCAAATGGCTCATCAAGCAATATGAATTTTGGGTCGGTCGCCAAAGCCCTGGCAATTTCCGTACGTCGTCGTTCCCCACCGGATAATAGGTCACCACGATTTTTACGGATGTGTCCCAGACCGAATTCCTCGATCAGGGATTCCATCTTCATGAGCTGCTCCTTTTTACTCAGCTTGGTAAGCTGGAGAACGCTCAGGATATTCTTTTCAATACTCAATTTCCTAAATACAGAAGCCTCTTGTGCCAAATACCCAATACCGTTCTGGGCACGTTTGTACATAGGGAAATTGGTAATCTCCATGCTGTCCAAATAGATATTTCCACCATTCGGCTTGATGAGTCCTACGATCATGTAAAAAGAAGTGGTCTTACCGGCACCATTTGGACCTAAAAGCCCTACAATCTCACCTTGATTTACCTCAAGGGAAATGCCCTTAACGACCTGGCGGCCACGGTAGGACTTCATAATATTTTCTGCTCTTAGCTTCATTTTTTCAAATCTAATCCTTCTTACTGGCGGGAAAAAGCAATTATAAAATCTTTAACCTTGATTTTCCTCCAACGCTTCCCAATATTCGTAGGCTCTTCGTAAGTGGGGAATTACTATGGTTCCGCCTACCAAGGTGGCAATACCCAAAGTTTCCATGACCTCTTCTTTAGTAGCCCCTTCCTTAAAGGAACTTTCCAAATGGTATTTTACGCAATCATCGCATCGTAGCACTGCGGAAGCGACCAATCCCAATAGTTCCTTGGTCTTTACGTCCAAAGCGCCGGGAGCATAGGCGTTGGTATCCAAATTAAAGATACGTTTGATTATCTTATTATTGTCCGCTAATAGCTTCTCGTTCATTTTGGAACGATAGGCATTAAATTCCTCAACTGGATTTGACATTTCTTTTGGCTCTTTTTGCTTCCCTTTTAGCTTCGCTTTTCAGTACTCTGGCGGAAATATAAATACTCACTTGATACAATATAAGTACCGGAATTGCCACTATGATTTGACTGGCAACATCGGGAGGTGTAATCACTGCGGACAGGATCAATACTATTACCAATGCTATTTTTCGGTATTTCCTCATGATTTCAGGTGTTACCAACCCTACCTTGGTGAGGAAATAAATAATAATGGGTAGTTCAAACAGCACACCACAAGCAAGTACTGCGGACCTTACGGTACCAATATAAGAATCCAAATCAAATTCGTTTAAAACGCGTTCACTTACCTGATAGGTTCCCAAAAAGTTTATTGATAATGGGGCTACGACATAATAACCGAACAAAACTCCAAGAAAGAATAGAACAGAGGCGATTAAAATAAAGCCTTTGGAGTGTTTGCGTTCCTTTTCATATAGCCCAGGACTAATGAACTTCCAAAGTTCATAGAGGATATAGGGAAACCCAATTATAATTCCTGCCCAAATAGCCGTCCAAATATCCGCTGAAAATTGACCGGACATGGTCCTACTTTGAATAGTGAAAGGTAATTGATCCTTACAGAAGTCGGATTCAATCCCAATGTATGTAGCCGCCCTACAAAAGAATTTATAAGTTGGAAAATCCATTTGCGAAGGTCCAAAGATGATGACGTCAAAAATGAACCTACTAAATACAAAGGCTACGACGCCAATGATTACTACCGCCAAGGTAGATCGTATTAAATGCCATCTTAGTTCTTCCAGATGGTCCAGAAAGGACATCTCATCTGGGGAAGTCGTACTTTTTGCCATTATATGATACCTTCGTTTATAAGGTTATGTAAATGGATCACGCCGCTATATTCGCCTTTTTCCATGGCCAATAATTGGGAGATGCCTTTTTGCTGCATCACTTCCAATGCCTTAATGGCGAGGGTGTCCATCTCAATTGTTTTTGGTTGTGTGGTCATGATATCGGCTGCAGTTAGCCCCTTGATATTATCATGATTGTTCAGCATTCTACGGATATCACCATCGGTTACGATGCCTACTACTTTTTTGTCATCCAGAACAGCGGTAACCCCCAACATTTTTTCGGATATTTCCACGATAACCTGCTTGACATCGGCGGAAACCTGAACCGCTGGTATTTGGTTGTTGCGGGCAATATCGGCTACCCTTAAATACATTCTTTTGCCCAAAGCCCCTCCTGGATGGTACTTGGCAAAGTCGGCACTACTAAAACCTCTCAGTTCCAAAAGAACAATGGCCAAGGCATCGCCCATCACCAATTGCGCCGTAGTACTTGTTGTGGGTGCCAGATCGTTGGGGCACGCCTCCTTTTCCACAAAGGTGTTCAAGACAAAATCCGCCTGTTTCGCCAAGAAGGATTCCAGGTTTCCTGTCATCCCGATCAGGGTATTTTTGCCCCTTTTGATGAGAGGTACCAACATCTTAATTTCTGGAGTACTGCCACTTTTGGAAATGCAAATCACTACATCGTCATCCTGGATGGTTCCCAAATCTCCGTGAATGGCATCGGCCGCATGCATAAAAATGGCAGGAGTGCCCGTGGAGTTCAGCGTTGCGACAATTTTTGAGGCAATAATGGCGCTTTTTCCAATACCAGAAATAATCACGCGTCCCTTGGAATTCAAGATACAATCGACGGCATTGGAAAAATTCGTGTCCAATAAGGTTGCCAAGTGCCCAATAGCATCCCGTTCCTTCTCAATAGTCCTTTTCGCCAACTCAAGAATTGTGCTCTTGGATGTCAATGTATTATTTAATTTTATCAATGGTATTCTTGTGAAGATGTGTTATCTTTAAGATTACAAAATTACGTAAACTTAATTTGATTGGGTATCTATCCATCAATATTTTAGTTCTATCAGATTGTTTGAAATAATTATTTAATTTCTTTCGGGGTCGGGGCCATTCGCCATAATCCGACGCTGTAAATTTGAAATACTGTATAAGTTTGAATGAGATTGATATACATGCCGCGCTAAAAAAATATTTTGGTTTTTCTCAGTTTAAAGGACTTCAAGAAGGCGTTGTAAAAAATATTTTGGAGGGACGGAACACCTTTGTAATTATGCCTACGGGCGGAGGAAAGTCCTTGTGCTATCAATTGCCTGCGCTTATGCAGGAAGGAACGGCCATAGTGGTCTCCCCTTTGATAGCTTTGATGAAAAATCAAGTGGATGCCATGCGGGGTGTTTCGGCCGAAATGGGAATTGCCCACGTACTTAATTCTTCCTTGAACAAAACCGAAATCAAACAGGTTAAAAAGGATATTACGGACGGTACCACTAAATTGCTCTACGTGGCACCGGAATCGCTTACAAAGGACGAGAACGTAGAGTTTCTGCGTTCGGTTAAAATATCCTTTGTAGCCGTGGACGAAGCCCATTGCATTTCAGAATGGGGCCATGACTTTAGACCGGAATATCGAAACTTAAAAGCCATCGTTGCCAGATTGGGAGAGGATATACCTATGATCGGTCTCACGGCCACCGCAACCCCAAAAGTGCAGGAGGATATCATCAAAAACCTTGGTATTACCGATGCCACCGTTTTTAAAGCATCCTTTAACCGTCCCAATCTGTTCTACGAAGTGCGGACCAAGACGGACAATGTGGATGCGGATATCATCCGATTCATAAAGCAGAACGAAGGCAAATCCGGCATTGTATATTGTTTGAGCCGTAAGAAAGTTGAGGAGCTCGCCCAAGTGCTTCAGGTAAATGGAATCAGTGCCGTTCCGTATCACGCGGGTTTTGATGCCAAGACCCGATCCAAATACCAGGACATGTTCCTGATGGAAGATGTAAATGTAGTAGTAGCCACAATCGCCTTTGGGATGGGAATAGACAAACCAGATGTAAGGTATGTCATCCATCACGATATCCCCAAAAGTATCGAAAGCTATTATCAGGAAACCGGTAGGGCCGGTAGGGACGGGGGCGAAGGCCACTGTTTGGCCTTTTATTCATATAAGGATATTGAAAAATTGGAAAAATTCATGTCCGGAAAACCGGTTGCGGAACAGGAAATAGGCAATGCCTTGTTGCAGGAGGTAGTTGCCTACGCCGAAACTTCCATGTCCCGCCGAAAATTCATGCTCCATTATTTTGGGGAGGAGTTCGATGAGATAAACGGCGATGGTGCCGATATGGATGACAACACCCGAAATCCCAAGGAAAAGGTGGAGGCCAAGGACGATGCCCTTAAATTGCTTAGGGTGGTCCAGGGAACCAGTGAAAAATTCAAATCAAAGGAAATAGTCAATACCCTTAGAGGAAAAAACAACGCATTGATAAGTTCCCACAAAACCAATGAAAAAGAGTTTTTTGGGATTGGGTCCGACAAGGATAAGAGCCATTGGATGGCCTTGATCAGGCAGTTTTTGGTTGCAGGTTATATACGCAAGGACATCGAACAATACGGAGTACTGCACCTAACCGAAAAAGGCCAGGAGTTTTTGAATAATCCGCACTCCTTCTTGATGACAAAAGACCACGTTTATAATGCCGAAAATGACAACGCGATTGTTGGGGCCTCCAAAGGCGGTGGTGTTGCCGATGAAAAATTGCTCAAGCAATTGAAGGACCTGAGAAAGTCCCAGGCCAATAAACTAGGGGTGCCCCCATTTGTAGTCTTTCAAGACCCCTCATTGGAGGACATGGCACTTAAATATCCGATTTCCTTGGAAGAACTACTCAATGTCCATGGTGTGGGCGAGGGCAAGGCCAAAAAGTACGGTACCCCTTTCGTGTCCTTTATCGCATCGTATGTAGAAGAAAATGATATCATCCGTCCAGATGACCTTGTGGTAAAAAGTACCGGGGCCAATTCAGGGTTGAAATTGTACATTATCCAAAATGTGGATAGGAAACTACCGCTGGATGACATCGCTTCGGCCAAAGGTTTGGAAATACCTGAACTCATCAAGGAAATGGAACAAATTGTCTACAGCGGCACCAAGCTGAATTTGGATTATTGGATAGATGAGGTCTTGGACGAAGACCAACAGGAGGAAATCCACGAATATTTTCTAGAAGCGGAAACTGACAACCTGGAAGAGGCCATGAAGGAATTTGATGGTGAATATGAGGATGAGGAATTACGACTCTACAGGTTGAAATTTATCAGTGAAGTGGCGAATTAGGATTGTTATTTTGTAACTGGTTTTTGAATTATTTTCAATTTTAAACGGTCTGCATCAAAATATGCTTCCATTCCTATGGGAAAGGTAAAGTTCTGTTCCACATGTCCAAAGCTAAAGCCATAAGCTGCGGGAATTTCCAGTGGTTTTATCCTATCCAGTATTACTTCCTTTAAGGTAAAAGAATTGGGATTGTTACTTGTATTGCATCCTTTGCATACTCCAAAAAGGATGCCCGAAGCCTTTTTAAACGTTTTACCTTCAATTAATTGGGTTAACATCCTATCGATTCGATACGGTGACTCCTCCACATCCTCTATACATACGATCTTATCCGTAAAGTCAATTTCATGGGGCGTACCTATGAGGGCATTGATCAAAGTAAGGCTTCCGCCGCAAAGTTCACCTTTTGCCTCGCCCGGGTTTATGGTATAGCGTTCATATTCCGCATCTATAAGCTGTTCCTTCGTAAGCTTGGCATTTCGTATCACCCTATTTTCTTTGGGCTTTTGAACGATATCGATGAGTGACTTTTGGGAATAACCATCATCAAGGGTACTTCCTACCGGTCCATGAAAAGTGATAAGACCGGTCATTTGATGAATACCGTTCAAAAGAGCGGTAACATCGCTAAAGCCAATTAGGGCCTTGGGATTGGAGGCTATCACCCCATAATCTATCAAATGCATGATTCTGGTGCATCCGTATCCTCCTCGTATACAAAGTATGCCGTCCACAACTTTATTTTCGAACATATGGTTGAGATCGGTTGCCCGTTCTTCATCGGTATTACTGAAATAACCATATGGTTTGGATAGCCTTTCCGTACAATAGACATTATATCCCATTTTTCGTAGCACCGACTTGGCCTTGGTCAAGGTTTCTTCGGCAAATCGGTATCCAGGGGCTATCAATCCAATGGTGGCACCTTTTTTTAAGGGCTTCGGATACAATTTACCTGTTAGTTTGAGCGGGTCTGCAGTTTTGGAAAACCCTTTTCCGGATACAATTTGATAGGCTGATAGGCTTAGGGCGGCGGTTAGGAACTTTCTTCTAGGTAACATTGGCTAGGTATTAAAACAATTTAATAATGTTTAACTATTTTAAAAATTAATTAAACAAAAATTAAGATTATGCTATGAATCAATCGCATACATTTGGATAAATCTAAAAAAAAGAACTATGAAAATTTTAAAAATTACCACAGTATGCGCTTTCCTTCTTTGTTTGACCGCGGGTTTTTCCCAATCGGACAATATCGTAGGGGTCGCCGCAGGAAACGAGAATTTTACCACGTTGGTAACCGCTGTTAAATCTGCCGATTTGGTAGGAACCTTAAGTAGTGAAGGTCCTTTTACAGTGTTTGCGCCAGTGAACAGTGCCTTTAGTGCCTTGCCCGATGGTACAGTTGAAAGTCTTTTGAAGCCGGAAAACAAGTCTACGTTACAAGGAATATTGACCTATCACGTAGTATCCGGTGAGTATATGGCCAAGGACGTAATCAAGGCGATAAACGATAACAATGGCGAATTCAATGTTAAGACGGTTGCGGGAGGTGATATTACCCTATCTTTGTCAGACGGAAATGTGATGTTGAAAGATGCCAAAGGTGGCATGGCCAAAGTTGTAATGGCCGATGTTGATGCCTCAAACGGTGTAGTACATGCCATTGATGGCGTGGTAATGCCTAAATAAGGTTATTTTGCCTTACAAAAAAGCCGTTGCAAATTTTTGCAACGGCTTTTTTCTTAACATTCATCTGGTTTATTGCGATGCGGCCGAGGTACCGCCGTCAATTTTCCCTCTTTTCAATTGCCGTTGAATTTTACGAATCGCGGATTCAATGGATTTTTCAGGTTCGATGATGTTGTATTCTCCCCAAAAATCAGGGTCGGCAAAACCTATGGCCTCATCGGTCAGGATAATATCGGATTTAATTCGGTCCTTATATTTTGGAATCTCGTTACTCAAGTTCTCTTCCCAATCCGTTATGGCCATTTCACAGCTCATGCTATAAACGGAATTAAAAAGCCTTTTGTCCCAATTGATTTTAAACTCCATCAACACGTTGCTATAACCATAGTACCATTTCCCATCTTTTTCGCGGTAATCTACCCTGTAGGCGACCTCCGTGGGCCAAACATCCGCATTTCTTGGTTTCTTTCTCACGAACATTTGAGCGGCAAGATCTCGATCAGTTATATTAAGGGAATAAATGGCACTGGTCAATATTTTATTGTCCACATCTATGTATAGTTTTCCCGTATAGAGGGGGTCTATTATCCCCGGTTTTTGGGTGAAATCTATCACATAGATTAATTTATCGTCTACCCTCGTAGAATTTGAGAATGAAAAATCATAGTACTCGAACATATCGGCCGCAAAAATATAATCGGGATATTTTACCATATCCACGAACAAAGCGTTGAAAGGACCGCCTTGAAGCTTCAAAGCAAGCGTGTCCAATTTACTGTAGTCCGTGCTTTTACGTGCTTTAAAAAGTTTCAGCGCATCACTTTTATTACTGGAGTAGGGGGCCTTGTAAATATTTACTACAGCCTCGGAAAGACTCACGTTCTGCCTCCTTCTTTTTATGGTTTCCCTGTAAAAGGCCGTCATCACGGTGGGATTATCGATATAGTTTTCCCCCCGTTTTTTCAAGGTTTCCCTAACCAGTGCCCTGGCATCTTTCGGTATACTGAGGCTTACTTCGGACAGTTGCGTGACGAGTTCCGTCATACCAATTTCATTGCCTTCGGATTTAAATTGCAACATGGGGATTCGTTTGGTCCTGTAACCTAAAAACGATACGATGACATTTTCACTAGTGTTGGAATCCGGCACCTTTAGTGAAAATTCACCTTCTGTGTTCGTAATTGTACTAATATTGGTATTTTCCAACGTAAGGGTCGCAAAAACCAATGGTTTTTTGGTTTCGCTGTCATACACTTCCCCTAGATATTCTTTGAAGCCTTCTTCTTGGGAAAACAGTCCGATACTTATAAACATAAAGGTAAAAAACCATCCAATCCTTGGATTGAAAACGTCTTTCATTTTTTGGAGATTTATTTTCTTGTTCATATCAATTTGATTTTAAGCAATCTTTGGGAACAATTCCCTTTTTCCTACCTAAAATAGTGATATTAAGAGTGATATAAAATAAATTTTAGTTAAAATAACTGGTTTTGTAATTTTTGCCGAAGTCGGAATACGGCATGTATTATCCTTTGTGGGTCTTGGAAGAACGACTGACCAATCTTTGAATTTCCTTTAATTCAGAAGCGGTAAGATCGCGCCATTTTCCCACGGGTACATCCAAGGTAACGTTCATAATCCGAATTCGCTTCAATTTTTTTACCCGATAGTCCAAGTATTCGCACATGCGCCTAATCTGTCGGTTCAAGCCTTGGGTAAGGATAATCCTAAATTGATATTTACTGACCTGATGTACTTCGCATTTTCGGGTGACGGTATCTAAAATAGGCACCCCGTTTCGCATTTTCTTTAGAAATTCGGGAGATATGGGCTTATCCACGGTAACCAAGTATTCCTTTTCATGATTGTTTCGGGCCCGTAAAATCTTGTTTACGATATCGCCGTCGTTCGTGAGGAAAATCAAACCTTCGCTCGGTTTGTCCAACCTACCGATGGGAAAAATCCTTTTTGGATAATTGATGAAATCTATGATATTGTCCTTTTCCACGCCCGTGTCCGTTGTACAAACGATTCCAACGGGTTTATTAAACGCGAGGTATACCGGTTTTTCTTTAGGTTCGGAAATCGATTCGCCATCCACCTGTACCAAATCCCCTTCGGATATCTTGGTGCCCATTTCAGGAACTTTTCCATTGATGGTTACGCGCCCTTGTTCTATTAGCTTATCGGCCTCCCTACGGGAACAATAACCGACTTCGCTCAGATATTTGTTGATACGGGTTTGTTTGGGTGCTTCTGGCATCTATCTCTTTCTTTCTAGTTCCAATCTGTGGATTTCCCTTCCCAGTTCGGCTAAAAAGGGAATACCTATTTCATTGTATTCATAGGCATCGTCATTGAAGATTCCATCCTTGTTTACCAAAATGGTCGCCGTGAGCATAAAATCCACCTTGTTTTTAGTGTCCTTGATGTAGGCGCAATCGGTCAGCGTACCATAGGCAAACCCCACCTTATTGTAGATTTCCATATGGGAAGGTATGGTATCCTTGGTGTCTCCGTATATGAAAAATTTACAATAACCATCATAATATTCCGTAGGGTCATAGCCCGCATTTCTTGGGAGTATCTTCATCGCTTCCAGTAAAAACGCATGTTGATCTGGGGACAGGTTGAATCGCTGTTCCGGACGGAATTGTTCAGGGAATATCACCCGCTTTAGGACACCGTGTTGGGCCTCAATGGGGTAGTAGTTTTTCAATGAAAAATCAAATGGATCCTCCATCAAAGTATCGTCTTCATAGTAGCCTATTCCTTTACGAATGTTTTTCAGGGATAACCGTATTGGAGCCAAATTTATACTAGGTTTCGTTATGCCAGTGGTACTATCGTTCAAATAGATGATCAAAGGTTTGGTTTCCAGGTCTTCCGAGTGATAGCCCAGTCTATGTGAGATACGGACGGGTTCTACGCCCTTTTCCCGTAATGAAGCGTTTATGGCATCCTGTCCCAACAGTTCCACCAATCGGTTGTTGGCCAAATTGTCGCTAACGCTGAAAATTTCTACAACATCCTTGGAGAATGTCGATTCTAGGGTGTCGCCTTCCACATAATAACGTACCTCCCTGTTCAGGGTATCCGTCTCGTTCAATCGTTCCAAGCCCAGTACTGCTATGGGAAATTTGACCGTGCTGGCGGGATAGAAGTAAGCGTTCTTATCCACCTGAAAATCATAATCGATAAAAAAAATACTGTCGTTTTTCCTATCGATTTTGGTATACCTGATCTGGACTTCGTACCGATCAAGGCTATCCATGACCCTCTTTATTTTCGGGTTGTTGGAACTTAGTGCAACTTCCAAAAGGTTATCGTTCACCGGTTCGTTCGAACAGGAAAAAAATAACCCAATGATCAAAAGGCCCAAGAGCCTTAATGATATATACAACGTGTGATTAATTTTCAACATAAACTTCCCCTCTATGTGGTTTTAATCGATCCCGCATGGCAATCATATCCCGTTCATGAACGACCAGGAAGGCTATACTGTGCATATCGTTCAATTCCGTGAAACCCGTTGTGATCGCCGCTACCTTTTCCAAGGTAATGAATTCCTTGAGATGAATTTCATGGTGCTCTGCGGTCTTGTGCGCGGCGGGACCCCTAAAGTCCCAAATCAATTTGATCTGTCTTTCCAAAATAATAAACTAATGGGTATCAAAATTAACATTTGGACCTTATTTTTCCATGGATTTCAAAACTTTTGTTGCGTTTGTCCAACTTTTTGAATGCAATTTTTCTAGGATTATCGCCTTATTCTGTTAAGGAAAACCCATAGCGTTTGTTCGGGATATTGTATTTGCTATTTTTGCAGGATGTGTAGTTCTCAAATGATACAACGGGGAGTCCTTTATTTGTTGATGGCGGTAGGAACTGTTTGTATCCTCGTTTCATGCGAGGGGTATTTCAACAAAAAAGAGGAAAAGGAGCCGTTGGCCAGGGTGGGCGAGTTGTATCTGTACAAAGAGGACCTAAAACCACTTCTTAAGGAGGGAATGTCAAAAGGGGACAGTGCTTCTTTCGTAACCAATTATATCAATAACTGGGCCTCCAAACAACTACTGCTTTCCAAGTCCAAGATCAACCTACCGGAGGAAAAGCTCCGGGAATTCGATGCTTTGGTCGATGCGTATAGAACAGACCTGTACACCAGGGCCTATCAAGAAGCTTTGGTATCACAGGGGACGGACACATTAATTTCCGAAACCCAATTACAGGAATTCTATGACAGACAAAAGGAAAATTTCAAATTAAAGGAGCGTATCGTGCGCATTCGTTTTGTGCAATTGCCCCTTAATTTTTTGAATCAGGACGAAGTTAAGAAGCGATTGCGAAGTTTTGACGAGGAGGATTTGATTTATTTGGATTCCATTGGGGTACAATTTAAGAAGCTGAATTTTAACGATTCTATTTGGGTGAGTTCTTCCAGGATATTTGAGGAAATTCCACCCATAACCTTTGATAATCAGGATAGATACTTAAAAAATTCACAATTTTTTGAATTACAGGATTCAATCGGGGTATATTTGGGCAAAATAGAGGAAGTAAAGGATGTCAATGATATCGCACCACTTTCATACATTGCACCTACCATAAAGCAAGTTTTATTAAGTCGCAGAAAAATCGACTACCTGCGAAAACTAGAAACCGAAATCATAGATGAAGCAATCAGAGAAAAAGAATTTGAGGTTTACAATGACAACAAGTAGGAGACTGTTGACCTTTTTGGCAAGTATCTTTTGTGCAATTTTGACGGCCCAGGAGAATACGGAAGAAGGCGCGGAGGCATCGGCAAGTGTTGAAACTCCCTCTAAGAAAGACTCCACAAACTTTAAGCGGATCAAATTGGACGGAATCGCCGCCGTAGTGGGTGATTATGTAATCTTGGATTCCGATATCGAAAAAACCCTCATCGATTTAAAAAGTCAGGGTGCATCCACGGAAGATATTACGCACTGTAGCCTTTTGGGCAAGCTGATGGAAGATCGATTATACGCACATCAGGCCGTACAGGACAGTATTTTGGTTTCGGATGACGAGGTGAATGCCACGGGCGAGCGTCAATTACAGTCCCTGGTGCAGCAGATCGGTTCTATGGAGAAGGTCTTGAAGTACTATAAAAAGGAGGACGAGCAAAGTTTTAGGGAGGAGTTGTTCAAAATCAACAAGCTACGAATGCTGTCCGAAAAAATGCAGCAGGATATTGTTTCAGAAATAGAGATAACCCCAGAGGAAGTACGTCAATTCTTTAACAAGATTCCTGAAAACGAACGGCCTGTTTTTGGTGCCGAATTGGAAATCGCCCAGATTGTGAAGGCTCCGGAGCCTTCACAGGAAGAAAAGCAGAAGGTGATAGACAAGCTCAATGAAATAAAGGCCGATGTTGAGGACAACGATGCCAGTTTTAGCGTAAAGGCCATTTTATATTCGCAAGATCCTGGCTCTAAATCCAAAGGTGGATTTTATAGTATAACCAAGGACACAGGATTTGATAAGACATTTAAGGATGTAGCTTTCAGCCTAAGGGAAGGGGAGGTTTCGGAGCCTTTTGAGACTATGTTTGGGTTTCATATTATTTACATTGAAAAAATAAGGGGCCAGGAGCTCGATCTAAGACATATTTTGATTCAGCCCGAAATTTCGGATAAGGCCTTGGCCGAGGCTAAATCGGAATTGGACAGCATACGTCAGAAAATTATAGAGGGGAAATTTACCTTCGCTGAGGCGGCCCTGAACTTTTCGGACGAAAAGGAGACTAAATTCGATGGTGGCTTGCTAAGAAACCCGCAGGATTTCAGTTCCCGTTTTGAACTTACTAAAATGGATCCTACCTTGTACAATCAGGTACGTGATTTGCAGGACGACCAAATATCCTATCCCATTTTGGAAGCTGACCCAAGGGGAGGTCCATCCAAGTACAAAATTCTTAAGGTGACCAATCGATATGACGAACACGTTGCCGATTTTGCTAAGGACTACACCAAAATTCAACAACTTGCCCTAACAGAAAAGCAATATAATGCCATCAAGGAATGGATGGAAGATCATATTGAAGATACGTATATTAGCGTAAGCGATGCCAACAGGGATTGTGATTTTGCCAATAACTGGGTAAAGGAATAAATATGTCAGATGTTGCTGCCGTTAAATTATTGGTCGAAAAACATAATGCCTTAAAGAAGGAAATAGCCAAGGTAATCGTTGGCCAGGAAGCCGTTATAGACCAAATATTGCTCTCCATCTATACAGGAGGACATTCCCTTTTAATCGGTGTTCCGGGGTTGGCCAAGACCTTGATGGTGAACACCATTGCCCAAGCCCTAGGATTGGATTTCAAGCGCATCCAGTTTACGCCGGATCTCATGCCCAGCGATATCTTGGGTAGTGAGGTTTTGGACCAGAACAGAAATTTTAAGTTCATCAAGGGCCCTGTTTTTTCCAATATTATTTTGGCCGATGAGATCAATAGAACCCCACCCAAAACGCAGGCTGCCCTTTTGGAGGCCATGCAGGAAAGGGCGGTTACCATTGCGGGCCATCAATATAAATTGGATTTGCCCTATTTTGTTTTGGCTACCCAAAACCCCATAGAGCAGGAGGGAACCTATCCCTTGCCCGAAGCGCAGTTGGACCGTTTTATGTTCGCGATAGAATTGAAGTATCCAAGTATTGAGGAAGAGGTCATGGTCGTAAAAAATACGACTTCAACAACCAAATACCATGTGGAGCCGCAGTTCAACGCCCAGCAAATATTGGAAGTACAGGAATTGGTCCGTAAAATTCCCGTTCCTGACAATGTTGTGGAGTATGCGGTAAAATTGGTCAACAAGACCCGACCAAATTTGGAATCCGCCTCGGATTATGTAAAACAATACGTTGATTGGGGAGCGGGCCCGCGCGCCTCCCAAAACTTGATCCTGGCAGCGAAGGCGAATGCCGCCATCAGCGGAAAATTTTCACCGGATTTCGAGGACGTACAGAAAGTTGCCTATGGTATCCTAAAACACAGGATCATAAAAAACTACAAGGCAGAGGCCGAGGGTATTTCCGAAGAGGCAATTATCAAGCAGCTACTATAATTTCCAAAACCCGAAAATCTTTTTTCCGCAAGATTTAAGCGTCTTTGAGCGTTAAATTCGGTATTCCGTAAATCTAATTTTCTGGGAATGGCAAAAAAGGGTTTATTCCTTTGTTTAAAATTTTAATTGCGCCTTAGATTTTCTTAATTTTACGGAATTGCTTTAACATTAAATAGAGAAATATGGCATTTGATATTGATATGATTAAAGGGGTGTACGCCAATATGGCTGAGCGGGTGGATAAGGCCCGTGAAATTGTGGGAAAACCACTGACCCTTTCGGAGAAGATTTTGTACGCTCACTTGTGGGACGGTACTCCCACTAAGGCCTTTGTTAGAGGCAAGGATTATGTTGATTTCGCTCCGGATCGTATTGCTTGTCAGGATGCAACGGCTCAAATGGCCTTATTACAGTTCATGCAAGCCGGAAAACCAAAGGTGGCGGTGCCTACCACCGTGCATTGTGATCACTTGATCCAGGCGAAAAGTGGTGCTGCTGCAGATTTGAAGACGGCCAATTCCACGAGTGCGGAAGTATTTGATTTTTTGGAATCCGTTTCCAATAAATATGGTATCGGGTTTTGGAAACCTGGTGCCGGAATCATTCACCAAGTGGTATTGGAAAATTATGCATTTCCAGGTGGCATGATGATAGGAACCGATTCCCACACCGTGAATGCAGGTGGTTTGGGAATGGTGGCAATTGGTGTAGGTGGTGCCGACGCCGTCGACGTCATGGCCGGAATGGCTTGGGAGCTAAAGTTTCCAAAGTTGATAGGGGTTCGTTTGACCGGGAAAATTTCAGGTTGGACCGCTCCAAAGGATGTAATTCTTAAAGTTGCCGAAATTCTTACCGTGAAGGGAGGAACCGGAGCTATTGTTGAATATTTCGGTCCCGGTGCCAAGGCGCTTTCCTGTACGGGGAAAGGAACCATATGTAACATGGGAGCCGAAATTGGGGCTACAACATCGACCTTTGGTTATGACGACTCCATGGAAAGATATTTGAGGGCCACGGATAGGTCTGATGTTGCCGATGCCGCCAATAAAGTACGGGAGTATCTTACTGCCGATGAAGAGGTATATGCCAATCCGGAACAGTATTTTGATCAAGTCATCGATATCGACCTTTCAAAACTGAATCCATTGTTGAACGGTCCTTTTACGCCGGATTTGTCCACTCCCGTCGGCAAGGAAATGACCAAGAAAGCCACGGAAAACGATTGGCCAATGCAGGTAGAATGGGGACTTATAGGTTCGTGTACCAACTCATCTTATGAAGATTTGTCAAGAGCTTCCTCTATTGCGCAACAGGCTTTGGATAAGAAACTAAAGACAAAGGCGGAATTTGGAATTAACCCAGGTTCTGAACAAGTACGTTTCACGGCGGAACGGGATGGTATCCTTGGCATATTCGAGAAATTGGATGCCAAGATATTTACGAACGCCTGCGGACCGTGTATCGGACAGTGGGCGCGTTACAGTGATCCAAAGAATGCACCCAAGAACAGCATCGTTCATTCCTTCAACAGAAACTTTGCAAAACGTGCGGATGGAAACCCAAATACCCATGCATTTGTGGCTTCCCCAGAAATTACCGCTGCCATAGCGATAGCGGGCAGGTTGGATTTCAACCCAATGACGGATACCTTGATCAATGAGGATGGCGAGGAAGTACGATTTGAGGAACCAACAGGATGGGAATTGCCACCCAAAGGTTTTGAAGTGGAAGATGCCGGTTATCTAGCGCCCAAAGAGGATGGTTCCAGTGTAAAGGTAGTTGTGGATCCAACCTCGGAAAGGTTACAGCTTTTGGATCCTTTCGAGCCCATCCAGAATGAGTCGTTACAAAACGTCAAATTGTTGATAAAAGCTTTTGGAAAGTGTACCACGGACCATATTTCCATGGCCGGACCTTGGTTACGCTTTAGGGGCCATTTGGACAATATCGCCAATAATACCTTGATCGGTGCGGTAAACGCTTTTAATCAAAAGACGAATTTAGTAAAGAATCAGTTGACTGGTGAATACGAAGGTGTGCCCGATACCCAAAGGGCCTACAAGGCGAAGGGAATAAAATCCATGGTTGTTGGTGACCACAACTATGGGGAAGGCTCGTCCAGGGAGCACGCTGCCATGCAGCCAAGACATCTTGGTGTAGCAGCGGTTTTGGTAAAATCCTTTGCTCGTATCCATGAAACAAACTTGAAGAAGCAAGGGATGTTGGCTTTGACTTTTGCCAATGAGAATGACTACGAGTTGATTCAGGAGGACGATACCTTCAATTTTGTTGATATAACCGATTTTGCTCCGGACACTCCGTTGACCATTGAGATTGTTCATGCCGATGGTTCCAAGGACACCATAAAGGCAAACCATACCTATAACGATGCACAAATTGGATGGTTTAGGGAAGGTTCCGCTTTGAATGTTATCAAGAAGCAGAATGCAGCATAATCTAGTAGTAATCTACCACTGGGCGATCCCATGAGGCATTCGCGGTAGATGCACTTTTTTTTCGAGGCCTGCCCGACAGGTGTTCAGGCGGGCAAGCCTTGAAGTATTGAACCCCTTGGCGGTGCCAATAAAATAAATTAGGAAAACTCCCGAAACTATTCGGGAGTTTTTTAGTTTTGGGTATTCCATAAACTGAAGATGAAGAAACAAACATTTTTCACACTTTTGATCATCGCATTTGTGTTGTCCTTCTTTGTAACCCCCCTTGGTGATTATAGCAAGATTCTTTTAAATAGATGGTTGGCCATGGCACCTACCATAATAACTCCGGAAAAGAGGGGTAAAATATCCAGCTACGATTGGACACTAAAGGATGAAGATTGGAAGCTCTTCAGTTTTGAGGAGGCTAAAGGCAATGTGGTGTTTATTTCTTTTTGGACCTCTTGGCATATGCCATCACAAGCTCAGTTAAAGGATATCCAAAGTCTATACGAAAAGTATAAGGGTAGGGTTAATTTCTATATCATTACCAATGAGGAGCGGGCCCCTGTGGAACTGTTTATGGAAGAGCATGGGTATACGTTTCCTGTTACGTACAGGATTGTGGGTGAAGACAGTCCGGTTACTATATTAAAACCGCCCGGATCCTATATAATCGATAAAAACGGTTTCATAGCCGTTCATCAAAATGCGATTGCCGATTGGGACAATTCTGCTGTGGATGCATTGTTGGAGGAGCTAATATCGGAATAAAACGAAACGGGTTTCCATAAAAAAACAGCAACAATATTCATTTTGTATCTTAGATATTCCTAAATGGCAATTTTCAGGAATATCGTATGTCCCAAATCACAACACTCACTTTTTTTAGATATACCAATTTTAGCAGTAAGTTATGGGCCTTTGGCGAAATGCAATTTGCACATGCAGGGCTTTCCAAAGTAGAAGGTCTTCAAATGTACAAACTTATGGGAAGCGGTAGAGAAGGCTTTAATCCCTTACCGGATTGGTCTGTTTATGGCTTGCTTCAGATATGGAAAAATGAAACTTGTGCTAACGAGTTTTTCAATGCCTCGACTATTATGCAACGTTATTTGGGGAAAAGTGAAGAAAGATGGACGGTTTACATGAAAAACACTACGGCAAAGGGGGATTGGGATGGTAATAATCCTTTTATCAAAAGTGAATCTTTGGAAGAAGCGAATCCGTACATTGCCGTAATCACCAGGGCGACAATCAAAACAAGAATGCTCCTTAAATTTTGGAAATATGTTCCAACATCCCAAAAATCCCTAGCTGGTAATAGGGGTCTTTTATTTACAAAGGGGATAGGTGAGGTCCCTTTTTTACAAATGGCAACATTCAGTATTTGGAGTGATAAGGAATCCCTTATGCAATTTGCCTACGCGAGCAAAGAACACCAAAAAGCGATCCAAAAAACAAGGCAGTTGAATTGGTATAAGGAAGAACTTTTTTCCAGGTTTCAGCCTTACAGGTCCATAGGCACTTGGATGGGCAAAAACCCACTATATGACTTAGAAAATTAGAAAAGGAAAAACCCAAAGAAAACAAGTTGGGCCAAATACAGATGGATTGAAAATTGTTTATTTCCCTCTATTTTTAAGACCCTTAGTAGTATCTGGAACAAAATCGCCAAGGCGAACCATGTCGTATAATTTTCAAGCGGTGCCATACCACCTTCAAAAGTCCAAAAATCGAATACTGGGGCATTGTGCTCCATAAAAAAATCAAGTAAAACCATAAGGCCCGCGGCCAATATAATCTTGGGGATGGATTTTAATTTGGTATAATCAAGCATACTTGCCGTGATAAAAGTAAGAAGGGCCCAGTATGTACCAATCAAATAAGGAACCCCGTCAAGTTTTGGGCCTAGGTTATTCCCATATGCATACTCCCCAAACAAAATTCCATAGTGTACCCCAAGCCATTCGGCAAACATGCCACCACAAAAAAACAAGACAAAGGCAAAGGACTTTATTGGAGTATTGATGGGATAAATAAATAAAAAGAGCGTTAAACTGATTATTAGGTTCAAAGGGGTTTTTTGAATAAACCATTCCAAATCCCCCGAAGCGATTCCAATAATGGCCGAAATATGAAATAACCATACGATGCCAATAGCTATGAGGACCTTATATTTGGATAGGGTTTCAAGCATTTGGAATGGGGGTTGGAACCAAATCGGAAACAATTTTCGCGGATAAAAGACAAAGGGGAATCCCCCCACCTGGATGTACGGATCCTCCACAGAAATATAAATTTTCAATCGATTTTGAAAAATTCGCATGCCTTACAAAAGCGGCAAATTTATCATTACTTGCCGCGCCATAGAGGGCTCCCCGGAATGAACTTGTACTGCTTTCAATCCCAACAGGGTCCAAAATATGCTCCGTAGTTATGAATTCTTCAATGTTTGTCTTTAGGATCCTATTTATTTTGGAAACAATGTTCTTTCTCGCCACTTGTTTTAGCTCGCGCCAATCCTGCCCATAGTTTCCTGGAGCGTTTATCATCACGAACCAATTCTCATGACCCTCGGGCGCATCCTTGACCTCTTCTTTAGAGGTAATATTGATGTAGATGGTAGGGTCTGTGTATAGGGTCTTTTTGTCAAACAATGCCTGGAATTCATCGGGGTAGGAATCGGTAAACAGAATATTGTGCAAATCCAGTTGTGGAAATTCCTTTGAAATCCCCCAATAGAATATGAGTGCGGAACTTGAGCGTTCTTGTTCCAGGGTTTTTTTTGGATAGGGTTGGTCCTTCAGCAATTTTTTATAGGTAGGATACACATCCATGTTGGAAACCACAATATCGGCCTTATGCGCGACTCCCTTGGATAGTACGCCAATAGCCTTTTTATTTTTAACAATGATATTTTCTACCGGATGTCCAAACTTGAAGCTGACCCCTTTTTGTTTGGCAAATTCATATAACGAAAGACTAATGCTGTGCATTCCTCCCTTGGGAAAATAGGTGCCATAATGCATTTCCAAATGGGGAATCATGGACATGATGCCTGGGGTTTTATAGGGCGATGAGCCATTATACGTGGCATACCGATTAAAGAGTTGTACCAACTTTGGATTTCTAAAATACTGCTTATTGACCGAGTCTAAAGTGTCATTTAAGTGTAGTTTTCCAATTTGAAGGATGGACTTTATTGTTTGTGTTGATAGGTACGTGGAGAGCTTATGAAGGGACTTTTCCAAAAATAGGTCCACGGTCAAATCATACTTTTCGCGGTTTCTTTTTAAATAGGATTTTATTTTTTGTGGAGGTTCATTGAAACTCTCAGATGCGTCTTTTATAAACTTTTCTATATCCGATGCCACTGAAAATCGGTGTCCATCTTCCCAAAAATAATTACAGACAATTTGTTTTTTACTGTATTGAAAATAAGTTGGGAAATCCTCTTGATACAGTGCAAAAAGTTCGGTGACCAAATGGGGCATCGTGAACAAGGAGGGTCCCAGATCAAAACGGTAGCCATCCTGCTCGATAGCGTGAAGTTTACCTCCAGGGTAATCGTTGACTTCCAGAACCGTTACTCGATAACCTTTTTTGCGAAGTCTTAAGGAAGTGGCTAAACCACCAATGCCGGCACCGATTACCAAAGCATGGGGCATTGGCTATTTTTTAAAATATTTGAAGGGCACTACCAACATTCCAAAACATTCCCCGTCCTCTTTTCCCAGGTGCTTGTGATGGATTTTGTGGGCGCGTCGTACACCACGTGCATACCAATTATTTGCGTTACGGAAAATTTTGAATCTTTGGTGTATGAAGATGTCGTGTACAAAAAAATAGGCGATACCATAGGCCAAAATTCCAAAACCAAGAGGGTATCCATACCAAAATCCGTTTGCCCCAGTGTAAAACAGCGACATACTTACAATGGCGTAAAAAATAAAGAAGGCATCGTTTCTTTCAAACCAGGAATCATGATCTTTATGGTGATGGTCCTTATGCAAGGACCATAGGAATCCATGCATGATGTATTTATGGGTAAACCAAGCCATAAATTCCATGAAAGAGAATGTACCCAAAAAAATAATAATCCAAAGAAACGTATTCATCTAAACTAAGTTCATTTTATATTTAACATAAGACCTTGCCAGAAGACCGAATTTTTCATAATCAGGAACCCGTATACGGGTGCTTTTAATTTCCATGGACGGGGTGTTTTGTAGCTTTTTAAGAAGCCTAGTGTAATATCTATAGGCCGTATATACCCCGAATTTTGCCTCAATGGGCAGTTTTACGATACCTTTGTACCCCTCTTGAAAATCTCGTTGTATCTCTTGAACGATTTCCATTTTTGAATCTTCGTCCAGCGCAGCGAGATTTGCGTTTGGAAAATAGGTGCGGTTCAACTCCTCAAAATCGGCCTTTACGTCCCTTAGAAAATTTACCTTTTGAAAGGCAGAACCCAAGGCCATGGCAGATTCCTTCAGATTTTCGTAGGATTCATCACAGCCCTTGACAAATACTTTAAGGCACATAAGACCAACTACATCCGCGGAACCATAAATATATTCTTTATACTCGGCCTCGGTTTTGTAAACGTTCTTGGTCAAATCCGCCCGCATACTTTTCATAAAGGAATCAACTAAATGAATGGGGATGTTGTATTTATGGAACGTGTATTGGAACGAGTTTAGAATGGGGTTCAAACTTATTTTGTTTTCCAGTGCGGCGGCAAGTTCTTCCTCAAATTTATCGAATAAGGTCTTTTTATCATACTCGTGGAAGGTATCTACAATTTCATCTGCAAACCTTACAAAACCATAAATGTTGTATATGTCCCCACGTATGGAACCATGAAGCATTTTTGTTGCCAAGGCAAACGATGTACTGTATTTTTCGGTAACGATTTTACTACACTGGTAGGATACCTTGTCAAAAGTGATTTTCATGTGTTCATTTATATGGTTAAAGCTGTGGAATGGTACACCCAAATAATCCTTTTGCCGATTAAGGTCTGTACTTTCATAGCCTTAAGTTAGTTATTTTTAGTTAAAAGTTCAGAAACCAATTTTCCTGAAATTAAAGATGGAGGAACGCCAGGTCCAGGAACTGTAAGTTGCCCTGTGAAATAAAGGTTTTTAACCTTACCGCTCTTTAATTTTGGTCTGAGAAATGCGGTTTGAGATAGCGTATTCGCCATTCCATAGGCATTGCCTTTATAGGAATTGTACCGCTCCACAAAGTCATTTACACAGAAGGTTTCCTTAAAGCGAATTTTATCCAAGACTTTTTGACCTGTTTTTTCCTCAAACCTATCCATAATCAAGTCAAAATATTGCTCCCGAAGCGCTTCAGTATCCTCAAGCCCGGGTGCGATGGGAACCAAAAAGAATCCGGTCTCACATCCTTCGGGTGCCATACTTTCGTCCGTTATAGAAGGAAAATTGGCATAGAATAGGGGGCTTGTTGGCCATTGCGGGTTATCATAGATTTCCTCAGCATGGCGTTCAAAATCTGTATCAAAAAACAAATTGTGATGGTCCACATTCTTGAGCTTCCCGTCAAAAGCGATATAGAATAAGAGGGAAGAAGGCGCAAAGGTTTTTTTGTTCCAATATGCTTCGCTGTATTGCCTGTACTCCGCATCCAATAAACTTTCGGAGTGATGGTAATCGGCCCCGCTGACCACGATATCGGCCAAAATAGTGGAACCGTTACAAATGATGCCATTACAGATGTTTTTTGTAACCAAAATCTTTTCTACGTTGGCATGGGTATGAATCTTAACTCCCAATTCTTCTGCAAGACTTCCCATGGCCTCAATGATACGGTACATACCACCCTGGGGGTGCCAAGTGCCCAAACCGAAATCGGCGAAATTCATAAAGCTGTAAAAGGATGGCGTATCACTAGGCTTTGCGCCCAAAAACAGCACGGGGAACTCCAAGGTCGCAATAAGTTTTGGGTTTTTGAACTTTTTTCTAACTTCTGAACTAATTGTCTTAAAAAATTGATCAACCTTTAAAACCGTTTCCTTGGTGACCAATTCGAAAGGTGACAGTCCAGGCCTTAAAACGATTTTGTTTATGGCAATTTCATAGTTTTCCTGTGCCAGGGCGATAAATTTTCTTAGATGTACGGAACTTCCGGATTCGATACGTTCAAATTCGGTACATATCTTATCAATGCAGTCCCCTATGGTAATTACGTCATCGGCAAAAAAAATTTTATATGCGGGACTTAATTTGTCCAGTTGGTAGTAGTCTGAGGTCTTTTTACCAAAATCGCTGAAAAACTTCTCGAAAATATCGGGCATCCAATACCAGCTAGGGCCCATATCAAAGGTGAAGCCATCCTTTATCAATTGTGCGGCCCTTCCTCCAATGGATTCGTTTTTTTCGTAGATGGACACCTGATGACCGGCTTTGGCAAGATAGCAAGCTGCCGAAAGGGATGAAAAACCAGATCCAATGATAGCTATATTTTTTTCCATAGGTTATAAATGATGGACCACCTCTTCAATTGAAGTAAAGGTTTTTACAAAACTTGGAAGTTTGGTGCGTTCCAAATGTTGGATTTGACGACCAAGTATCCATAGTTGTGGGTTTGAAGTATCCCTTAGATATAATTCAAATTCCTCAAGATAGGTGGCTATCTCGGTTTTGTCCGGCTTTACCGTGAAGTAAGATAGGAAATAAATATTGTCAAAATACTTTAGGAGATCGGTTAAATTTTCAATGGGTATCGTCTGGCCCAAATAAACCACTTTATAACCTTTTAGAAGAATCTCATAGTTTAGGTACAATATACCAATGTCATGTATCTCGTTTTCGGGTAAAAAGGACACAAAAACCTTATCCGTTTTAGTTGGCTTTTGATGTTGTATCCTCTCCGTATTCACCAAAATTTTTTGTTTGATGAGACTGGTTATGAAATGCTCATGAGCAGGGCTAATGGTATCCGTTTGCCAGAGAAGCCCGATTTCGTTCAACAGGGGAATAAATGCATCCTTAAAGACTTCCCTAAAAGACTTTGTACTTAGAAGTTTGTCATATGTTTCAAAAAAAATGGTTTGGTCAAAATTCATCATTGCCAACTTAAAGGCATTCAGATTTTGTGATTTACTGGTTTTTTTTGAAACTACCTCCTTAACGGTATTTGGTATTACCGATTCGGGAATCTTTGCAATCTTGGAAATTTTATAACCATTATCGTATAAAAGAGTGATGTTCAGAAGCTTTTGTAAGCTGGACAAGCTATAGGTACGTATATTCGTATCTGTCCTTTCGGGGGATAGCAGGTTATACCTTTTCTCCCAGATTCTAATGGTATGCGCCTTGATGCCTGATAAGTTCTCAAGGTCCCTAATGCTGAATATTTTCTTTACGTTGTTCATAGTTTGAAGAAAAACGTTAAACAAACTTAATGAATTGCATCTAAAGTTGGTTGGAAAAGATGTTAAAACCTCGCTAAATAAAAAAAAGCCAGGTAGAAAGTACCTGGCTTTTGTGCCCACGACTAGATTCGAACTAGCACGTCCTTACGAACACTACCCCCTCAAGGTAGCGTGTCTACCAATTTCACCACGTGGGCGATTCAGAATTGGGCGTAAAGATAAAAAGGTATTGTGTATTTCAAAGCAAATCTAAGATGAGTTTTAGACTATGGCTACTAAATAAGTATCGTATTTCAGTTCGCTTCAAATAATTCATGAATTGTGATTTGACAAAAGTGCCAATTTGGACAAGCTCAAGGAATTATTTTTAAATTGTTGTTATAAACCAATTTTATGTCCAATGATTTCTAAAAATAGTAGTATTCATGCTTTAATCTCCCTTTGCCTTTGTTTTTTGAGCTTCACCTACGGTCAATGGAAACCCGCCGGTGATAAAATAAAAACCAAATGGACCGAACAAATAGACACCAAAAATATCTTGAATGAATACCCTAGGCCGTTGATGGTTCGTGATCAATGGAAAAACCTGAATGGTCTTTGGGAATATGCAATTACAAGAAAAGGGGAGTCGTGCCCAACTAATTTTGAAGGTGCGATTTTGGTTCCATTTGCTGTGGAGTCGAGCCTGTCCGGAGTTATGAAGGAAGTGGGCAGTGAAAGGGAATTATGGTACCAAACCACCTTTGAGGTTCCTTTGGACTGGAAGGAAAACAATATGCTGCTTCATTTTGGGGCGGTAGACTGGAAAGCGGATGTCTGGATAAATGATATACTTGTGGGTTCCCATACTGGTGGATATACCCCTTTTGAATTTGACATTACACCTTTTTTGGGGGAAGGCGATCAAAAATTAACCGTTAAGGTTTGGGATCCCACGAACGATGGCCCGCAGCCCAGAGGAAAACAGGTAAAGAATCCGGAGGGAATTTGGTACACCCCGGTAACTGGAATTTGGCAGACCGTCTGGTTGGAACCTGTTCCAAAAAAGAGGATTCGCAACATAAAGACAGTCCCAAATTTGGATAGGGGTACCGTTTCTGTATATACTGAAATCGAAGGTGCCGCCTATGGCGATATTGCGGAAGTATCCGTTCTGGATGCTGGAAGTTTGGTTTCAAAGGCGAAGGCCAGGGTTGGTATGGAAATTGAGCTGCCGGTAAAAAACCCAAAACTTTGGTCTCCAGAGACGCCATTTTTATATGACTTGGAAGTAAAACTTATGACCGATTCCAAGGAAACGGATAAGGTAGAAAGTTATTTTGGGATGCGAAAGATCAGTATGAAGAAAGATGCGTTTGGCATTGTAAGGATGCAACTGAACAATAAGAATTATTTTCAGTATGGTCCCTTAGATCAAGGATGGTGGCCAGACGGACTCTACACGGCCCCTAAGGATGAAGCACTTGAATATGATATTATCAAAACTAAGGAACTTGGCTTTAATATGATCCGTAAACATGTCAAGGTGGAACCGGCCCGGTGGTATGCCCACTGTGATAGGCTTGGTATATTGGTGTGGCAGGATATGCCCAATGGAGACAAAGGGCCTCAATGGCAGAACCATGACTATTTCAATGGAACCGAATTTAAAAGAAGTTCGGAATCGGAAAAAATATACAGAACCGAATGGAAGGAAATAATGGACTACTTATATTCCGTTCCAAGCATCGTGGTCTGGGTCCCATTTAACGAGGCCTGGGGGCAATTTAAAACCGAGGAAATTGCGGAGTGGACGAAAAGCTATGACCCTAGTAGGTTGGTCAATGCTGCCAGTGGTGGTAATTTTTACAGGACCGGCGATATTGTCGATCTTCATAATTATCCAGGGCCTGCCATGTATCTGTACGATGCACAACGGGTAAATGTACTAGGGGAATACGGAGGTATTGGATTGGCAGTTGAAAATCATCTTTGGAAGCCTGAGAATAACTGGGGGTATGTAAAGTTTAAAAACTCCAAGGAAACCACGAATCAATATATTGAATATGCTGAAGAATTGAAGAAATTGGTAAAGGCAGGTTTCTCCGGTGCGATTTATACCCAGACAACGGATGTTGAAGGGGAAGTGAACGGTTTTATGACCTATGACCGTAAGGTGGATAAAATGGATTTTCCGGCAGTTCGTAAGGTGAATTTGGAAGTGATAAATAGTGTTGGTGAGAAGTAGCTTTCAACACTATTGTGAAAACACTGTTGCTTTTTTGCAATGGTAGGTTATATAAGTCTGTACACCTTAAATAGAAACGAGGATGTCTAAAAAGTCATTTCTTCTGTCAATTCGAGCGGAGTCGAGAATTATAACTTATTGGTTATTAACGCATCTCGACTTTAGTTTATCTTGAGCGGAGCCGAAAGGCTCGATGTGACATATGAATGGAATTGCGACTTTTTAGACAGCCTCTTTGGTGACCTCGGCAGGATTACCTTTGGTTTTCCTGACAAAGCTCCGCTTTTAAAATCAAAACCTCACTAAAACAACAAAGCAAGCTATGTTTTTTGCTTGCTTCGTTTTCAACTTATTGTTGATTTATTCGTGACCTGGCTGAGGTCTGAACTTACTTTGCTCAGGCCAATGAGAATCAAATACTTGCTATTTTGCACTTCACGTGTTGACGAATTGTGAACTTTAACTTTCGTTATACGAAAATACAGAATTTATTTCAGTGTTGATTTATACTACCAAACTTTTCGGTTTAACCGGAAACTTACATTGAATTTGAAAAACGGAACCGTTTTGATTACCGTTAGAGTTCATCGATAGAATACAGAAGCGCTAGTAAAACTAGAATGGTAGTTTTAAATGTTGAACAACATTACTTTTTCACTTTCCAATTTTTATACTACAAGTTTAATTAGCAGAGATATAAAGATTTTTAATTGAAAAGATTAATTCCGACTGTAGAAATGCTTTGTAATCGATAACCCTGAATATTAAAGATTGGATTTACAATCAGCCTTTAACATTTAAATTTGCTATTCCAATACAACTTAAGGCAACATACCTTTAAAACTTTGTTTAAAAAGTTCAATTGATTAGAATAAAACTACGATACAATAAAATAAAAAGGTTTTGAAATATTTATTTAATAATTAAACTTTCATATTATTTTTATATTTATTTCTCAATATTTATTTAACACATTTAATTCTGCAAAAAATGGTTCTTTCTGTATGCCCAAATCCCTCAATAGATACATATGCATGGCTGGATTCTTTTAGGATAGGTCAGGTAAATCGAATCATTGAGCTCAAGGAGTTCCCTGGCGGAAAAGGAATCCATGTAGCAATGGCTTTAAAAGAGTTGAGCGTTCCAGTTTCTTTATTGGGGAATTGGGCCGGTCCAAATGGACATTGGATTATGAAGGCCCATCCCCTTAGAGGAATAGAAATCGGAGGGCCTCAACTTAATGGTAGCACCCGAAAATGTTTCACCTTTCGTTCTGAATTGGATAATGAATTAAACAATACGGAATTGTTGGAACCTGGTCCAAAAATGTCCACTTTAGATTGGGATTTATTTCAGGTCCAGTTTCGGAAAGCATTAAGCCATTGTTCTTTGGTTTGCCTCTCTGGCTCATGGCCCTCCGGAGCCCCGGACGACGCATATGCCCAGTTACTTAAAATTTGTAACAAAGAAAACAAAAAGGCCATTTTAGATTGCTCAGGGGTGCAACTGGAGAACGCCTTAAAGGTTAAATTTTACGGCTTACATATTAATGAGCATGAAGCTGTAAGTAACTTTGGCGTTGAGAAGCACTCCGAGATTAGGAAATACTTAAAAAAGAATGTTCCGATGCTCGCCATTACCAAAGGGAAAGAAGGTCTATTTCTTTATTTACATGATCAATATGTTCACGCCAATGTAAAAGTTGAAGAGGTTAAAAGTACTGTAGGTAGTGGTGATTGCCTCACGGCGGGAATAGCCTTTGCTACATTTAATAATATGCCGATAAATAAAGTTGCCGCTTACGGAGTCGCATGCGGAGCGGCTAATTGCATGAATGAGGACTTAGGAATGTTGCATCTAAACGACGTACAGACTTTGTTGCCAAGGGTTGAGATTAAAAAGAATTGATAGTTTGCCGATTTAAATGACACGGTCTGATTTGATAATTGTAATAATGAAAGTTCTTTATAAGTTAACTCGGTATTAGTATTACATCAGTTTATGGTGGATAATTCCTTTTTCAAGGAAGCAATACAAGATCCGAATTGTAAATAATTAAGGTTGTAGTTGTGAAAGAAAATCATTAATTAAATAAAAGAATATTATGAAATTTCTACTAGGGTTCGTATTTGGTATTACATTGATAACTTCTTGTCAGAAAAAAGAAAAGGAAATAGATCTTTTTAATGGGGAGGATTTAAGTGGTTGGCATATCGATGTGCCTCAAATGGATACCATTCCCGATAGCACGAACCCATTTGTAATTCGGGACGGAATGTTGGTTAGTCTGGGTGAGCCAAGAGGTCATCTTATCACCGATAAAAGCTACAGTGATTACAAGCTTTTGATAGAATATCGATTCCCCGGCAGGCCCGGTAACTGTGGAGTTTTGGTCCATGCTTCAAAACCGAGGGCGTTGTATCAAATGTTTCCCAAATCGATAGAAGTACAAATGCAGCACGGGGATGCCGGTGATTTTTGGGTTATTGCCGAAGATATACAGGTTGACCGTATGGAAGAACGTAGAGGTCCAAAGGCCGAATGGGGTAGTACTGAAGATAAGCAAAGAAGAATCCTAAACCTTACGGATAGTTCAGAAAAACCGCTTGGGGAATGGAACACCATGGTTGTAGCCTGTGTGGGAGACGAGATAAAGGTATGGGTAAATGGTGATTTGGTAAATTATGGGTATAATGCCACGGCCAGTATAGGACAAATTGCCTTGCAGGCAGAAGGTGCTGAAGTGGAGTTCAGAAGAGTAAGCCTAACAACCATTGATGTACTGCCAGATTAGGGAAAAGCGCTATAGTGGTAAGCTTATTTGGAAATATTCTTTTGTTGTGTTTCTGGGTCACCGGAATCAAAAGCTAGAAAAAAGGCGGCCAACACTGCTAAAACGATTCCGATTATTTTAAAAGTACCAGGTATAAATCCTAATACGATCATGGATATTACCGAGGTTATCAGGGGTGCCCCGGCATTCGTCATCGGTGAGACCACCATTGCTTTACCATAGCGGAAGGCATAGACCAGACAAAGGGCTCCAATGGAATTTAAGATCTGTATGGCAGCGGCCAGCCATGGACCCTCGACCCCATAATTGATTTCTTGGGAAAAATCGGTCATAATAAGTGCGATGGGAATTAAGGCCAATCCGGTAAGGGTCATATAGAAGAAAATACTCTCCGCGTTCATGGATTCGTTGGCAAATTTCATAAAGTAGGCCTGAAGCCCCCAGGCAAATAGAACAATTACAGCAAGAACAAACCAAAGGAACCCGTAGTCTGTCGTTTCATTGCCGTCTGAATAATCAAATAGGGGAAGTGCCAATAAGGCTAATATAATTCCTATTGTACCTAGAATACCGGTACGTTCCTTAAGAAAGGTATAGGAAAGTACGATGGTTACCATTGGCGATAGTGAGATAATGGGAAAGATTAGATAAGAGGGTCCTTCGGAAACGGCATGAAATAGCACCATTTGACCGCCTGCGCCCAATAGTCCTATTAGGCATCCATAAAGTATTGAATTTTTATCTCGGTTCAATTTCCAGTCAATCAGTTTCAAGGCAATTATTGCCGGTGGAATCATCGTGATTGCCCACACGCAATACACCAGGGTTTCCGGAAAACCATTTTCGGTGGGCAGCCCCGTAAAAGCGCCCCAAATGCCCCAAAAAACTGTTGTTATTATTGCAAAAATCAACCATAGTTTTGATTTCATATGTCTGGAATTACAGATTTCTCTTTAAAATTAACGCGCCATCATCTTCAAGCTTTTGTGCGCATGCCCAAGTAACGGGACGTCTTACTCCTTTGATTTCTATAACGGCAGAAAGCCTAAGGCCTTCCCATTGGGTATCCTTTGGAAGCATAATGACGGCTTGCCTTACTTTTCCTGGTAAAGGATATCCAGGATCTAAACTACCTGAGACTTCAAATGTGTTTGCGGCATCCCGCACCTGGATTCGCAGCGCACCTGGTACACCCGAAATACCGTCGTTGACCAATCCCAAGACCAGACCCGGATATCCCTCTTTTTCAAAGGACCAGATCCAGGAAGGGCGCACACGGTAACCAATACTTCGAGATAAAGTGTTAAGTGCCTTTGGGTATTTGTCATGATAACTCATGAGATTTTCCAATGCAATGTCATGCCAATTCCAAAGTGAAAAGTAATTGGGTCCTACATCCTTTACATGGGCGATGATATTTTCATTTCTCATTAAGCCGTCCACGACCCTAAGATCCCCTATATTGCCCTTTGTGATGCCCTGCTCAATTGTGGCACCGATCCATGTGGGCCTATTGCTCAAAACGTCGATCTGTTCGTTCTCTATGAAAATAGTATCTGTTCTAAGCCAGTTGTATGACCTAATGGTCTTCTCCAAGACTTCGGCATTGCCTACATGATTATAATCGGGTTGGGTATTGGTGGTCAAGGGAGTTTTGGACCAATTAGCGGCCTGATGTTCAAAAATTTCAACAAAGGTATCGCGTGCCTTGTAGTAATCTGGAAGTGGCGAGCCTTCAAAGGGCCAAGTATGTCCTTCTCCCCAAAAACCGTACATACAAGTATCTACGTATTCCACAAGCTCATGTCCGTTATATCTTTCGGCAAGAAGCGTATCCATTTCCTTAAAGGCCTTCATAAATTCCGGGTGGTCGTACCTTGGGGCATAGTGTACCTTTCCGTTAATTCCTATTTCGTCGGTAGTTCCCAATTTCACCATGGGTACTTTATCGTTTAGGAAATCTGGCAGGGATTGTGGCTCAATAACAGGACTCATCAATTGGATCCGAAAAGCAACTCGCTTCCCATACTTTTTTGCCATTTCAAAAGTAAGGTTCCAATGTTCGGGAAATTCCAATTTACCTGGCTCCTTCTGAATGTCCCTCCAGTCTACTCTTAGGTACAAAACGTCTCCAAGTTCCCATTTCGCCAGTTTTTCTATAGCACTTCGAAGACTTCCATTTTTAGGCTTGGGAGGCCCTACCTCGTCGCAAATATAGGTAACCAGTCCCATCCCAAAATTCCTTACAGGTGCGGTTGATGGCGTGGTCGTCATTACAACATCGCTTCCTGGAACATTGGCTGCTGGGCCATAATTAATAAATGGACCTTGGTATAGACGATCTTTAATCGGAGGGGGAGGACCGAAATCATTATGCGGGACACCATGTTTGGGAACATTATTGGAGGAAGCACGTCCTAAGTTAATCCCTGCTAAGAGCGCTGTAAGCCCTCCGGTTACCATAAATGACCTGCGTTTCATAATTTATTGGATGTAGCGGACCAAAGGCTATTTTGAAAAACAATATGTGGTGCCTTTAAATCAAATATATTAATATTTCATATACTTTCTAAATTTTAATTACGAAATGTTAAGAAAGAATATTTATATATATAGAAAGTTATTGAAATATAATTTAGCATAAATATTAATTCATATAAATATTTCGCAACGAAAAGTCCTTTAATTTTATTTTGTTAACAAGATAAACCACCTCAACTCCTGAACCCCTTTCAGGTTCAAAATTTTTTCATATTCAAAAGGGCCAGGATTTGATTTCTAGACAGTGCCCGCTCATAAATCCGTAACTCGTCCAAACTACCTTTAAAGAATTGGGTGCCCCCAGGATAGTTGCCAAGCATCAAAAAATCTGGGTTGCCCTTTTGAGGTTTGATTTCCGACATCTCCATGGGCTCTCCATTTAAATAGAATTGGTGTTCGTGACCATCATAGACATAGACACAATGATGCCACTGGTTCAATTTAGGTATTTGGTTTTCAAGGATTGTAGCCCCTCCCCAATTCCAGACATCGAGACCCTTGGTTCGGTAGCCCGGAGCTCTAAAACCAAATTGAAGTCCAATGGCTTGAACCGTGTCCACCAAGGCGATCATGTTTCCGGCATCCATGGAGTCCTTAAACAATGGGTCGTCAATAATACTGTACCACCATGAGATGGTAATAGGGCTATTTAGATGGGGTTTTTTGTTTAGCGACAGGCCTAGGCTGGTCGAGGTTCCGTCAAAGTAGAAGGCTCCATTAGGGTTACCGAAACGGTCGGTAGAAGTTCCTGTATTATATTCGTACAGATTAAATCTTTCGTCATGTCCTTCTACTTTCCAATCAGTTACTGAGAGATAGTACAAGGGTACGGGAAGCTGATTATGACCGCAAGATATGATTAATAAGAATAATAGTATGTAATAGGTGAATTTTGTCATTGATAATTTTTGTAAACGAACCTGCATTACCATATTATCGAATTTGTAATGGTATGCTATTCTGCCCTTTCATAGAGGCGGATGAAGTATAGCTTGCTGTGAGCACATATGTTCCCTCTGAGATATGTGCCGGTTTTTCCATGATTTGAAAGGTACCCTCCAACCCAGTTAGGATCCATTGGTACTTTCTACTGCCTTGAGCGAGGATGAACGCTGCAATTTTCTCGGATTCTTCAACCGTTAGTCCTGGATTTGCGGGCATTTTTATATCGCTCCATTTGCCTTCTGAGCCCGCCAAGATACTACCTGCCAAGAACTTGATGCTTTTTGGGCTTTTCCCATACCTTTCGGCAATTTCAGAAAACGATGGACCCGTCATAACCTTTTTGTCTCCATGGCAGGAAAAACAAGTAGAACCCATCATCAGTGATAACCCGTCATAATCGGTCTCTTTTTTGGTCGCTTCTATTTTTTCATTTAGTCCGGTCTCTTTTTTGGCAGGCAAAAATTCAATTTCCAGAAGGACTTTGTTGTTCGGTATTTCACCATATTTGGAATCTCCGTCAATAGAGTCAGAAACTTCGATGGAATATCGGACAAAATCACCCCAGGTAAGGTTTCCATTGGTCTGACCAAGGTCCAATTTTACATGGGGCACGGATTTTTTCTGTCCCTCGATTCTTGCGGTACCTGAGGTTATCGGCAACATGGAAATGGCTTCCGACATACTTTGGTATCCAAATTTTTTTATCGGACCTATCCAATAAAGGAAGACGGGGAAAATCAATATAACAAATAGGATATTTCGCATGATCTTGTATTGAACTATTCTCTACTTAAGCCCCATCGATTTCCTGGGCAACCCTATTGGCAGCGTTTGTAGCCGCCTCCATTCCCCAGCTTCTGTTGTCTGTATGGGCACCTCCAAAATGAATTCTACCATGGGAGGTCATGGTATGGGGCCAAAACTTGGATAGCTTGCCTAAACCCGAAAATCCATGGCGCTCGCATCCGTGTACGTATGTATCTTTTGACCAATCCTTAACCAAGGTTTGCTCAATATCTATATTCGACCGTTTGCCGGGGTAAAGTTCCATAAAGGCATCCAAGGTACGGAGTGGATTCGTTCCCCCTGGTGCTTTGACCATTAAGCAAACACGATCTGTATCTACTTCGTTGGCAACTTGCCAAATGTGGCTAAGTGCTGGATGGTTGAATGATAGATTGATGCTTACATTGTCCTTCAACCAGAATTTAGATCGAGCTTGAAAGACGATTCGTGTGGTCTGATCATATTTGAGATGCTCCACGACATATTGTTTCTCTGGTGGAAGTGGCGGTGTAAAAGGAATATTTTTTAGTGCCGTCGTTCTTAGGCAGCAGGCCAGGTAATCTGCCGACATTTCCTTTACTTCCCCCAGTTCCCGATATATAGCTTTCACCCCTGTATTGTTATTTTCTATTTCCAAAATCTGACACCCCAGCTTTATACGTGTTCCCAAGCGTCGTCCAAATTCATTTGTTAATTCCTGATTTCCTCCTTTAAGACGAAATAGATCTAGCGTATCGTCATATCCACGTTTGTGCATTATAAAGGCTTGCCAAATACTATAAAGGGCTGATGTTTGACTCCCTCCCAAGATTGACATTGCAGCTTTGGAAGCTCCTGCTTCCTCATAGATTTGGGAGACCGGTATGTTTTCCAAATGGTCGTAGCCAATTCCAAAAGGCTGGTATTCATCTGTAAATTTTTCAAAATAAGGCTTCAGATATAACAATTGTAAGTTGCTGACTTGATTTGATTTTAGAAATTTCAATTCATGCTTGTTGAATCCCCCCAGTTGCTCCACCCTCTTATCGAGAATTTCTTTTTGCATTTCATCGGTCTGCCATACCCCGTCAATTCTTGTTATTCTATGCTCCCTATGATGATAGGGTAGCACGGCAAGCTTAAACTCATCAATATACTTCCAGTAGTTTTCGTAACCAGGTTTTGTAAAATTTTCGGCGCCAAAGTCGGCATAAAGTCCATCAGCCAGTCCATCGTGAACGGAAAGTATTGCACCGCCAAATCGGCCAGAGGCTTCCAGTACGGTTACCTCATGTCCCTTTTTCATCAATTCGTAGGCACAGCAAAGTCCGCTGATTCCGGCCCCAGCAACGATGATTTTCTTAGTGCTTCCTGAGGAATTTTGTTCAATTATAGGTTCATCAATGGTAGATTCCCCCTTTGCGATGAGGTGGGTGGGGACTAGAGAGGTGCCCAATCCGGAGTACAGGGTGTTTTTAATGAATCTCCGTCTTTTAATTTGTTTCATTTAACTTGTTTTTGGCGTTTATAGTACCATTCCAACACAAACATTCTGAAGCCGAATTTTTAGTTAAAGCTATTCTTTGATTTGTTCAAATCTCAAAAAGGTTGATTATAACTATTTTATATTCAAATAATTACAATAATTTTTTTAAAAGTTATTTTTGTTGGGCGATATACTCGCCTTTTAAAAATTATAGTGGGTCCCAACCGTTTTTGGTAATCAACATCATCTTCTTTTCCTATTTTTAGGGGTTACTCCTTTTTAGTAAAACCCAAAAGCCTTGAGGCATTTTTAAAGTAAATCTTATCAATTACCTCCCGAGGAAGTTTTAAGCCTTTTAATTGTCCATAACCTTTAAGTTCCAAAGGACGATCGGTTACTAAGAATGCCCATTCATCAAGCCATTTCTGGTGAATACGGTCTTTTAATTCGGCAGGTTTATCCGTTGGGTTAATGGCCATGTCCGTACCATATATCAATCGGTCCTGATAGGTAATGAAAAACTCCCGTGTTTTTTGCCTATCATTAAATGTGTGTAGTTTAAGGTTTGGCATACGTGTTATGTCCACACGCATTTTAGGATAAGCGTCCAAACGTTTTGCCAGTTCTTCCAAACTCCACTCCAAGCTGCCAAGGTGAGCCCCCATAAAATTCAAATTAGGATGTTTCTTCAGCATATTGTCCCTTGCATTGATCTGATCTTCATAGGAAGGATATTCTGGATGCAAATACATATGATACTCAGGGTGGGCACCATAATAGCCTTGGTTAAAAGTCATTTCTTCCAAGGGTAGCCAGCAATCCCTTGGTTCTCCATTATGACCAAGCAATGGTATATCGTTATCAGATAGAAAGGTCAATAAGGAATCAATTCTGGGATGGTCAACCATTACAAAATCTCCATTTTCATTCCTCAGGTCCATACCTATGTTTTTCCAGATCTTTACGGCGATGGCACCTTGGGCAAAGGATTTTTTGAGATGGGCTATGGTAGTGGCCACCCAATCCTTTTGGTTCCAATTGGAAACTTTGAAAGTGGTGGCAAAGTTCATTTGATTTGGAAAATTAGTCAGGTGAATTTTGGCAAATGCTTGTTGTTCGTCCATGGGTACTCCAAATGGACGATCATCGACGATATCCAAAAAAAAGAATCGATCTTTTATTGCTTGATGTATGAAATAGGGTTGTACCGTGTTGATATGGATATGGACATCAAATTTATCCACACGATTGAAATCTTCCAGGGTATAATAAGCCTTTTCTTCTATATCGGGTAACTTGGCCTGATATCCTTTCTGTGCCATTATGGGTAGCAGGGTCAACCAAAGGGCGAAAAGCAAGACGATTTTTCTTTGGTTCCTAATTGACATAGTTATCTCTGGTATAATGGCCTTAAATTCCATACGTTTTTTTGGCATTTGAATTAAAAATCTTATTGAGTACTATGGAAGGAAGACCAAGCCCTCTAAAGTTGCCTTCCACCTCAGGGACTTTAAAGGTTCCGTGACCTGAGAAATAATCCCAGTCCGATTGATACCGTTCATCCAAATACTCCATTAGCTCAAGTTTCGTATGATTATCGGCCCAAATAAAGTCGGTGCCATAAATTATCCGATCCTGGTATTTTATAAAGAAATCATGTACCTTTTGCCATGCCGAAACAGTCTGATGTTGCACATGGACAATTCTTTCCGCCAAATCGACCATGGCCAATGGAAAGCGATCCAGCCATGCGGCAATTTCATTAACATCCCATTCCAGACTTGCCAAGTGTAATCCTACAAAGCGTAGTTTTGGATGTCTTTCGAGCATTCTATCCCTTGCTGAAAGCTGGGCTTCATAATCTGGTACCTCGGGATGTAAGTGCATATGATATTCTGGATGCTTCATAAAATAAGAGCGATCGGACTCCACGGTCATTTGATCGAATGGTAGCCAACAATTTTTAGGCTCTCCATTATGGCCCAGAACAACTACATTATTTTCTTCAAGAAAATTAAAAATAGGTTCAAAGGAAGGATGGTCGATCATGGGGTAGCTTCCATATTTATCTTGGAGGGTCATGCCAATGTTTTTCCAAACCTTTACTCCAATGGCGCCCATGTCCAATGATTTTTTAATGAAATCTAGACTTTTATTTACCCATTTTGGGGAACCCCATGAAGCGCAGGTGAAGGTAGTGGTGAAATTTAAATAATCTCCATAAGCCTTTTTTAATTCCACTACGGTTTTCAACTGGTCGTCAACAGTAGGAAATCCTGGAATATCCGTGACTATGGATACAAATCCGATATCCTGTTTAACACCGTATTCCAAAAGTTCGGTTTTAGGTGAGTTTAAATGGATATGGGCATCTATTTTCATTTCGTATTGAATTTATATCGATGTATTTTAAAAATGTCAAAAAGGTTTCTAGTTGGTCATTGCCATCTAGGCAGAAATTTATATTGGCCTTTTAAAATTGCTCATTTCGGTTTTTCTATTCCCATACATCAAGATGAAAGCAACAATCTTCTTAAGGCCTAAGATGTTCTTGCCAAAGCATGGGTTAGCAACAAATATATGTCCCTGTTTTAATGGTCAAATCAGAATTATCTAGCTTCCAAAGCTATACTCGAAAACTATCGTTTAATAAGTCGCTTTCATCCAATTATAAGGTTTTCTCTTGATCCAAAGACCCCTTGTAAAATCTGGAAAATCCTGAGGTTCACCATTATTGGCAATTGAGGCTTCAGACAATGGGGTCACTGCACTCCATGCTGCCGCATCATATGCGTCCAAAGGCGGGGGAGTATTGGCCTTAGCCGATTCCACAAAAGAATTAAGTACAAAGAAATCCATACCTCCATGACCTGCACCTAGTGCATACTCACCATAATTCTTCCAAAGGGGGTGGTCATATTGCTCCAACCATGAAGTAGCTTCGTCCCACTCGTGTGATTCTCTTGACTTCCCTTCAATATAGATTCTATTACCATCCACTTCCCAGAGCCCATTGGCGCCTTGGACCCGGAAGCCCAGTGAGTAGGGCCTAGGAAGATTACAGTCGTGTGTGATGATAATAGTCTCATCATTTGCAGTATCTATAGTTGAAGTAATGACATCACCCAGTTTGAACTTTACCTCGGCATTGGGGTGCTCCTTGCCCCCCACGGCCACTACATAGTTATGTAGCCCAATGGCCTTTGTTGCATGCGAGGTTAAGGAAACAAATCTGTTACCTCGGTTTATGTCTGCCATTATGGCAATAGGGCCAAGGCCATGTGTAGGATAGACATCAGCATTGCGTTTTACCGAGTGTTCGGTACGCCATTTGGCTTCTGAAATTCCTTTTTCGCCAAACTCTGCGCCCTTGCCATAAGCAGACTTACCATCGTTAAATTTTACATGCCTCAAATCGTGCTGATATCCACATCTAAAGTGTACCAACTCACCGAATAAGTTCTGTTTTACCATATTGAGTACGGCCAAGATATCCCTACGGTAATTCACATTTTCCAAAATCATCATATGTGTTCCGGTTTTTTCATGGGTATTGACCAAGTCCCAACATTCTTCCAGAGTATTGGCCGCGGAGACTTCTACACCAGCATATTTTTCTGCTTTCATGGCATCTACGGTCATGCGGGTGTGCCAAAGCCATGGTGTGGCAATGATAACTGCATCCACTTCCTTTAATTCTAACAAGTTCCTATAGTCATATTCAGAACTTCCGAAAACTTTTGGCGCTTTGAACCCTGCCTCTTTAATATGATTTTGAGCTATTTTCAACCTATTAGCATCAACATCACAAATGGCAGTCACATTAACGTCTTTACGCAGCAGAAGGTTTTTGAGATGGTTGGTACCTCGCAATCCTACCCCTATCAAACCTACGTTCAATTTATCATTTTCGCTAAAGTACCGGGTGGCAAAGCTAGGTACTGCAAAAAGGCCTGCGCTTACCAAAGTAGTATTCTTTAAAAAATATCTTCTAGAATTCATAATCGCTGTTCTTTGTTATAACTTAATGTATTATTTTGGTGAAACTTCCAAAAGAAGAAAGTCCTCAAAAGATGCATTATAAACAGGATTTGCTCCTGAAATCTCTCCCAAAGTTTCATTGTGGTAGTAATCCTTAATATGATAGGTCTTATTCCTATCGAGACCTTTCAATTGGATATCACCATCCCAGCGATCCGTATAAAAGGCGTAAAAAAGAGCGCCATCTTTCTGAATGACGTGCCCTTCTGGTTTGTCATATCCAATATCATAAAGGTCACCTAGATACGTTCCTTTGGAGAGCATCAAGTTGTTGTAAAGATCGAACCATTTCTTCCAGATTATTTCTTTTTCAGGGGTAAGAAGATATTTTCCAGAGGCATTGGGATTGTCTTTGGGCCAAGTGAACTTTGTACCTAGAACCGCCCCAATACCGAAAGAGGTGGCGAAATCATCTGCTCCATCGCTTAACTCCACATGATCACCGTAGTAGGCTGTTTTTGGAACCAAGGCTTTATAAGTTTTTCCTTTATGACGAATCTGCCAACTGGAAAGAGGGTCGGATGATACCGCTTGATTCATTGAAGCCATGTTGTAAAAGGACATACAGGTACCACAGGGACAGTTTTCTATCACCGCATGAGGCTTGATGCTTCGGGCTTCTTCATATATCATCTGAAAGAAATCGGGTAAGCCTTCAACAGAATTGTTTGGGTTTTCCAGCGTATGGTCTGGAGCTACGGCATTCATATGCTGACCGTCCATCTTTAAACCATCGAACCCCCATTCTTCCATGAATAAATGTATGGTTTCCTTGGTATGGGCTATAGTAGCATCTTTAGTCGGGGAAAGGTAATATGAGTTCCACCACGTTATGTACTGCGGAGCCCCATCTTCCTGAATGATTTTACTATCTGGATGTTCTCTTAATACCTTGCTCCCTGGATCTGCTGCTAGGGGTGTCCACCATATTTTTGCCTTTAGCCCGCTGTCATGTATTTTGTCGACCAGTCTTTTAATTTCTAGGTTTCCTTGTGGAAACTTTTTGGGATTGGCGTTCCAATCCCCCTCCGCAATCTGAAAGCCATCATCCAACACGGCCCACTTAATTCCAAGTTCCTTTACTTTTGGTAGTGTACCTATCACCTCGTTCAAGGTAAAATCCCTTTCATAGCCCCATGCACACCATATGGGTTCAAATGAGGCTTCTTCCGGCTCCGCTATGGTAATACCCTTGGCCTGCATCAGTTCTGAATATCTTGCAAGACTCACAAAATAATCACCAGTGCTGAGGGAAACAAAGGTTTCAAGGGTTTGAATCGTGTCTTTAGGCTTCCATATTGTATGATCATCAAAATCTTCTTGAACGCCAATCTTCGCACCCAAAGGATTTGAAAATACTTCGGTAGGCAGACTTACCAACTTGGGTACCAGGGCCAAATGGCCCACGGTAACATTTACATCTTTACGCCAAACTGAAGTCACGGGAATACCACCTCCATAATCGGAATCGTTCATGCCCATGTAGTTTTTTTGATAATAACCGGCCTCCAGTGGTTTTACCCAGTCACTTCTTGAAGATGAGGAGCTTCCTTGAAAGGCCCAAAATGCTGGTTCGTCATTTTGAGATTCAATAATATAGTTATTATTTGACCAATTATCTATAATAATATTATTTGATGACATATTTATATAGGTAACTTGGGTGGAAACCAAATTTGGGAATGAGTCATAGGTAGTTAGGCGTACCGTTTTTTGAATGTCTATTTCTTCGTTTTTATAAATTCCTTGTAGTACCCATTGTCTTCCGGGTAAGTCACCACCAATGGTAGTTTCATTTGTCTCTTGATGTTTGAACTGTTCAATGGTCTTGCCGTTAATCTCTATGTTTTCCGAAGGTTGAAAAGACGAAACAAGAGTCTTTGTTTGTGGCAGGTTACTGGATATTTTGGTTTTTAAGTAGGTGTCAACCTCATAAATCAATGCTCCGTTTTCAATTTGGAGTATGACGCTATTGCCAGATTCCTTACGGCAGCTGGCAAGAAGTACAAAAGCCAAAATTGTTATAATCCTTATACTGAAATATCTCATCTATTTTAATATTTTTCTTGCATTTTCACTATACACCTTTCGTAATGTATCCTCGTCAAGATTTAAACCATTTAATGGCCAATGGTAGCTAAAAAGTTCATGCTCATAAAAATGCTCATCTGCGGTTTCTAAAATTCTAAAAGTAGTCTGGTACATTGAATCGTCCATCCCCATATCCGTTCCATATAGTAATCGGTCCTGATATTTTTTAAAGAACGCACTGGTCGCCCTAGGTACTGGAGCTACTTCTGCATAGCGGGCGGATATATCAGCGTATAGGTTTGGATACTGATCAAACATCTGGCCTAGTAAACTTAAATCATAGCCACAATTTGCATAATGACACGCTATAAATGTGGTGCCGGGGTTGTTGGACACGGCCTCTTCCAATGTCTTCAGTAATTCTGCATGAGATAAAACGTTAGGATTCGCTGTATCGATTTTCCAGGTGGCCGCATTCATAAGACCATCGTTATGAACGTCTATAGGTTCGTACATCCAGATAGGTTCTGCGACATGAATATTTACTGGCATCCCCAATTCCCCACAACGCTTAAGCAAGGGTTGCATCCTTTCGTCGTTAAAGTGCATCCCCGGTGCAGGTGTAGGACCTGAATTCGCCATGCCCAATCCTTTGTCCCCGAGTTCCCCAACTCCCTTGGCACCCACTTTAAAACAACGTTCAAGTTCTTTGATTGCCTTTTGAACATATCCTTTCTCTCCATATCCGCTATAATCAAAGCCGCACCAAATTTCAAATCTATCCCCATATTTTGAATACGCTTTATAGATGCTATCAAACTTCTTTCCAGTTTGGTAGGTAAGGATGATTGTTTTTTCAATACCACGTGCATCCATGGTTTTGACCCATTGCCCTATCTCTTCATCATTGGCAGCATAGGGATGCGAATGGACATCTATTGCGGTAAATTTGGCCTTGGTAATTTCCGTTTTTTGAACATTGTGAATGGTTTTTGGCCGGTAATCCTTGAGCAGGATATCTTCTTGGGCACTAGAGGAAAAAAATCCAAAACTCAGACACAGGAGCAGAATTATTCTTTTCATGATTCTTTAAAGTTTATGGTTTTCAATTTTGCACTGACAAGGGTTACAGCTGCCGTGGTTGCGGTGGGGAACACTTCCCTTAAATCAATATTATCGGTATGCTTTAGTGTCTCTTGTAAGGATTTCATAAAAACATTCTTTATCTCAGTGGCCAAATTTATTTTGGTTATACCCATTTTAATGGCTCGCTGTAGTTGATCGTCAGGAATTCCCGAGCTGCCATGCAGGACAAGGGCGGCATCCGTGACCGCATTGATTTCTGAAATCAGGTCAAATTGTAGATTAGGTGTCTCCTTATAGAATCCGTGGGCGGAACCAACGGCAACGGCCAGGGCATTTATACCGGTAGCTTCAACGAAGGCCTTGGCTTCGTCCGGACTGGTATATATCATTTTTTGCTCTTGGCCCAGTTTTGAGATGTAGCCCAGTTCAGCTTCCACATTGGTCTCGTACCCCGAAGCATAGTCCACAATCTGTCTCGTCACTTTTATATTTTCGGTAAATGACTTTTCACTTGCGTCTATCATAACGGAGTCAAAGCCGGCATCAATGCACCGCTTTACCAAATCTATATTTTGACCGTGGTCCAAATGAAGCCATGCTTCTACACCAAACTGGGAAATGGCTGCCCTGGCAAGAGATGTGGCTACCTCCAGTCCCATATAGTGGATCGAACTTTCGGAAAGCTGGAGGATTAATCCGGATTTCATCTCACGGGCTGCCGTTAGAACCGCCGCAAGGGTTTCAAAATTGTAAAAATTTGTTGCAAGCAGTGCGCTCCCGTTTTTTTTATTGTGTCTTAGTCTTTCTTTTAACTCCATAATTCAAAGGGTAAACCCGAATTTTTCTATTGCTATTTTTTCAATGTACTCCCTATTTTTAAAGGATGTGGTGCCGCCAGGTTCAAGCGTATTGATTGCGCCCATAACGTTTCCTACCTCCAGGCACCGATTTAACTCGGACCCTTTTATAAATTCACTTATGAAACCGGCATCGAAGCTATCGCCCGCACCGATACAATCGGCAACCTCGCTATTAAGGAATGCGGGTTTGGATGTTAGGTTTCCTTGATTCCAAAGATGGGCACCATGTATCCCATCCTTGATAACAACATAATTTGCATACTCCTTAATTTTTTCCAGCCCATCGGCCAGTTCCGGAACGCTCGTTATGTTTTTAAATTCCACTTCGTTGGGCATCCAAACATCTAGGTGAGGTAGCAAGCTGCTCAAATCCAGCTTCCAATTTTCTGAAGGATCCCATTGCGGGTCCATGGATGTTGTGATACCTAATTTTTTCGCCCTTTCGAAAAGTTGGACCGCATGTTTCTTTATACCTTTTTGTAGGAAAATTGAACTTAGGTGCATGTGTTTACAGCTCAATAACATCTGATCTGTAATATCCTCGACCGTTAAGTGCTCCATGGCCCCTGGAAAGGTAACATTTGCGCGATCCATCCCATAGTTCATTACAATGGTCAGTCCGGTACTGTATCTGTCTGATGACATGACAAAATCTATATTCACTTTTTTGTCAAGCAGGGATTTTTTTATAGTGTCGGCGAAGCTATCATTGCCCAGTAAACCCACCATGCCAACGGACACACCTAGAGAGCTAAGGTTACTTGCAAAAATGGCCGAACTACTGCCCAAGGTTAAATTGAGCTGATCAGCCCTGATTTCCTTTCCAATTTCGGGGAACCCTTGAATATCATTTAAAATTATATCAACATTTAACTCGCCAATTACTAATACATCGAAAGACGCCATGGTTCTTGATCTATTTATTTTTTGTCCTTTGAGGATTTAGGTAATCCTTGTTTGACCCATCATGAAGCTCGCTCTTTCTGACCCAAGCTGCAATAAAGTTCGGTCTATAATTGCCTAAGAATTCTATTTACTTTTTTTAAAAAAATATATCAAATAGGTATTGACTCCCACAAATGGAAACCCATGATAATCTTTTCACTTGTAAATATAAAATTATTGTTTACTTATTCTACCTTTTTATTATCAAAAAAAATCTTTTTTAAAGTTGTTTTTATATTGTAATAGGTTTAAAATGGTCTGATTTACTGAATTGATATTTATTGATAACTAAAAGGGTTGTTAAATATCCACGGTTCGTAATAAGGGGTGGGGTAAAATGATATTATAATATAAGTAGATTATTAAAAAAAAGACAGAACATACATGGTGAGAAGTACGTAAATATATTTGGTAAGCCCCATTTAAAATGCATGTTCGCCTTAATGGACAAAGGTCTTTGCTTTTCAAAGAGTGTTATCGGGATTGCCATACGATTTAACCATAAAAATTCTTATTGAATATTTTTATGAAGCTTGGCTAAAGTGCAAATTTTCAGGAAAGGGTTTTTGGTTAAAGGAATGTAATCGTATGGTTGGTTGGCGGTGAAGAAAATCGTGAGTCATTATTCCATGATGTCGACTTCAAGTTCGTCTAAGGCGCAAAGAATTGAAGCTTGGCCAATTACTTAAATTAGTTTTAGGCAACGATAACTTGAATATTCTGGTCCTTAAGCCAAACTAGGTCTTCCTTGCTAATCTTATCGTCGGTGATGACAATATCTATTTTACGGGTAGGGCAAATGAAGGCAAGACTTCTGCGCCGAAACTTACTGGAATCAGATACAAGAATAACCTCTTTTGTAATTTCGATCATCACTTGGTTTAAGGAAGCTTCTTCAATGTTTGGCGTAAACGCACCTTCCTTTATGTCAAATCCGTCGACCCCCAAAAAGACCTTGTCCACATAAAAATTTCGCATGCTTTTTTCGGCTAATGGGCCAACTAGGGAATGTGAGTTTTTTCGCAAGGTCCCTCCAGGTACAATTATATTTATATTTGGGTACTTTAGCAACTCATTGGCTATGTTCAAAGCGTTGGAGATTACATTTAACGATTTGTTAGAACCAAGGTTTTTAGCGATTTCCATCGTTGTTGTTCCCGAATCAAGAATAATTGTTTCCCCGGAGTTTACTAGCTCTGCCGCCTTTTTACCAATCCGAACCTTTTCGGTATAGTGCATCTTGTCCTTTTCAGATAATTGAAAATCCATTCCAACAGAATTCTCATTAATCATAGCACCTCCCCTTGATCGTATCAACAAGCCCTTTGTTTCGAATAGTTCCAAATCATTACGAATGGTGACCTCACTAACACCAAATTCTTCACTTAACTCGTGCACGAAAACCTGTCCATTTTCATCGAGTAGATTCAATATTTTTTTTCGTCGCTCAACCGTAGATCTTTTCGATTTTACTTCCTTCATTGAATAGGATTTTTCTTTAAAAAGCAAATATAGGCACATATGTTAGCAACCATCAAAAAAAAATGATTTCAAATAAATAAAAATAGTTAAAGAAACTTTAAATAGGTTTTATATATTTGCAAAGAAAGGAAATGAAAGATATAAACGTTATACATGACGACAATATGAAATACCTTGACATCGGAACTTCGCAATTGAAAGCTATTGGGGGTTATGATACAGCAAAGGAGATTTCTGGACAGCCTGAACTTTGGGGGAAGATTTTAGACAAACTTGAAAAGGAGAGGGACATAATTACTTCTTTCTTGGATTCCACTCTCAATAAAGTAGAAAAGATAATATTGACGGGTGCTGGAACAAGTGCCTATATAGGATTGTCCGTAGAGGGGTTCCTTCAAAGAAATACAGGAATTACCACCTTGTCGATAGCTACTACGCATTTGGTTTCCCATCCTCAGGACTATTTTGAATCTGGTGTTCCAACATTGTTAATTTCATTCGCAAGATCTGGTAATAGTCCTGAAAGCTTGGCAGCTGTTAAACTGGCAGACAATCATATAAGAGATTGTAGCCATTTAATCATCACTTGCAGTGAGGATGGGAAGTTGGCCAAATATGAATCGGATAATGATTATTTGGTTTTTCTGCTTCCCCCGGAATCCAATGACCGAAGTCTTGCGATGACTGGTAGTTATTCGGGTATGCTTTTGACTATTCTGTTAATGGGGCGTTTCGATAAGCTACAATATCTAAAGAAGACAGTCGCTACCATCAAAGATTCAGCTACAAAGCTTTTGAGTGAAAAGTTGGGTCAAATCAAGAAAATATCAGGGTTAGGGTTTAAACGAGTAGTTTTTCTTGGATCTGGGCCACTTTATGGTACGGCAATGGAATCCCAGTTAAAACTTCAAGAATTGACGGATGGGCATGTCATCTGTAAAAATGATTCCTATCTTGGTTTTAGACACGGCCCCAAAGCCGTGGTCAACGAGGAAACCCTTTTGGTTTATTTTTTCTCGAATAATGAAAAAGTCCTTCAATACGAATTGGACTTGGTCCAGGGGATGGGCGTAGGAAAAAGACCGCTAAAACAAATAGGAATCTCCATGCTTGAGTACGATATCCCTTCAGTTGATGAGCTTATTGTTCTTGGTGATGTTAAATCTGGGGTCATAGAAGATGAATATTTAGCCGTATTGTATATCGTTCTAGGGCAATTGTTGGCCTTTTATACTTCATTGAATTTTAAGCTTCGTCCAGATTCTCCTTCTGAGACAGGAGCCATTTCTAGGGTGGTCAAAGGGGTTAAGATATATTAAATGCCATTATTATTAATTATAATCTTAAAAAAAGGAAAAATAATATTATAGAAAGATAACGAAACTTATAATTTTTCATTATTTTTATTTCTGTAAATTTTTACATAAGTTTAACGGTAGTTTAGCCTTTTAGTAACAAAAAGCAATTTAATCTTTAATCTCTCAACTAATTCAATTAACTAAAACAGCTTCATATTATGAAAAAACCACAATGTAGATGCCATAAAAATATTCTGTTTTTTATGGTGTTTTTAGCTTTTATGGTCTTAGGTTCTGCATCGGCATACGCGCAGACAACAATCACGGGTAATGTTTCCGATAGCCAAGGACCACTTCCGGGGGCTACTGTATTGGTGAAAGGGACCACGACCGGTGCGCAAACAGACTTTGATGGTAATTATTCCATTGATGTGCCCCAAGGTGGAAGTACTTTAGTGTTTACCTATCTGGGATATCAGAGACAAGAAATAACCATCAACGGACGAAGCAGTATTGATGTCACCATGGTAGAGGATGCTGAAGCCTTGTCCGAGGTTGTTGTAGTGGGTTATGGTACGCAGCGAAAGGCGGATTTGACCGGTTCAGTGGGTTCCATTGGTGCTGCTGACATTGTTACCAAGCCAATTACTAGTCCCGATCAGGCACTTGCAGGAACCATTTCTGGTGTGAACATTACGAACCGAAGTGGTGATCCGGGTGCGCCAATCAGTATTAACATTCGCGGGGTGGGTACTCCTGGTGTTAATGACCCCTTATGGGTAATAGATGGTGTGCCTATCGTGCAGACAACAAATATAACGGTCAATACCTCTTCTACAACTGATTCCAATCCGCTTGCTGGTTTGAACCCCAATGATATTGAATCAATTGACGTATTGAAGGACGCTGCATCTACGGCCATCTATGGTGCTCGTGCAGCAAATGGGGTTATTATCGTTACAACAAAAAGAGGTAAAAGGGGTGATGCTAGGGTGACCTATGACGGTTACGCCTCGTTTGCTAGTATCCGAGAGACCATAGACGTATTGGATGTAGACCAATATATTGATATTCAAGGTCAATTAGGAAGAGATCTTTCGCAATTCAGTGGCCAGCCTTTTGTGGATTGGCAAGATTTGATTTTCAGGACCGGTTTCGTCCAAAATCATAACGTGTCCATAAGTGGAGGAAATGAAAAAGCGACTTATTTCATATCTGGTGGTTATATGGACCAAGAAGGAGTTGAGCGGGCGCAGGGCTTTGTACGATATTCCTTCAAGGCAAATTCAGATATTCAGGTGGGTGAGCGATTAAAATTTGGTGAATCTATTTTGATAAGTCAAGTGGATAGACAAGTTCAGAGTGAACCTGGTATCTTTGCTGGCTTCCGTTCCGCAACAAATGCGCCCTATTATCAACCATTTGGTGACGGTCCCTTAGGTTATAATCTTATAAATCAAGAAACTGTAGGCCAAGGTTCTGCAACAAACTATCTTTTCAATACCGATGATAGGTTTACGAAAACTACAATACAAACGAGAAAAGTCCTTGCCAACTTCTATGGTGAACTAAATATTATTGAAGGATTGAAGGCCAGGACATCACTGGGTATAGACTATAATGTTGGTGTAGGTGATTATTTTACAAGCGGAATTGACCTGTTGAATGGAGCATCCGGCTCATCGCTATTGGTGTCCGAAAGACCTATAGAGCTAACATTGACCAGTGCGGCAACCTTACAATATGATAAGACTTTTGGTGATGGCGATCACAATATTGGGGCAATATTCGGATTTGAGCAGACCAAATTCAGATATGATAAACAGCGGCTTCAAGGTAGGAATCTTTTCAATGAAAATTTTGCAGCAACGGGTACTACGGTTGCCGGTGCCAATGAGGGTGATCTTTGGACCTTGCAGGGTTGGTTGGGTCGTTTGACCTACAACTACAAGGGGAAATACTTGGCAACCGCCAACGTTCGTAGGGATGCAACTTCAAGATTTGCTCCTGGCAATAGGGATCAGGTATTCCCATCCGTTTCATTGGGCTGGAGAATAACAGACGAGGATTTTTTCCCAAAAAATACCGCAATAAACGAGATTAAGTTGAGAGGTGGTTGGGGGCAATCAGGAAACCAGTTTACAGGTCTGAATTTTGCATACTTGGCTGCAATTGACAATAATGTCCGTTATGTTATAGGTGATGATCAGGGAACCGTGGTTGCCCCTGCACCAACAACCTTTGCAAATGCGGATTTAAAGTGGGAGACTAGTACACAATTTGATATAGGTGTGGATGCCAGTTTCTTTGATAGAAAATTGACGGCAACCTTCGATTACTACAACAAAACTACGGACGATGTTTTGTTAGGGTTTCCCCTGCCTTTTGTTTCCGGATTTTTTCTACCTGCGGATGCCAATATCGGACAGATTAAAAACTCTGGTATAGAACTTTCGTTCAATTACGCAAATTCCATTGGGGATTTCAATTATAGCTTTGGAGGAAACCTTACTACCGTTAAAAATGAGGTGACGGACCTTGGACCAATACCCAATATAATTAGTGGTATTGGAGGCGCATCTACCCACAGAACGGTCGTAGGTCAAAGTCTAGGGCATTTCTATGGTTACAAAACCGATGGACTCTATCAGAATGCTGCCGAAGTAGCGGCCGCTGTTCCAGATGTTAACGGAACGCCTTCTCCAGGTGATATTCGTTTTGTTGATGTCAACAATGATGGTGTGGTCGATGCAAATGACAGAACATTTTTGGGAAGTCCTTTTCCAGGTTTCTTTTATGGTATGGTCTTCAATGCAGAATATAAAGGATTTGACTTCTCCATGAACTTAAGGGGAGTGGGTGACAGGCAGATTTACAATTCTGCGAGAGTAGGTTTGGAAGGAATGACGAGCACAGGGAACTTTAGCACCCAGATACTGGATAGATGGACAAGTGAAGGAAGCACAAATTCAAGTTCTAATCCAAGGTTGGCCGTTAATGATCCAAATGGTAATAACCGTTTTTCGGATAGATGGGTAGAAGATGCAGGTTACCTGCGTATTCAAAATATATCCATAGGTTACACGCTTTCTCAGGATAAATTAAAAAGTTGGACAGACAACTTCATTACCAATATGCGCTTTTATATTGGAGCTCAAAATTTGGCTACTTTCACCAATTACTCAGGGTATGACCCAGAAGTTGGCCGTGCCCAAAGTTTTCAAAAGGGTGATTTCACCTTGGCTACCGGTCAAGATGGTGGACAGTCACCGCTACCTAGGATTATTCAATTGGGTTGGACCGTTAACTTTAATTAAAAAATTATTATAATATATCTATTATGAAAAAAATAAATCAATTTATAGTGGCCGTTTGCTCTCTGGGAATTCTGTTCTCATGTAGCGACCAATTAGATTTGCAGCCCTTGGATAGGTTGACTACTGATACCTTTTACAAATCTAGGGCCGACTTTGATGGAGCTATCTTTGCTTCTTATTCTTCCATACAGGATTTTTGGGGAACGAGTACAGAAACATTATCGGAAAGAGGTGAGTTTTGGAAAATAAGTGTGGCAATTACGGATGATATTTCTGCTAATGAAGCCACAGCGGACCAAATAACGAGGGATGTGGACCAGCTTCTAATTAGAGCTTCAGATCGTCCATATGCTGCAGTATACACGCAAATTTATGAGGGTATTTACCGAGCGAATCTAGTATTGGAACGTTTGGATGCTGAAAATGACCTTACGGATGAAGATAAGACCGTATTGGCAGCTGAAGCAAGATTTCTACGGGCTTGGTTCCATTTCCAAGCAATGAAATTGTTTGGCACTCCACCACTGGCTATGGAAATTATACCCGGTATAAATGATCAGGCTTTGCCAAATGCCTCAAGAGATGAATTATTTACGGCCATTTTAGCCGATTTCGCAGCAGCGGAGGCCGGTTTACCAGATGTCTGGGACAGTGGTAATACAGGTAGGGCAACCTCTTGGGCGGCCACTTCTTATATTGGTAAGGTAAATGTTTGGAAAGAAGATTGGCCTGCAGCAATTACCGCACTGGGCAACGTGGTTAATAATGGGCCTTACATGTTGATGCCCAATTATGAGGACAATTTCAATTTTGATACGGAAAATAATGCGGAGTCCATCTTTGAAATCCAGTTTGGCGGTCCATTCTCCGATGATAATATCTGGGTGTTTGATGATACGCACTCAGAAGATTTTAAGGCATCCCAGGGTATAGCAAGATCTTATTATTGGGATGCTGGTGGTAATGGTGTGCCAGGTGGTAAAAATGGATGGTTTGCTCCAACACAAGACCTATTAAATTCTTACGAACCAGGTGATTTGCGTCTGCCTTTTGTTTTATATCAAGATGGTGATATGTACTATAGTTATGATGGTGGTGGCCAAATTGAGTTACCCTATGACCCAACATGGTCCTCAACAGGATTGACTTCTAGTAAATATCAAGGAGCGCACAACACGGTTCCTGGAAATCGTTCTCCCAATGGTCAGTCTGAATTTAATAACGAGCGTTGGTTCAGGTTTGCTGAGCTTAAGCTACTTTATGCGGAAGCATTGATTAGAGGAGGAGGCGATGTTGGTGTCGCATTCGATCAGATAGACGATATTAGGGATAGGGCAGGTTTAGGTCCGGTAGATAGAACATCCGATCCATTAACGGCCATGATACAGGAAAAGCGAGTAGAATTGGCTATGGAACCCCATAGATGGTTTGATATTACAAGATGGGGAATTGGATCTGACATATTTGGAGCGGATTGGAATGATCGTTTAAACGTGTTTCCTTTCCCATTGACTGAAATAGAGCGTTCAAACGGTTTATTGCAACAAAATCCAGGGTACTAATCCTTGAATAGAATTATATTTTATGTTCTAAATATAAGTTGTGTTAGTTATTTTAATTTGGCAATCCAATCTAGACTATTTAGATTGGATTGTTTTGTATAGGAACAACCAATTGTATCTATGATCAGCCTCCCAAGAAATTTGTATAGAAGGATAAAAAAAAATGGCTTATCCCTGTTATTGTTACTCATATGTTTAGGATGTGATAAAACCACAACTTTATTCAAGGTGAGGACACCTCAAGAAACAGGTGTTCATTTCTCAAATCAACTGGTTTTATCGGATGAGTTGACAGTTCTGGATTTTGAGTACATGTATAATGGTGCGGGAGTTGCGATTGCTGATTTTGATTTGGATGGCTTACCGGATATTTACTTTACCGCCAACATGTCCAGTAATATCTTATATAGAAATTTGGGCAATTGGAAATTTGAGGATATTACAGTGTCCTCAAATACGGGAACAAAAAATTGGTCAAATGGAGTAGCTATAGTAGATATAAACCAAGACTCCTACCCAGATATCTACGTTAGCAGGGGAGGACCTCGTGGAGCCACGGAAGAAGAGAAGTCAAATTTACTGTTTATAAATAATGGGGTTAAGGACCATGGTTTGACTTTTACGGAATCTGCTGAAGAGTGGGGTTTGAACGATGATGCATATTCTGTACAAGCAGCTTTTTTTGACTATGATTTGGATGGTGATTTGGATATGTATTTGTTAAATAATGCATTGGTGGATTTTAACAGGAACACGGCTCGGCCATTGGAAAAAACGGGTAAGGCCCCTTCAATGGACAAGCTTTTCAGGAATAACGGAAATAATACTTTCACGGATGTGTCCAAAGAATCCAATATTTTAATTGAAGGATTTGGTCTGGGTGTGGAAATATTCGATTTTAATTCGGATGGATGGCCCGATATTTATATCTCCAATGATTTTCTTACTCCCGATATTCTTTATATCAACCAAAGAGATGGAACCTTTGAAAATGAAATAAGCCAATATTTTGAACATTTAACCTTTAACGGTATGGGCAATGATATAGCGGATATCAATAATGATGGTCTCATGGACGTCGTTGTACTCGATATGTTGCCAGAGGAGAATAATCGCTTCAAACTTACCATGGTGGGGAATAAGTTTGATCAGTTTTATATGGGACTATCCTATGGATACGAACCCCAATATATTAGAAATACATTGCAGTTGAATAATGGAAACGGAACATTCAGTGAAGTAGGGCAAATGTTGGGTATATCTGCTACAGAATGGAGCTGGAGTCCACTAATTGCGGATTTTGATCAGGATGGCTTCAGGGACCTTTATATTACCAATGGTTATAGGCAAGATGTTACCAATTTAGACTTTATGGACTATGGTAACACCATACTTACCATGGGTACGGAAGAAGCTAATAGAAAAGCAAGAATAGAGGAATTGAATAAGCTTCCGGAGGTAAAGCTCAAAAACTATTTTTATAGAAATACCGGTGAATTAGGATTTGAAAATAGAACGGAAAAGGCTGGTTTTAACCAACTCACGTATTCCAATGGTTCGGCATATGCTGACTTGGATAATGACGGGGATTTAGATTTGGTAATTAACAATATTGATGATCCCGCAGGATTATATGAAAATCAGAGTGACCAAAACCCAGCAAGAAAGTATATTAAGTTTAATTTCAGTGGAACCTCTAAAAATAAGGATGGCCTTGGAGCCCAAGTTGAAATTAGGTACGATGAAAAAAAGCAAATTGGGTATAATACGCCCTACAGGGGCTATCTTTCCTCTGTGGAGTCCGGAATTCATTTCGGGCTAGGTGATGTTAGCCAGATAGATACCGTACTTGTTACCTGGCCCGATGGCAGGAAACAATTAATAGAGGGTATTGTTACCAACCAAGATTATGTGCTGGATTACAATAACGCATCAGAATGGAATCCAAGTAAGTTGGGAACGAATCGCAAGGCTTCTCTTGTGTTCCATTCTAAAGACACTACACTGATTCAATTTAACCATCAAGAAGATAATTTCGTGGACTATAAGGTTCAGGCTTTATTACCCCACATGCATTCCAGAAACGGTCCAGGACTTGCCGTAGCGGATATTAATGGAGACGGATTGGAAGATTTATATGTGGGCGGTGCTGCAGGACAATCTGGTGCCTTAATGATACAACAGGAAGATAGGAAATTTGCCAAAATGGATTTTCAGGACCCCGAATTCGAGGATATGGGTGCCTTGTTCTTTGATGCAGATAACGATGGAGATCAGGATTTATATGTGGTCAGTGGAGGCACCAGTTTTGCCAAGGACAATGAACTTTATCAAGATCGTTTCTATGAAAATGACGGAAAAGGTACTTTTATAAGAAAGGATTTATTACCCAAATTTACAACAAGTGGGGCTGTGGTATCCTCTATAGATTATGATCGGGACGGGTTGATGGATCTTTTTGTTGGGGGGAGAATCATTCCAGGGGAATATCCCCTTGTTCCAAGAAGTATGCTTCTCAAAAACAATAGCAAAAATGGGAAAATAGCATTTGTGGAAGATGTACGTAACACCCAACTGGCAAATTTGGGAATGGTAACGGCCGCACTTTGGACCGATTTTAATAACGACAATTGGCCTGATCTGATTGTCGTGGGGGAATTTATGCCCATACGTATCTTTGAGAATACTAAAGGGGTTTTAAACGAAATACATTACGTTGCGAGTCTTAAAAATAGTCATGGTTGGTGGAACAGTATAAGTTCTGGGGATTTTGATGCGGATGGCGATATGGACTATATTCTTGGAAACTTCGGACTGAATAATCGCTACGTGGTAAATCCAAAGGAACCGCTTCGTATTTATGCCAAGGATTTTGATAAAAATGGACAGATAGACCCAATCATGAGCCATTATATTAAGGGAGAACAATATGTTTCCCACACAAGGAACGACCTAATCAAGCAAATTAGTGCAATGAGAGCGAGGTTTAGGACCTACTCTAATTATGCCGAAGCAACTTTCAGGGAATCTTTTCTGGAAGAGGAACTGGAGGGCGCTTATATTGTAAAGAGTGAAACATTTGCTAATAGTTATCTAGAGAATTTGGGGAATGGTTCATTTAGGTTATTCCCATTACCCAAAATGGCGCAAACTGCTCCCATGTATGGTACCCTAGTGGGAGACTACAACAATGATGGGCATTTGGATGTACTCGCTGTTGGTAATTTTTATAGTGGCGAGGTATTTTCTGGACAATATGATGCTTCCATTGGATGGTTTTTATCGGGAGATGGTACGGGAAATTTTATGCCAATTGAATCTAAAGAAAGTGGTTTTTTAGTAAAAGGAGATGCCAAGTCATTGATAAATCTCCGAAACGGCGACAAGGAGCTTATAGTCGCAGGGATCAATAACGGTCCTGTTACTGTTTTGGAATTTGAGGGCCTGTCAACTAATATCTATCACCCCAAAAACAATGAGGTTGCCGCCAAAATAAAATATCCGGATGGTTCGGTTCAAAGATTCGAATTCCAGCGTTCCACTGGATATTTGTCGCAGCCCAGCAGGGCTTTTTCAATCCCAAGGACCGCAACTTCGGTAATTATAATTGATAATCAGGGTAACGAACAAGAAATAGGACCAGTTCAATGAAAAGGAGTTATGCATCGCTTGTTCTACTAATAGGAATTTTTTCCATTGTTTTTTCCTGTGCTCCCAGGGAACCTACACTGTTTAGACTTTTATCCCCAAAAGATACCGGTTTGGAATTTGAAAATACCATCGTTGAGAATGACAGCGTCAATGTGTTTCAATTCATGAACATATATACTGGAGCCGGGGTAGCGGTAGGCGATATTAACAATGATGGACTACCTGATATTTATTTTAGCGGCAATATGGTATCCGGGCGGCTCTTTTTGAACAAAGGAGGGCTAAAGTTTGAGGATATCAGCGATACCGCAGGAATTTTGAATTCCAGTTGGGGTACCGGGGTTACCATGGTTGACATCAATCAAGATGGATGGTTGGATATCTACGTATGTGTATCGGGAGGGGCTAAAGAATCGGAACGGGCAAATTTGTTGTATATCAATAAAGGGGATTTAACTTTTGAGGAAAAGGCAGCGGAATATGGACTTGCGGATACCAGACAATCCATGCACGCTGCATTCTTTGATTACGATAAGGACCAAGATCTGGACATGTATCTATTGGTCAATCCTGCGGCCTACGAACATAGCGTTAACGTAAGTCAGCCAAGAAAGTTGAACGGGGAGTCAATCAGTAATGATCGGCTGTACCGTAACGAGGGAAATGGCACCTTCAAAGATGTGACCATAGATGCCGGAATCCTTACGGAAGGTTATGGCCTTGGAATTGCGATTTCGGATATCAATAATGATAGTTGGCCGGACATTTACATATCCAATGACTTTATTGGTAGTGATATTCTATATATTAATCAGAAAGACGGGACTTTTAAAAATAAACTCAGCGAATACATTAACCACACCTCCTATGCGGGTATGGGCAATGATATGGCCGATATTAACAATGATGGGAAGACCGATATCATGGTGTTGGATATGAGGCCTGAAGACAATAAAAGGCAAAAATTGATTATATCATCCACTGGATATGATAGGTTCCAATTGATGCTTAATGCCGGGTATGATCCACAGTATAGTCGCAATACCTTGCAACTCAATAGGGGACTGGGTGAGTTCAGTGAAATCGGTTTCATGTCGGGGGTCAGTAGTACAGATTGGAGTTGGAGCCCACTTTTTGCGGATTATGACAACGATGGATTCAAGGACCTTTATGTAACTAATGGGTTTCTAAGGGATCTTGGAAACTTGGATTATATCAATTATCAAAATATCTATGACAATCCATTGGGTGATTACAATACCAAGCTTCGAAAAAAACTTGAATCCATACGCAATTTGCCAGCCGCCAAATTAAATAATTATGCCTATAGAAATAGGGGTGATGTTACTTTTGAAAATGTAACGCAAGCTTGGGGCATTGATACGCCCAGCTGCTCTAATGGAGCCGCTTATGCCGATTTGGATAATGACGGAGATCTGGATTTAATTGTGAACAATGTCAATCAGCCGGCCTTTTTATTTGAGAATACGAATAATGAAACCGGCAGTGGAAATTATTTGCGTATACAGCTTAAGGGTCAGAAAGGCAATCTGGATGGTTTGGGCGCCACTATTCAAATTACCACCGATAGCATCACCCAATACTATGAACAATATCTTAGTAGAGGATACGAATCTGCCGTTGACCGCACTGTACATTTTGGTCTTGGAAAATTCACCTCCATTGATTCTCTCAAAATTACCTGGCCAGACGAAAGGGTACAGATACTTACCAATATAAAGGCCAATCAGTTGTTGACTTTAAACCAGTCATTGGCAAAGAGTATGGGGTCTTCAATGGTTGGTCGTATTAATGAACCCTTGTTCACGAATGTTACCGATTCCTTGAAGATATCCTATATCCATCAGGAAGACCCCATGGTAGATTTTAAGATACAATCTATATTACCCCATATGCACTCTCGAAATGGCCCTGGAATCGCTGTAGGCGATGTCAACAATGACGGCATGGATGATTTCTATATTGGAGGTGCGGCAGGATTTTCAGGTAGGTTATTCTTACAAAGTCCAATGGGGCAATTTAGCGAAGGTGCTTTTGTCCCTGAGCCTAATTTTGAGGATATGGGTGCTCTTTTCTTTGATGCGGATGGGGATCAAGACTTGGATTTGTATGTGGTAAGTGGAGGTGTTTCATTGGAGTTTGACAGTACACTTTACCAAGATCGATTATACGTTAATGATGGCACGGGCAATTTTACGCGTTTAATGGATTTCCCCGAGGTAAACTCCAGTGGTTCGGTGGTTACAGCTTCGGATTATGATCAGGATGGCGATCTAGATCTATTTATAGGAGGAAGGGTTAACCCAGGTTCCTATCCAACGCCCGTAAAAAGTTATCTTCTCGAAAATATCTTGGACCCGATAACAGGAAAAATAGGATTTAAGGATATTAGTGCTTCCATAGATAATTGGGATAAACTTACAATGGTTACATCGGCCTTATGGACGGATTATGACAATGATGGCTGGAAAGATCTTATGGTAGTTGGTGAGTTTATGCCCATCACCCTATTTCATAACAATCTAGGGAAATTAGTCTATACAGCCCCAGAAGCGGCCGGTTTATTGAATACAAGTGGATGGTGGAACAGCTTGGCAGGTGGCGATTTTGACAATGATGGTGATATCGATTATCTAGTGGGTAATCTCGGTCTAAATAATCGTTATAATGTCTCAAAAGACACACCTGTTTCTATTTATGCCAAGGATTTTGATAAAAATGGGAAAATCGATCCCGTAATGAGCTATTATACGGAAGGAGATGAATATATAGTACACACTCGAGATGAGATAATTGGTCAAATCAGTGCCATGAGAGCCCGCTTTCAATCGTATGAATCCTATTCGGATGTTACCTTCCAAAAGGCCTTCCTGCCTGAAGAGATAGAAGGTAGTTACATATTACGTAGCCAACTTTTTGAAAGTTCATTTTTGGAAAATTTAGGAAACGGGGAATTTTCAATTGGTGCGCTACCTAAAATCAGTCAGATGGGTCCAATTGAAGGTGTTCTTGTTGAAGATTTTGATGGTGATGGGAACTTGGATGCACTATTAACAGGTAATTCATATACAACGGAAGTTTCTATTGGGAGGTATGATGCTATAAAGGGTATAGTTCTTAAAGGAGGTGGTAATGGTCAATTCTCGTCCATACCTATAGGGAAAAGTGGTTTTTTGAATGATTGGGATGCCAGTGCATTATCAAAATTAACATCTGCTGATGGAGGTACGTACATACTCGTAGCCAATAATGACGCAGCTTTAAAAATATTTGAACTAAATAATAACTATAAAGGCCCGGATCGTTCTATTAAAGTTCCTACCGATGGAGTCAGTGCCGAAATTTTTCTAATAGATGGAACAAGCTACAAACGTGAGTTTTATTACGGTGAGGGCTACTTGTCACAAAATAGCAGAAGTATCCTTTTAAATGAAAATATTCAGACCATCAGATTAAAGGATAACCGGGGTAATATTAGAATTGTTTATGATAAGGATTCATTACAGTAAAGAATTTCCAGGACTTTTCATTGTAATAAAAACCTATTAAGGAACTCATATCAAGATGCCTCTAAATTATTCCGAATAGCCCATGAGCTCAATACAGAATAGCATATGGAATATCACATCTTTAGCATTTTCAACAATGCTTTCCAATAGTTAAAAAGATAACCAACCAATAAATAATCAAACATGGAAGTATCAAATCAAAAATTATCCAATCGTCTATTCTCATTAGATGTCTTTAGGGGCTTCACCATGTTCTTGCTCATTGCTGAAGCAGCCGGTTTTCATCACAATTTTTATGATTTTGCCAAGGATACCTTCCTGGAGCCCGCGGCATTGCAATTACACCACCATCCCTGGCACGGGCTTCGTTTTTGGGATTTGATTCAACCGTTTTTTATGTTTATTGTGGGAGTGGCCATGCCATTTTCTTTGCGGAAAAGACTTGCAACCGGTTCAAAGGGCGACGTAACCAAACACATACTCAAAAGATGTTTTCTTTTGTTTTTATTCGGTGTTTTACTTCATTGCGTCTACAGTCATGCCTTGGTCTGGGAATTATGGAACGTATTGGTTCAACTCGCCTTTACGATATTGATTGCCTATGCAATCATGAACCTATCCCATAAATATCAGCTTTTAATATCTATAGGGCTACTTGTTCTTACAGAATTGTTGTATAGAATGTATGACTTCCAGAACCCGTATAATAATGGGGAGAGTTTTGGATCCTTTATGGATATGGTTTTTATGGGTAAAATCAATAAGGGCGGTTGGGTCACCATTAATTTCATACCTACCGCAGCTCATACCATCTGGGGTGTAGTTTGTGGACAGGTATTGCTATCAAGAATTATGGAAAAGGAAAAAATAAAAATGTTTTTGATTGGTGGTTTGGTTTTATTATTAGGTGGCTACTTGTTGGATTTAACTGGTATCACCCCTATTGTAAAAAGAATCGCTACCACTTCCTTTACCCTAGTTTCAGGTGGATATACCCTTTTGGCCTTGACCTTGTTCTATTGGTTTATAGATGTACGCAAGAATCATAAAAAGTGGTTACAGGTTTTTTCCGTTGTAGGTACCAATTCTATTTTCATTTACTTGTTTTCCGAAACAGTGGGTATACAATGGTTTAGAGGTTTCGGGCAAATTTTTACCCAAGGTATTTTTGGTACACTCAATTTCCCTGAAGACTTAATACTTGTCTTAAATGCCCTTTTTGTACTTTTCATTTTCTGGTACATAACCTACTTTTTAAATAAACACAAGATTTATTTTAAGATTTGACCTTGTAGTTTTTAAAAGTTTGGTGGACCAAGTATATTTACGTTTTTAATTGGTAGAAAGGCTATCTTAATAAGAGAACCTTGGGACATTTGGTTTGTAGGTCGGTAAGCTATTAGAACCCTTTGCTGCCTACTGGTTTTGTCACACATTTAAGCAAAAAAACCTATGAAGTACTTTCATAGGTTTTTTTTCGGTTTATTGGTTATTTTCTGTCTTTACTAGGGAGTCTGAATAAAAATAATACTATTAATCAACTTTAAAGCATTTTAAAACTATTGATAGGTTATTAATCTGTAGCGTCTTAATGCTATAAATGTCGGACTCAATATTAATATTTTTCTACATCAAAACTTCTGTTACTCCTGGAGTGGGAATCGGGTAATACCCATCCGGTCCAGGTATGCTCGGTGGGGTTGAATCCCATGTAATCTCACTAGGCATTAGTAACTTGTCCGATGCCAGTGCATCGTCCCAAGAAATTACCTTTCCGGAGTACGTTGCCATACGTCCCATGATTGCTGTCATCGTACTTTTTGCACCGTTTTCTGCATCATTTATAACCTCATTGTTTCGAATAGAAGCGAAAAGACGATCATGCTCTACTTGATATGGGTTTGGGTCATTTCGGTTACGATAGTCGAACAGCTTTGCCCCGTCTAAACCGGTTATACTTGCAGCACCGGCATCGTTCATTTCGATATTGCCCTTTGTACCCTGAAAATTCTCGCCTACCTTGGACCAAGTACCGGGCTGGTGTCGACATTGACTGGCGATGACCGCCCCACTTGGATAGGTAAACTCCACAAAATGGTGGTCAAAAATTTCGCCATGGTCCTTACCTGTTCGTACCAGTCTGCCCCCCATTCCTTGTGCGGATATTGGATACTCACCAATAAACCAGTTGGCCACGTCAATATTATGTATATGTTGCTCCAAAATATGGTCTCCGCAGAGCCAGTTGAAATAATACCAATTTCGCATTTGGTATTCCAATTCAGTTTGTCCTTCTTGACGTGGTCTTACCCAAACCCCGGCACTATTCCAATAGACCTGGCCAGAAACTATCTTGCCCACGCTTCCTTCCTTTATTTTGTCGGCAATGGCCAAATAGTTGTTCTGGTAATGTCGCTGCAGTCCTACCACGACGTTCAATTTTTTTTCTTTGGCAACCTTGGCCATTTCCAATACCTTACGAATTCCAGGTGCATCTACGGCTACCGGTTTTTCCATGAATACATGTTTTCCCGCATTTACGGCATATTCAAAGTGGTAGGGCCTGAAACCAGGTGTCGTTGCCAAAATGACCACGTCAGCCATGTCAATGGCCTTTTTATAGGCATCGAGACCCACAAATTTATGGGCATTCTTAACATTCACTTTTTTGGTTCCTTCAAATTCTTTCTGAAGGTTCATCAGGCTATTCTCTAACTGGTCTTCAAATGCGTCGGCCATAGCCACCAATTCTATATTTTCGTCGGCCTTTAAGGCTTGGTTGGCAGCACCGGTACCTCGTCCCCCACAACCGACAACGGCAAGTTTTAATTTCTTATCATTTAAAACGTTTACCATAGCACTCATTTCCAATCCGGGTAGGAGCATGCCTGCGCTCACCAGCGCTGTGTTTTTACAAAATCCCCTTCTGGAGGTATTCGTGTTTACATCGGTTTTGTTCTTTGAACTTCTCATGAATCAATTATTTAATTAATGGGCTATTGACCCCAATAGTGATTTATTTCATTTTCATTAGGTACTTTAGGATCACGAACAATACGGAAGCCTACAAAAGGGGCGTCCGTATTCCACCATTTGCTTTTAGGAAATTGAGGGTCCCTCATTTTCCAGTTTTCATTGGATCCAAGTCTTGCCGCACTTCTTAGATATTCTGCATCATCATTATATGAGCCTCCTCGTACCGAGATTGGGTAGGTTTTTTTGGCTATTTCAAATGGTGATACTGTGCTGCTTTTCCTCTCTTTATAAGCATCGGGTATATATTGGTCCAAGGTCCATTCCGCAACGTTGCCATACATGTCGAAAAGCCCCCATGGATTTGGGCTTTTCTGTCCAACTTGGTGATACGTGTCTTCGCTGTTTGCATAGAACCATGCAAAATCATCCAATATTTTAGGGTCATCACCAAAATGATACGCGGTTGATGTGCCGGCCCGGGCGCAGTATTCCCATTCGGCTTCTGTGGGCAATCTATAAAAATGTCCGGTCTTCGCCGATAGCCATTTACAGAACTGCGTTGCTGCATATTGGGTAACATTGCCAACGGGCAAGCCTTCACTGGTTCCCATGCCTAAACTCATATCTACATAGGGAATGGTCGCCCCGGAAATTGCATCAATATCGATATCAATGTCTCTGTTAGTGACAGGGTTCTCTGAATCATCAATGGCTCGATTAACAAAAAGATTGTACACCTCCCATGTAATTTCATATTTCGAAATCCAAAATGAGTTCAGTGTTACTTCATGGACCGGCCCTTCATCCAAATTGCGGTGATCCTCTGAAGTGGGACTCCCCATATTAAAACTTCCCCGTGGTATCGCAATCATTTCAATGTTCAATTTGGAACCTTCAATATTCTGGGTGAAATCCTTTAAGCTTTCATTTTGTGAAAATGCTGAAGTCAATCCCATCAATATGAATAAAAACAGGGGAAATCGGTCAATTACATGCATGGATAAAAAATACAATTTTATAAATCAATTCTTCAAGTTACCTGAAATTCCTGAAACGACACCGAAATGTAATATTCGAAATTTGGATGTTTTAGGAAGGTTTGTGGTGCTAGGGGTGCAATGCTTCATTTATATTTTTTGTAAGGCCTAGGGATAGTGGCCTTACTTGAGTTCTAACAATTTCTTTGCATTGACCACATATATTTTATCGAGCACTTCTTTCGGTAAGGAAAGACCGACATTGAACTGCCCTCTTATTGATACCGAATCCGAAGTGCTTAAAAAGGTATGCAACAAATCATAATCCGCTGCTAAGTCCTCTTTTTCCTTCTTTAGTTCCTCGGCATTTAAGTCTAGCTGATCTGAATTGTTTCCAAAGTCGGTACCAAAGAGGATTCGATCTTGGTATTTTTCCATAAATGCCCTTACTTTTTTAGAATCTTGCGTGGCAAGATCCCCAAATCTAGCAGCTAATTCTACCTTAATGTTCGGATAGTTTTCTAACCGTTCCGCAACCATATCGACATCATGGGACATACTTCCTATATGGGCACACAGGATTTGTAAATCTGGATTTTTCGAAATCCAATTGTCCCTTGCGGTTATAATGGTCTCATACGAAGGAATCTTTGGGAAATTATAGGCATGATACTCTGGATGATCGCTATAATATCCATAATGGGGGCTATCGGGGTTTAGGGGTCTCCATGCTTGTATGGGCTCTGCAATATGTGCCATTACTGGTATTTTCTGTTCTTTCAGAAAATCCCAAATAGGCTGAAGCCTGGGATCATCTATTTGAATATACTTGCCCGAATTGTCCTTTGTGACCATTCCAAAATTTTTCCAGACCTTGACCATTCGCGCACCTTGGGCAATTTCCCTTTTGAGGCGATTTATTTCTCTTTGGGCGAAATCTGGCTCATCGATTCCCAAGCCCATTAAAGAGGAACATAGCCAAAAAAGATCCGGGTGTTTCTCCGCTAAGGCCACATATTCGTTCCAACTGCGTTCAACTTTGGTAGAGTCTGTAGCGTTATGCTTTGCAACATCCACCAAAATCGTTTTCATCTTACGATTCTTCATGAATTCAATAAAATAATCACGGTCTTTTTGAAAATGGGAGTGAACATCGATTATTTCAAGCTCATCGCTTTTAGTAGTAACATCTACACCACTTGTAATTTCCTTATTGGTCATCTTCTGTTTACAGGAAACAAAGGAAAACATAATGAAAAGAAAGAATAAATATCTCATTTTATATAATTAGTAAGTTACTTTGTTTTTTTCGAAATTAAATATAAGTTATTTTTTTTATTTTAAGTTGGTTTAACACGAATTCTTTCTCTTTTTAAATCGTCCTCGTTTTTTTGCAAAACTAATTTTTATTCACAGTCTCAATTAGTCGATGAAGAGCTTATTTTTATAATTCAACACTTTATGACATTGTTAATTCTTGAAATTATTCCAAAAAACAATATCCATTCCTGGAAGTTTGACCTAATCCGGTAATTCCAGCTGGGTTTGAATAGTTACTCTATTTTTTTAAAGACTAGGCCTTTACTGATTATGGATGGAAAAGGAACGAAATGAAATCGTTAAATTCTTTATTCGTACTAAATGAAAATCAAGATGCGCGCTCTCCATTTTTGATATAGCTTAATATTTAATAGGATATGATCTAGTATTTTTTTGATCAATTGTAGAAAACCTAAAGGAAATGATAAGTGCTAGTATTTCCGCAAACTCGAATTTTACCTTTTTACGAAGAAGTACTATGTACCGGATGTTTGATTTATGAAATAGTTGAAGGCTACCTTTTTTAATAAGTTAGCTTACCAAAGAAGTATATTTTATAATAAAATTCTTCGAATTAAAGGGACGCATTCATTGCTTCGCTAAATTTGGAGAATTCTTTATTTAACTATTTTAGATGAAATTTTGTGTATAAAATAAGGCTTTTATGAAGGTAAACAGTGAAGTGATTGGAAATCATAAACAACTTACAGTAGTAAAATTTTATATAAAGGAATAAATTTAAAATAGAAAATACTTTTAACTATGAACGTTTCAGTGGCTCAATTTCAACCTAAAGACGGTGACAAAGTATATAACCTGTCGATAATTCGAGAGCTTTCGGAAAGAGCCAAATCTAACGGAGCGGACTTAATCAGTTTTCACGAAATGTCGATTACTGGCTACACATTCACAAAGGACTTAAATTTTGAACAGATTACTGAGTTGGCAGAGGAAGTGCCTCACGGAAAAAGTGTTCAGAAATTAATCCGAATTTCCAAGGAATTGGAAATTCCAATTTTAGCAGGTCTCGTGGAAAAATCAGATGGAAAATTATTTAATTCTTATATCTGCGTAACCGGAGACGGATTAGTTGCCAAATACCGGAAAATACACCCTTTTATAAGCCAATACCTCTCTGCGGGTGACGAATATTGTGTATTCGAATTACTCGGTTGGAAATGTGGAATTTTAATTTGCTATGACAACAACGTTATTGAAAATGTTCGGGCAACAAGTCTTTTGGGAGCAGAATTGATTTTTGCACCCCATGTTACAGGATGTACACCGTCTGCAATGCCACATAGAGATTATGTAGCGGATAAATATTGGCAGAATCGTGAAAATGACCCTGTTTCATTACGAATCGAATTTGATGGACCAAAAGGTAGACGTTGGTTAATGCGATGGCTACCTGCAAGGGCATACGACAATGGAGTTTATTATGCCTTTACAAATCCAATCGGCTATGATGGGGAACAACTAAAAAATGGAAATTCGATGATAATAGACCCATATGGAGAAATATTATCAGAAATAAGGTCCTTTAAAGACGAAATTACAATTTCAAAAATTACAAAAGAAAAAATTCAGCAATCGGGAGGTTGGAGGTACAAAAATGCAAGAAGACCTGAACTTTACAGAGACATTATTGGTGGGGATCATAAGTCCAATACAAAGCCAACATGGATGAGGTAGTGTTTAAAAATAGTTGATTTAGAACATAAGAGTGAGGTCTAAATTGTCCCCTTAGTTTCAAGGCTTTGAAAATGTTAGCTGCCTTTAAAACCGAACTGTTTAAAAGTGACAAATGGCATCGAATTTTTTCAATTTAGCTCAAAGAGTAAATCGAAAGGACCAAAAGTTACCCGTTCTTCAAAAATAAAGGTTCCTTGTGTAATTTTAACTATATGTGGGACGACTTTCAGTATTGTCATCACTTTTCACAAAATATTAGAATCATTACGGAAACTTATTAATTAGAGCTCTTCGTAAATATTATAATTAATATTTTTAAAAAATTATAGCAACTTTTTTAACAAGAACGAAGTTCATATACAGGTCTGTTTTTGAACAATAATATAAGAGTAATCACTCTGAATGCTTTGCTGTTGAAATTTTTGGAAAGCTTCCAATTATTTATCCAGCTTTTGCTTAAGTACCACCATATCTTCGCTATTTTTCTTATTCATTACCCTAGCATATATTTGGGTAGTTGCCATTTTGGTATGGCCAAGGAGTTTTGAAACCGTTTCTATGGGAACACCGTTGGATAAGGTGACCGTTGTAGTGAAAGTATGCCTTGCCATGTGAAATGTCAGTTTTTTTTAAAGCCGCAGAGATCGGCAATATCCGTTAGGTAACTGTTCATTTTCTGGTTCGTTATCTTGGGCAACAATTTACAGTTAAATTTTGTTCGAGGATGATTTTCGTATTTTAATGATTTGTTCAGCATTGGTAATAATTTGAATTTAAAGGGCTACCTGTTTTATTTCTATTTGCCTTTTTACATTGACCACCATCAACTCCAGGCACAATACAATTTTCGTTAAGTCCATAATTTCCCCATAGGATATATCCGCATAGCAATTAAGAATAAGCAAGTCCTATAATGTAGATTACCTTTCCATGGAGGTGGTAAGTTCGATGATGCTTTGGAGTTCGTCCAATGTGAGATATTCCCGTTCTCTTTTTTCCAATTTAGGTTTAAATTTAAAGAAGGGGTCCCGTTCTATCCATTCCATATGAAATGCTAGCGTAATAATTCTCCTAAGGCGCTGAATATGTTTCATTACAGCATTGTTGCCAATATTACCTTGGTAATGAACAGGTCAATAGGAACGCAAGAAGCTTTCTAGTCCCAAAATAAATTTATAGTCCAAATCTTGAAGAAATATATCATCTTTTTGATACTCATTTGATACCTAATCAAAATGTATTTTTGACTGGCTTTATAATGGTACAAAGTCTTAGGGGCCAATTTTACACCCATTTTTTCATTATGGTAATTGAATATGTCCTTTAATGAGTGGTCTTTCTTGTCCTCTCCTAAATATCTGGCCTTCACAAGTTGTTGGGTGGCGATTTTGGATTCTGATTTCATGTCTCGAAAACATTGAAGGATTTCCGACTTCACTTCATCTAGATGTAAGTTGATGGTTCGGGCTTGTGTACTGTTACCTTTTACTCGCTGCCGTTTTGAATCCCAAGTTGAGATATCGACTTTTTAGTTGATGCTCAGATTGGTCTTTTTTCCGTTTACGGTAATTCGGACATAAATGTTCGATAAATTGTTTTTGTCTGCTCTTTGGCTTTAGACCCAAAAGAGTACTGAAAATGTTGTAGAAGATCGCATAGTTTTCGTCTTAATCGTTAAACAATAATTGAGACGAAAGTCAAATCAACAATGCTGGTATTTTTTGTTTCCAGATGTCAATATACAACAGTGTTGACGATTATGTTGACGATTTGTGAACTTTTAAAACCATATAATAACACATTGTATGAAGCGCAAAAAACAAAAAAACCTTGATAATCATTAGATTAGCAAGGTTTTGGTCTCGGATGTTATCCGTTTCAGTGACCTGGCTGGGATTCGAACCCAGGACCCTTTCATTAAAAGTGAAATGCTCTACCAACTGAGCTACCAGGTCAAAATGTAACTGCAAAGATTTCCCTTTTGCGGGTGCAAATATAAGGCCTATTATTTATTTACCAAGTCCAAATGTGCATAAATTTATTTTTTTTTGAAATCGGCTTAATTTGACGGATTTTTACAAAAAATAGCACTAGTGAAAATCATATTGATCGGTTACATGGGGAGTGGAAAGACCACCATTGGCAAAGCCTTATCCAAACAGTTGAATGTTAAATTTTTAGACCTGGACGATTATATTGAAGCCGCGGAAAAGTCGTCGATCAATGAGATTTTTAAAAACAAGGGGGAAGTCTATTTCAGAAAAAAGGAAACTGAATATCTGAAGGAGGTTTTGAATCGCAAAGAGAATGTTGTACTATCCGTTGGAGGGGGAACACCGTGTTTTGGTGACAATATAGGGTTGATAAACGAGGCAACACCAAACTCGATTTACATTAAAACCGATTTAAATGTTTTATGTGACCGACTTATGAAGGAAAGGGATGAGAGACCCCTAATAGCCGATATTGCTCCTGAAGAATTTCAGGAATTCATTGCAAAACACCTGTTCGAGCGTAGTTTTTTTTATAATCAAGCGCATCATAAAATCGGCAACCAATATAAATCGGTTGAAGACGTGGTACTCCAAATACGGAAGTTACTAGTCTAAATAAACCCTATTTTTTTTAGGTTCGAAGAGCACGTTTACGTGCTCCTGTAGCGATGTGGAAAGGGATATACCTTTGTAATCTGCCTTGACCGGATATTTTTTATGGTTTCTATTGACCAAAACAGCAGTCTTCAATTGTTTGAGCGGCGTTTTTAGAAAATGGTGTACTCCGTAGATCAAGGTAGTCCCCGAATTTAAAACATCGTCCACCAGTACAACCGATTTGTTTGCATATGCTTCCTCGGCTAAAGAGGTGGATACACCGCTTGTTAAAGGGTCTTTTTTATCCATATGAACTGTGCAGAGGATAATTTCCGCTTCCGTTATTTTCTTTAACACGGACATGATTTTCTTGGCGAAAAGGAGTCCGCCACCCTGTATTCCTGCCACAACAATTTCCTTTTCGGAAACGTTGGCCTCATAAATTTGATAGGCGATTCGTTCTATTTTATGCTGGATCTGTTGATGGGTCAATATTTGTTGCTGCATGGCCATTCAATTCTAAGAGATAAATATAGGGGTTAATTTGGTTGTTTGTTATTGGTTGTTCGTTGTTGGTTGTTCGTTTTTGATTGTCGGCAATTAGCAATTAGCAGAAAAACACTTTTCATTTTTCACACTTAACTTTTCATTTTTCGCCAAGCGCTATTCGCAAAACGCTACACGCAATTCATATTGGAATTTGAATTTTGAGCTAAAAGCTATAATCCAGAAGTTGACAGCTATTCACTTTTCATTTTTCATTTTCCGCTAAGAGCTATTCGCAAAACGCTAGACGCAAATCATATTGGAATTTGAATTTTGAGCTAAAAGCTATAATCCAGAAGCTGACAGCTATTCACTTTTCACTCTTAATTCTTCACTCTTCACTCTGAACTTTGCATTCCGCACTATTTGTTCAAGGTCACTTTTCGCTTTTCATTTTAAATTTTTCACTCATCAATTTCTTCATTGGTGTCCAAATAATCATCGATTTCCCTACGGTCTTTTTTAGTAGGTCTTCCCGTTCCCTTTTTACGATAATAGTCCTTGGAATACTGTAAAAGATCTTGGTGTTCAAAGGCTTCTTTAGGGGTGGTGTCCTTTCGGTAGATATCCACCAATTTAGCGCCCACCCTGCTTTCCGGGATATCCAAAACCGTAAGTTGGTAATCGATTTGGTTTTTGCGAACGACAATTTTATCCATTGGAAAAACTTCCCTTCCCGGTTTCACCGTTTGGTCGTTGATTTTAACATGACCTTTTTTACAGGCATTGGTAGCAATATTCCTGGTTTTAAAATATCGGGTACTCCAAAGGTATTTATCAATACGCATGGCAAACTAAATTCTTTGTTAAGGTTTTCCACAAAAATAGGGGAAAATTGTATCTTGCGCACTTAAATTATTGTTGATGAGATTGAATAACATAGGGGTATTTTTGCTTGTTTTTTTAATTATTTGGTCTTGTAAAAAAGACGATGATTCACCGGGGACGATAGTGCCTCCACGTTCAATCATAGAAGTTGCCGCCGAGGACGATGCGGAGCTACGTGAATTCTTGAGTACCCACTTTTTTAACTACGAGGATTTTCAAGATCCACTTGAAGGCTTTGATTTTAAGATACAATTTGACACAATTGCAGGGGAGAATGAAGACAAAACCTCTATTTTGAATAGTGGCTCTCTTCCCGGTATAGAGTTCGGCATGGAAAAGATTACTGTGGCATCTGCAGGTTTTGGTGTAAGTGATGAAGAAGTTGCTGAACATACTTTTTATTATCTTATTGCAAGACAAGGAACTTCAGAAAATACCCCTACTATTGGTGATAACGTAGTATTGAGGTACGAAGGATCTCTCTTGGATGGTACCTTGTTTGATGCTTCCAGTAATCAGCCAATTACATTCAATCTATCTGGGGTGGTACAAGGATTTGGTAACGGTGTAGAATATTTTAAATCCGGAACAGATTTGATTGTGAATGGAGATGGCACGGTATCATATTCGGATTATGGTATCGGAGCTATTTTTATCCCATCGGGGTTGGCCTATTTTAATCGTGGTTCTGGTTCATCAATACCAGCTTACGCACCATTGATTTTCAAAGTGGACATTTTTACATTCGAAGAAGATACCGATTTTGACGGGGACGGTATCCCCTCTATTTTGGAGGATATAGATGGAGATGGTAATCTTAACAACGATAATACGGATGGTGATCCATTGGCCAATCACAATGATACGGATGATGATGGAGATGGAATACCTACCAGAGAAGAAATTATATTAGATGATGAAGGGAATTTTGTGGGCTTTAAGGATAGCGATGGGGATGGTACTCCGGACCACTTGGATAGGGATTCTTAAATGATGCAACTTATTTGCAAGAATAAAAAAAGGCTTGCAGTACCCTGGAAGCCTTTTTTATGGGAAATATTCCCGCTAGATCTTTAGGGATAAGCTCAAAATAAGCTGGTCCGGTCTGGTGTCGATACGATCATTTATGGAGATACCACCATTCGTATTAATGAAATTCACTTCGTTTTCGCTAAAACCACGCTCATATCTCAAATCGATTCCCAACTTACCCAAGTTGACCCCCGCACCTATATTTAGACCTACGGAAAAATCGTTTTCCACATCGCCTAAAGTGACGCCATCAAAGTCGGTGTCCAAAATATATTGGAATGCTGGTCCGGCAAATAAATTTAGTGGACCAATGACATTAACACCTAAGAGGACGGGTGCATCCAATTTTTTCATTTTAAAATCTCCGTCATCATATCCGGACTTTATACTAGTATAAACCAATTCTGGTCTTACATATATTTTTCCTCCCAATTTCCCGAAGATACCCAAATGGTAGCCCAGGTTTTTATCCGGATTTTCAAAAGCATCCGCTGTAGAATCAAAATAGTTTCCATTTCCTGCGTAGTTTAAACCTCCCTTAATTCCAAATCCAGAACCGCTTTGTGCCATCGCGGTCAGACCGGTCAAAAGCATCACAGTAAGAAAAAGTGTTTTTTTCATAATAGTTTTATTTTATTGAAACATTCGTATCAAGAACAATACCGATCGTTTCCTTTCTCGTTATACCATCAGAACGGAGGGTAAAGTTCTTTTATTGTTTGGCGAAGTTAGGAGAGGTTTGGTTTTTCCGTGGTCGCATCGAGAAGTAAGATTAACTTGATAACTAAAACCTTCTTTGGTTTTTCTTAAGTTTTGGAGCCAAGGAGTTCATTATCTTTGCATCTTTATTTGAGCATATTGAAATTTACACTACACAAAACGGATGTCCAAAGTAAGGCACGGGCAGGTACCTTGGTTACCGATCATGGTACAATCGAAACCCCCATCTTCATGCCTGTGGGTACGGTAGCGTCCGTTAAGGGAGTACATCAGAAGGAGTTGAGGGAGGAGATAAATCCGGATATAATTCTTGGGAATACCTATCACTTGTTCCTAAGACCGAAGATCGATATTCTCCAGAAAGCGGGCGGACTTCACAAATTTATGGGATGGGACCGAAATATATTGACCGATAGCGGGGGCTATCAGGTGTATTCATTATCGGGAAACCGAAAAATAAAGGAAGAAGGGGTAAAGTTCAAATCCCACATAGATGGTTCAATGCACATGTTCACTCCGGAAAACGTAATGGAAATCCAACGGGTCATTGGGGCCGATATCATAATGGCTTTTGACGAGTGCACACCCTATCCCTGTGATTACAATTATGCAAAACGGTCCATGCACATGACCCACAGGTGGTTGGACCGATGTATCGCCCATTTGGAAAAGACCCCCTTTGTCTACGATTATTCCCAGAGCTTTTTCCCCATCGTACAGGGTTCTACCTATAAGGACTTGCGTAGACAATCCGCGGAATATATAGCCAACGCAGGTGCGGAGGGCAATGCCATCGGCGGACTTTCCGTTGGTGAGCCTGCCGAGGAAATGTATGGCATGACCGAAGTGGTCTGTGAAATCCTTCCAGAGGACAAGCCCAGATATCTTATGGGAGTGGGAACGCCCATCAATATTTTGGAAAATATTGCTTTGGGCATTGATATGTTCGATTGTGTGATGCCCACTAGAAATGCCAGAAATGGCATGCTGTTTACGGCCCATGGTACCATCAACATAAAAAACAAAAAGTGGGAGGACGATTTTTCCCCCATAGACGAAATGGGAACTACTTTTGTGGATAGGGAATATTCCAAGGCCTATTTGCGGCATTTGTTCGTGGCCAACGAATATTTGGGAAAACAGATCGCCACGATCCACAATTTAGGATTTTACCTCTGGTTGGTACGCGAGGCTAGAAAGTATATTTTGGAGGGCGATTTTTATAGCTGGAAAAATAATATGGTGAAACAAATGGACAAGAGACTATAGTGCTTTCGATCATAGATAAATACATATTAAAACGATACTTGGCAACCTTCGCCATGATGCTGCTTCTATTCATACCCATTGGCATCATGGTTAATTTGGCGGAACAGATCGGGAAGATGATAGACAATGAGGCGCCGTTGAATGAAATCCTGTTGTATTATCTAAATTTCACCATTTACATAGGCAGTCTACTATTTCCTATTTTCCTATTTTTATCTGTCATTTTTTTTACCTCCAAACTGGCCAATAATACGGAAATCGTTGCCATTCTTAGCTCCGGGGTATCCTATGGCAGGTTCTTACGACCTTATTTGATTGGGGCCACTATCATAGCCATAATCATGTTCTTTATGACCATGTTCATCGTTCCGCAGGCCAGTATCGGGTTCAATGAATTCAAGTTCAAATACTTGAAACGCGGCAAGCAGGATAGGATTACCAACAATATATTTAACCAACTCAACGAAACGGACTTCATTTACGTAAGTAGTTTTGATCCGGCCAGGCAGCTGGGGCATAATTTTACCTATGAAAGGTTCAACGAGGACAATAAGCTGGATTTTAAGATATCGGCAGTGAATATACGTTGGGTGGAAAAGGATAGCAATTATCGGCTGACTTCCTATGTGAAACGGAAAATGGTGGGGGATTCCGCCATCTTGGAGAGCAAACGTCGCTTGGATACCCTATTTACGTTTAAAATCGATGATTTAACTCCGGTTTCCTACGTAGCCGAAACCAAAAACCTCTTTGAACTGGACCAATTTATTGCCGACCAGAAAAGAAAGGGAGCTTCCAATATCAACACCTATATTTTGGTCAAATACAAACGATGGGCCTTGCCGTTGACGGCGTTTATTCTCACCATCATTGCGGTAGCCGTTTCTTCTGTAAAAAGAAGGGGAGGCATGGGGGTAAACTTGGCCTTTGGAATATTGGTCGCCTTTGTGTTCATCTTCTTTGACAAGGTGTTTGGAACCCTTGCGGAGCAGTCCGGCTTCTCGCCCTTATTGGCGGTTATTATTCCCAACGTACTCTTTGGGCTTTTGGCCCTTTATCTGCTGCAAAATGCCAAGAGATAGGATACGCAACCTGCTCCATTTGCACTTCATTGTTTTTATATGGGGATTTACCGCAATTTTGGGGAAATTGATTTCCATTGATTCCCTACCCTTGGTTTGGTACCGAATGCTTTTGGCATCCGTATTTATACTGATATATATAAGGTTGGTTCGCCTTGATTTGAAAGTGGACAAAAAATCCCTAGGTTGGCTGATTTTTGGGGGTGTCGTGGTGGCCTCCCATTGGTTCACCTTTTTTTATGCCATAAAAATTTCAACTGTATCCGTGGCATTGGCCATGATGTCCACGGGGGCCTTTTTTACCGCATTGATGGAACCTTTCATTTTTAATCGAAAAGTGATAGGATATGAAGTGTTTTTTGGGATTTTGGTCATTATCGGGCTTGTATTGATTTTTAGGGTGGAGTCCTCCTATACCTACGGGATGTTGGTCGCATTAAGTTCCGCCTTTTTGGCGGCCGTATTTTCTTTGGTCAACGGAACGTTGGTAAAAAAGCATAGGCCCTCGGTCATTTCCTTCTATGAACTGGGTATAGGGGTTTTGTTCCTTTCCATTATTTTGGGTGTTAAAGGAAGTTATTCCTCGGATTTCTTTTATTTAAGTCCAATGGATTGGGTGTATCTTTTCGTTTTGGCATTGATATGTACGGCCTACGCTTTTATTGCCTCCATTAAGATTATGCGGGTTTTGACACCGTACACCGTAATGTTGACTACCAACTTGGAACCTGTTTATGGAATCTTATTGGCATGGTTCATTTTTGGTTCGGAAGAAAAAATGAATCCCTTTTTTTATCTAGGGGCGTTGCTTATTTTAAGCACGGTCATCCTAAACGGGATTTTAAAAAATAAGGCAAGCATTAAGAAACTCGCCTCGGAAAAATCGAGGAAGAGCGTACTTAAAACAAAAGTTGGAAGAAGGGGTACGTCGGCAGGCCAATAAATCGCAACCATTGCGTAAGTGACAGTGGCCAGATTACCTTTTAAAGTTTTATCTTTGCCTACGCAACTAACGAAATCTTATTGAAAACTATGGAGTATTTGGATTTTGAACTTCCAATCAAGGAGCTGGAAGAGCAATTGGACAAGTGTATGATCATTGGTGAGGAAAGCGATGTGGATGTATCCGAAACCTGTAAACAGATTGAGAAGAAATTAGACGAAACCAGAAAGGAAATCTACAAAAACCTCACTCCCTGGCAACGCGTTCAATTATCGAGACATCCAAATAGACCTTATACTTTAGACTATATACGGGCCATTTGCGGCGACACCTTCCTTGAACTGCACGGAGATCGTAATGTAAAGGACGATAAGGCCATGATAGGCGGATTAGGTAAAATTGGTGATCAGAGCTACATGTTCATCGGGCAACAAAAAGGCTATAATACCAAGACAAGACAATACAGAAACTTTGGTATGGCCAATCCGGAAGGGTACAGAAAAGCCTTGCGATTGATGAAGTCTGCAGAAAAATTCGGCATACCCGTAGTTACCTTGATAGATACTCCAGGAGCGTATCCCGGTATTGAGGCCGAGGAACGGGGGCAAGGAGAGGCGATAGCTAGGAATATTTTGGAAATGACCCGGTTGCAGGTTCCCATCATCGTTGCAATCATAGGAGAAGGAGCTTCGGGCGGAGCCTTGGGAATCGGAGTAGGAGACAAGGTTTTGATGTTGGAGAACACCTGGTACTCTGTAATATCCCCAGAATCGTGTTCTTCCATTCTTTGGAGAAGTTGGGAATACAAGGAAAGGGCAGCTGAGGCCTTGAAGTTGACCGCTAGCGATATGAAGAAATTGAAATTGATAGATGAAATTGTAAAGGAACCCGCTGGGGGCGCGCATACCAACAGGGAAAAGACTTTTGAAATCCTGAAGAATAAAATTGCCTCCCATTATGAGGAACTACAAAAGTTATCACCAAAGGAATTGGTGAAACAACGGATGGAAAAATATGCGAACATGGGTGTTTTTAATGGATAAACGACCATTTTAACAGCGTAGCATTAAACCGAAGAATTTCATCTTCGGTTTTTTTATGTTATCAACATAAAATTGTATTTTATTAACAGGCAAATGTTAGTTAACTGTGAACATTGGTTTTGCCTCAATTAAAGTTAACTAAAGGTTAATTGTATATTTTCGCACTATGGAGAACACACAACCTTTTGTTGGTCGTAAGATTGACAAATCTACGATTATTAGCCTCGAAAGAGGAAAAATACCACCACAAGCAGTTGATTTAGAGGAAGTTGTGCTTGGTGCAATGATGATTGACAAAAAAGGGGTCGATGAAGTTATTGACATCCTTCACCCAGATGTGTTCTATAAGGATGCCCACAGATTTATTTACGAGGCCATCTTCGTTTTGTTCGAGGAATCCCAACCTGTGGATTTATTAACCGTTTCGGCACAATTGAAGAAGGCCGGTAAATTGGAGGCCGTTGGAGGTGATTTTTACCTGATCAAATTGACCCAAAAGGTAGCATCATCGGCGCATATTGAATTCCATGCCCGTATCATTCTTCAAAAATATATTCAGCGTAGCCTCATTAAAATTTCCAACGAAATTATTGAGGATGCCTACGATGAAAGTACGGACGTTTTTGACCTTCTTGATAATGCCGAAGCGAAATTGTACGACGTTACCCAAGGGAATTTAAAGCGATCGGCAGAAACCGCCCAGAATTTGGTAATCCAGGCCAAGAAGAAAATCGAGGAAATTGCCAATAGGGAAGGTTTGAGCGGAATTCCTTCAGGTTTTGATAAGTTGGACAAATTGACTTCCGGTTGGCAGCCCAGTGATTTGATCATAGTAGCGGCACGACCTGGTATGGGTAAAACGGCATTGACTTTGTCCATGGCCCGGAATATGGCGGTCAATTCCAATACGCCAGTAGCTTTTTTCTCCTTGGAAATGTCATCGGTACAGTTGATTACGAGGTTGATTTCCTCTGAGACGGGGTTGTCCTCTGAAAAGTTAAGGACCGGAAAATTGGAAAAGCATGAATGGGAGCAATTGAACGTAAAGGTAAAAACATTGGAAAAAGCGCCATTGTTCATTGATGACACCCCTTCATTGTCCATTTTTGACCTGCGCGCAAAAGCAAGGCGTTTGGCTTCTCAGCATGGCATTAAGATGATCATGATAGATTATTTGCAATTGATGACCGCTGGAGGTAGTCAAAAAGGGGGTAACAGGGAGCAGGAAATTTCAACGATTTCGAGGAACCTAAAGGCCTTGGCAAAGGAACTGAATGTTCCCGTGATTGCACTTTCACAGCTTTCCAGGGCCGTTGAGACCAGGGGAGGTAGTAAGCGACCTATTCTTTCAGATTTGAGGGAATCAGGTGCTATTGAGCAAGATGCGGATATCGTTTCCTTTATATACCGACCTGAATATTATAAAATAGAGGAGTGGGACGATGAGGAACGCACCCCAACCCAAGGCCAAGCAGAATTCATTGTGGCCAAGCACAGGAACGGAGGGCTGGACAACATCAGGCTTAAATTTATTGGTAGCCAAGGTAAGTTCGATAATTTGGACGATTTCGATTCGCCCTTCGAGTTCCAGTCCAAAATGAACGATAATGAGGAGAACCCTTTCACTACAAAGAACCTTCCAAGTGCGGACGATGCCTTTGGTAGTTCCATGAATCAAGGAACGGGTATAGATGATGATGACGATGTGCCATTTTAAAGTTCAGGGTACTAAAAGGTATCTGTCCAAACACTTTATTTTTAAAATCTTTAACGCTCCTGAAAACTTAGGAGCGTTTTTTTTCGTTTATTTTTGAGAGAAGGCCAATTGAATTATGAGGTATGCATAGAATTTTTCTTTTACTGGTTTTATTTTTAATCACTCATCTTGGGTATGCCTCTTCCATTTTGATACCCATGGATGCGGACACCCAAAAGAACCATTTAAAAGCCTATGGAATAACGTATTGGGTACTTTCCAAGCAGCAAAAAGTGCAATGGTTGCTCAATTATAGGGGCGGCTCCTTTTTGTTGCCCGATGGTGAGCTTATACGCAAGGAGTGCCAGATTAGGGGCGTTTCTTTTGAAATACTTTCGGATGATCAGGCAAATTCCATTCTGGATGAAATAAGCAGTCCTTCCAAAAATCAGGATGCCGTAATATTGGAAAAAGCTCCCAAAATTGCGGTGTATTCTCCCAAAGAGAACCAGCCTTGGGACGATGCGGTTACCATGGCCCTTACCTATGCGGAAATACCCTACGTAACCGTATATGATGAAGAGGTTTTGGACGATAAGCTCGCCTTATACGATTGGCTGCATTTGCATCATGAGGATTTCACAGGGCAATATGGTAAATTCTATGGTGCCTACAGGGCTACCCCGTGGTATATTGAAGGTAAGAAGGAGGCGGAGAAGTTGGCCCGTAAATTGGGATTTGATAAGGTTTCCGATGAAAAGTTGGCAGTTGCCCTTAAAATTAGGAATTACGTAATTGGTGGAGGTTTTATGTTCGCCATGTGCTCCGCAACTGATAGTTTTGACATCGCCCTTGCAGCCGATGGTGTGGATATTTGTGAGCCTATGTTCGATGGCGATCCATCGGATCCTAATTATCAGGCGAGTTTGGATTTTGATAAGACTTTCGCCTTTACGGACTTTACCTTGGAAAGAAGTCCGGTTAAATATGAGTTTTCGTCCATTGATATGACCTCAAAAAGGGGGAATGTTCCCAAGGAGCAGGACTACTTTTCCTTGATGGATTTTTCCGCCAAATGGGATGCCGTACCTACTATGCTATGTCAGAACCATACTTCCTTGGTAAAGGGTTTCATGGGCCAGACCACCGCCTTTAATCGGTCTGAAATCAAACCAACGGTCCTGGTACTTGGGGAGAACAAGTTGAACGGGGAGGCCCGCTACATCCATGGCATTAAAGGAAAAGGTTTTTTTACGTTTTACGGGGGTCATGACCCGGAGGATTACCAGCATAGGGTAGGGGACCCAAAAACGGAACTGGAGCTACATCCAACCTCACCGGGTTATCGATTGATTTTGAACAATGTCCTCTTCCCCGCTGCACGAAAGAAAAAGCAGAAAACCTGATAAGTTCAAATACAAGCTCAAATACAAATACAAGTTTAAGTGCAAAATGAAACACAGTAAGAACCAGTAATTCATGCTGAGCAGGCGAAATATATAGTACTGGGCTGCTCGTCGGTTTCGAACAACGATTAGCGAGCAACGAAAAGTGATTATCAAGCAAGCACTAAACCACTATTTCGCTAACACACTAATTCACCCTTTCACTTTTCCGTGCAGCTCCTAATGCATTTCCCTGCACCTTTCTGTGAGTAACTGTTCCAAAACAATTTCCACCCCCATTTCATCATTACTGCGAGTGCTATATTTAGCGGCCTTTTTTACATTGGGATGGGCATTTTCCATAGCAAAACTAAATTCAGAAAGCGCCAACATTTCCAAATCATTGTTGTAGTCGCCAAACACCATAATTTCGTCCGGTTTTATGCTGTAACGTTCCATCACATTTTCAAGGGCGAAACCCTTGTGGGCTTTTGGACTCGATATATCCACCCAATTTTCCCCGGATATTTTCACTTTCAGTATATCCTCAAAATGCTTTACATGTGGATAAATATGTTGTTCTGAACTCTCAAAATGATAGATAGCGATTTTTATGATTTCCGAGTCAACAATTGTCAGCTCTTCCAAGATATCGAACTCGGTATAATATTCCTTTAGTTTTTGTACAAAGGCATCGGATTCCCCGGAAATGTAGGCCATATGCTTTCCACAAAGTACGGGATGCGTATTGGGAACTTCTTTAAGCGTTTTAAGGACTTCCAAGATATAATCGCTATTCAAAGGAGTAGAAATTATTTCTCTTTCCTTTTGTTTGGCAAAACCGCCATTCTCGGCAATGATAATGATATCGTCCTTAATGGGATAAAGCTTCTCCACGATGCTGTTGTATTGTCGGCCACTGGCGGCAACAAAAAGAATCCCTTTGGATCTTAATCCTTCAAATAGTTTGAAAAATCGATTGCTTACCTGGTGATTGGAATTCAATAGGGTTCCGTCCATATCGGTAACCACCATCCGTATCTTAGATAAATCCATAATTTTTAGTAAGGAACAAAGATATTTCAATGATATCTATTTAATGGACAAAGTGTAAAGTTTTACCTTTATTTAATAAGAATTTAGCATGCATTGGTTTCAGAAGGAGTTCAAATTACCCTCCTATCCTAGAGGGTTTCATTTAATTACGGATTTGGTATTGGATAATTGTCCCGAAATACAAAATATTGAGAAAGGATTGTGCCATATTTTTATAAAACATACCTCCGCAAGCTTGACGATTAACGAGAACGCCGACCCAACTGTAAGGACCGATTTTGAAAGTCATTTGAATAAAATAGTGCCCGAAAATGCACCATATTACATACATACCTATGAAGGTCCCGATGATATGCCGGCCCATATTAAAGCTTCCTTGATGGGGGCATCTGTACAAGTTCCCATTTCAAACGGGCGTTTAAATCTGGGAATTTGGCAGGGGATATACCTTTGTGAGCATAGGAACCGTGCTTTGGGTAGAAAGTTGGTCGTCACCATTTTTGGGATATAAATACAAATTCTTAAAAAATAAAATAGTATGACCACCGAAGAATCAATTTTAAATAAAATCCAGATTTTAATAACCAACCATTTCGAGACACCTCAGAAGGCTTTTGAATTTTTTGATACTGATAGTGATGGAAAACTTACCAAAGGAGAGATTGTCCAATTATTAAAGGATGCAGAGATAAGTGGTTTTTTAAGGGGTATCGTATCAACCAAACTAATAGAAGGATACGATAAAAATGGGGATGATCTTATAGATTGGGAAGAATTTAAGGCTGCCATTGCCAAGATTAAACCTTGATATCTAAAATGAAAAAATCCGACCCTTTTGGAGGTCGGATTTTCTTAAGTGAGATTTGTTTTGACTTATTTTACCTGCTCTACAATTGCTTTAAAGGCATCTGGGTTATTCATTGCCAAATCGGCTAGAACTTTTCTATTGAGCTCTATGCCATTGGCTTTGATTTTTCCCATGAATTGAGAATAGGACATTCCATGCTGTCTGGCACCGGCATTGATACGGGTAATCCACAAAGAACGGAATGTTCTTTTTTTGTTTTTACGGTCTCTGTAAGCATATAACATTGCTTTTTCAACCGCATTTTTGGCTACTGTCCAAACATTTTTACGTCTTCCAAAGTAACCTTTGGCTTGCTTCATAACCTTTTTTCTTCTGGCTCTGGAAGCGACTGCATTTACTGATCTTGGCATTTCTTCTTGTTTTTTTGTAGTAGGCGATTAAATAGTTATCCGTAGTATGTCAAGGTTTTTCTAGAGGCTCTTAACTTTTAACTTTAACTTTTAACTCTTTTTGATTGGCCTAACTCCATGGTTAATAATTCTACCTTTGAACTTTTACTTTAGTCGTAATTGTTCTTTAATACTGTTGACATCATTTGGGTGTACCAATGTGTCATGTGTCAACGCGAGCTTACGTTTTTTAGATTTCTTCGTAAGAATATGGCTCTTAAACGCATGCTTTCTTTTAATTTTACCGGTACCCGTAAGCTTGAAACGCTTTTTGGCACTGGATTTTGTTTTTTGTTTAGGCATTTTCTCCTATTTATTTAATTAATCTCACTTACTACGCTCCATTTGTAAAACCCTGAGCGGAGCAGAAGGGTCACTTTCATGTCAAACGCTACCAGTTTTATAACTAATAGCGTTTCTTATTATAATGCATCGTTTTTTCTAAAAGAACGATACTCCTTATTTCTTTGTTTTTGGAGCGATGAACATTGTCATTCGCTTACCTTCCAATTTTGGCATCTGTTCCACTTTTCCAAACTCTTCCAACTCGGAAGCTAATTTTAAGAGTAGAATTTCACCTTGGTCCTTATAAACTATGGAACGGCCTTTAAAAAAAACATAGGCTTTCAATTTTGCTCCATCTTTCAGGAATTTTTCCGCATGTTTCTTTTTAAACTCGTAGTCATGGTCATCCGTATTTGGACCAAACCTTATTTCCTTTACAACAACTTTTGAGGCTTTGGCCTTCATGGCCTTCTCTCTTTTTTTCTGTTCGTAAAGGAATTTTTTATAATCGATTATCTTACAAACAGGTGAATCCGCCTTGGGTGAAATTTCAACTAAATCCAATTCGAGTTCTTTAGAAATGTCCAAAGCTTTTCTTATCGGATATACACCAACTTCTACATTATCACCAACTAATCTTACTTCTGGAGCAAGAATTTTTTCATTAATATTATGAGGGTTTTTATTTTCCCTTCTTGGTTGAGGCCTGAATCTTTTACGTATTGCTATGACTTATTCTTTTTTAATTAAACATTACTCTTTAAACGACTTTAAGGTACTATTTATTTCTGTAGATACCAAGTCACAAAAATTTTCGATAGAAATAGCTCCTAAATCCTCGCCTCCGTGCCTTCTAACGGAAACCGTAGTGGAGCTTTCATCGTTTTCGCCAACGATAAGCATAAATGGAATCTTTTTCATTTCTGCCTCACGTATCTTTTTGCCAACAGTTTCGTTTCTGTTGTCAATAAGGGCGCGAATTTCGTTAATTTCTAGCGATTTTAAAACTTTTTCAGCATATTTTTCGTGTTTCTCGCTTACAGGCAATACAATAGCTTGATCGGGGATTAACCACAACGGAAAATTACCTCCTGTATGTTCCAGCAATAAGGCGATGAATCGCTCCATACTACCAAATGGAGCACGGTGAATCATTACCGGTCTATGCATTTCGTTGTCACTTCCCTTATAGGTTAGCTCAAATCGTTCCGGTAAATTATAATCTACCTGTATCGTGCCCAATTGCCAATGCCTGCCAAGGGCGTCCTTCACCATAAAATCTAATTTTGGACCATAAAAGGCAGCTTCTCCACTTTCAATAACATAGTCGAGTCCCTTTTCCTTGGCGGCGTTTATAATGGCTTGTTCGGCTTTTTCCCAATTCTCTGCGGAGCCTATATATTTTTCGGGATTTTCCAAATCCCTAACGGATACTTGAGCAGTGAAATCCTCAAAACCTAAGGAACCTAACACATATAGTGATAAATCGATTACCTCCTTGAACTCTTGGTCTAGCTGGTCTGGTGTACAAAAAATATGAGCATCATCTTGGGTAAAACCTCGAACTCTTGTAAGTCCGTGCAATTCACCACTTTGCTCATATCTATATACGGTTCCAAATTCCGCATATCTTTTGGGTAATTCTTTGTAGCTAAAAGGACGTGTATTATAAATTTCGCAATGGTGGGGACAGTTCATGGGTTTCAATAGAAACTCTTCGTCCTCCTTGGGAGTGCGTATGGGTTGAAAACTATCTTCGCCATATTTAGCATAATGCCCAGAAGTAACATAAAGTTCCTTTTGACCAATATGCGGGGTAACGACCATTTCATAACCCGCTTTCTTTTGGGCCTTTTTTAGGAATTGTTCGAGTCTCTCCCGAAGTGCTGCACCTTTAGGTAACCATAAAGGAAGTCCTTGGCCAACTTTCTGGGAAAAAGTAAAAAGCTCCAACTCTTTCCCCAATTTTCTATGGTCTCTCTTTTTGGCTTCTTCCAATAGTTCCAAATATTCAGTAAGGTCTTTCTGTTTTGGAAAGGAAATACCATAGACCCTGGTCAACTGGGGCTTGTTTTCGTCACCTCTCCAATAAGCACCCGCTACACTTAATATTTTTATAGCTTTGACTATACCGGTATTGGGGATATGCCCACCACGGCATAAGTCGGTGAAGGTATCATGGTCGCAAAAGGTAATGGAGCCATCTTCCAAGTTTTCAATCAATTCCACCTTATATTCGTTCCCTTGTTCTTTATAGAATTTTAAAGCATCGGATTTTGACACGTCTCTCATTTCAAAATCGTGCTTTCCTCTAGCTATTTCAAGGGCCTTTTGTTCTATTGTTGGAAAGTCTTTTTCGGATATATTGCCTTCGGGCAAATCAACATCGTAATAAAACCCATTTTCTATTGCTGGTCCAATCGTTAGTTTGACTCCAGGATATAATTCCTCCAGAGCTTGGGCCACGATATGCGAAGTAGAGTGCCAGAAAGCCTTTTTACCTTCTTTATCGTTCCAAGTATATAAAGTGAGAGATCCGTTTTTGGTTAAGGGAGTAGAACATTCAACGGTGGTATCATTGAATTTTGCGGAAATTACGTTCCTTGCGAGTCCTTCACTGATGCTTTTTGCCACTTCCATTGGGGTGGCACCCTTTTCAAATTCCTTAATGGAGCCATCTGGCAAGGTAATCTCTATCATAATCTGGTTTTATACGGGCAGCAAAGATAATATGTTGTGGTTATGCCCACAATAGTACTTTATATAATGTTTCAATGCTACTTATCTTCTTTGCAATTTCACTAAAAGTAAGTTAAGAGCAGAGGTTGCACTTCCTTATAGTATATGCCGGCTGTAAACATTCTTGTTTTTTATTGCTTCGAATTGATTTTTTAATTAATTTGAGTTTCCTTTTTTTTAAACTGCACAATTATCTCATTTTAAGATGGTTGATGGTTTAAGGTTGAAAAAGTTTAAAAAAGCTGCAAATTTTTCTTTGTTATTTAAAAAACAGGCTTACATTTGCAGCCCGTTAATCAAGCAGGATTGTTAATGTAAGATTGACGGCTTAAAAGTGCAAACGTTCATTGCTTTTTTGTTTTTACTGATGGTTTGAAAAAAATATTCTTTCTTTTCAAAAAAAAAGTTGTCAGGTAAAAAAACAGTTGTATATTTGCACCCGCTTAGTGAGGCACTGGGCGATGAATGGGTCGGGCGACCGGCACTTT